>JAVHYA010000036.1 GCA_031119395.1 Pseudomonadota bacterium
GCTGGCCTACAAGCGCGGCACCGGCGGCTTCGGCGCCAGGCCGGCGCCGGAAGAGCAATACGACGAGGGCACTTCGCGCATGAAGCTCTACATGGCCGAGCTGAGTGCCAACGTCCCCTTCAAGCTGGGCGAGCAGAAGTTTCGCTACAGCGGGCTGATCCGCGCCCAGTGGAACCGCACGCCGCTGACCCCGCAGGACCGCTTCGCCATCGGGGGCCGCTACACCGTGCGCGGCTTCGATGGCGAGACGAGCCTGATGGCCGAGCGCGGCTGGCTGATCCGCAACGACGTCGGCTGGGGCATCGGGCAGAGCGGCGCCGAGCTGTACACCGGCCTGGACTACGGCCATGTGGGCGGCCCCAGCACCAAGTACCTGCTTGGCAATCACCTGGCCGGCGCCGTGGTGGGCGTGCGCGGCGCCTGGAAGAACCTGAACTACGACGTGTTCGTCGGCGCGCCGGTGTGGAAGCCCGAGGGCTATCGCACGGCCCGGGTGACGGCGGGGTTCAACGCCAACTACAGCTTCTAGGCCGCCATGCATTCGCCAGCACCAGAAAAAGACTTCCGTACCGCTGACAGCGAAGCGGCTTCGACGGCCGATCGCACGCTGCCGGTCGATCGGCCTTCGACGCATGTCGCGTTCGTCGCTCGGCCTGCAGCAGCGGGTGAACTTGTGCGAGAGGGTGTGGCGTTGACTGCCGAAGACTCGGGTGGCGCCGACCGCTTCGTCTTCCAACTGGTCGTCACCGACGCCTACGAGATCAGGTTCGAGCTGCAGCCGATCGAGAAGCCGCAGCACTTGAGCTTCGACGTCCTGGCCGCCGTGGTGGAGCGGTCCCGCGTCCTGTTGATGCGTCACGTCCTCGACGACGAGTCCCTCGGTCCCCCTGTCGAATGTTGAAAGGCTTTCATGATGACCACTTCAAAGCACTCCGCTCCCCGCGCTGCGCGCTATGCCCTTCTTGCGGCCACGCTGGGGCTCGGCGCCTGCGCCGTTTCGATCAAGCCGCCGATCACCGGCTACACCTGCTGCAACCTGCATCCTTCCTACGACTGGGTGTCCAGCAACAACGTGCTGAGTTCGCAGTTCGTGGCGGCTGGCGAGCCGGCGACCTACGACTCGATCAAGCGCGGCTACTACGTGTACGGAACCATCGGCGGCCAGTACATCTCCTTGCGCGACGACAACGCCAGATCTTCGGAAGACACCATGCGATGGGTGCGCACGATCATCGTCGACAAGGACCCGCTCATCGAGCTGGCGACCTGGCCGGCGCGTACGCAGGCGGCCGTGCGCAGTGGCAAGGTCGTCCCCGGCATGACCCGGCAGCAGGTGCTGATGGCGCTGGGGCACCCCTCGCCCGCGGACACGCCGAACCTGGCCTCGGGCACCTGGCACTACTGGAGCGCCATCGACGACACGCCGATCGACATCGGCTTCGACGCGGCGGGCCTTCTGCGCGACATCATGGGCAGTCAGCCATCCATCCGGATGGTTCGCTACGCGGACTGAGTCGCGCGTCGCGCAGCAATACGTTCAACGACAAGAAAAAGGGAGCTCCTCCATGTCCAGAGTCACCTTGTTGGCGCTGCTGGCGGCGGCCGCCGGCCTCGCAGCCTGCGTGTCACCGACGCCCTACCGGGCGGCGGACACCGATGGCATCCGCTTCGGCTACAGCAGCACGAAGCTGAGTGACCAGCTGTACCGCGTGCGCTTCATCGGCACCGGGCGCACGCCGGTGCGATGGGTCGACGCCTTCCTGCTGTATCGCGCTGCCGAAGTCGCCAAACAAGCCGACGCCCCGGCATTCAGGATCGTCGAGGGCAACATCGATACCTCGGTGCTTGCGGGCGAGGACCTCTTTGGCCATCGAGCGCTGGACCTCGAGGTCGCCGTGACGGTGTCCCGAGTCTCGCGCCCATCGGTCCGGCACGGCGACGTCGTGGTGGGTCAGGCGGAATCGGCCGACGGCATGCAGCGCACCGCGGGCGCCATGCCCGTGTTTCGCATGCCCCCGCCCGCGCTGCCGAAGTACCAGCCGCCGGTCTACATCTACACGCCGGGTTACGCCCCGGCGCCGCTGCCGGACCGGACCCTCCTCATCGAACTGCGGCCGGACCTCCGGGGCATGGACGACAAGAGCTTCGTGACGGCCGACGTGCTGGACAGGCTCGGGCCGCGCATCAGACGCGCCGCCCCCAAGGACCAGGCCCCGAAACCCACGCCCTCCACGGCGTTGTGAACACGAACGGCGGGACCGACGCGTCATGGCGTCGTGTCGCTCGCAGCCGGGCCGCGCTATCGACGACGCAGCATGACATTCGTTGGTGGAGCGAACGAGCCTGAGGCGTCGTTCGCGGCCCTCACGGCGCCGCGCAACCGCGGCCTTCTTTGAGCGCTTGGGCCCGGGCGGCGGTGTCGGGGTGGCTGCTGAGCCAGTCGGCGGCCGAGCGGGGGCGCGTGTCGTCGGCGCGCTTCGGCGCCTCACCGTCCTTCGATGCGGGCGCTTCGTCCTTGCCGCCCGTGGGCGGGCCGTCGATGTGCATCAGCAGGTCGGCCATCGGCGCGACCGGGAGCCCGGCGCGCTGCATCAGCCGGGTGGCGAAACAGTCGGCCTCGCGCTCGTGGTTGCGGCGGTAGGCCAGGCCGGTGAGCACCGTGCTCGCCATGGACACCACGCTGGACACGTCGCCCAGCGCCAGCCCCAGTCCGACGTTGAGCACACCCTGCTCGACCACCAGCCGTGTGCCGTGGCGGTGCACCACGTGGCCCATCTCGTGTGCCAGCACGCCGACCAGGGCGTCGTCCGAAAGGCCGGCCTTGGCGGCCTCGTTGACCAGCGCGTCGGTCACCACGACCTGGCCGCCGGGCAGGGCGAAGGCGTTGGCCGGCATGCCGGAGCGAAACGCGAGCTCGAAGCGCGGCGCGTAGCCGCGGTAGCGGTGCAGGGACGACGCGTCGCCCGTGCCGAGCCGCGCGGCCAGCGCGTCGAAGCGCGCGCGCAGCGCGGCCTGGCGCTCGGCGGGCAGTTTGCTGGGTTTGAGGAAGCCGTCGTCCAGCTCGCGCATCGCTTCCTGGCTGATCGACTGCTCCCAACCCAGCGGCACGAAGCGCGTGAGCTGGGTGGCCGCCCAGGGCGTGCCGTAGCGGTAGAACAGGGCCAGCCCGAGCACGGCGGCCACCAGCACGCCGGCGAACACACGCCAGCGCGTCTGCATGCGCTGGGCCAGGCCCGGGCGCGCGCCGGCTGCCTCCATTGCCGCGTGCCACTGCGCGCCGTCGTCGATCTCCAGGCTGCCGGCCTGACGCAGATCGACCACCACGGTGCGCTGGGCGCGGCTCGGGCGCCAGGCCTCGGGCCACTCGAGCTCGTCATGCGCGAAGGGCGGCGGCACGGCCGCGCCGGGCGCGAGCGGGTGCAGCCGCAGGCCGGGGCCGCGCGTCCCGGGCTCCAGGCCCACGAGGACCGGCTGCGGCTGGCTGCTGCGGCCGTCGTACCAGCGGGCGCGCAGCAGGGCGGGGGTCGATTCGGGCATGGCGACGCTCAGAAAAGGGTCAAGACTTCGAAAGTGCAATCGGCCGCACGCGCCCGCGGAGCGGACGCTGCAGCCAAATTGGTAACGAATGTGACGATCTCATGGGAATGCAGGTCGGTTGGCGAGCGCAGAAGTCCTCAGGGCACCCGCGGAACTGGCTTGGCCAGGCCGCTGGGTGCGCCCCCCTCCAAGCCGAAGGCGCCAGAGAGGGGGGAGCCGCGAAGCGGCTTGGGGGGTGTCATCCAATCACATCGATGCCCAGCGCATCGGCCACGGCGTCGCCGAAGCCGTCCTTCTGCTGCGCCTCGAGCGTGCCGACCAAGCGGTCGAGCCCGCCCTTGACGTGCAAGGTGACCGACTCGGTCTTCATCTTGTACTCGGCCACCCGTGCGAAGGGCCGGTAGAAGCCGGCCGTGAGCATGTTCAGCAGGATGTTGCGGATGCGCAGCCACACGAAGCTGGCGGTGCGCAGGTCGGTCTTGAACCGGGCCATGTCGCTCACGCCGATGTTGTTCCACATCAGCTGGAACATGCGCGCTTCGCGGTACGCCATGGCGGGCGAGGCGGCGAAGAACGTCGCCATGATCAGCACGAACACCGCCACGATCGCGATCACGATGAAGGTGGCGCTGCCGCGCTGGGCGCCCAGCGCGGCCAGGCCGCCCGACACCAGCGCCGCCACGCCGACCAGCGCCGCGATCGCCGCGCCGATGCCCAGCAGCGTGGCCACGAAGAAGCCGAGGCTGGAGGCCCAGATCCGCACGAAGTCGCCGAACACCGGCTTCCAGCGGCCGGTCTGCCCGCCGACCGCGGCGCGCATCACCAGCAGGCGCTTGTAGTTGAACTCCAGGCGGATCAGGCACAGCAGGCTCAGCAGCACCGCCGCCAGCGCCACGCCGGCCATGGGCCAGGTCGGGCGCGGGAAGGGCGGCGCCTTGGCCGGGGTGGGCGCGCTGTCCTCCTCGTCCCCGGCGTCCATGTCGGGGTCGGACTCGCTCGCAGCAGCGGCGTCGCTCTCGCGCGCGGGCGCCGCGGCGTGCACCGGCGCCCACAGCGTGGCCGGGGCCTGCGCCGACGACGCGCCGGCCTTCGGCGCGTCGGGTGCCATGCGCGCGAACGCGAAGCCCGCCACCAGCCACACCGCGGCCAGCGCGAACACCGGCCAGCTCGCGCGGTACACCTCGCCCCAGCCGGCCGTGAAGCGCAGGCGCAGGCCGCGCCAGCGGGTGTGGCCCAGCCGGAAGCGCATCGCGCTGCCCCAGAGGAAGGGCGCCAGCACGGCGCCACCGATGACGATCGCGAAGTAGACGATGTGCTGGCCCGTTTCGGCCGCCACGTTCAGCGCGATGTAGAAGGCGGCCAGCAGCAGGAAGCCGAACACCATGCCGCGGATGCCGGCGGTGAACTCGAGCGGGCTGTCGGCCACCAGCGTGTGGCCGTAGAAGTACTTGATGGTGCGGCGCCGCGCCCAGGGCGTGAACAGGCCCAGCGTGACGATGGTGAGCAGCACGTTGACGATCCAGACGCCGAAGTACACGCCACCGTCGCCGGTGAAGGCCAGCGGCCAGGCCTCGATGTCGCGCGGGGGCCGGGCCCCTGAAGGCGGGGCGGCGGGCGGCCCCGGCGGCTCGCGTTCGAATTGCGAAAGGTCCGGTGCGAAGTCCGGGTGCTGAAATGTCGGTTCTGGCATGCGGCCCCTTCTCCTTTTTTTGCTCCTCGAGGGCCGCGAAAGTGTAGTGGCGTGAGCCTGCCCCGGCGCCCCCGGTGCGAAGGAAAAGTGCCCGCGACGCCCGCCCGGCAAGCGCTGCCAGCTATCGATTCAGGAGCGCCACGCGGCGCCGTGCATCAGGCGGCCGGCGCGCAGCCGCCGGCGAGGGCATCATCGATCGCGCTTCGCACCGCATCCAGCAGCAGCGGCTTGCGCAGCACCGTCGCGCCCGGCCACAGCAGGGGCAGCAGCCGGTCGACATCCGCGTAGCCGGTGAGGATGACCACCGGCAGCCCGGGGTGCAGGCGCCGCAGCTCGCCGGCCAGCGCGGCACCGTTCATGCCCACCATGCCGAAGTCCGCCAGCACGATGTCCGGCGCCGACGCGGCCACCGTCGCCAGCGCCTGGGCGCCCGCCGACGCGACGCTCACGCGGTAGCCGGATTCGGCCAGCAGCGCGCCGAGCGATTCGCGCACATGGCTGTCGTCGTCGACGAGCAGCACATGCGCATCCACGCGGCCGGGCGTCGGGCCGCAGGGCGTGGCCGCGCTGGCGGCCTCGGCCGGCGCCGCCGCGCTGTCGACCTCGCGCAGCCACAGCGTGACGGTCGTTCCCTGGCCAGGCGCACTCGTGATGCGCGCGGTGCCACCGGCGCGCAGCGCGAAGCCGCGCACCTGGGCGAGCCCGAGGCCCGTGCCCTGCGCCTCGCCCTTGGTGGTGAAGAAGGGCTCGAACGCGCGCGCCGCCACCTCCGGCGCCATGCCGGGGCCGTCGTCCTCGAGGGTCAGCACCAGGTAGGCGCCATCGGGCAGCTCGGCATCGCCGTGCACCCGGGCGCGCCGGGAACCGATGCGCAGCGCACCGACGCCGTGCTGCGCATCGCGTGCATTGATCGCCAGGTTGAGGATGGCCGCTTCCAGCTGGGTCGGGTCGGCGAGGGTCAGCACCTCGGTGTCCTGCAGCCGGAACTGCAACTGCATCTCGGGCCCGACGGCGCGCCGCAGCAGTTCGCGCATCTGCGCCACGCGCGCTGCGGCGGCCATGGGGCGGTACTCGGGCACCTGGTCCCGCGAGAAGTTGAGCAGCTGGCGCGTCAGGTCCGCGGCGCTGCGCACGGCGTCCAGGCCGCCCTGCGCGCGGCGGCGCACCACGTTCGGCTGGTCGGCCTTGCGCTCGATGAGCTGCAGGTTGCCGCTCACCGCCTGGAGCAGGTTGTTGAAGTCGTGCGCGATGCCGCTGGTCAGCTGGCCGACGGCCGCCAGCCGCTGGCGTTTGCGCAGCAAGGCGTTGTCGTCGTCGGCGCCGGTCAGGGCATCGGTCACCTCCTGGCGCAGGGCCGCGGCCTGGCGGTCCTTGCTGCGGTTGGCGGCGCGCAACTGCAGCAGCACGGCGGTCTGCCGTGCCAGCGCCTGCAGCGCCGCGGCCTGGCCGGCCGACAGCTCGCGCGGCTCGCGGTCGATCACGCAGACCGTGCCCAGCGCATCGCCGGCGGGCGTGACGATCGGCGCCCCCGCATAGAAGCGGATGCGCGGCTCGCCCTGCACCAGGGGGTTGTCGGTGAAGCGGGGGTCCAGCACCGCGTCGTGCACCTGCATCACGGTGTCGGGGGACAGGATGGCATGGGCGCAGAAGGCGTCGCTGCGCGGCGTTTCGCTGGCGTCGAGGCCGACGCGGGCCTTGAACCACTGGCGCTCGGCATCGATCAACGACACCAGCGCGATCGGCGTTCCGCACAGCTGCGAGGCCAGCAGCACCACGTCGTCGAACACCGCCTCGGTGCCGGTGTCGAGCACCTGCAACTCGTCGAGGGCCGCCAGGCGGCGGTCTTCGTCGGGTGGCAGGGGAGCGCCGCGCCTGCTCATGCGCCGGGGCCCGCGCACCCACGCCGTCCCGGCGTTGTCTTCAGAGGCTGCTCGTGCGCGGACATGATCGAATCCATTCTATGCAGGCGGGGTGCGCGCACGAGTCGGACAACCGCTCCCGGTGCGAGCTGAATGCCGGCTGAACGCGCCGTGCCGTGCGCTGCGGCGGCGGCCTACGGACGCCCGCCAAGGGGTGGTGGCACGATGGCGCACCACCACCTGCGAACGCCATGCTCATCAACTGCGCCGCCTACCGCGAGGGCCGCAAGCTCGCCGACATCGGGCTTGCAGACATCCCGCAGCACCTGGCCGACCCCGGCACCTTCGTCTGGGTGGCACTGCACGACGCGAGCGATGAGGAGCTGGCAACGCTGCAGCGCAGCTTCGAACTGCACCCGCTGGCGGTGGAGGACGTGCAGCGCGGCCAGCAGCGGCCCAAGGTCGAGGAGTACGGCGAATCGCTCTTCGTCGTCATGCACCTGCTCGACATCGAAGGCGAGGGCGAACACCGGCGCATCCGTGTGGGCGAGGTCGACGTCTTCGCGGGACGCAACTACGTCGTCTCGGTGCGCAATCGCAGCGCGCAGAGCCTGGCGCGGGTGCGCGAACGCTGCGAGCGCGAGCCCGAACTGCTGAGGAACGGGCCCGGCTTCGTGCTGTACGCGCTGATGGACGAGGTGGTGGACCGCTACTTCCCCGTCATCGAGCACCTGGAGGACGAACTCGAGGCGATCGAGAAGCAGATCCTGACCGAGAAGGCGGGGCGCGAGAACATCCAGCGCCTCTACGGCCTCAAGCGCCGCCTGCGCGTGCTCAAGCACGCGGTGGCGCCGCTGCTCGAAGCCGCGGGCCGGCTGTACGGCGGCCGCGTGCCGTCGCTGTGCCTGGGCACGCAGGACTACTTCCGCGACGTGATCGACCACCTGGCGCGCATCAATGCGTCGGTCGATGCCATCCGCGACACCGTGGGCGTGGCGATCCAGGTCAACCTGTCGCTGGTCACCATCGCCGACAGCGAGGTGACGAAGCGGCTGGCCGCCTGGGCGGCGATCTTCGCGGTGTGCACCGCCTTCGTCGGCGTCTGGGGCATGAACTTCGAATTCATGCCCGAGCTGAAGTGGCGCTACGGCTACCCGGCGGCGTTGGGCGTCATCGTCGCTGTGTGCGGCTACCTGTACTGGCGCTTCCGCAAGGCGGGCTGGGTGTGAGCGCCGCGGGCCGGTCGTGTGAACGAAAAGTGCCTGCAGCGCCCGTCCGGCGGGCGCGAGCAGCTATAAAAACAGGAGCAAATGCCGCAGTGCGCCGTGGGGCCGACGGCGCTGCGCCATGATCCGTGCGCTGCCCACCACCGACGATTGCCGTGACCCTCGCTCCTTCCCCCGTTTCCGCCCTGCTGCTGCGTGAGGTGCGCCCGCTGGGTGCGGCGCCGGTCGACGTGCTGGTGCAGGGCGACCGCATCGCCGCCGTGGGGGCAGGCCTGCCGGTCCCGCCGGGCGCGGCGGTGGAGGAGGGCGGCGGCGCGCTGCTGCTGCCCGGCCTGGTCGAAGGCCACACGCACCTGGACAAGACGCTGTGGGGCCTGCCCTGGTACCGCAACGAGGTCGGCACGCGCCTGGTCGACCGCATCGACAACGAGCGCGCCTTCCGGCATGCGAGCGGGCACGATGCGGCGGCACAGTCGCTGGCGCTGGCGCGGGCCTTCCTGGCGACCGGCACCACGCGCATCCGCACGCACGTCGACATCGATACGCAGGCCGGCCTGAAGCACCTCGAGGGCGTGCTGCGCACGCGCGACGCCATGGCGCCCTGGCAGCAGATCCAGACCGTGGCCTTCCCGCAGTCGGGCCTGCTCGTGCGGCCCGGCACGGCGGAACTGCTCGATGCCGCGCTGGCCGCCGGCGCCGACGTGCTGGGCGGCCTGGACCCCTGCGCCATCGACGGCGACCCGGTGCGCTCGCTGGACGTGCTCTTCGGCATCGCCGCGAAGCACGGCAAGCCCCTGGACATCCACCTGCACGAGCCCGGCGCGATGGGCGCCTTCTCGCTCGGCCTGATCCTCGAGCGCACCGAGGCGCTGGGCCTGCAGGGGCGCGTGGCGATCAGCCACGGCTTCTGCCTGGGCGACCTGGCCGCCGCGGAATGCAACGCCCTGCTGGCGCGCATGGCCGCGCTCGGGGTGGTGCTGGTCACCAGCGCGCCGCCCTCGCGCAGCGTGCCGCCGCTCATGGCCTGCCGCGCGGCCGGCGTCACGGTGCTGGGCGGCAACGACGGCATCCGCGACACCTGGACGCCCTACGGCACGCCCGACATGCTGGAACGCGCCATGCTCATCGGCCTGCGCTACAACCTGCGGCGCGACGACGAGATCGACATCGCGCTGGACTGCGTGACGCGTGCCGCCGCCCTGGGCTGCGGCTTCGCCGGGCACGGCCTCGTGCCCGGCAGCCGTGCCGAGCTCGTGCTGGTCGATGCGCAGAGCGTGGCGCATGCGGTGGTGGCCCGGCCGCCGCGGCGCCTGGTCGTCGCGGGGGGTGTGGTGGTGGCGCGGCACGGCGCGCTGCAGCCGGGCCTGCCGGGCGGCGAACGCGACCTCAGTCCAGCGTGACCCACCGCACGAGCATCACGAACAGGAGCCATCCGCCCCCGAGTGCGAGTGCGGTGCACAGAGCGATCGCCAGCAGCCGTTGCATCGCCGCGCCGCCGTCTCAGGTCGACGAGCCCGGCGGCCGGGCGTCGGCCGGACGCGATCGCGTGCTGAAGCCGAACATCGCATACAGCGGGCAGTTGCCCGCCACGCCCGTGAGCAGCGGCACGACACCCAGGTAGCCCCAGAGGCCGATCGCGCCCTGGATGGCGAGCCCGATGAGCAGCAGGCCCACCACGATCCGCAAGGCGCGGTCGAGGAGTCCGATGTTGGTGTGGATCCATGCCATGGCGAAGTTCTCCTGACGAGCAAGGGCCATCCATGGTGCGCGCACATGCCGCCGCCGGGGTTGCGAAAGCGCAAGGACCTGCGGACGCGAGGCCCCACCGAGCAGCGACGGCGCCTCATGAGCCCCGCAGCCCGCGTGTTGAGCCGCGCTCATGAAGCTTCCCATTCGACCTGCCGGCGTCTATGGTCTGGCCCTCCACGGCCGGCCACAGGCCGGCGCACTTGCCCCGAAGAAGTCTTCATGCCCTTTTCCAAGCTCCGCATCGTCCGGCCCACCCATGACCTCGGTGCACTGCTTCCCTTCTACCGCGACGGATTGGGCATGCAGATCCTCGGCGTGTTCGACGATCTCGCCGGTTTCGACGGCATGGTCCTGGGGCGCAAGGACACGCCCTACCACCTCGAGTTCGTCCGCCGTCGGCGCCACCGCCCGGCCCTGGCCGCCCTGCAGGAGCAACTCCTGGTGTTCTACCTGGCCGAGCGCGCCGATTGGCAGGCCGCGGTCGACGGCATGCGTGCCGCCGGCGCCCCGGCGGTCAAGTCCGCCTTGCCGTTCTGGGACGCCCGGGGGCTGACCTTCGAGGACCCGGACGGCTACCGTGTCGTTCTGCAGCAGGGCGCATGGCGCATCTCCAGCGACGAGGGCCCGCCTCAGGGGTGAGGCGCAGGGCCCTTGTTCTGCTCGGGCCCGCGTGAGGCCGCGGCGACCTGGCGGCCGACCCGCACCAGCGCCCGGCAGGCCGCCTGGAGCAGCGGGTCGGTCGCCGATCGCGCAGGCGCCACGGCCACGACGTCGGCCTTGCGCAAGGGCAGCGGCGGCTTGAAGAAGCGAAGGTGGCCGACCAGGTCCTCGCGTGCGCGTGCCACGCTCGACGGCACGGTCAGCAGCAGCTGCGTGCCGACGAGCAGATCGGGCGCCTGCATGAAGGAGGGCTCGATCACATCGACGCGCCGGTGCAGGCCGCGGGCGGCCAGTTGCTCGTCGACGGCGTCGTCCTCCCCCACGCGCAGGTGCGGAAGGTCGAGAAAGGCATCCAGCGGCAGCGCGCCGGCCGGCAGCCGCGTGTTCCCGAGCCACGCCACGGTCACGAAAGGGTCCTGGTAGAGCGGGATCCGCTTGAGTCGCGACGGGACGGTCGCACCGAAGTCGCCCACCGCCAGGTCGAGGCCCCGGCCGTGGATCGCCTGGAGGCCCTCGGTGTCGCCGGGGATGGATGTGACGCGCAGCATCGCCTGGCTCGACTCGGCCGCCAGCGCCCGGCAGAAGCCTGGCAGGAGCGCGGGCCGGCTGCTGGGCGTCATGCCGATCGAGAGGCTGCGCGACAGCGCGGAGCCGGGGCTGCCCGCGTAGTGCTCGAACACCGCTTCGGCGGCCTGGACGGCCGGAACGATCCGGTGCGCGAGCGCCCTGGCCAACCGGGTGGGGCGAAGCTGGGCGGCCCCCCGTTCGAACAGCGGATCGTTGAAGCGCTGGCGCAGCGCCTTGAGGGAATGGCTCACGGCCGACTGGGTGACGCCCAGCTTCTGCGCCGCGCGCGTTACCTGCAGTTCCGTGTACAGCGCCGCGAAGATGCTCAGGGCACGCAGGTCTCCCTTCGGCAGCGGCGGCTCGGCCCGGGTCACGTCCGGATCACCTGGAGGTCGTCGGGCCGCCAGCCACCTTGTGCGCTCAGCGCTGCGCCAGCTGCAGGGGGCCGGTCGAACCCTGGGCGGCCGAACCGGGCCGCGGCGGGGCAGGTGCATTGGACGAAGCCGGCGCGGACAGGAGATCGAACGACAGGAAGGCGCAGACGACGCACATCAGCGCCCATTCCCATTGCATCGATCCGTCGTCCTTGTCCCGCCCCACCGTCCAGACCAGCAGTCCGACGATCACGAGCGCGACGCATGCCAGGTACCCAGTTGACAGCATGGCAGACCTTTCGTTGTCGAGCATTTCGTCTTCGCGTGCCAAGAGCGTAGCGCCGGATTTCACGGTTGCGTCGAGGCCCCGCCGAGTGTTTGAGTTTTGTCAAGCGGCATGGTCGCGCGTGCGCGGAGACTGCCCACGCTGCAACCCTCATCCGCAAGAAGAAAGGAACCCTCCAGATGGCCACGCACATCGTCGATCTGTCGGCGCGCTCCGAGGTGCTTCGAAACGAACCGTTCAGCGCGCATTTCTGGGAGTGCACGCCCAGCGAGTACAAGGCCTTCCTGGGCCGCCCCCGCGAGTTCCTTCGCGGCATCGGTGTCGAACTGGACCCGGGTTGCCGCATCGAGACCCTGATCGAGAACCACGACCGCTTCAGCGACAGGGTGCCGGACTTCGACGGCGATTCCGACGAGGTGATCTGCAGCCTGGGCCGCAGCAACGCCGCGAACGATGCCTACCGCGTGGTCAGCTATGCCCGCGACCGCAATCCCAAGAAGGTCAAGAAGCACCTGCTGCACAAGCCGGGCCGCGAGCGGGTGAAGGACAAGCATGGGGACAAGGCGTGAGGGGGCGGACATGACGCTGCGCCACATCCTCGTCCAGGCCGACAACTCGGCGCCATGCGGCGCCCGCGTGCGGACGGCCCGCGCGATCGCCGAGCGCTTCGACGCCACGGCGGTCGGCCTGCCCTGCATGACGACGGCCCTGATGCAGTATCCCTATTCCCTGGTGGCCCTCGGCGACACGCTGTCGGTGCTGCAGGATGTCGACAGGGAGGCGGCAGACAGGGCGCGCCGGACCTTCGAGGAGGGCGCTGCCGGCGCCGCCTGCATGGCCTGGGAACACCTGGTCGGACAGGGCCCGTGGGGATTCATCCGGCGGGCCTTCTATGCCGACCTGCTGGTTCTGGGGCAGCCCGATCCCGACGAACCCCTGGACGGCCGGTTGCCTGCCGATTTCCTGAGCAGCGTGTTGATGGAGAGCGGCAGGCCGGCGCTCGTGCTTCCCTACGTGGCCGGCCCGCTTCCCGACATCGGCCGGACCGTGCTGGTGGCATGGAAGGAGACGGCCGAGGCCGCACGAGCGCTGGCGGCTGCGTGGCCGTGGCTGGCCAGGGCCGCGGCGGTCCATGTCGTCAGCTACGGAGACGGTGCGGCGCAGGCGCTCGGCCGTGTGCAGGCGCTCATGGCGGCCCACGGCGTGTCGGCCAAGGTCCACGACGGCGGGGTCGACGAGGCCGACGCGGGCGAACGTCTTCTCTCGCTGGCGGCGGACCTGGATGCGGGCCTGCTCGTGATGGGCTGCTACGGACACAGCAGGGCCCGGGAGTGGATGTTCGGCGGTGTGACACGCACCTTGCTGGCGTCCACGACCGTGCCCTTGCTCATGGCGAGCTGACGACGTCCTCGGCAAGGCATGCGTTCCCTCGTGCATGCCGGGCAGCGCGCCACCCCCGCGCCGCTCCCGGCGCCAAAGGCCATGTGCCGGGCCGGCTAGTGGGTGGTCGGCGTCATCGCCGGTGGTGCCAGGGGCAACGTCACCACGAAGGTGGTGCCGCAGCCGGGGCCGGGGCTGTCGGCATGGACGCTGCCGCCGTGCTCGTTCACGATGCTGCGCACCAGCGCCAGCCCGATTCCCTGGCCCGGAACAGCCGGGTCGGGCCGCACGCGCTGGAACATGCCGAAGATCAGGTCGCGGTCGCTGGCGTCGAGGCCGCGCCCGTTGTCGCGCACCGACATGCAGACGCGGTCGGGGCAGGGCCGCTCCACCGTCAGGGCGACGAGGCCGCCCGGCGGCGTGAACTTGGCGGCGTTCAGCAACAGGTTGGCGACCGCCTGCGCGAGGCGGACGCAGTCACCGACGACATGGACCGGTTCGGCGGGAACGCGGCACTCGAAGCGGTGCTCGCGTCCCTCCAGGGTGGGGCGTGCCAGGTCGATGCCGCCCTCGATGGCCTCGCGCAGATCGAAGTCCTTACGCACGACGCTCAGCTGGCAACGCCGGATGCCGTCCACATCCCCCAGGTCGGCAATGAGTCGCGAAAGATGCCGCGCCGCGCGCGACGCGTGGGCGATGGCCCGTTCGCGCTGGGTGCCGGGGCCGCAGGTCTCGGCCAATCGAAGGGCCGAGAGCACCGGCGAGATCGCGTTCCTGAATTCGTGCGACAGCGTGGCCAGCGACTGCGCGCTGGCGACGTCCGGATCCCGGGCGGCGTCCCTGTCGCCGCCGAAGCCGGCGACCCCCCGGGTGTCGTGGCACGGCCGGGCGGACGGTGGAAGGGGGGTGGACGGGGTGGCGATCATGGTCTGGATTCGTGTGGGCCGGGCCGGGCCGGGCCGGGCCGGGCCGGGCCGGGGCCGTGCCCGCGGCCGCGACGTCGGCCGGTCAGCCGTCCAACGGGACACCGCCGCCGAAGCGGGCGATCCATTGGTCCAGCAACTCGCGTTGGGCCTGTGTGCAACCGCGATGCCATGCGGCCCAGAACTCGAACCACGGATGCACGAAGCTCAGCGCCGGCATGGCGGCCGTGGTGAGCAGCGGCGCCATGTCGAGCAGGGGCCACTGCACGGCAGGCGCCAGGCCGGCGTCCGGCCCGGGTGGCGAGGAGGACTCTCGCTTGCTCACAGTGGCGCCACGTTCAGGTCGTTCTGCACACTCGTCACGCCGGGGGCCGACCAGGCGGCACGCTGGGCCACCGCGCGTTCCGCCCACGAATGCACCGAGCCGGACAGGGTGGCCTTGTTGCCGGTCACCGCCACGCGGATCTTGTTCGCCTCGTCGAGCGCCTGGCGCTCCAGGGCCTGGCGGATCAGGCCCGACACCTCGGCCGGCGTCGCCGCAGGCTTGAGCGTGAGGTTGTTCGACACGCCCAGGACGCCGGTCAGCGAGCGCACGGCGCGCAGGGCCACGCGGCGCTGGAAGTCCCAGTCCACCTGGCCGCTGAGCGTGATCCAGCCGTTCTCGACGCGCACCTTCACCGTGTCGGCGGGCAGCTCCGACTGCCAGGCCAGCGCCCGGTCGGCCGCCTCCGCGATCTCCGTGTCGCTGCGCTTGTGGCCCGGGGCGAGCCGGACGTCGAGCTCGATGGCGACGGCCCGCACGCCGCGCACCTGCTGGACCGCCCGCTCGATGGCGAACTTCTCCGCGTAGGTGGCCAAGTGGCCGGACAGCGTGACCACGCCCTCCGTGACGGCGATGCCCACATGGTTGGCGTTGATCGACGGGTCCCAGGCCAGTTCGGCTTCCACGTCGGCCTTGAGCTGCGCATCTGTCTTCATCTCTGCGTCCTTTCCTTGCAATGGTTCGGGGGGAGTCACGGCTCGCAACCCACCGGAGGCCATCGTCGGCGCGGGGGAGCAGCCGGCCTTTGCGGTTCATCAATTCATGCGCATGTCCCCGGGCGCACGGTGACGCCCTTCAGCGCCGGTGCCTGCGGACCGGCGGGGCGCCGTGCGGCACAGTGGCGGGCAGCGGCAACTGCGACACCTGCGCGAGGACATCGATCTGTCGGGGCGCCTGCGCACGCCAGAGGGAGGTCGTGCCCACCGCAGGCGAGGGCGCCGTCGGCGGGCGGGCGCCGCCGTTCTGTTCCGTCAGCGCAGGATCACGGCCGGTGTCGGGCCGCGGCAGGCGAGGCGTGCGGCGCGGGGCCATGGACAGTCCGGTCAGCGGCGGCGCGGAAGGCGGACCCGCGGGGTGCTCATTTGGGTGCGCCCTGGGAGGCAGGCGGGCTGCCGTCGTCCTGCCGCCTGCCTGCCCGTGCGGCCGCCTGGTCCAGGGCACGCGCGGCGGAAGCCGCGGCCTGCTCCGCGCGCTGCAAGGCGCGCTGGGTCGCCGCCAGCGCCTCGCGCGCCTGCTCCGCGCTGAGCTCGCGGTAGCGGTTCGCCAGCGACTCCGCCCGATCCAGCGCGTCGCGGGATGCCCGGGCCGCGTCGGCGCTGGCGTCGGCCGCGGCACGTGCGGCATCGCGGCCTTCTTCGCGTGCGGACGCGGCCGATCGCTCCGCCGCCTCGCGCAGGCGCGTGGCGGACTGCGCCGCCTCCCGGCTGGCCTTGCGGATCACCTCGACCATCGCCTGCGACAGCCGGCCGGCCTCGACGTCGGCCGCCGCGACCGCCTTCCGCGCGGACTGGACGGACGCTGCTGCAGCGGCCTTCGCCTCCCTGGCAGCGGACCTGGCGGCTTCGATCGCAGGGTCCGGCGGCGGGCTGAGCAGGCCCGGCGGGTCGGCCGCCAGAGCGGCGCCGACGGGTGCGAGCGCGAGCAGGAGGGCACACGCGAGACGGGCATGCCGATGCCACTCCCGGTGCAGGAACGGCAGGGGCATAGGCCGCGGCGCCAGCCCGGGGGCCGTGGCGTGCCCGCCCGGTGCGCGAGGTGCGGCGGTGCTCGGGCGTGTGGGGCGGATGGGCTGCAGGGTCGGGCGCATGGCGAGTTCGAAGGACGGATGACGCACTTCAATGTAGGCCGCCGGCCGTGGCGGGCCTTGAGCCCCGTCAAGTGCTGGCCTCGCAGCCAGCAAGGCCCCGGCTGCCGTCCCGGCGCCGCGCGCGGCCTCGTTGCCGCCGCACCGCGGATCAGGCCAGGGCGTGCAGCAGCAACGCCTGCAGGACCAGCGTCCGGCCCTGCCGTGTGGGGAGATCGGCCTGCACGCGCCGCGCCAGCAGATCCAGCGTGGCCACGCGCACGGCAGCGTCGTCGAGCACCGGGATGCCGGCGTGCTCGGCGATGCGCCCGACCACGACCGGCTCGACGCCCTGGCATTCGATCGCTTCGTAGAGGCGCCCGAGCATGCGCGCCGTGCTCGACACCTCCTGGGGCGGATCGTCGACGCGCAGTTGCAGCGGCATGACGGCCACCTGCGCGCCCAGCGCGTGCGCCGCATCGCAGAACAGGGCTTGCGACGGGCCCGACGCGACAGCGTAGATCAGCCCCAGATGCCGCCCCTGCAAGGGCTGCGGCGAACGCCCTTCCTGCTGGGCCGTCCACAGCCGCCGGGCGCGTACGACGATGTCCCCGGTCGCCTGCTCGACGGCCAGGGGGTCGTCGAAGACGCGCCCGGAGGATGGTGAGGGACTCATGGTTCCTGCAATGTGTGACTGCGCGAGGCTAGACCCCCTCCAGGCCGCACGCGCTTGACGAATATCAACGCCGCGCGCCCGCATCTGCCAACTTTTGCACGGTATGAGGCCGTGTAACGAGCCTGATGCACACCGTTCACCGAGCGTTACCGAACGACATGCGGTGTTGTCCGTGGCGTTCCTTGCCGGGCAGAGGATCGGTGCACCGAATCGACGAAACATCCTCACCACCATGAACCCACTGCATCTCCAGGCGCCCGCGCCGCGCCCCGCCGCCTTCCTGCACCAGGCCGGTGTGCCTTCGAGCATGGAGGTCGGCGATCCGATCGGCTCGCGCCTGCGCCGGCTGCGCGAACAGCTCGACCCCGTGCGCCGGGTCGTCCACGCGGGCGAGACGATCTTCCAGGCGGGCGAGCGCTTCGCCCACCTCCACGTCGTCAACGCCGGGCTGTTCAAGTTGATCAACACGTCGGCCGACGGCCGGGAGCAGGTGGTGGGTTTCAAGTTCAGGGGCGACTGGATCGGATTCGACGGCATCGCCGACGGCCGTCACAAGAGCGATGCGGTGGCGATGGACACCAGCGAGGTCTGGGTCCTGCCCTACGAGCAGCTGCTGGCCCGTTCGGTGCAGCAACCGGGCTTGCTGGGCGAACTCCACGCCGCGATGAGCCGCGAAATCGCCCACGACCGGGAGTCGATGATGGCGCTGTGCACCCTGCCCGCCGATGCCCGCGTGGCGGACTTCCTGCGCTACTGGGCGGAGAGCCTGGCGATGCGGGGCATGCGCACGGACGAGATCGCGCTTCGCCTGACGCGGGCCGAGATCGGCAACTACCTCGGCATGACGCTGGAGAGCGTGAGCCGGGCGCTGTCGAAGCTGGTGCGTGCCGGCGTGATCGCCTTCTGCAGCAAGGGGCGCCGCGACGTGCGCATTCCGGATGTCGAGGCGCTCGGCCGCTTCGTCCAGCGCTACCTCGTGCCCGCCTCGGCGACGCTGCAGTAGCACGGCACCGGCTGCGCCGGGGGCGATGTCAGCGGCGCGGGTCTACGCGGGCCAGGGCATCGGCGAGGTCGGCGCGCGAGAACGGCTTTTGCAGCAGCTCGCAACCCGCGGGAAGCTGGCGGTCCGCTTCCATCAATTCGGCCGAGTAGCCCGACATCAGCACGATGGGAAGGCCGGGCACCCTCTGCAGGGCCTGCACGGCCAGCGTGGTGCCCTGGATGCCCGGGCCCAGCGAGACGTCGCTCAGCAGCAGGTCGAAGCGGAGTGCGCCGGCTTGAAGCAGGGCCAGCGCCTCCTCGCCGCTGGCGGCTTCCCGGACGTCGTAGTCCAGGGAGCGCAGGAGTCGGCAGGCGACCTTGCGCACCTCCGGATCGTCCTCGACGAGCAGCGCGCGCGCGCCGGCACGGCGAACGAAGGCGGGCGGCTCGGCCCGCACGCCATCGGCGGCGGCATGTTCGTCGTCGCTCGGCAGGCAAAGCGTCACCGTGGTGCCCGCGCCGGGCGCGGACTCGACCACGACATGGCCGTGCGACTGGGAGGCGAAGCCGTAGACCGTGCTCAGCCCCAGGCCGGTTCCCCGGCCGGGCGGCTTGGTGGTGAAGAAGGGCTCGAACGCGCGCTTCTTCGTCTGCTCGTCCATGCCCGCGCCGGTGTCGGTGACGGCGATCGCCACCAGCGGCCGGCGCCCGGCGTCCGGCGCACCGGCCGCCTGCGTCATCGGGTAGGCCCGGAAGCTCAGGTCGCCTCCGCCGGGCATCGCGTCGCGGGCATTGATGGCGAGGTTCAGGAGTGCGGACTCCAGCTGGCTGGCGTCGACCCACGCGGCCGGGCAGCCCGGCGCGACGTGCAGTGCGACGTGGATCCGCCGGTCCAGCGTGCGGCCCAGCATGTCGCACAGCGACTCGAGGAGCACGCGCAGGTCGACCCGCTCCGTCTGGAGTCTCTGGCGCCGCGAGAACGCCAGCAGCTTGCCGGTCAGCGCGGCACCGCGTCCCGCGGCGCGCGTGGCGGCCTGCAGGAGTCGCCCGGCCTCGGGGTCGCGGGCCACGGCGGGCAGGTCCTCCAGGACCTGCAGGTTGCCCTGGACGATCGTCAGGAGGTTGTTGAAATCGTGGGCGACGCCGCCGGTGAGCTGGCCGATGCTCTCGAGCCGCTGCGCGTGGTCGAGCTGTTCCTCGGACTGCAGGCGCTGGTGGGTGGTGGCGAGCAGGTTGGCGGCCGACTCGAGGAAGCGCAGTTCGTCGTCGCCGAAGCGATGCGGCTGCCGGCTCCTGACCGACAGGATGCCGATGACCTGCCCCCGGTCGGCCAGCGGCACGGCGAGTGCGCTTCGCAGGCCCGCATCCAGCCAGGGCCGCGGCACGGGAAAGCGCGTCTCGGTCCGCAAGTCCGTCACCAGCACGGCGGACGCTTGCCGGGCGACGATGCCGGGGAGGGAGTCCGGCCGGTTCGCCAACTGGAGTCCGACGTATTCGCCCGCAGGCATGCCCACGCCGCCGACCAGCCGGAAGTCGCTGCCCGAGCGATCGAGCAGCCAGGCGATCGCCACCTCCACCTCCTGGGCGGAGGCCACGATCTCAGGCACGCGCTGGACGATCTGCGGCAGGTCACGGCTCTCGACCGTCAGCCGCGCCAGTTGGGCGAGGTGGTCGCTGTACCGGGCACGCTTCAGGGCCTGCTTGACGCGCGGGTACTCCGCGATGTCGCGGATGGCGGCCAGGACGAAGTGCGATCCGGGGCGCTCCATGGGGCTGAGGGCGATCTCGACGACGACTTCGGTGCCGTCCTTGCGCCGGGCGGCCAGCTCGGTGCGGGTGCCCATGGGCCTGCGCTGCGGCGCCCGCGCGTAGGCCGCCCGGTAGCTCGCGTGGCGCGCCCGGCTCGCATCGGGCACCAGGTTCTCGATCGGCATGCCGGACAGTTCGGCCACCGTGTACTGCAGGAGCGATGCGGCCGCCGGATTGGCCGCGGCGATCGCGCCGCCCGGCCCGACCACGAGCAAGGCGTCGGGGTGGGCCTCGAAGATCGATTCGAACACCTGCGCGGCCACGCTCGAGGCGGCCGCCGGCCCGGCCGGCGCGGCGCCGTCGAGGGCCTGGCCTCGTGCCGGTTCAGCCATCGGCCACCGACCCGACGAAGATGTACCCGGCACCGCGCACCGACTTGATCAGCTGCGGGTCGTCGGGGTTCGCCTCGATCTTGCGCCGCAGGCGCCCCACCTGCACGTCGATCGTGCGGTCGAAGGGCGCGGCGTCGCGCCCGCGCGTACAGCCGAGCAGGAAGTCGCGCGAAAGCACGCGTCCGGGGTTGCGGGCGAAGGCCTGCAGCAGTTCGAACTCGCCGCGGGTCAGGGGAACGTCCTCGCGCGCCGCGTTCCTCAGGCTGCGCGCCGCGGTGTCGAGTGTCCAGCCGGAGAAACGCAGCAGGCCAGCCTGCTGCGGTGCGCCGGCGGCCGCCGCGGCGTCGGCGCGCGGGGCGGTGCGCCGCAGCACGGCCTTGACCCGGGCCACGAGCTCGCGCAGGTCGAAAGGCTTGGTCACGTAGTCGTCGGCACCGACCTCCAGCCCCACCACCCGGTCCACCGCGTCGCCCCGGCCCGTGACGATGATCAGCCCGCAGCTGTGGTGTTCCCGCAGGCTGCGTGCGATGGAGAAGCCGTCCTCGCCCGGCAGGCCGAGGTCCAGCAGCACCAGGTCCGCCGGATCGGCCCGCATGGTGCTCAGCAGCGAGCCGCCGTCCTGGTGGGTGGACACCCGGAAGCCATGGCTTCGCAGGTAGTGCTCCACCAGCGCGGTGATCTCCGCCTCGTCGTCCAGGACTGCAACGTGGAAGCCGGTCTTCATGTCGCACAGGTCTTTCTGCGGTGATTAGACCTCTGCCGGACGGCCGTGCCAATGCCCTGGCCGGAGGAGCCCGCCGCTTGATCTGGCGCAAGGCTGCGCGACAGGGGCCGCCTACATTGGGGCGTCCATCGGAGATGCCCCATGAGCAAGGTGTTGGTCGTTGTGTATTCGTACACCGGTACGTCGCGGCGGGTGGCGCAGCTGCTGTGCAGCCAGCAGGGCTGGCCCCTGGGCACGGTGGCCGACGTGCGGCCGCGCCGGGGCGTCGAAGGCAATCTGCGCTGCATCCTCGATTCGCTGCTCCGGCGGCGGCCACCGGTGCGCTACGACGGGCCGCCGCCCGAGACCTTCGACCTCGTGGTCCTCGTCGCACCGGTGTGGTTGCTGCGCCTGGCCGGCCCCATGCGCAGCTTTGTCGGGCGTTCGGGGCGGTCGCTGCAGCGCGTGGCCGTGCTGTCGGTGATGGGCGGGCAGGGGGCGCCCAATGCCGCCGCCGAGATCGCCGCCCTCTGCGGGTCGACGCCGGTGCTGGCCGCCGCCGTGACCCAGCGCGAGGCGGACGACGGGAGCTGCGCCGGCCTGCTGCAGTCCTTCGGCACCGCGATCCAGGGCGCGCTGGGCCCCGCGGCGCCGGTGCGCGCCGCCGAGCTCTCCACGCAGGCCGTCTAGGCGCGAGGGGCGCGATGGTGCAAGCACGTCGCGCAGGGCGCGGGGCGCGCGTCGCCGGGGCGGTGCTTGCGGGCGCGCTGCTCGCGGGCTGCGCGGCCGCAGGACGCGCGGAGCCCGGGGCCGCCGAATCCCCCGCCGCCATCCGGCCGGATGCGTCCGGCTTTTCGGCTCTGGCCGGGCAGCTCGCGCATTCGGTGGTCGACATCCGCACCTTGCGCATCGGCCGCGACGAAGCCGCCGAAGACCAGAGCCCCGACCTTTCGCCCGACTTCGACTTCGCGGATCGGCTGGCGCAGCCCCTGGCCACGCAGGTGCAGGTGAGCCAGGTCCGGGACCTCGCATCGGGGCTCGTCCTGCGCGAGGACGGGCTCATCCTCACGAGTGCGCACGTGGTGGCGGGTGTGGACGACGTCCAGGTCCAGCTCGACGACGGGCGCCGCTTCACCGCGCGCGTGCTCGGGCTGGACCGGCGCACGGATGTCGGTCTGCTGAAGATCGAGACGAAGGGCCTCCCGGTGGCGCTCCTGGGCGATCCGGCCGGCACCCGGGCGGGGGACTGGGTGGCCGCGATCAGTTCTCCCTTCGGCTTCCATTCGAGCGTGACGGCCGGTGTCGTCAGTGCCGTGGGGCGCTTTCTCAACGGCGCGGGCGAGATCCCGTTCATCCAGACCGACGTCGCCATCAACCCCGGCAGTTCGGGCAGCCCGCTGTTCAACGCGCGAGGCGAAGTCGTGGGCATCAATTCCCTGATCTACAGCGCCAACGGCGGCTACATGGGCCTGTCCTTCGCGGTGCCGATCGATGTGGCGATGCGTGTGGTCCGGCAACTGGAGCGCGAGGGCGCCGTGCGTCGCCCGCAGCTGGGCGTCGCGACGCAGTCCCTGACGCCCGCGCTCGCCGACGCATTCCAGCTGCCGCGCGCCGAAGGCGCGCTGGTGGTGCGGGTGACGGCGGGCAGTGCGGCCCAGCGCGGCGGGCTGGCGCCGGGCGATGTGGTGCTCGTCGCCAACGGCATCGCGATCCGCCAGCCGCTGGACCTCGTGAACGTCGTCGGCGGGCAGCCCGAACGGGCGCCGCTGCTGTTGCAGGTGTCGCGGGCGGGGCGGGCACTGGCCTTGCGTGTCGTGCCGGGACCCACGCCAGCGCCTGCGCCGATCGACTTCAGGCCCGTCGACATGCCCTGGCGCGACGGCATGGGCCTGAGCCTGGCCGAGCTGTCGCCGCGTCTGCGCGCCCAGGCGGGCGTGGACACCGGCGTGCTGGTGCGCGAGGTCGAGGGCGCCGCACGGCGCGATGGCGTCCAGCGCGGCGACGTGATCGTCGGTCTCAATGCGGAGAAGGTGTCGGGCGTCGACGAGTTCAAGCGCGCCCTGGCCAGGGCGGCCGCCCGCCCCGCCGTCGCCCTGCTCGTGGTCCGCGAGCGGCGCACGGCCTACGTGCCCGTGCAGCTGCGTTGAGGACGCGTTCGTGATCTTTCACCGGACCTGACCCGAGCCGGCCCCGCTCGGTGCACTGGCCTTGACGTGCCGCAAGATCGGACCGGGGCCTGCGTCCTACGCTGCGGGCACCGCTCGCATCGTGGCGGCATGAAAGGGCGGGATGCCTACATCTGATTCGTGGAGACAGGCGCACGCGCGCCTGAACGCGTGGCGCGATCGGGCGCTGGACGAGCTCGTCCAGGGTGCCGGCGTGCGGGAGCCGGGGGCCGTACGGGGTGCCGGTCCACGGCCGGCGCAGGCGCGCTGCGCGCGGTGCCTCTCGCGGGAGATCGACCTCGCCTTGATCCGGCTCGATCACGGCCGCTATGGCCTGTGCGAGGACTGTGGCGCCGCCATCGCGCACGAGCATCTGGACATCCAGCCCGCGGCAACCCGGTGCGCCGCGTGCCAGGTGGCATGGGACCGAGCAGCACGCCATTGAGCGCCGCCCCGGCGGTGGCGGCGCGGGAGGGGCTGTCCTGCCTCGGCTGCCCCCATCTGGGCATCTGCATGCCGGCGCAGGCCGTGCCCGGCGCGGGCCGGCCCGTCCGGCTGGTGTCGCGCCGCCTGCTGCTGCAGCGCCGCGAGCCGCTGCTCGCGCCGGGGGACCGTTTCACGGCCGTCTACGGCGTGCGCCGGGGTCTGCTCAAGGGCGTGCTGGCGACCGATGCATCCAGCGGCCTCGTCACCGGCTTCTTCTTCCCCGGCGACGTGGCGGGGCTGGACGGCATCGCGATGGACCGGCATCCGACCGGCGTGCTGGCGGTGACCGATGCCGAAGTCTGCGTCATTCCATTCGGGCGGCTGGAGGCCTGGGCCGCGCGCTCCCCGGCGGCGCAGCGTCATCTGCACCGCCTGCTGTCGCGGGAGATCGGGCGCGGCTGCATGGCCTTGCTGCCGCTGGCGCGGCTCACGGCGGTTCAGCGGGTCGCCGACTTCCTGCTGCGCTTCGCCGCCGCGCAGTCGCACGGCAGCGGCAACCCGTCCGATTTCGTGCTGTCCCTCACCCTGGAAGAGATGGGCAGCCACCTGGGCCTGAAGATGGAGACGGTGTCGCGCGTGCTGTCGCAGCTGGTGTCGCAGCGGCTGATCGCGCGGGAGGGCCGCAGCCTGCGGATTCTCGAGCAGGGCGACCTCGACCGCCTGGCGCGCGCCCAGCACGCCGGCCCCGAGGCGCCCTGACCCCAGGCACCGGATCCTGTTCGTGGCCCTCGCCCACGCCAGGTCGTCGGCCGCGGGTGATGACACACTGCAGGCGCCTCCTCGCCGGAGTTCCCTCCTTTCGCCGACCTGTCCCATGACGACCTCTTCCTCCAGCACCTACCGCGACGAATTCATGCAGCGCGCCCTGGCCCTGTCGGCCCGGGCGCTCGACACGCCCGGCACCGAGCCCTTCGGCGCGGTGGTGGTGAAGGACGGCCGCATCGTCGGCGAGGGCTTCAACCATTCCGTCGCCCATTGGGACCCGACCTCGCACGGCGAGACCGAGGCCATCCGCGATGCCTGCCGGCGGCTGCAGACGGTGGACCTCTCGGGCGCCGAGCTGTATTCCTCCTGCGAGCCCTGCGCGCTGTGCGTGGCGGCGATGCACATCGCGGGCATCGGCCGGCTCTACTACGCCGCCTCGCTCGCCCAGTCGGGCGAAGCCTTCGAGGGCGTGCCCGCGTCGGCGCGCCACCCGATCGACGTCGACGTGCTGCGCAGCGAGGCCGGCGCGCCGCTGCAGTCGCGGCTGATGCGCGCGGAGCAGCACGCGGACACCGCCGCCGTCGAGATCCTGCGGCGCTGGGCTGCGAGCCGTCGTTGAGGAGGTCTTGAAGAAAAAGTGGCTGCAGCGCCCGTGGGACGGGCGCAAGCCGCTATGGTTTCGATAGCGGATCGAGGGGTCGAGCCCCTCAGTCCCAGGCCGGCGCCAGGCCGTCGGGGCTGACCAGCCGCTCGCCGCGATCGAGCGCGGCGATGCGGGCCATCTCCGCGTCGGTGAGCCACAGCGCGCGCGCCTGCAGGTTGCTCGCCAGGTTTTCGCGACGGGTCGAGGAGGGGATCACCGCGTAGCCCGATTGCATCGCCCAGGCCAGGACCACCTGCGCCGGCGTGGCGCCGCGCGCCTGCGCGATCTGCCCGACCACCGGGTCGCCCAGCACCTTGCCGTAGGCCAGCGTCATGTACGAAGTCGTCGGAATGCCCTGCGCCGCGGTGAAGGCCGTCACGGTGCGGTTGCGCAGGTACGGGTGCAGCTCGATCTGGTGCGTGGCGATCTGCGCCGCCCCGACGGCGGCGATGGCCTCCTTCAGCAGCGCGATGTTGAAGTTCGAGACGCCGATCTGCCGCGTCAGCCCCTGCGCGCGGGCCTCGGCCAGCGCACCCATGGACTCGGCCACCGGCACGGCGCCGCCGGGCGAGGGCCAGTGGATCAGCGCCAGGTCGACCTGCTCGAGGCGCAGCTTGTGCAGGCTGTCCTTGAGGCTGGCGGCCAGCCGGTCGGCGCCGAGCTGCTCGGTCCAGACCTTGGTGGTGACGAAGAGTTCGTGACGTGGCACGCCGCTGTCGGCGATGGCCTGGCCGATCTCGGCCTCGTTGCCGTAGATCTGGGCCGTGTCGATGGCGCGGTAGCCCAGCTCGAGGGCGTTGCGCACCGAGTCGATGACGACCTGGTCCTTCAGGCGGAAGGTGCCGAGGCCGAAGGCGGGGACGGAGGGGGCGTTCATGGGTGGGTCCTGGGAAGGCGTTGACAGGCCGCAGTGTGGCCGCGATTCCTTTGCGGAAAAACACCGGGATCGGCCAAAGATATTTGCCGTCGAATCAATAATCGGCGCCATGAAGACGACGCTGGACGAACTGCAGGCCTTCACCGCCGTGGTCGACACCGGCTCCCTCAGCGCCGCGGCCGAACAGCTGGGCCAGACCGTCTCGGGCGTGAGCCGGGCGTTGGGCCGGCTGGAGCGCAAGCTCGCGACCACGCTGCTGCGCCGGACCACGCGCCGCATCGCGCTGACCGAGGAAGGCCAGGCCTTCGTGGCGCGGGCGCGGGCGATCCTGCTGTCGGTCGACGAGGCCGAGGAGCTGATGGCCGCGCGCCGCCAGCAGCCCGCGGGCCGGCTGCGCGTGAACGCCGCCACGCCCTTCATGCTGCATGCCATCGCGCCGCTGGCCGCGGATTTCCGGGCCGCCTACCCGCAGATCGCGCTGGAGCTCGACACCGACGAGATGAACATCGACCTGCTGGCCCGGCGCACCGACATCGCCATCCGCATCGGCGCCCTGCGCGACTCGACGCTGCATGCGCGGCCGCTGGCCAGCAGCCGCATCCGCGTGCTCGCCAGCCCGGCCTACCTGGCGGCGGCGGGCCGGCCGACCACGGTGGCGGCGCTGGCGCGCCACACGCTGCTGGGCTTCACCCAGCCCGAGTCGCTCAACCGCTGGCCGCTGCGCGGCGCGCATGGCGACGAATGGGCGGCCACGCCGGCCATCACCGCCTCCAGCGGCGAGACGCTGCGCCGCCTGGCGCTGGCGGGCGCCGGCATTGCCTGCCTGTCGGACTTCATGACGGCCGCCGACCGCCAGGCCGGCGACCTGGTGCAGGTGCTGGTCCGCGACACGGTCGACGTGCGCCAGGGCGTGCACGCCGTGTACTACCGCAACACGGCCCTGGCGGCGCGCATCGAGTGCTTCCTGGCCTTCGTCGAGGCGAGGCTGCGCACTATGTCGTGGAACGCGCGCTGAAGGCGTGCGCCATTGGGTCTCGCGCCCGGGCGGCTGGGTAGCATCCGCAGTCCTGTCCTTCGCCCGCCGAGCCGTGCCATGACGTCCATCGCCTCTTCCCTGGCCGCCTGCCGCCGTCTTCCCCTGTTCGCCGGCGTGCTGGCCGCTGCGCTGGCCGCGGGCTGCCAGATGCGCGGCGACGTGCGGCCGCTGTCGTCCGAGGCCCCGCCGCCGCCCGTGTTCGCCCCGCCGCCGGACAGCTGCCAGGCCGCGGGCGCGCGCTTCGCACTGGGCCGCCAGATCACGGCGCCGCTGCTCGAGGAGATGCGCTCGCGCGCCGGCGCCCGCTCGGCGCGCACCGCGGTGGCGACCGATCCGGCGCTGGCCATCGACCTGCAGCGGCTGATCGTCGACCTCGACCCCTCCGGCCGCATCCTGGGTCTTCGCTGCGGTTGACGGATGCGGCCTCACCGGCCGCCCGGGCGCGCCGGATAATCGGCGGATGCGCATTCGCTTCACCAAGATGCAAGGGGCCGGCAACGACTTCGTCGTGCTGGACGAAACGCGGGGCCAGCTGGGCCTCACGCCCGGGCAGTACCAGTTCCTGGCCGACCGGCATTTCGGCGTCGGCGCCGACCAGATCCTGACGGTGCGGCCCGCGCCCGCGTCGGGCGTGGATTTCCAGTACGTGATCCACAACGCCGACGGCGGCGAGGTCGAACAGTGCGGCAACGGCGCGCGCTGCTTCCTGCGCTTCGTGCGCGAGCAGGGCCTGACCGACAAGGACGAGGTGCGCGTGCAGACGCTCTCGGGCGTCATCGCCCCGCGCATGAACCCGGACGGGCGCGTGACGGTCGACATGGGGCCGCCGGTCTTCGAGCCGGCGCGCGTCCCCTTCGACACCGCAGGGCTCGACCCGCAGCCCGACGGTTCATGGGAAAAATGGCACCTGGCGCTTTCCACGCATGCGGAGGGCGCTATCGTTTCCGTAGCAATCCTGTCGATGGGCAACCCGCATGCGGTGCAGGTGGTCGACGACGTGGACAACGCCCCGGTCGAGACGCAAGGCCCGCTGATCGAACACCATCCGCGCTTTCCGCAGCGCGTGAACGCCGGCTTCCTGCAGGTCGTCGACCGCACCCATGCGCGGCTGCGCGTGTACGAGCGCGGCGCCGGCGAAACCCTGGCCTGCGGCACCGGCGCCTGCGCGGCGGTGGTGGCGGGCATCCGGCTGGGCCTGTTCGAGCGCCGCGTCGACGTCGAGACGCGCGGCGGCATCCTGACCATCGAATGGGACGGCCTCGGCGCCCCGGTGCGCATGACCGGGCCGGCCGTCACCGTGTTCTCCGGCGAAATCGACGTGCCGGACGGCATCTGAACCGCCCTTCGCCCAGCCCCCTTTCACGACCTTCCACGACGCCATGAATCCCATCACCGAGGACGACATCGCCAACTACCTCGCGAACACGCCGGACTTCTTCGAGCGCCATGCGCAGCTGCTGGCGCACGTGCAGCTCAGCAGCCCGCACGGCAACCGTGCCGTGAGCCTGCAGGAACGCCAGGCCGAGATGCTGCGCGAGAAGATCAAGGCGCTGGAGCACCGCATCATGGACATGGTGCGCGCGGGTACCGAGAACGCCGTCACCGCCGACCGGCTCCAGCGCTGGACGCAGAGCCTGCTGACCTGGCGCGACCCGCGCGGCCTGCCGTGGGAAATCATCAACGGCCTGCACAGCCAGTTCATGGTGCCGCAGACCGGCATCAAGCTCTGGGACCTCGATCCCGCCTATGCCCAGGAGACCTACGCCCAGCAGGTGAGCGAGGACCTCAAGGCGCTGGCCACCTCGCTGACCACACCCTACGTGGGCCTGAACTCCGGCTTCGAGGCCGCGTCCTGGCTCAACGACCCGCAGCAGGCGGTGTCGCTGGCGCTGATCCCGCTGCGCGCCGAGCCCGAGCTGCCGGCCTTCGGCCTGCTGGTGCTGGCCTCGCCCGACGCGCAGCGCTACAGCGCCGAGATGGGCACCGACTTCCTGGAGCGCATCGCACAGCTCGCTTCGGCGGCCCTGTCGCGCCTGCGCGCTTGACGCGCCCGGGCCGTCGGCGCTGGGTCCGCGGGCTGTTCGCCGCCGCGGGCCTGGGCCTGGCGGCGGGCGCGGCCATCCACCTCATGGTGACGCGCCACGGCGCGCACGTCGTGGCGAACCCGCCGGCACGCGAGGCCGATGCCGCGCTGGTGCTGGGCAACCGCGTCTGGCTCGACGGTGCCCCCAATCCCTGCCTGGCGGCGCGCGTCGATGCGGCGGTGGCGCTGGCCCGTGCCGGGCGTGTGCCGCTGCTGTTGATGAGCGGCGGCGTGGACCAGGAGGACGGCCGCATCGAGGCCGAGGCGATGGAAGGCCTGGCACGCGCCGCGGGCTACGCCGGCCCCGTGCTGCGCGAGCCGGCCTCGCAGTCGACGCGCGAGAACCTGCTGCTGTCGCGGCCCGTGCTGGAAGGCGCGGGCGTGCGGCGCGTGATCGTCGTCACCGAGCCCTCGCACCTGTGGCGCACGCGGCAGCTCGCGGCCGGCAGCGGCTTCGACCGCGCCTTCGACGTGCAGTACGCGGCCGCAACGGCGCCCTGCAGGCGCTGGGACCGCGCGGCCCGCGCCGCATTGCGGGAGGTCGCCGCGGTCGTGAACAATGCCATCCGTGGTGACTACTGATCGCGCCCGAGGCGCCGACGCCGACCGCGATCCGTGGATCGAGGCCTACCTGGCGTACGTGCGCGTGGAGCGCCGCCTGGCCGCCCGCACCGTCGAGCTCTATGCGACGCATCTGCAGGCGCTGCAGGCTCGGGCCGCCGAATCCGGGCTGACGCTGACGCAGGTGCAGCCCGCGCACATCCGGCGCTGGATGGCGCAGATGCACGGTGCCGGCCATGCGCCGCGCGGCATCGCGCTCGTCCTGTCGTGCTGGCGCAGCTTCTACCGCTGGCTGGGGCAGGGCGGCCACGTGCCCGCCAACCCGGTGCAGGACGTCAAGGCGCCCAAGGCCGCGCGCCCGCTGCCCAAGGCGCTGGGCGTGGACGACGCCGTGCGCCTGGCCGACCACCGCGATGCCGACGCCGACCCCTGGACCGAGGCACGCGACCGCGCCATCGTCGAGCTGCTGTATGGCTGCGGTCTGCGCGTGGGCGAACTGGTCGGCCTCGACGCCCGGCCGGGCAAGGATGCGCGCGGCTGGATCGACCTGGACGCCATGGAAGCCAGCGTGCTCGGCAAGGGCAGCAAGCGCCGCAGCGTGCCCCTGGGCGCCAAGGCGGCCGAAGCCCTGCGCGCCTGGATGGACTGCCGCGATGCATGCACCGCGCTGGCCGATGCGACGCAGCACGACCCGGCCTCGGCCGCGGCCCTCTTCATCGGTGCGAAGGGCATGCGCCTGACGGCCCAGGCGGTGTGGAAGCTGTTGCGCGCGCGCGGCGCGCAGGCCGGCCTGTCGGCGCCGGTGCACCCGCACATGCTGCGCCACTCCTTCGCCAGCCACGTGCTGCAGTCCAGCGGCGACCTGCGCGCGGTGCAGGAACTGCTGGGCCACGCCAGCATCGCCACCACCCAGGTCTACACGCGGCTGGACTTCCAGCACCTGGCCAAGGCGTATGACGCGGCACATCCGCGGGCGAAGGCCCGCCCCGAATTCGCGCCGGCGAAACCGAAGAAAGACACATGAAGACGCTGCGCCTCAAGCCCGGCAAGGAGCGCTCGCTCCTGCGCCGCCATCCCTGGATCTTCGACGCCGCCATCGCCAAGGGGGGCGGCGATGCGGGCGAGACGGTGCGCGTGGAGTCGCACGACGGGCGCTTCCTGGCCTGGGCGGCGTACAGCCCGGCGTCCAAGATCCGCGCGCGCGCCTGGAGCTTCGACGAGAAGCAGCGCATCGATGCTCCTTTTTTCATAGCGCGTTGCGCAGCTGCGGTGGGCGCCAGAGCCCTTTTTGGCATCGAAAGCGACGGCGTGCGGCTGGTGCACGGCGAGGCCGACGGGTTGCCCGGGCTGATCGTGGACCGCTATGGCGACACGCTGGTGGCCCAGTTCGGTTCCGCCGGCGTCGAGCGCTGGAAGGGCGTGCTCGCGGATGCGCTGCTGCAGGCGAGCGGCCTCGCGCGGTTGTACGAGCGCTCGGACGCCAGCGGGCGCGAGCGCGAGGGCCTGCCGCCTGTCACCGGCTGGCTGCGCGGCGAGGGGCCGACCGAACTGGCGATCCACGAGCACGGCTGGCAGCTGACGCTGGACATCGCCACCGGCCACAAGACCGGCTACTACCTCGACCAGCGCGACAGCCGCGGCCGTTTCGCCCGGCTGGCCGCGCAGCGGCGCTTCGCCCGCGTGCTGAACTGCTACTGCTACACCGGCGGCTTCACCGTCGCGGCGGCGAGCGGGCTGGCGTCGGTGGGGGCGCTGGCCGGTGCCGAGCTGGTGTCGGTCGACTCGTCGCTGCCGGCGCTGGAGCGCGCGCGGTCGCATCTGGCGCTCAATGGCCTGGACGGCGCGCGCACCGAGTTCCTCGACGCGGACGTGAACGCGACGCTGCGCCGCTTCATCGACGAGGGCCGGCAGTTCGACGCCATCGTGCTCGACCCGCCCAAGTTCGCGCCCACCGTGGCCCATGCGGAACGGGCCGCCCGCGCCTACAAGGACATCAACCGCCTGGCCTTCAAGCTGCTGCCGCCGGGCGGCGTGCTGCTCACCTTCTCGTGCTCCGGCGGCATCTCGGCCGACCTCTTCCACAAGATCGTCGCCTCGGCCGGCCTGGACGCCGGCGTCGACGGCTACATCGCCGAGCGCCTCGGCGCGGCGCCGGACCACCCCATGACCATCGAATTCCCGGAAGGCGAGTACCTCAAGGGGCTGGTGGTGGTGCGCAAGCCCTGAAATACGGGCAAAAGGCGGACATCCATACGCGAAGGGCGCCAAGGTCTCGCGAAGAACGCGAAAGAATTTCCTTGATGTCTTCCTTTTGCGACCTTCGCGGAACTTTCGCGCCCTTCGCGTACGGATGTCCGTATTCCCTGCGCCCCACGCCCCATTGCCGCTCGTCCTAAACTTTCTCCCCTTTTCCCCCGGAGCTTCCCCATGGCCCTCATTCCCGCCACCATCCTCACCGGCTTCCTCGGCTCCGGCAAGACGACCCTGCTCAAGCGCATCCTGACCGAGGCGCACGGCCAGAAGATCGCCGTGATCGAGAACGAGTTCGGCGAGGAGAACATCGACTCCGACATCCTCGTGACCGAGAGCAAGGAGCAGATCGTGCAGATGAGCAACGGCTGCGTCTGCTGCACCATCCGCGAGGACCTGCGCGAGGCGCTGCAGCTGCTGGCGGCCAAGAAGCGCCAGGGCCTGCTCGACTTCGACCGCGTGGTGATCGAGACCACCGGCCTGGCCGACCCCGGCCCGGTGGCGCAGACCTTCTTCATGGACGACGAGATCGCCGAGAGCTATCTGCTCGACTCGATCCTCACGCTGGTCGATGCCAAGCACGCGGCCCAGCAGCTCAACGACCGCCAGGAAGCGCGCCGCCAGGTGGGCTTCGCCGACCAGATCTTCCTGTCCAAGACCGACCTGGTGAGCGCCGAGGAGGCCGACGCGCTGATCCACCGCGTGAAGCACATGAACCCGCGTGCGCCGATCCAGAAGGTGCATTTCGGCGAAGTGCCGCTGGCCCAGGTCTTCGACCTGCGCGGCTTCAACCTCAACGCCAAGCTCGACATCGATCCGGACTTCCTGAAGGAAGACGGCCACGACCACCACCATGACCACGACCATGCGCACGGCGAGCATTGCGACCATCCCTCGCACGCGCACGAAGGCCACGGGCACCACCACCACGTCGACGACGACGTCAAGAGCTTCGTCTACAAGGCCGACCGGCCCTTCGACCCGGCCAAGCTCGAGGACTTCCTGGGCGCCATCGTCAACATCTACGGCCCGCGCATGCTGCGCTACAAGGGCGTGCTCGACATGAGGGGCACGGCGCGCAAGGTGATCTTCCAGGGCGTGCACCAGCTCATGGGCAGCGACCTGGGCCCCGAATGGGCCGAGGGCGAGGCGCGCCAGAGCCGCATGGTGTTCATCGGCATCGAGCTGCCGCGCGAGATCCTGGAGCAGGGCCTGGACCAGTGCCTGGTCTGACGGCCTGACGCCCTCCCCAGACCGAGGTGCGCCCCGGTCTGGCGGCAGGAATCTTTCTCTATACAATCGCGCGCCTGTTCCGGGGCCGGTGCCCGCCACACACGTGGCGGGCACCGGCTTCCGGCACAGATTGGCGCACGTCCGTGGCCATGTTTCGGGGGTATAACCCCCGTGAGCCGCCACTGGCACGCACCCTGACAACGTCGGCGACCGCGAGGCATCTGCCCGCCGGACGCCCTTGGGAGGAGACAGCACCAGTGACAGCGCGATCCAGCCAATCCAAGGAGCCAGCGACCGTGAAGAAACCCGCCGCCAAGGCCACGCCCGCGACCGCCGCCAAGGCGCCGGTCCGCAAGCCGGCTGCGCCTGCCGCGGCCAAGGTGCAGGACGCGCCCAAGCCCGCGAAGGCCGCTGCCGCCCCGGCACCCGTGGTCGCTGCGGCGCCGGCACCTGCTCCCGGGATCCCTCCCCGCGCGCGTGCCTCGGCCCGCCTGACGCAGTTGACCGTTCCATCCATGCCGCAGGCGGTGGCCTCCACCGCCGCCAAGTCCAGCTTCACTCAGACCATGTCCACCGCCCTCGTTCCGCCGCCGCCCGTGGCTGTCAAGAAAGATCCCAAGCTCGCGAACAACTGGAAGTCCAAGTCGGCCGAGGAATTGACCGACGCCGAGGTCATCGCGATGCCCGACAGCGAGTACATGAACGACAAGCAGATGGCGTTCTTCCGCCTGAAGCTGCAGCAGCTCAAGCAGGGCATCCTCGACAACGCCGGCGAAACGACCGAGCACCTGCGCGAGGACACCGTCGTCGTGCCCGATCCGGCCGACCGCGCCACCATCGAGGAAGAGCACGCCCTGGAGCTGCGCACCCGCGACCGCGAGCGCAAGCTGCTCAAGAAGATCGAGCAATCCATCGCGCGCATCGACGCCGGCGACTACGGCTACTGCGACGAGACGGGCGAGCCCATCGGCGTCGGCCGCCTGCTGGCGCGGCCCACTGCCACGCTGTCGCTCGAGGCGCAGCAGCGCCGCGAGCTCAAGCAGAAGATGTTCGGGGACTGAGGTCCCGAGCCTGATCCGACCGACCGCCCGATGGCCAAGGAAGACGGCAACCGCCTCCTTTCCAAGGTGGCGAAGTTCGTCCGCAATCCGCTGAAGGATTGGTCGGAGCTCGACGCTCGGGAAGGCCAGGAGGCGCCGGTCGAGGCCGGCTACAGCCGCGAGGCGCTCAAGGAGATGATCGAGCGCCGCCAGCGCAACGATTTCGTGCGTCGGCGAGAGTTCGACATGCTGCGCAAGCTGCGCCAGCGCGAGGCCGCCGGCGCCCGCGAGCAGGGCGGCTCCCCATCGACCTTCAACCTCAACACCTCCGGCAAGACCGACGGCCGGGCACTCACGCTCAAGAAGATCGACGAGATCGAGGAGCAGATGTCGCAGCAGTGGTGGAAGGGGCGTGCGCAGGGCGAAGGCGCGCCCGGCAGTGCGACCTCGCTGCCCGATCCGCTGGCGGCCCAGCACGCCCGCGCCTACGCCGACACGGCGCCCGGCATACCGCCGCCGCTGCAGGCCGATTCGGAGCCTGCTGCATCCCGTCCCGGTGCATCGCAGTTCGCTGCCGAGACGGCGCTGGACCAGGCGGCGATCCGCTTTGCGCACGGCGACGACGCAGGCGCCGAGGCCATCCTGCTGCAGGCCGTGTCCGGCAGCGGCCTCTATGCCGACCACGACGAGACCTGGCGGGCGCTGCTCGACCTGTACCGGGCCACGGGCGATGCGGAAAAGTTCGGCGCGGCCAGCACCCGCTATGCGCAACGCTTCAAGCGCCCGGCGCCCGAGTGGGTGTCGCTGCGCCTGCTGGCCCGCCACGCGCAGGCGGGCGCCGAGGCGAGCGCCGAAGGCGGTGTCGATTGGTACTGCCCCGCCGAATTGAACCGCGACAGCCTGGTCGACCTGACGCAGGCCCTTTCGCGGGCCGGTGCCGTCTGGAGCATCGACTGGCGCGCGCTGGGGCGCATCGATCCCGCGGCGGTCGCGCCGCTGGCGACCCTGTTCGCGCACTGGGGCGATTCCCCCGTGCAGTTGCGCTTCGCAGGCGCCGAGCGGCTGATCGGCGTCCTGGCCGAGGCCACGCCGCTGACCGACCGCAGCACCGACCTCGTCTGGTGGCAGCTGTACCTGGCCGTGCTGCGTGCCATGCATCTGGGCGAGGACTTCGAGTTGGTCGCGCTCAACTACTGCATCACCTACGAGGTGTCGCCGCCTGCCTGGGAGGAGCCGGTGGGGCAGTACGCCTCGCTCGACGCCCCTCGGCAGAGCCGTCCGGGCGGGTTGCGCATGATGGACGATGCGCCGGTCGCCGATCGCCCGCAGTCCCAGCCGGCCCGGCTGTCGGGCGAACTCACGGGCGAGTCGACGGCGACCTGGCAGCGCCTCGATGCCGAACTGGCCGAGGCACCGGAGCCCGCCATTTCGTGCGCGGCCCTGGTGCGGGCCGATTTCGCCGGCGTCGGCGCCTTGCTGACCTGGGCGATGGCGCGTGACGCCCGGGGCCAGCGCGTCGAACTGGTGGACCTGCATCGCCTGCTGCTTGCCCTGTTCCGTCTGGCGGGCGTCGGGGACCATGCCCTGCTGAGTCCGCGCCACTGACCGGCCTCGTCGGCGCGTCCTTGGCGCCGGCCTCTTGCAACCGCTGCGCTCGGCCCCATGTGGCTCCGATGGAACAGTTTCACGGAACCACCATCGTCAGCGTCCGCCGCAAGACCCCGCAAGGCGACCAGGTCGCCATCGGCGGGGACGGGCAGGTCACGCTCGGCAACATCGTCATCAAGGGGTCGGCGCGCAAGGTGCGTCGCCTCTACCACGGCAAGGTGCTGGCGGGCTTCGCAGGGGCGACGGCCGACGCCTTCACCCTCTTCGAACGCTTCGAGGCCAAGCTCGAGAAGCACCAGGGCCACCTGGCCCGCGCGGCGATCGAGCTGACCAAGGACTGGCGCACCGACCGCGTGCTGCGCCGGCTCGAGGCCATGCTGGCAGTGGCGGACGCGACCACGTCGCTCATCATCACCGGCAATGGCGACGTGCTGGAGCCCGAAGGGGGCATCGTGGCCATCGGCTCGGGCGGCGCCTACGCGCAGTCGGCGGCCAAGGCGCTGATCGACAACACCGAACTCCCGGCCCACGAGGTGGTGAAGAAGTCGCTCGAGATCGCGGGCGAGCTGTGCATCTACACCAACATGCACCACACGGTCGAATCGCTGTAGCCCCTACGGGCGCCCGGACGCGAAGGACGCGAGAACCACGCGAAGTTCGGGCAAGAAAGCCATCTCGAATCTTTGGACTTCCCTTTCGCGCCCTTCGCGAAATCTTTGCGCCCCTCGCGTACGGAAGTCCGAACCCGCCACGAACTGACAGGCCCACCCATGTCCATGACCCCCCAGGAAATCGTCTCCGAACTCGACAACCACATCGTCGGCCAGCCGCAGGCCAAGCGCGCGGTGGCCATCGCGCTGCGCAACCGCTGGCGCCGCCAGCAGGTCGACGACAAGCTGCGCCACGAGATCACGCCCAAGAACATCCTCATGATCGGTCCCACGGGGGTGGGCAAGACCGAGATCGCGCGCCGCCTCGCCCGCCTGGCCGATGCGCCCTTCATCAAGGTCGAGGCCACCAAGTTCACCGAGGTCGGCTACGTCGGCAAGGACGTCGATTCGATCATCCGCGACCTGGCCGAGATCTCGGTCAAGCAGACCCGCGAGGCCGAGAGCGCCAAGGTGCGCATGCGGGCCGAGGATGCGGCCGAGGAGCGCATCCTCGACGTGCTGCTGCCCGCGGCGCGCGACGCCGAAGGCCGTGCCACCGGCGACAGCGCCAATGCCACGCGCCAGGCCTTCCGCAAGAAGCTGCGCGAGAAGCAGCTCGACGACAAGGAGATCGAGATCGAGGTCGCCGACGTGCGCGCGCCGCTGGAGATCATGGGCCCGGCCGGCATGGAGGAGATGACCGAGCAGCTCAAGGGCATGTTCAGCCAGTTCGGCCAGGGCAAGCGCAAGACCCGCAAGCTCAAGATCGCCGAGGCGCTGCGGCTGCTGACCGACGAGGAGGCGGGCAAGCTCCTCAACGAGGACGACGTGCGCGCCCAGGCCATCGCCAACGCCGAACAGAACGGCATCGTCTTCATCGACGAGATCGACAAGGTGGCCACGCGCAGCGAGGCGCAGGGCGCCGACGTGTCGCGCCAGGGCGTGCAGCGCGACCTGCTGCCGCTGGTCGAGGGCACGGCCGTCACCACCAAGTACGGCGTGGTGCGCACCGACCACATCCTCTTCATCGCCAGCGGCGCCTTCCACCTGAGCAAGCCCAGCGACCTCATTCCGGAGCTGCAGGGGCGCTTCCCGATCCGCGTCGAGCTGCAGTCGCTGTCGGTGGCCGATTTCGAAAGCATCCTGACGCAGACGCGTGCCTCGCTCGTCAAGCAGTACCAGGCGCTCCTGGCGACCGAAGGCGTGACGCTGGACTTCACGCCCGAGGGCATCACGCGCCTGGCCAGCATCGCCTTCGACGTCAACGAGCGCACGGAGAACATCGGCGCGCGGCGCCTGTCGACGGTGATGGAGCGTCTTCTGGACGAGGTGAGCTTCGATGCGACCCGCCTCCAGGGGCAGAGCGTGCGCATCGACGCCGCCTACGTCGATGCCCGGCTTGCGGAAGTAAGTCACGACGAGGACCTCTCGCGCTTCATCCTCTGACATCGGCCGTTTTGCCGGCGCGCTTGAAGCATCACTTTCAGTGCGCCACCTAAGTGCTTACTTTCAAACGACTTTTCGCTCGAAATCTTTTCGCGAAATCTTCGCTAAGTCGTTGATTCCATTACAAAAAATAGCGCGACCCACCCGTTGTGCGATAGGCGTTTCCTGCTACAGTGCAAAAAAGTGCAGTTAAGTGGGAAAAAGTGTCGGCAAACCCCGTCCCGGGGCCCGGCGACTGCCGAATCGGGGTTTCTTGGTCGTGTTTCAGGGCGCTTCATCGCTGAGTCTGGATGCCAAGGGTCGGCTGTCCGTGCCGACCCGGCATCGTGACGTCCTGCTCGCCACGGCCGGCGGCCAGTTGACGATCACGCGCCATCCCCACGGCTGCCTGATGATCTTCCCGCGTCCCGAATGGGAGAAGTTCCGCGACAAGATCGCGGCGCTGCCCATGAACGCCCAGTGGTACAAGCGCCTGTTCCTGGGCAATGCCATGGACGTCGAGATGGACGGCACCGGCCGCGTGCTGGTGTCGCCCGAGTTGCGCGCCGCCGCCAACATCGCGCGCGACACCCTGCTGCTGGGCATGGGCACGCATTTCGAGCTGTGGGACAAGGCCACGCACGACGCCAAGGAAGCGGAGGCTCTCGCGGCCATGGACCCGCAGGCGCTGCAGGACCTCGCGTTCTGATGGGGTCCGAGCTTGAGCCATCCTCTGACCCATACGACGGTGCTGCTGAACGAGACGGTCGACGCCGTCCTCGCAGCGGCGCCGAGCGCGCCCGGCGGCGGGTCGCTGGGCACCTTCGTGGATGCGACCTTCGGCCGCGGCGGGCACGCCCGGCTCCTGCTGTCGAGGCTGGCGCCCGAGGGCCGGCTGATCGCGTTCGACAAGGACGCGGAAGCGGTGGCCGAAGCAGCGCGCATCCCCGATGCGCGTTTTTCCATCCGGCACGAGGGCTTCGCGGCGCTGGGGGCGCTGCCGCCGGGCAGCGTGGCCGGCGTCCTGATGGACCTCGGTGTCAGCTCCCCGCAGATCGACAACCCCGCACGGGGTTTTTCTTTTCGTTTCGACGGCCCACTGGACATGCGCATGGACACCACGCGCGGCCAGAGCGTGGCCGACTGGCTGGCAACGGCCGAACCACAGCAGATTGCAGAGGTGATTCGTGACTATGGCGAAGAACGGTTTGCTGTTCAGATTGCAAAGGCGATTGCTGCTCGCCGACAGGAACGGGGCCCAATTTCAACCACCGCCGAACTGGCCGAGCTCGTGGCTGGCACGGTCAAAACCCGCGAGCCGGGCCAGAACCCTGCAACGCGCACATTTCAGGCTCTTCGGATTTTCATCAACGCCGAGCTTGAAGAGCTGCAACAGGCGCTAGAGGCGAGCCTGAGCGTGCTGCAACCCGGAGGCCGGCTGGCGGTGATCAGCTTCCATTCGCTGGAAGACCGCATCGTCAAGCAGTTCATCGCCGCGCATTCGCGCGAGGTCTACGACCGGCGCGCCCCGTTTGCGGCGCCCAAGGCGATGAAGCTGCGTGCCGTCGGCCGCATCAAGCCCTCGGAGGCCGAGGTGCAGGCCAACCCACGCGCACGCAGCGCCATCCTGCGCGTGGCCGAGCGCACCGAAGCCGAGCCGGCGGGAGGCGCCCGATGATCACCCGCCTGAACCTGCTGCTGCTGCTGGCCGTGCTCGGCACCGCGATGTTCCTGGTGCACACGCAGTACCAGTCGCGCCAGCTCTACACGCAGTACTACAAGGCGCAGAGCGAGGCGCGCGTGCTCGAGACCGAGTTCGAGCGCCTGCAGGTCGAGAAGCGCGCGCAGGCGACGCCCCTGCGCGTCGAGCGCCTGGCCAAGGAGCAGATCAAGATGCGGACCACCACGCCGGCGATGACGCTCTACGTGCGGCCCGACGGCAGCGTGATCCCGGCCGTGCCGCCGGCACCGCCCGCCGCGCCCGCGGCCACTGGCGCGGCAGGCGCACGCCCGCCGGCGCATTCGGGGAGGACGCGATGAGCACCGGCCGCAGCGTTCGCTACACCACCTCTCCGCTGCTGGCGAGCAAGACGCCCGTGTGGCGCAGCAAGTTCATCGTCGCGGCCATCGGCTTCGGCTTCTGCGTGTTGGCCGGCCGCGCGGTGTACGTGCAGGTGATCGGCAACGACTTCTTCCAGCGCCAGGGGACGGTGCGCTTCGAGCGCACGCTGGAGCTGCCCGCCAACCGCGGCCGCATCCTCGACCGCAACGGCCTGATCCTCGCCTCGAGCGTGATCGCGCCCAGCGTCTGGGCCATTCCCGAGGACATCGAGCGCGGCAACCCCGAGACCACGGCCAAGCTGCGCCAGGTCGCCAAGCTGCTGGGCATGCCGCAGAAGGACCTGGACAAGAAGCTGGCCGACGAGGACAAGACCTTCGTCTGGATCCAGCGCCAGGTCGACGAGCCCATCGCCAAGCAGATCGCCGCGCTGGGCATCAAGGGCCTGTACCAGACGCGCGAATACAAGCGCCAGTACCCCGAGGGCGAGGCCGCCGCGCACGTGGTCGGCTTCACCAACGTGGAAGACCACGGACAGGAAGGCATCGAGCTGGCCTTCGACAAGGCGCTGGGCGGCAAGGCCGGCTCGCAGCGCGTCATCAAGGACCGGCTGGGCCGCGTGATCGAGGGCGTGGGCGAGCAGATCCCGCCCGTCGACGGCAAGGACATCCAGCTGTCGATCGACAGCAAGGTGCAGTTCTTCGCCTACCAGAAGCTGCGCGACGCCGTCACCGCGCGCAAGGCCAAGGCGGGCAGCGTGGTGGTGCTCGATGCGGTCACCGGCGAGCTGCTGGCGCTGGCCAACTACCCGAGCTACGTGCCCGACAAGCGGCAGAACCTCACCGGCGAGCAGCTGCGCAACCGCGCGCTCACCGACGTCTTCGAGCCCGGCTCGACGATGAAGCCGATCACCGTCGCGATGGCGCTGGAGGCGGGCCGCGTGAAGCCGCAGACCATCATCGAGACCTCGCCCGGCCGCTACCAGCTCGGCGGCTTCACCATCAGCGACACGCACAACTACGGCGCGCTCACGGTACAGGGCGTGATCCAGAAGTCCAGCAACATCGGTGCGCTGAAGATCGCGCAGAAGATGAGCCCGCAGGAGATGTGGGACACCTTCACCTCGCTGGGTTACGGCCAGAAGCCGCAGATCCAGTTTCCCGGTGCCGTCACCGGCCGCCTGCGCCCCTGGAAGAGCTGGAAGCCGGTCGAGCAGGCCACCATGGCCTACGGCTACGGCATCTCGGCCTCGCTGCTGCAGATGGTGCACTCGTACACCTCCTTCGCGCACGATGGCCAGCTGATTCCCATGACCATGCTCAAGTCGCCCGACATGGCGACAGGCGTGCGCGTGTTCTCGCCGAGCACCGCGCTGGAGGTGCGCCGCATGCTGCAGATGGCGGCCGGCCCCGGCGGCACCGGGCCACTGGCGCAGACCGTGGGCTATTCGGTGGGCGGCAAGTCGGGCACCGCGCACAAGCAGGTCGGCAAGGGCTACGCGAGCAACAAGTACCGCGCCTGGTTCACCGGCATGGCGCCGATCGAGAAGCCGCGCATCATCGTCGGCGTGATGATCGACGAGCCCGGCGACGGCCGCTACTTCGGTGGCCTGGCCGCCGCGCCTGTGTTCAGCGAAGTCGTGCAGCAGACGTTGCGCATGATGAACGTGCCGCCGGACCTGGCCGTGAAGCCGCTCATCGTCACCCAGGGCGTGGACGAAAGCTTCTGATGGCGCTGACGCAGTTCCTCGCTCCCGAAGACGCCGCCGCCTGGCTGCGTGCGCGCGTGCGCGGCGCACTGCAGGCCGACAGCCGCGCGGTGCGCGCCGGCGACGGCTTCATCGCCTGGCCCGGTGCGGCCACCGACGGGCGCCGGCACGTGGCGGATGCGCTGGCGCAGGGCGCCGCCGCCTGCCTGGTCGAGCACGAGGGCGTGGAGGCGTTTGCCTTCGGCGGCGAGGCCATCGCGACCTACGCCGGACTCAAGGCCGCGACCGGCCCGGTCGCTGCGGCCTACTACGAGCAGCCCTCGCAGTCGCTCGACGTGCTGGCCGTCACCGGCACCAACGGCAAGACCTCCACCGCCTGGTGGCTGGCCGAATCGCTATCGAAAACAGAGCGCTTCGCGCAGGCCCCATGCGCCCTGGTGGGCACTTTGGGCATTGGAGTCCCGCCCGCGCTGACCTACACCGGGCTCACCACGCCCGACCCCGTCACCTTGCAGAAGGCCCTGCGCGATTTCGTTGCGCAGGGTTTCGGCGCCTGCGCGATCGAGGCCTCGTCCATCGGCCTGGCCGAGCGCCGGCTCGACGGCACGCGCATCGCGGTCGCCGTCTTCACCAACTTCACCCAGGACCACCTCGACTACCACGGCAGCATGGACGCCTACTGGCAGGCCAAGGCCGAGCTGTTCCGCTGGCCCGGCCTGCGCGCGGCGGTGGTCAACATCGACGACGTGCACGGCGCCTCGCTGGTCAAGGGCCTGCTCGACCAGGGCGCCGGCAACGGCCTGGACATCTGGACGCTGTCGGCCGGCGCCTGCGCCGCCCGCCTGATGGCGCAGGACGTCGGCTACGGCGCGCAGGGCCTGCAGTTCACGGTGGTCGAGCGCGGCATGTCGCCGGCCCGGCTGAGCACCGGCCTGATCGGCGAATACAACGTGGCGAACCTGCTGGGCGTGATCGGCACCCTGCGCGCCCTGGGCATTTCGCTGAACGACGCCGTGGCCGCCTGCCGCGACCTGTCGAGCGTGCCCGGCCGGATGGAGCGCGTCAGCGAAGAGGGCGCGCCCCTGGCCGTCATCGACTACGCCCACACGCCCGACGCGCTCGACAAGGCGCTGGCCGGCCTGCGCGCCTTCGCCGACCAGCGCGGCGGGCGGCTGTGGTGCGTGTTCGGCTGCGGCGGCGATCGCGACCCGATCAAGCGCCCCATGATGGCGGCGGTGGCCGAGGCGCGGGCCGACGTGGTGATGGTCACCAGCGACAACCCGCGCAGCGAGTCGCCCGACGCCATCATCAGCCAGATCCTGCGCGGCCTGTCGCGTCCCGAGGCGGCCCAGGTGCAGCCCGAGCGCGCGGCCGCCATCGCCGACGTGCTGGCGCAGGCCGATGCACGCGACGTGGTGCTCATCGCCGGCAAGGGCCACGAGGCCTACCAGGAGATCGCGGGCGTGCGCACGCCGTTCTCCGACCGCGATCAGGCCCGGGCCGCACTCGCACGCCGGAGGATGTCATGAGCGACAGCGTCATGTTCACCCTGGCACAGGCCGCGGCCTGGGTGCCGGGTGCGCGCCTCGTCGGCGATGGCGCAACGCCCGTCGCGCGCGTGCACACCGACACGCGCACGCTGGCCGCGGGCGACCTCTTCGTCGCGCTGCGCGGCGAGCGCTTCGATGCCAACGACTTCCTGGCCGAGGCCAAGGCGCGCGGCGCCGTCGCTGCCGTGGCGCACCATGGCCTGGCACAGGCCGGCCTGCCGGGCCTGGAAGTGCCCGACTCGCTGGCCGCGCTGGGCGCCATCGCCCACGGCTGGCGTGCGCAGTTCGAGCTGCCGCTGATCGCCGTGACCGGCAGCAACGGCAAGACCACCGTGACGCAGATGATCGCCTCGGTGCTGCGCACCGCCGCAGGCGAGCGCAGCCTGGCCACGGCCGGCAATTTCAACAACGAAGTCGGCGTGCCGCTCACCCTGCTGCGCCTGCGCGCCCGCCACAGCCTGGCGGTGGTCGAACTCGGGATGAACCACCCCGGCGAGATCGCCCGCCTGGCGGCGATGGCGCGGCCGACCATCGCCCTGGTCAACAACGCCCAGCGTGAACACCAGGAGTTCATGGCGACGGTCGAGGCCGTGGCCCGCGAGAACGGCTCCGTGTTCGTCGCGCTGCCCGAGAACGGCACGGCCGTCTTCCCGCACGGCGACGCCTACTCCCTGCTGTGGGAGGAACTGGCGCGCGAAGGCGGGCCACGCCGCTGCATGAGCTTCGGCAGCTCGCCCGACGCGGACGTGTCGCTGGCATCCGCCGAATGGCAGGGCGATGCCTGGCAGTTCGAGGCCCGCACCCCCATCGGCCACGTGCAGGCACGGCTGCGCATCGCCGGGCGCCACAACGTGCACAACGCGCTGGCGGTGGTGGCCTGTGCCATGGCCGCCGGCGTGTCGCTCGACGAGATCGGGCGCGGCCTCTCGGCCTTCGAGCCGGTCAAGGGCCGTTCGCGCAGCCAGCAGTTCGCTCGCGCCGGGATGGCGCCGCTCACCCTGGTCGACGACACCTACAACGCCAATCCCGACTCGGTTCGCGCCGCCATCGACGTGCTGGCCGAACTGCCGGCGCCGCGCCTGCTGGTGCTCGGCGACATGGGCGAGGTGGGCGACCAGGGCCCGCGCTTCCATGCCGAGGTGGGCGACTGGGCACGCATCCGCGGGCTCGATGCCCTCTACGCGCTGGGCGATGCCACGCCGCACGCGGTCGACGTCTTCAACGCCGGCAGCCCGTCGTCCGAGGGACGGCATTTCGACAGCATCGAGGCGCTCAATGCCGCGGTGCTCGCGCGCCTGCCCACCACCGCCAGCCTGGTGGTCAAGGGCTCGCGCTTCATGAAGATGGAGCGCGTCGTGCAGTCCGTGACCGCACAGCTCGCGCCGCCACCACAAGAACAGAAGGAGGCCGGCCATGCTGCATGACGACGGCACGCCCACATGCTGATGAGCCTGGCCCAATGGCTGCAGACGCTCTCGCCCGAGTTCGGGTTCCTGCGCGTGTTCCAGTACCTCACCTTCCGTGCCCTGATGGCGGCGCTCACGGCGCTGCTGATCGGGCTGGCGGTGGGGCCCTATGCGATCCGCCGGCTCACTGCGCTGAAGATCGGCCAGCCGGTGCGCGGCTACGGCATGGAGACGCACCTGACGAAGAGCGGCACGCCCACCATGGGTGGCGTGCTCGTGCTGTTCTCGATCGCCTTCGCCACGCTGTTGTGGTTCGACCTGTCGAACCGCTTCGTCTGGATCGTGCTGTGGGTCACGCTGGGCTTCGGCGCCATCGGCTGGGTGGACGACTGGCGCAAGGTGGTGCGCAAGGATCCCGAGGGCATGCGCTCCCGCGAGAAGTACATGTGGCAGTCGATCGTCGGCCTGGTCGCCGCCTTCTACCTGCTCTTCAGCATCTCCGAGAGCTCGAACTGGCGTGTGATGGAGTTGTTCGTGAACTGGGTGCGCTCGGGCTTCGCGCTGGACTTCCCGCCCAAGATCAACCTCATCGTGCCCTTCTTCAAGGAAGTGAGCTATCCGCTGGGCGGCATCGGCTTCGTCATCCTCACCTACCTGGTGATCGTGGGCGCCAGCAACGCCGTCAACCTCACCGATGGGCTGGACGGCCTGGCGATCATGCCGGTGGTGATGGTCGGCTCGGCGCTGGGCGTGTTCGCCTATGTCACGGGCAGCTCGGTCTACGCGCGCTACCTGCTGTTCCCGCACATCCCGGGATCGGGCGAACTGCTGGTGTTCTGCTCGGCCATGGCCGGCGCGGGCCTGGCCTTCCTGTGGTTCAACACGCACCCGGCGCAGGTGTTCATGGGCGACGTGGGCGCGCTGGCGCTGGGCGGCGCGCTGGGCACCATCGCCATCATCGTGCGCCAGGAGATCGTGTTCTTCGTGATGGGCGGCATCTTCGTGGTCGAGGCCATCTCGGTGATGGCACAGGTCAGTTACTTCAAATACACGAAGAAGCGTTACGGCGAGGGCCGGCGGGTCCTGAAGATGGCACCCTTGCACCACCACTTCGAGAAGAGCGGCTGGCGCGAGACCCAGGTGGTCGTGCGCTTCTGGATCATCACCATGCTGCTGTGCCTGGTCGGTCTGTCCACGCTGAAGCTGCGCTGAACCGATGAAGCATCTGCACGACCTCCCCGTCCTCATCCTGGGCCTCGGCGCGTCCGGCCTGGCGATGGCGCGCTGGTGCGCGCGGCACGGGGCGCAGGTCACCGTGGCCGACACGCGCGAGGCACCGCCGCAACTGGCCGTGCTGCGCGAGGAACTGCCGCAGGTGCGGTTCGTCGGCGGCCCGTTCACCGCCGCCCTGATCGATGGCACGGCCATCCGTGCCGTCTACCGTTCGCCGGGCCTGTCGCCGGCGACGGTGGCGCCGGTGGTCGATGCGGCCCGCGCCGTGGGCCTGGTGGTCGGCGGCGAACTCGACCTCTTCGCGCAGGCGCTGCGCGACCTGCATGCGGCGCGCGTCGAAGCCGCGCAGGCGGCCGACCCGGCCGTCGTCGCGCACGACGCAGGCATCGAGCCCACAGGCCCTGCCGAGACGCCCGCCGCGCCAGCGGCCGAGCCGGACACCATCCCGGCCCCGTCCGCGTCGCAGGAAGAAGAAATCCCCGCCGCGGCGAAGACCGAGCCCTTGCCTGTGCAGGACGAACTCGCGCCGGGCGCTGCGGACGAATCTGCCGCGCCCACGGACGAGGCGCACGAGGCCGAGCGCGGCACGCAGGACGCCGATCCCCTCGTCGCCGCGCAGGCCGAAGCCGCTCGGCAGGATCCCGCGCTCGCCATCCCGGCGCCCGTGCCGGCGGCAGCCGCACCGGTCGAAGCGGCCACGTCCGGCGCCTACGTGCCCAGGGCCGCGCGCGAAGCGGCCGAATTCGTGGCGCGCATCGCCGAGCTGTCCACCCCGGCCGCGCTGGCGCAGGCAGAAGAAGAGCCTGCCCCGGCGCCGGCCGTGGTCGTCGCGGCGCCCCCGGCTCCGGTCGGTTACACGCCGGCCGTGCTCGCCATCACCGGCACCAACGGCAAGACCACCGTCACCTCGCTCACGGCCCAGTTGGTCGAGCACGCCGGCAAGTCCGTGGCCGTGGCCGGCAACATCGGCCCCACGCTGCTCGACACCCTGAGCGCGCACATCGATGCCGACACGCTGCCGCAGGTGTGGGTGCTCGAGCTCTCCAGCTTCCAGCTCGAGGGCGTGCAGGGCTTCGAACCCACGGCCGCCACCGTGCTCAACATCACGCAGGACCACCTCGACTGGCATGGCGACATGGCGAGCTATGCCGGCGCCAAGGCACGCATCTTCGGGCAGAAGGGCCTCATGGTGCTCAACCGCGACGATGCGGCGGTCATGGCCATGCTGCCGGCGCCGCTCAAGGCCAGGCTGCAGAAGCCGGTGGTGCGTGCGCACCTGACCTTCGGCGCCGACCTGCCGCAGCGCCCGGGCGACTTCGGCATCGAACGCATCAACGGCATGGCCTGGCTGGTGCGAGCCCACGAGGCCGACGAGACGCAGAAGCGCAAGCGCGGCGCCGTGCAGGAAGAGGACATCCATCTGCAGCGCCTGATGCCCGCCGACGCGCTGCGCATCCGTGGCCAGCACAACGCGCTCAACGCGCTGGCAGCGCTCGCCCTTGCGGTGTCCGCCGGCTGCCCGATGGGCCCGATGCTCTACGGCCTGCGCGAATACCGCGGCGAACCGCACCGCGTCGAGCCCGTCGCGATCATCGACGGCGTCGAGTTCTTCGACGACAGCAAGGGCACCAACGTGGGCGCGACCGCGGCGGCGCTGCTGGGCCTCGGGGTGGACCGGAAGGTCATCGTCATCCTGGGGGGCGAGGGCAAGGGGCAGGATTTCTCGCCGCTGGCCGATCCGGTTCGGCGCTTCGCGCGTGCCGTGGTGCTGATCGGCCGCGACGCACCGGTCATCGAGACCGCGCTCGCGGACGCCGGCGTGCCGCTGCTGCATGCGCCCGACATGGACGAGGCCGTGGCCACCGCCGCCCGCCGCGCGCACGCCGGCGACGCCGTGCTGCTCTCGCCGGCCTGCGCCAGCTTCGACATGTTCAAGGACTACGCGCACCGCGCCGAAGTGTTCCGCGCCGCCGTCGAGGCACTGCAGGACGCGCCCGCCCGAGGAGTTCTCCAATCATGAGCAGTACCCCCGCCGGCGCCACCCCCAACCCGACCGCCGGCCGATTCGGCGGCTGGTTCCGCCGTGCCGCCAAGAGCGGCATGGATGCGCTGCCCATGCACCTGCCGGTGCGCCTGGGCGGCGGCGACTTCACGCAGACCAAGGCCGCGCCGGTGCGCGTGCTCGGCTTCGACCAGGCCATGCTGTGGGTGGTCGTCGCGCTGCTGGCCTGGGGCTTCGTGATGGTGTATTCGGCCTCCATCGCGCTGGGCGACAACCCGCGCTTCGCGCGCGCCAACTACAGCCAGTTCTTCTTCGTCGTGCGGCACGGCGCCTTCATCGCCATCGCCTTCGTGGCCGGCCTGCTGGCCTTCCAGGTGCCCATGCGCATCTGGGAGCGCGTCGCGCCCTGGCTGTTCATCATCTCGATCCTGCTGCTGGTGCTGGTGCTCGTGCCGCACATCGGCCGCGTGGTCAACGGCGCGCGCCGCTGGCTGCCGCTGGGCATCATGAACTTCCAGCCGTCGGAACTGGCCAAGCTGGCGATGGTGCTCTACGCCGCCAGCTACATGGTGCGCAAGATGGAGATCAAGGAACGCTTCTTCCGCGCCGTCGCGCCGATGGGCATCGCCGTGTTCGTGATCGGCATGCTGCTGCTGGCCGAGCCGGACATGGGCGCGTTCATGGTGATCGCCGTGATCGCCATGGGCATCCTCTTCCTGGGCGGCGTCAACGCGCGCATGTTCTTCGTGATCGCGACGCTGGTGGTGGCGGCTTTCGCGCTCATCATCGCGACCAGCCAGTTCCGGCGCGAGCGCATCTTCGCGTACCTCGACCCCTTCAGCGAGGAGCATGCGCTGGGCAAGGGCTACCAGCTCTCGCACGCGCTGATCGCCATCGGCCGCGGCGAGATCTTCGGCGTCGGCCTGGGCGGCAGCGTCGAGAAGCTGCACTGGCTGCCCGAGGCGCACACCGACTTCCTGCTGGCCGTGCTGGGCGAGGAGTTCGGGCTCGTCGGCGTGCTGCTCATCATCGTCCTCTTCCTCTGGCTCACGCGCCGCATCATGCACATCGGCCGCCAGGCGATCGCGCTGGACCGCGTGTTCGCCGGCCTCACGGCCCAGGGCGTGGGCATCTGGATCGGCTTCCAGGCCTTCATCAACGTGGGCGTGAACCTCGGTGCGCTCCCGACCAAGGGCCTGGGCCTGCCGCTCATGAGCTTCGGCGGCTCGGCGATGCTGATGGACCTGATCGCGCTCGCACTCGTGCTGCGGGTGGACTACGAGAACCGTGTGCTGATGCGCGGAGGTCGCGTATGAGCGCGACCGTGGTGCTCGCGCAGGCTTCCCTCCCCCGGATGGGGGAGGGCCAGGGTGGGGGCGAGCCCATGTCGGCACGAAGTGCAGCGCCGAAGGCGACTGCCCTGGTCATGGCCGGTGGGACCGGCGGCCACATCTTCCCCGGCCTGGCC
>JAVHYA010000037.1:0-9261 GCA_031119395.1 Pseudomonadota bacterium
CTCATCGCCCTGGGCCTGCTGGCCGCCTTCGGTGCCGCCGCCCATGCCCAGGACAGCCTCAAGGTCGCCACCGACGCCACCTTCCCGCCCATGGAGTTCATCGAGAACGGGAAGCGCACCGGCTTCGACACCGAGCTGGTCGAGGCCATCGGCAAGCAGATGGGCCGCAAGGTCGAGTGGGTGGACATCGACTTCAAGGGCCTGATTCCCGCCCTCATCTCCAGGCGCGTGGACATGGCCGTCTCGGCCATCTACATCACCGACGAACGCAGGAAGGTGGTCGACTTCACCGTGCCCTACTACGCGGGCGGCCTGGTGGTGATGACCAAGGCCGACAACACCGCCATCAAGGCGCCGGCCGACCTGGCCGGCAAGAAGGTGACGGTGCAGGTGGGCACCAAGTCGGTGAGCTTCCTCAAGGAGAAGTATCCCCAGGCCCAGCTGGTCGAGGTGGAGAAGAACCAGGAGATGTTCAACCTGGTCGACATCGGCCGCAGCGACGCGGCCGTCACCGGCAAGCCCGCCGCCTACCAGTACGTGCGCACGCGGCCGGGCCTGAAGGTGCTGCCCGAGCCGCTCACCACCGAGGAGTACGGCATGGCCATCCGCAAGGACACGCCGGAGCTGACCAAGGCCGTGAACGAGGCGCTGGCCAGGCTCAAGGCCGACGGGACCTACAACGCGATCGTCGCCAAGTGGTTCCCTCCGGCCAAGTGACGCGCGCGGGGGAGGGGGAACACGCCTGACATGGACCTCGACTTTTCTCCCGTCTGGGCCGGCTGGCACGACCTGTTGCGCGGCGCGCTGGTCACCATCGAGATCACGGCCTGCGCGCTGGCCCTGGGCTGCGTGCTGGGGCTGCTGGTGGGCATCGGCCGCCTCGATCCGGCGCGGCGCTGGCTCTACGGTGCCTGCACGGCCTACGTGGCGGCCATCCGCGGCACGCCGCTGCTGGTGCAGCTGTTCATCCTCTTCTTCGGCCTGCCGCACTTCGGCATCCTGCTGCCGGCCTTCGTGTGCGGCGTGCTGGGGCTGGGCGTGTACTCGGGCGCCTACGTGTCGGAGATCGTGCGCGGCGCGATCCAATCCATCGACCGGGGCCAGACGCTGGCGGCGCAGTCGCTGGGCATGACGCCCGCGCTGGCGATGCGCCACATCATCCTGCCGCAGGCGGTGGTGCGCATGATCCCGCCATTGGGCAACGAGTTCATCGCGCTGATCAAGAATTCGGCCCTGGTGTCCCTGCTGACGATCCACGACGTGATGCACGAAGGACAGAAAATCATCAGCGTGTCGTACCGTTCGCTGGAGGTCTACCTGGCCATCGCGGTCGTGTACTTCGTGCTCACCGGCACCGTGACGCTGGTGCTGCGCCACTTCGAGCAACGCCTGCGCCAGGGAGGTCTGGTGCACTGAAATGCAGGAGCCCGCCATGCCCTACGAACGCTTCAAGCTCCACGAACTGCCGGTGAGCCCCTGGAAGAACGGCGGCGGCAGCACGCGCGAGATTCTGTGCTGGCCGCCCGGCGCCGACATGCACGGCTTCGACTGGCGGGTGAGCGTGGCCAGCATCGCCGCACCGGGGCCCTTCTCGCCCTTCCCGGGCGTGGACCGCACCATCGTGCTGCTCGAAGGCGATGGCGTGTGGCTCGAGGGCGAGGGCGTGCGCCACCGCCTCGACGTCCTGCACGACCCCTTCGCCTTCAGCGGCGACGTGGCGCTGCGCTGCGAGCTGCTCGGCGGTCCGTCGACCGACTTCAACGTGATGGCGCGGCGCGAGGGCGGCAGTGCCACCGTGTCGGTGTTCAGCGAGGCCCACGTGATGCCGCGCTGCACCTACGGCCTGCTGCTGAGCGTGCAGGGCCACTACCACCTGCGCGGCGCGGGCCTGCTCAAGACCTGGGACGGCCTGTGGTGGGCCGAGCAGCCGCAGGAATGGGTGCTCACCCCCGCCAGCCGCGACGCCCGCCTGATCGCGGTGCGCTGGGAGCCGCGCATTCCCGAATGAAAAAGAGCTGCAGCGCCCGCCAGTCGGGCGTGGGCAGCTATCGAAAAGAGAGCAAATCGCTTCATGACACCCTTCGCCTCGCGACCTTCGGCGGACGGCCTGTGGACCGGCCTGCGCGACATGGGCGGTGCGCCGCTGGCGCTGGCCGTGGCCGACGGCGTGCTGCGCTGGGCCGGTGAGCCCGGCGCCGTGCCCGCCGGCTGGGCCGATGCGCGCGTGCACGACGGTGCCGGCGCATTGGTCACGCCCGGCCTGGTCGACTGCCACACCCACCTGGTCTACGGCGGCCAGCGCGCCAACGAATTCGCCATGCGCCTGGCCGGCGCCAGCTACGAGGAGGTGGCCAAGGCCGGCGGCGGCATCGTCGCCAGCGTGCGCGCCACGCGCGAGGCCAGCGAGGACGCGCTCTTCGCCAGCGCCTCGGTGCGCCTCGCGAACCTGCTGGCCGAGGGCGTGTGCGCGATCGAGGTCAAGTCCGGCTACGGCCTGGCGCTGGAACACGAGCGCAAGCAGCTGCGCGTGGCGCGCCGGCTGGCCGAGGCGCACGGCGTGACGGTGCGCACCACCTTCCTCGGCGCGCATGCGCTGCCGCCCGAATATGCCGGCCGCAGCGGGGACTACATCGAGCGCGTCTGCCGCGAGATGCTGCCCGCGCTGGCGGCCGAGGGGCTGGTGGACGCCGTCGATGTGTTCTGCGAGCGCATCGCCTTCTCGCTGGAAGAGACCGAGCGCGTCTTCCAGGCCGCCCGGGCGCTGGGCCTGCCCGTCAAGCTCCATGCCGAGCAGCTGTCGGACATGGGCGGCGCGGCGCTGGCGGCGCGCTACGGCGCGCTGTCGTGCGACCACATCGAGCACCTGTCGCAGGCCGGCATCGAGGCCATGCGGGCCGCCGGCACCGTCGCCGTGTTGCTGCCCGGCGCCTTCTACACGCTGCGCGACACCCAGCTGCCGCCCATCGCCGCGCTGCGCGAGGCGGGCGTGCCCATGGCCGTCTCCACCGACCACAACCCCGGCACCTCGCCGGCGCTGTCGCTGCTGCTGATGGTCAACATGGCCTGCACGCTGTTCCGCCTCACCGTGCCCGAGGCGCTGGACGGCGTCACCCGCCACGCGGCACGCGCGCTGGGCCTGCAGGGCACGCACGGCGAGCTGGTCGTCGGCCAGAGCGCCAACTTCGTGCTGTGGGACGTCCGCGAAGCCGCCGAGCTGGCCTACTGGTTCGGCCAGCGGCCCGTGCGCACCGTGGTGCGCCAGGGCCGCATCGCCGAAGGGGAGGGCGCATGACGCATTCGCTGCATGCCGCCGACGCGCTGCTGCCGGGCGGCTGGGCGCGCGACGTGCGCCTGGACTGGGACGCGGCGGGTCGCCTCACGGCCGTGACGCCCGGCGCCGCGGCCGATGCGTCCATCGAGCGCGCGGCCGGGCCGGTGATTCCCGGCATGCCGAACCTGCATTCGCACGCCTTCCAGCGCGGCATCGCGGGGCTCACCGAATACCGGGGGCAGGCGCAGGATTCCTTCTGGAGCTGGCGCACGCTGATGTACCGCTTCGCGCTGCGGCTCGACCCCGCGCAGCTGGAGGCGATCGCGCTGTGGCTCTACGTCGAGATGCTGGAGGCCGGCTACACCTCGGTGTGCGAGTTCCACTACGTGCATCACGACGCCGACGGCCGCCCCTACGCCGACGACGCCACGCTCGCGCGCGTGCTGCTGCGCGCCGCCGAGAAGGCCGGCATCGGCCTCACGCTGCTGCCGGTGCTCTACCAGGCCAGCGGTTTCGGCGGCCTGCCGCCTGGGGACGGACAGCGACGCTTCATCCGGTCGACCGACTCGATGCTGGCACTGCTCGAACGCCTGAAGCCCTTGTGCGAGGCGCAGGGCGCCCGGCTCGGGCTCGCGCCCCATTCGCTGCGCGCCGTGCCGCCCGACAGCCTGCGCGCGGCGCTGGACGGACTGCAGGCGCTGGACGCCACCGCGCCCGTGCACATCCACATCGCCGAGCAGACCAAGGAGGTCGACGATTGCATCGCCTGGAGCGGCCAGCGCCCGGTCGCCTGGCTGCTCGACCATGCGCCGGTCGATGCACGCTGGTGCCTGGTGCACGCCACCCACATGGACGCCGGGGAGTACCGCCGCGCGGCCGCCAGCGGCGCCGTCGCCGGCCTGTGCCCGACCACCGAGGCGAACCTGGGCGACGGCATCTTCGACCTGCCGGCCTGGCGTTCCGCCGGGGGCGCGTGGGGCCTCGGTTCCGACAGCCACGCCTGCGTCAACGCGGCCGAGGAGCTGCTGATGCTCGAGTACAGCCAGCGCCTGGCAAGACGCGAGCGCAACGTGGCCGCCGATGCCTCGCAGCCGCAGGTCGCCACCGCGATGACGCTGGCGGCGGTGCAGGGCGGCGCCCAGGCGGCGGGTCGACCGGTCGCCGGGCTGGCCGTCGGGCAGCAGGCGGATTTCGTCGTGCTCGATGCGGCACACGTCGCGCTGGCCGGCCTGCCCGCGCCCGAGATGCTGGCCTCGCATGTCTTCGCCAGCCAGCGCACGAGCGCGATCGATGCGGTCTGGGTCGCGGGCCGACGGCGCGCGCACCACGGGCGCCACCCGCTGCACGACAGCGCCGCGGCCGGCTTCGTCGCCGCGCGGCGGCAATTGCTGAACACACCATGAGCCTCTTCACCACCACCGAACCGCCCTTGCGCTTCCGCGCCGGCACCCGGCCGCTGCTGATCTCCATGCCCCACGTCGGCACGCACCTGCCGCCCGCGCTGGCGGCGCGCCTCACCGACGAGGCACGCCAGGTGCCCGACACCGACTGGCACCTCGAACGGCTCTACGATTTCGCCGACGAACTCGGTGCCTCGGTGCTCGTCGCCACGCACTCGCGCTACGTCATCGACCTGAACCGTCCGCCGGACGGCGCCAGCCTCTACCCCGGCCAGAGCGTGACCGGCCTGTGCCCGGTCGACACCTTCGACGACACGCCGCTCTACGCCTCGGGCGATGTGCCGGGCGAGGCCGAGATCGCCGCCCGGCGCGAGGCCCTCTGGCAGCCCTACCACGACCAGCTCGCCGCCGAACTCGCGCGCCTGAAGGCGGCGCACGGCGTCGTGGCGCTGTGGGATGCGCATTCGATCCGCTCGGTGCTGCCGCGCTTCTTCGACGGCAAGCTGCCCGACCTCAACCTGGGCACCGCCGACGGCGCGAGCTGCGACCCGGCACTGGCGGCACAGCTGCTGGCGATCGCGCAGTCCGATCCCGCGTACACCGGGGTGCTGAACGGCCGCTTCAAGGGCGGCCACATCACGCGCCGCTACGGCGATCCGGCGGGCGGCGTCCACGCGGTGCAGCTCGAGATGACGCAGTGCAGCTACATGCAGGAGGCGCTGCCCTTCGACTACCTCCCCGCGGTGGCGGCCGGCGTGCAGCCGCAGGTGCGGCGCATGCTGGAGGCGGTGCTGGCATTCGTCCAGGGCTGATCGCGCGACCCTGCGCGCGATGCGGCGCTTTACGATCGCGGCTCGAACACCCAAGAAGGAGCATCGCATGCGCCCGTCGAGCCGAACCGTCCTCGCCTCTCTCGTCCTCGTGGCGGCGGGCTTCGTCCATGTCGGCGCCATCGCGCAGCAGCCGCAGCCGGTCGACGCCGACCTGCGGGCCGGCAGCGTGCTGCGGGCCGGGCCGTCGACCCGCGATGCGATCACGCAGCGCGTGCCGCGCACCGTGCCCGCCTGGGTGTATGGCTGCACCGAGCAGCGCGGCTGGTGCGAGGTCGAGCTCGAAGGCGGCGCGCGCGGCTGGGTGGCCGAAAGCCGCCTGCAGGCGGTGCAGGAAGAGGACAGCCTGGACCACCGCACCAGCACGCCGCTGCCGCAGCGCGGCGTCATCAACAACGGCGCCATCACCGGCGTCTACGTGGTGCAGCCCTGGGGCTACGGCTACTACGGCGGCGCCACCGTCATCGAGCTCGCACCGCGCGGCGGCCCGGGCGAGCCGATGTTCCCGATGCGCCCCGGCTGGGCGCGCGGGCAGCCGATGCCGCGCTGAGCGGCCCTTGCGCCATTTGCTATCGAATCGATAGCTGCCCGCGCCCGGCTGGCGGGCGCCGCAGGCCGATTTGCCTGGGAACCGACCGGCCGGATCAGGCCGCCGCGAGCGGCAGCGGCGCGGGGTCGCTGGTCGCGCGGCCCTGGAAGTCGGTCCAGCAGCGGCGCGTGAAGTCGTACAGCTTGCAGCGGCGCGCCGTGCCGAAGTACCAGCGCCACGAGAAGCGCTGGATCACGATGCGCCCGGGCAGCAGCTCCTCGATGCGGGCCTGGGCCGCCTTGAGCTTGTAGAGCGGGATGCTCATGTCCACGTGGTGCGCCGTGTGTTCCATGATGTGGTGCATCAGGCCGCCGATGCGCCAGGGGAAGGTCAGGTGCACGGTGGTCGAGACGAAGGGCTGGGCACGCTGCCAGGCCGCGCGGTCGTCGTGCCACGACACCTTCACGTGGGTGTGGTGCACGTACACCACGAAGCCGATCATCGCGAACCAGAACAGCACCGGCAGCACGAAGGCGAAGCCCAGCATCGGCAGCAGCGCGCGCCCGGTGGCGAAGGACGCCGCCGCCAGCACCGCCAGCCACAGCGCGGCGAAGCCCAGCACCAGCGCGCAGTCGCGCGAGAACACCGGCCGCTCGGCGTTGGCCGACTTGTCGCGCGCGATCATGCGGCGCCACCAGATCTCGACCATGTAGTACACGCCGGGCGCCCAGCCGCTGCGGTACAGGCGCTCCATCATCCGGCGGCCGGGCGGCAGCGCCTCGTACTCGGCCTGCGTGAGCGGTGCCCAGACGAAGTCCACGCCCTTGAGGTTGGTGAAGCCGTGGTGCACCGTGTTGTGCCCCATGTCCCACAGGCTGTAGGGCGTGAGCGAGGGCAGGAAGGCGATGCGGCCCAGCCACCGGTTCAGGCGCCGGTGCGGCGTCAGGCTCTGGTGGCAGGCGTCGTGGCCGATGATGAACAGCCGCCCGATCACGAAGCCGCAGGCCAGCCCGGCCAGCGCGCGCGCCCACGCGGCCTGCAGCAGCACGGCAGCGGCCGCCAGGGCGAGGAAGAGCACGTAGTCCAGCACCAGCAGCAGGACGGGGCGCAGCGTGGTGCGCTGGACGAGCGGCAGCAGCCAGCCGCGGATGGTCTTGCGGTGCGGCAGCGGCACCTCGGGTGGCAGCGGGCGGGGTGCCGGCTGGAGAGTCGATTCGGACATGAAGCTGAAGGAGGCGCGACCTGCGCGCACGGTGGACGAAAGGGAGGAAGGCGATCCGGCCGCGGCCCGGCAGGGATCGACGCGCAACCCTAACCGAGGCCTGTGGACGGTGTCATGACAGCGGTCAAACACCGGCCCGACGCCCAGGAAGTTGGCAGGGCCAGCCGGCTGTGCGGGGCGGCGCCGAGGCCGCGATTCCTACAATCGCCGCATGACGCTGCCCGCCTACACCCGTGCCCGTGAGCTGCCCGGCATTCTCGCCCAACGCATCGCCATCCTCGACGGCGCCATGGGCACGATGATCCAGCGCTTCAAGCTCACCGAGGCGCAGTACCGCGGCGAGCGCTTCCGGGATTTCCACAAGGACGTGAAGGGCAACAACGAATTGCTGTCGCTCACGCGCCCCGACGTCATCCGCGACATCCACGAGGGCTACCTGGCCGCAGGCGCCGACCTGGTCGAAACCAACACCTTCGGCGCCACCACCGTGGCGCAGGAGGACTACGACATGGCGCACCTGGCGCGCGAGATGAACCTCGAATCCGCCAAGCTCGCCCGCGCCGCCTGCGACAAGTTCAGCACGCCCGACAAGCCGCGCTTCGTGGCCGGCGCCCTCGGCCCCACGCCCAAGACCGCCAGCATCAGCCCCGACGTGAACGACCCCGGCGCGCGCAACGTCGACTTCGAGACCCTGCGCGCCGCCTACTACGAGCAGACCGAGGCGCTCGTGCAGGGCGGGGCCGACGTGATCCTGGTCGAGACCATCTTCGACACGCTCAACGCCAAGGCCGCGCTCTTCGCCGTCGACGAGTACTTCGAGGCCAGCGGCGAGCGCCTGCCGATCATCATCAGCGGCACCGTGACCGACGCCTCGGGCCGCATCCTGTCGGGCCAGACCGTCACCGCCTTCTGGCACAGCGTGCGCCACGCCCAACCGCTGGCGGTGGGCCTGAACTGCGCGCTCGGTGCCGCCCTGATGCGTCCCTACGTGCAGGAACTCAATCGCGTGGCGGGCGACACCTTCATCAGCTGCTACCCCAACGCCGGCCTGCCCAACCCGATGAGCGACACCGGCTTCGACGAGACGCCGGAGGTCACCTCGCGCCTCATCCACGAGTTCGCGGCCGACGGGCTGGTCAACATCGTCGGCGGCTGCTGCGGCACCACGCCGGACCACATCGCCGCCATCGGCCGCGCCGTGGCGCCGCTGCGCGGCCGGGCGCTGCCGCCGGCGTACCGCGAAGCCGCTTGAGCGCCCGTGCCGCCCGGCACGCTCTGTGAAGCCGGGATGAAGCCGGTAGCCAAAGGTAGACCCTGTGCACGGCGGCCACTGCCCGGGCGTTGGCAGGGGACGGGCGTGGCCGCCGGCCGACATGGCGTCGATGCGCGGCCCTCCCGCCCGATCAAGGACTGCCCATGACCCAACTCTCTTTTTCAGCCCGCTGGCTCGGGGTCGCCGCCGTGGCGCTGGCCCTGCCGCTGGCCGCCGCGGCGCAGGAGGCCTACACCCGGGGCTCCCCGACGCTGTTCGCCGGCCCGTCCCCCGAGTACCCGGCCGTGGCCCGGCTGGCGCCGGGCCAGCCGCTGAACGTGGTCGGCTGCACCGACGGCTACGGCTGGTGCGACGTGGTGCTGCCCGACGGCCTGCGCGGCTGGGTGGCCGCCAACCGGCTCGAATACGACTACGCCGGCGACACCGTGCCGCTGGCCAGCTATGGGGCCGCCATCGGGGTGCCGATCATCGGCTTCACCCTGGGCAACTACTGGAACAACTACTACCGCGACCGGCCCTGGTACCGCGAGCCGCGCTGGTGGGGCAACCGCCCCCCGCCGCCGCCCATGCCGGGCTGGCGCCCGCCGCCCCCGCCGGCGCTCGGCTGGGCGCCGCGCCCCCCCGGACCGGGCTGGAACGCACCGCCACCGCCCCGTCCCGGGTGGTCGGGCGCGCCCGCGCGGCCCGAATGGAGCGGTCCGCCGCCGGCCCGGCCCGAGTGGAACGGCCCGCCGCA
>JAVHYA010000037.1:9361-33897 GCA_031119395.1 Pseudomonadota bacterium
AGCGCAGCAGCCGCAGCGCCCCGAGTGGAGCGGCCGGCCACAGCCCGCGCCGGTGCAGCCGCCCCCAGTGGCGATGCCCCGGCCTCAGCCGCAGTTCCCGATGCAGCAGCAGCAACAGCAGCCCCGTCCGCCCATGGCGGCGCCGCAGCCGCCGATGCCTGTGCAGGCCGCGCCGCAGCCGCGCTTCCCCATCGGTGCGATGCCCCGCCCGCACGTCGTGATGCCGCCCGACGGCGGCAATCCGGACCGCCCCTGAGCACGGCCGGCGGGGCGTGCGCTCAGCCGGGCGTGCGCCCCATCAGCGCCACGAAGCGTCGCGCGCCCAGCCCCAAGGGGCGCTCCTTGGACCACACGACGTCGACCCACAGGTTGAGGCCGTTGCTGAGGTTCTCGAAGGGAATCTCCACCAGCGTGCCGGCCGCCACGTGCGGCCGCACCACGTTGCGCGGCAGCCAGCCCCAGCCGAGGCCCGCGCTCACCATGTTCAGCGCCGCCAGCGCGTTGTCGGTGCGCCAGACCTGCCGCGCGAAGACGAAGCGCGGGTCGGCCGTGGGCACGTCGCGGCCCGCGACGACGATCTGCCGCGTGGCCGCCAGGTGCTGCTCACGCAGCCGGCCGCCGGCGGCGGCGAGTACCGGGTGGCCGGGCGCGATCACCAGCACCAGCGTCTCGCGCGCCACCTCCTGGAAGCCCTCGCGCCCGTCCATGCCGGGCCGCTCGAACACCAGCGCCAGTTGCGCGCGCCCGCTGTGCAGCATGGCCAGCGCGTCGGCCTGCGGCGCGGCCAGCACCTCCATCTCCAGCGCCGGGTATTCGGCGGCCAGGGTGGCCAGGGCCGGCCCCCAGGCGGCGCCCAGCAGTTCGGGGGCGATGGCCAGGGTGAGCCGGTCTTCCAGCCCCTGCGTCAGCGCGAGCGCCTGCACCTGCAGCTGCATGAGCTGGTCCGCCATCAGCCGTGCCTGCGGCTCCAGCGAGCGCGCGGCCGGCGTGGGGCGCGGCTCGCGCCCGCTGCGGTCGAACAGCGGCAGGTCGAGTTCGGCCTCCAGCTGGGCGATGGCCATGCTCACGGCCGACGGCACCTTGCCCAGGGCGCGGGCGGCGGCCGAGAAGGAGCCGTGGTCGAGCACCGCCAGGAAGACTGCCACGCTGTCGCTGTCGAAGGCCATTGCCCGATCTATCAATTAATCTGAAAGAAGATGACTTTTTATGTCAATCAAGAAGACATAAATTCTGCCGCATGCAAGGAATCCAGCGAAAGATCGTCTACATCAGCCTCTACGAGGGGCTGGCCATCGTCTGCGCCACCTTCGGGCTGGCCGTCCTCTCCGACAACGGCCTGGGGCACTCGGGCGTCGCCGCCGTCATGGCGTCGGCCATCGCCATCGTGTGGAACCTGGGCTACAACACCGCCTTCGAGTGGTGGGAGGCGCGCCAGCCCGTGCGCGGGCGCAGCGTGGCGCGGCGCGTGGCGCACGCCATCGGCTTCGAACTGGGCCTCGCGGTGGTGCTGATCCCGGTGTTCGCCTGGTGGCTGGGCGTGAGCCTGTGGCATGCGCTGGTGATGGACGCCGGGCTGATGGTGTTCTTCCTCGTCTACACCTTCTGCTTCAACTGGGGCTTCGACCGCGTCTTCGGCCTGCCGGCCTCGGCGCAGCCCGCATGACCCTGGCGCGGGGCCGTCCGGCCCGCGCTCATTAAAATCCGCGCTCGCCCAAGGAGCGTTGCAGCGCCGGGGCCGCGCCCGTGCGGCGCCGGCCGCCGCGTCAGGCTTGGGACCCGCAACGACGCTCGCCTGTTTCTCCGTGTCCCCTGCAGGTGAGCCCATGTCCTCCGTCCCGCGCGATCTTCCTCCTCCTCCTCCCATGAAGCTGTCCGGCCTCGAGCCGGTGCTCATCGGCGAGGGGACGCTGTTCGTCAACATCGGCGAGCGCACCAACGTCACCGGCTCCAAGGCCTTCGCCCGCATGATCCTCAACGGCCAGTTCGAGGACGCGCTGGCCGTCGCGCGCCAGCAGGTGGAGAACGGCGCGCAGGTGATCGACATCAACATGGACGAGGCCATGCTCGACAGCAAGGCCGCGATGGTGCGCTTCTTGAACCTGATCGCCAGCGAGCCCGACATCGCGCGCGTGCCCATCATGGTCGACTCCTCCAAGTGGGAGGTGATCGAGGCCGGCCTGCGCTGCATCCAGGGCAAGGGCATCGTCAACTCGATCTCCATGAAGGAGGGCGTCGAGAAGTTCAAGCACGAGGCCCGCCTGGTGCGCCGCTACGGCGCCGCGGCCGTGGTGATGGCCTTCGACGAGGTCGGCCAGGCCGACACCTTCGCGCGCAAGATCGAGATCTGCGAGCGGGCCTACCGCATCCTGGTCGATGAAGTGGGCTTCCCGCCCGAGGACATCATCTTCGACCCGAACATCTTCGCGGTGGCCACGGGCATCGAGGAGCACAACAACTACGCGGTCGACTTCATCGAGGCCGTGCGCTGGATCAAGCAGAACCTGCCCGGCGCCAAGGTGTCGGGCGGCGTGTCGAACGTCAGCTTCAGCTTCCGCGGCAACGACCCGGTGCGCGAGGCCATCCACACCGTGTTCCTGTACCACGCCATCGCGGCGGGCATGGACATGGGCATCGTCAACGCCGGCATGGTGGGCGTCTACGACGAGCTGGAACCCACCCTGCGCGAGCGCGTGGAGGACGTGGTGCTCAACCGCCGCCCCGACGCCGGCGAGCGCCTGGTCGAGATCGCCGAGAGCGCCAAGGGCGCGGCCAAGGACGACAGCAGGAAGCTCGAATGGCGCGGCACGCCCGAGCAGCCGGTGCCGGTGGCGCAGCGCCTGTCGCACGCGCTGGTGCACGGCATCACCGACTTCATCACCGAGGACACCGAAGAGGCCTACCAGCAGATCCTCGCCAAGGGCGGCCGGCCGCTGCACGTGATCGAGGGCCCGCTGATGGACGGCATGAACATCGTGGGCGACCTGTTCGGCGCGGGCAAGATGTTCCTGCCGCAGGTGGTCAAGTCGGCCCGCGTGATGAAGCAGGCCGTGGCCCACCTCATTCCCTACATCGAGGAGGAGAAGCGCCAGGACGAGGCCGCGGGCCGCGACGTGCGCTCCAAGGGCAAGATCGTCATCGCCACCGTCAAGGGCGACGTGCACGACATCGGCAAGAACATCGTCACCGTCGTGCTCCAGTGCAACAACTTCGAGGTGGTGAACATGGGCGTGATGGTCCCGTGCCACGAGATCCTGGCCAAGGCCAAGGTCGAGGGGGCGGACATCGTGGGCCTGTCGGGCCTGATCACGCCGAGCCTGGAAGAGATGCAGTACGTGGCCGGCGAGATGCAGAAGGACGAGCACTTCCGCATCAGGAAGATTCCGCTGCTCATCGGTGGCGCCACCACCAGCCGGGTGCACACGGCCGTGAAGATCGCGCCGCACTACGAAGGCCCCGTGGTCTACGTGCCCGACGCCTCGCGCAGCGTGAGCGTGGCGCAGAGTCTGCTGAGCGAGCAGGCATCCAACTACATCGCCGAGCTCAACGCCGACTACGACAAGGTGCGTCAGCAGCACGCCAACAAGAAGCAGGTGCCGCTGTGGCCGCTGGCCAAGGCGCGCGCCAACAAGACGCGCATCGACTGGGCCGGCTACACCCCGCCGGTGCCGAAGTTCCTGGGCCGCCGCGTGTTCCGCAACTTCGACCTCGCCGAGCTGGCGCAGTACATCGACTGGGGCCCCTTCTTCCAGACCTGGGACCTGGCCGGGCCCTTCCCGCAGATCCTCAAGGACGAGGTCGTGGGCACCGAGGCGCAGCGCGTCTTCAGCGACGGCAAGCGCATGCTGCAGCGGCTCATCGAAGGGCGCTGGCTCTCGGCCAGCGGCGTGGTCGGCTTCTGGCCGGCCAACACCGAGCGCGACGACGACATCGTGCTCTACACCGACGAGTCGCGCAGCGAGGCGGCATTGACCTGGTACGGCCTGCGCCAGCAGACCGAGAAGCAGGCCATCGACGGCGTGATGCGGCCCAGCCGCTGCCTGGCCGACTTCGTGGCGCCCAAGGACAGCGGCCTCGCCGACTACGTGGGCATGTTCGCCGTGACCGCCGGACTGGGCGTCGAGAAGAAGGAGAAATACTTCACCGACGATCTCGACGACTACTCGGCCATCATGCTCAAGGCCCTGGCCGACCGGCTGGCCGAGGCCTTCGCCGAGGCCATGCACAAGCGCGTGCGCACCGACCTGTGGGGCTACGCCGCCGACGAGGCGCTCGGCAACGACGAGCTCATCAAGGAGCAGTACCGCGGCATCCGGCCCGCGCCCGGCTACCCGGCCTGCCCGGACCACAGCGTCAAGGGCCCGATGTTCGAGCTGCTGCAGTGTGCCGACATCGGCATGGGCCTGACCGAGAGCCTGGCCATGACGCCCGCGGCCAGCGTGTCGGGCTTCTACCTGAGCCACCCGGACAGCACCTACTTCAACGTCGGCAAGATCGGCCACGACCAGCTGGTGGACCAGGCCGCTCGCCGCCAGGCCAGCGAATCGGAACTCGAGCGCCTGCTGGCGCCCAACCTGTGATCCCGACGCGACCGGCACCGTGACCCTCGCCTTGCAGAAGCTGATCTTCGCGGCGCAGCACCTGGCGGTGCTGGCCCTGTTCCTGTGGGCCGCCTGGGGCGTGGGCGACCTCGTCGGCGCGCGCCTGCGCGCCGGTCCGCCCGCACGGCACGGCACGGCACGGGGCGACGCGTGGCTGGGCCTGGCCCTGTCGTCCGCGCTGGGCATCGGCATCTTCGTCGTCCTGCTGCAGGGGCTGGGCATCGCGGGCGGGTTGCGTCCGCCGGCCACGATGGCGCTGCTGCTCGCGGCGCTGGCGGTGGCCGCGGTGCGCACGCCGGCCGCCTGGCGGCGGCTGCGCGCCGGTGCGCCCGGCCCCGCGCCGACCCTGGCCGAACGCACGATGGGCTGGGTCGTCGTCGGCGCGGCCCTGGTGTGCATCATCGAGCCGCTGGCGCCGCCCTTCGCCTTCGACGAGATGATGTACCACCTGCCCTGGGCGCGCGAGACCGCCCTGAGCGGACGCATCGGCATCCACGACTGGCTTCGCTACCCCTGGTTCCCCTACAACTACAACCTGCTCTACGCCGCCGCGCTGCCGTGGATGGGCGACGTGTTCCCGCACCTGCTGCATGCGCTCGCGGGCTGGCTGTCGGCGGCCATCGTCTATCGGCTGGCCGTGCTGTACACCGATCGCATCGTGGCCGGCATGGCCGTGGTCATCCTGCTCGCGGTGGGCGAGTACGCGAACGCGCTGATCGACATGGCGGTGGCGCTGTTCGTCGTCGCGGCCTGCGCGGCGCTGTGGACCTGGCAGGAGGAAAGCGACGGCGCCGCGCCGCCCACGCGCTGGCTGGTGCTGGCGGCCTTCTTCCTCGGCGTGGCCGCAGGCAGCAAGTACCAGGCGCTCACGTTCCTGCCGCTGCTGGGGCTGTGGGTGCTGTGGCGCGAGCGCCGGCCCGGCCCACTGGCGCTGGGCCTGGCGGCCTTCCTGTTGCCGTGCATCTACTGGTATGCGCGCAACTGGCTGCAGACCGGCGACCCCTTCAACCCGATTGGCGCGCGCGTCTTCGGCTTCACCAACTGGAACGAGGCCGACTTCCGCAACCAGGTGGGCGACGTGCGCGACCATGCCAGCCTGCCGAACGTGATGTTCTGGGCGCTGGTGCTGGTGCCCTTCAGCGTGTTCTGGCGCGGGCCGGGGCGGGCGGCGGTGCGCGCGGCCTTCGTGTTCGGCGCGTGGTCGCTGCTGGTGTGGGTGCTGACCTCCCGCTACCCGCGCTACATGATGGCGGCCTTCCCGCTGCTGGCCTGGCTCGGCGCGATCGGCTGGCGCCAGCTCTACCTCTGGGGCGCCGCGGGCGTGCGGCGTCGGGCACCGATGCTGGCGCGCCCGCCCGTCCCGCGCGCGGCCGCGGGCGTCCTCGTCGCGGTGTTGGCGGTGGCGGGCGGCCAGCGCTGGGCCGGGCATGCACGCATGATCTCGCCCACGCCCGAGACGCGCGAGGCCTTCCTGCAGGCCCACGTGCCTGGCTACGCGGTGCTCAGCGAGCTGCGGCGCCAACCGGTGGGCAAGCTCTACCAGGTCGGCCTGAGCGACGCGATCTACTTCGCCGGCGGGCCGGTGTGGGGCGATGTGTTCGGCCCCTACCGCTATGCCGACTACCTGCTGCTGCCCGCCGGGCCGATGGCACGGAAGCTTGCCGAGCACGGCTTCGGTACCATCGTCGTGCGCACGGCGCTGGGGCCGTACGTGGACGGCAAGCCCGACTTCGAGCGCTACTTCCGGCTCGTGGCCGAGCAGGACGGTGTGAAGGCCTACCGCGTCCTTTCCGATCGACCATGACGCCTCCACGACCCATTCCGGACGGCCTGCGCATCGCAGCCGTGATCCCCTGCTACAACGAGGCGCTGGCCATCCCGCAGGTGATCGCCGAGTTCCGCGCCGCGCTGCCGCAGGCCGAGATCCACGTCTTCGACAACGCGTCCACCGACGACACCGCCGCAGTGGCGCGTGCCCACGGCGCGCAGGTGACGCACGTGGCGCTGCGTGGCAAGGGCAACGTGGTGCGCCGCATGTTCGCGGACGTCGAGGCCGACGTCTACGTGATGGTCGACGGCGACGCCACCTACGATCTGTCGACGGTGCGCGAACTGATTGCCGATCTGATCGACGGCAACCTCGACATGGTGGTGGGCGCACGCGTCGACGACCACCAGGACGCGCAGACCTACCGACCCGGCCACCGCTTCGGCAACCGCCTGCTCACCGGCGCGGTGTCCCACCTCTTCGGCGGCCGCTTCACGGACATGCTGTCCGGCCTGCGGGTGTTCTCGCGCCGCTACGTGAAGTCCTTCCCGGCGCTGGCCAAGGGCTTCGAGATCGAGACCGAGCTCACCGTGCATGCGCTCGAGCTGCGCATGCCCCATGCCGAGCGACCCACGCTGTACCGGTCGCGGCCCGAGGGCTCGCATTCCAAGCTGTCGACCTACCGCGACGGCTGGCGCATCCTGCTGATGATCCTGCGCCTGTTCGTCAACGAGCGGCCGCTGAGCTTCTTCAGCGCCATCGGCGGCCTGCTCGCGCTGGGCGCCATCGTCCTGGCCATTCCGCTCTTCATCACCTTCCTCGAGACCGGTCTGGTGCCGCGCCTGCCCACCGCCGTGCTGGCCACCGGGATGATGCTGGCCGCCATGCTCTCGGCCGCGTGCGGCGCGGTGCTGCGCACGGTGACGCTGGGCCGGCGCGAGGTCAAGCGGCTGCGCTACCTGGCCACGCCGGGCGTGCGCAACGCGCTGCGCCGGCCATGAACGCGTCCGGCCCGCGGGGCGGCCAGGCGCACGGCACCACGCGCCGGCTGGCCCTGTTCGCGGTGGCCGGGGTGCTCGGCCTGATCGTCGACGTGGGGGTGCTGTACCTGCTGGCGCCCTGGCTGGGCTGGTACGCCGCGCGGGTGCTGTCCTTCCTCGCCGCGGCCACCGCGACCTGGGCCTTCAACCGCCGCTTCACCTTCGCGGTCGATCGGCCGGCCTCGCTGTGGCGCGAGTACGTCGCGTACGTGGTCGCCATGCTCGGCGGCGCGGCGGTGAACTACGCGGTCTACGTGCTCACGCTGCATTCGGTCGAAGGCCCCTGGGCCGCGGCGCTGGGCGTCGCGCTGGGCAGCCTGGGCGGCATGGTCGTCAACTACCTCTCGGCGCGGCACCTGGTGTTCCGCTCGCGCGGCCCGCGCTGATCGACAGCGCCGCCGAAGGCCGCTAGCGTCGTGGCATGCCGGCCGTGTCCTCCACCCCCTCGCTTCCGCCCTTCGTCCAGAAACTGCTGGTGCCGCTGCGCCCGCTCACGCCGCTGTGGCGCGCCGCCATGCTGTGGAAGGAGGCCGACGGCCTGCGCATGAGCGCTGCCATGTCCTTCTACGGCATCCTGAGCCTGGCGCCGCTGCTGGTGCTCATCGTCGCCATCCTGGGCTGGTGGCTCGACCCGGTGTTCGTGCAGACGCGGCTGGTGGGTGAGATCTCGGCCGTCGTCGGCCAGCGCGGTGCCGAAGCGGTGCGCCAGGCGCTCACCAGTGCGCAGCAGCCCAAGGAAGGGATCATCGCCTCGGTGCTGGCCTTCGTGCTGCTGATCTCGGGCGCGACGGGCGTGTTCGCCGAGCTGCAGTCGGCCTTCGAGCGCCTCTGGCGCCAGGGCGGCGAGCCCGCGCCCGAGACGCCCTGGTGGTACACGGCCTCGCTGCGGCTGCGCGGGCTGGGCTACATCCTGGTTTTCGGCGTGCTGCTGCTGATGTCGCTGGCCGCCAGCACCGCCATCAACTTCATCGCCGACTGGGCCGGGCAGTGGCTGTCGCTCAAGCCGGTGCTGCGCGGCATCAACGAGCTGATTTCCTTCGCCTTCTGCACCGGCCTGTTCGCCGGCCTGATGCGGCTGAGCACCGGCCCCAAGCCGCGCATGCGCTACATGCTGGTGGGCGGCGCGGTGGGCGCGGTGCTGTTCACGCTGGGCAAGCAGGCGCTGGCGCTGTACCTGTCGACGGCGGCGGTGGTCTCGGCCTACGGCGCGGCCGGCTCGCTGGTGGTGATCCTCATGTGGATCTACTTCACCTCGGCCATCCTGCTGCTGTCGGCCGGTTGCGCACGGGCGCTGGCCGAGGACGCGAAGGCGCGCGCCGACGCGGCGGCACGCGGGGACTGAAGAGGCAAAGTGCAATCGGTCTGCAGCGCCCGCCGGGCGGGCGCTGCGGCCGAATTCGTCACGATCGTTACGATCGCGCGAAAGTCCGTCAGTGAGCAGGCGCGACGACCACCGGCACCTCGGTCGCCGGCGGCGTGTTGCGGCTGCGGCCGGCGCGCACGATGCCGTCGATCATCACCATCCCCACGCCGGGGATGTCGCCCAGCTGCACGCTTTCGAGCAGCGTCTTGCCGGCCGTGTGCTGGGCGCGGTCCATGAAGACGAAGTCCGCCGCGCGGCCGACCTCGACCAGGCCGCAGTTCAGGTTGCGCATGCGCGCGGTGTTGCCGGTCGCGAAGCAGAACACCACCTCGGCCGGGATGTCGGCCATCGACGAGATCAGCGACACCATGCGCAGGATGCCCAGCGGCTGCACGCCCGAGCCGGCCGGGCCGTCGGTGCCGAGGATCACGCGGTGCGGGCACTTGAGTTCGATCGCGGCGCGCGCCGCGCCGATCGCCACGCGCTCGTTGCCGTTGTGCACGATCTCGATGCCGCGCGTGCTCTGCTCGCACAGCTCGCACACATGCTTGAGCGGCAGCGAGGTGTGGCCGCCGTTGATGTGGCCGATGATGTCGGCGTCGGCCTCCAGCACCGTGTCCTTGTCGATGTAGCCCGAGCCCGGCACCGAGGGGCCGCCGGTGTGGATGGTGCTCTGGATGCCGTACTTGCGCGCCCAGGCCACCATCTCCTTGGCCTCGTAGCCGGCCTTCACCGTGCCCAGGCCCACCTCGCCGAGCAGGCCCACGCCGGCCTCGGCCAGTTCCTTGAAGTCGCTCTCGACCATGCCCTTCTCGATCACCGGCGCGCCGGCCAGCACCTTCACGCCGCCGGGGCGGAAGGCGTCGAAGGCGCGCTGCGCGGTGATCGCCAGCGCCTTCAGGCCCACGATGTCCCTGGGCCGGCCGGGGTAGTGCACCTCGCCGGCCGAGATCATGGTGGTCACGCCGCCGTTCATGCTCGACTCGATCCAGTTGAGCTGGCTCTGCCGCGGCGTCCAGTCGCCGGCCACCGGGTGCACGTGGCTGTCGATGAGGCCGGGCGCCACGCACACGCCCTGGGCGTCGATGACGGTCCTGGCGCCCTCGGTGTCGCAGTCCTTGTACTTGCCGACGGCCGTGATCAGGCCGTCGTTCACGACGATGGTGTCGGCATCGAGGATGGGCTGGTCGATGTCGCCCGAGAGCAGCAGCCCTATGTTCTGGATGACGACCTTGCCCGACTTGCCGCCGGTTGCGATTTCTGCCATGAGGTGCTCTCTTCGTGGGGTGGGGTGTCGTTGTCGACCGCGTCCTCGAGCCGCACGGTGCGCAGCACGGCCTCGATGACGAAGTCCTCCCAGTGCGCCACCTTGTCCGGCGCTTCCAGGGCTTCGTCCAGGAAGGTGGTCAGCGTGTAGCGGTTGGAGGTGTAGAAGTAACCCGAGGCGGCGATCAGCAGGTACACGTCGCGCGCCACCAGGTCGGCGCGGAACAGCCCCTGGGCCGCGCCCGCCGCCAGGATGTCCGCGATGATCGCCACCGCGCGGGACGAGTATTCGCGCGCCCGCACCGACCTGGCGATGTGCCGGCCCTTGTGCAGGTTCTCGGTGTTCAGCAGCGTGACGAAGTCGGGGTTGCGCCGGTAGTAGCCGTGCACGAAGCGGATGACCTCGGTCAGCGCCTCGACCGGCCGCGAGGCATCGAGCGCGATCGCCGCCTCGGCCTCGTCCATGCGCTGGTAGATGCCTTCGAGCACCGCGACGAACAGGCCTTCCTTGCTGCCGAAGTAGTAGTAGATCATCCGGTCGTACGACTTCGCCGCCTTGGAGATCTTCTCCACGCTGCCGCCCTCGTAGCCGTACTTCGCGAAGACCTTGGTGGCCGCCTTCAGGATCGCGTCGCGCGTCGCCTGCGCCGCCGCCTCCCGCACGCCGGTCTTGCGCTGGGGCTTGGCGACGGTCTTGCGGGTGGTCATGCGGTATGGATCCGGGAACGGGAGCGGGTGCCGCACGCGAAGGGCGCGAAGATCACGCGAAGGACGCGAAAGGAAGCCAAGCAGATTCTCGGGAACCCTTGAGCGTCCTTCGCGAAACTTTCGCGTACGGCAGTCCGCATTTATTTCTCTGCGAAGGCCCGTTCGACGACGTAGTCGCCCGGGGTGCTGGTGTTGCCTTCCTTGAAGCCGCGGCCTTCGAGGATTTCCTTCATGTCGGTCAGCAGGCCGGGGCTGCCGCAGATCATCACGCGGTCCTCGGCCGGGTTCAGCGGCGGCAGGCCGAGGTCGTCGGTGAGCTTGTTGGTGGTGATGAGGTCCGTGATGCGGCCCTGGTTGCGAAACTCCTCGCGCGTCACCGTGGGGTAGTACAGCAGCTGCTTCTCGATCATCTCGCCCAGGAACTCGTGCTTGGGCAGGTGGTCCACGACCAGGTCGTGGTAGGCCAGCTCGTCGACCTGGCGCACGCCGTGCACCAGGATGACCTGCTCGAACTTCTCGTAGGTTTCCGGGTCGCGGATCACCGACATGAAGGGCGCCAGGCCGGTGCCGGTGCCGAAGAGGTACAGGCGCTTGCCGGGCAGCGTGTAGTCGATCAGCAAGGTGCCCGTCGGCTTGCGGCCGACGATGATCGTGTCGCCGACCTGGATGTGCTGCAGGCGCGAGGTGAGGGGGCCTTCCTCCACCTTGATGCTGAGGAACTCCAGGTGTTCCTCATAGTTGGGGCTGACGATGCTGTAGGCGCGCAGCAGGGGCTTGTTGTTGACCTTCAGGCCGATCATCGTGAAGTGGCCGTTGGAGAAGCGCAGCGCCGGGTCGCGCGTGGTCGTGAAGGTGAACAGGCGGTCCGTCCAGTGGTGGACCGAAAGAACGCGTTCTTCGCTGAAGGCACTCATGGCAAGTCGAAAAGCTGGTGGATGAGAGGAAAAGGCGGGCGACGGAATGCTTGCGAACGGGGGCTGGCGCGTCAACCGGCTGTGGCCGCCCAATTGTCGTTCACGGTGCACCGTGTCGGGGAGTGCGCGCCTCAGGAAAGTACCCATGCAAGCTTCGCGCCGGACCGCTACATTGTGTTTGGTGTAGCGAATACAACATGAAAGTGGAGCAAATGCTACACAAAACGATGTGGCGGCTCAAGCATCGTGCAGGCACGCTTGTTGCACGTTGGGACGCCTCATCTCACGGATGACCACGATGACTGAACACACCAAGACCGACGGGCTGCCGAGCATGGACCTGCCCGTCGTGCCCGATGCGGCCGGCCTGGGCTACGGCAAGTCGCCGGTGCGCAACGAGCGCATGAGCGCAGCCAAGGTCGAGTGCAACGCCTGCCCGGTGCTCTGCCAGATTTCGGAGGGCCGCACCGGCGCCTGCGACCGCTACGCCAACCGCGCCGGGGTGCTGGTGCGCGTCGACCCGGTGGTGCTGCTGCGCCGCGAGCTGACCGCCGAGGCGCCGGCGCTGGTGCCTTTCGCGCGCCCGGGCGCCGCGGGCGAGGACGTCGAGTCGGCCGACGCCGGCGCGCCGGCCGACTGGAGCGGCGACCTGCTGCACGCCAACGAGGTCTTCGTCACCGGCATCGGCGCCTCCACCACCTACCCCGACTACAAGCCGGCGCCCTTCATCGTCGGCTCCAAGGCCGACGGCGTCGACATGGTCACCGTGGTGACCGAAGGCATCTTCAGCTACTGCAGCGTGAAGGTGAAGATCGACACCGACCGCTTCCTCGGTGCCGAGCAGGCCAACGTCCGCTACAAGGGCGAGGTGGTGGGCCACGTGACCACGGCCGAGTACGGCTCGCAGATGCTCTCGCTCGGCGGCGTGCACCACCTCACCGGCGGCAGCAAGAAGGAAGGCCGCATGACGCTGGAGCTCATGCAGAACCTGTGCAACAAGCAGGCGGCCGAATGCACCATCGACGGCGGCGCCAGCCTCGTCATCCAGGCGGGCAGGGCGCCCGTCGTCAACGGCGTCGAGGAGCAGCGCATGCGCGTGGGCTGCGGTTCGGCGACGGTGGGCATCTTCGCCAAGCAGCTGCTCGACCTGGCCGACGAGGTGGTGGTGGTCGACGACCACATCACCGGCGTGCTCACCGAGCACCAGGCCGGCCGCTGCCTGTCGATGGCGCCCTCGGGCATCCAGATGCGCGGGCGCAAGTCCACGCCGGGGCGCTACTTCCAGGTCGCCAACCCCGGCAGCGGCTGGGGCGGCACCGACATCGCCGACCCGCTGTCCATCATCGAGGGCTGGGAACCCGGCGTGGCCCGGCCGGGCCTGCGCCTGCTCATGACCTCCACCACCGGCGAACAGGCCCAGTGGTACGTGCTCGACGAGCAGCTGCAGCCCGTGGAGCAGCCCATGCCCCCGGCGGTGCAGCGCGTGGTCGACCGCATCGGCGAGAACTGCGAACCGTCGCTGTGCACCGTGCTCTTCCTCGGCGGCGCGGGCGGCAGCCTGCGCGCCGGCGTGACCGAGAACCCCATCCTGCTCACGCGGGCCATCAAGCAGGCGCTGGTCAACGTGACCTGCGGTGGCGCGCCGGCCTATGTGTGGCCGGGCGGCGGCATCACCGTCATGGTGGACGTGATGCGCATGCCCGACAACAGCTTCGGCACCGTGCCCACGCCGGCCATCATCGCGCCCATCGAGTTCAGCATGCGACTGGACGACTACGCCGCGCTCGGCGGCCATGTCGACCATGTCATGCCGCTCGACAAGGCGCTGGCCCGCGGCGCCTGGCAGGACGATGGCGCCCCCACGGCGCGCGAGTGGCGCCGTGCGGATGGCGTCAACCCGTGGCCGCTGGGGCACGGCCCCATGCTGGGCTGACGAGGCGGCCATGGCAGCGACGCGTGCCCGGCTCGACGGCGGGCGCTGGCATTTCCAGCACGGCCCGATGGACGTCGTGCTGCAGGCCGAGGGCGAGCCGCAGGCCGTCGCGGCCGCGCATGCCGACGCCTGGGCGCGCTTCGTGCCGTTGCTCGACGAGCTGGTGGCCGAACTGCCCTTGCTCAAGCAGCCCATCGCGGCCGGCGCCGTGCCGGCCGGCCCCGTGGCGCGCCGCATGTGGGACGCATGTGCGGTGCACGCGCCGCTCTTCATGACGCCGATGGCCGCCGTCGCCGGCGCCGTCGCGCAGGAATTGATCGCCGCCTACCGCCGTGCCGGCATCGTGCGCGCGTGGGCCAACAACGGCGGCGACATCGCCTTCCACCTGGCGCCCGGCGCGTCGGCGCGCGTGGGGCTGTACGCCGACCTGGCGCGCTTCGACCCGGCCGACGCCGCGGCCCTGCGCACCGATGGCCAGTTCGACGTGCATGCCGCCCAGCCCGTGCGCGGCGTGGCCACCAGCGGCTGGCGCGGCCGCAGCTTCTCGCTGGGCATCGCCGACAGCGTCACCGTGCTCGCCGCGACCGCGGCGGGCGCCGACGCCGCGGCCACCGTCATCGCCAACGCCGTGGACGTGGCGCACCCGGACATCCGCCGCCTGCCGGCCAGCGAGTGCAAGGATGGCAGCGACCTGGGCGACACGCCCGTCACGGTGGACGTCCCGGCCTTGCCGCCCCAGGCCGTCGCGCGGGCACTGGATGCGGGCGTGCAGCGTGCCCGTGCGGTGCAGGCGGCCGGCCACGCCTGGGCCGCGATACTCGTTTGCCAGGGGCAATGGCGACTTGTGCAGCCCTTAAGCTCGGCGTCCGGCGAGGCCGCGCAACCCGCACTTGGTTCAGTATTTGCTTAACGAAAAGCAAGGCATCCTTCCCATGATCGACATCCGACGCGTCTTCACCCAGGTCGAGACCATCCACCACGAGTTCGGCCCGCGTGCCGCAACGCCGCTGGTGCGTGGCGCGATCGCCGCGGTGCTGACCAATCCCTTCGCGGGCCGCTACGAGCCCGACATCCTGCCCATGATGGACCTGCTGGAGCCGGTGGGCGTCGACATGGCGCACCGGCTGCATGCCGCGATGGACGTGCCGCTCGAGCAGATCGCGACCTACGGCAAGGGCGCCATCGTCGGGGCCGCCGGCGAGATCGAGCACGGCGCCCTGTGGCACGTGCCCGGTGGCTACGCCATGCGCGAGTTGCTCGGCTGGAAGGGCGACCGCGCCGCCTACAAGGCCGGCACCGTCGCCGAGAAGAAGACCGGCCAACCCGGCAACGCGCTGTCGATCGTGCCCTCGACCAAGAAGGTCGGCCCGCCAGGCGCCACGCTCGACGTGCCGCTCACCAACATCAACGCCAGCTACGTGCGCGGCCAGTTCGACGCCATCGAGGTCCGCGTGCCCGGGGCGCCCGAATCGGACGAGATCGTCTTCATCCTCGCCATGAGCACCGGCTACCGCGTGCACGATCGCGTGGGTGGCCTGCGTGCGGAGAACATCGCCCAGTGGGACGGGCTGCGGTGAACCGACAGGTCGTCGAAGACGGGCAGCCGAACGCAGAGGTCGCGAAGATTTCGCAGAAGTCGCAAAGAAGACAAGTGAAGGATCAATGATGTCAGTCGATATTCGCAAGCTGGTGGTGCAGGTGGACGAAACGCGCAAGGAGATGGGCCGGGTCATCGACCCGCCCACGCGCCGCGCCGTCGCCATCGCCGTCATCGCCAACCCCTACGCCGGCCGCTACAGCGAGAACCTCGACGAGCTGATCGCCATCGGCGAGGAGCTCGGGGCGCTGCTCGGCCAGAAGGCCGTGAAGGCGCTGGGCATCGAGCCCGGCCAGGCCCAGAGCTACGGCAAGGCCGCGATCGTGGGCGAGGGCGGCGAGCTGGAGCACGCGGCCGCCATCCTGCATCCCAAGCTGGGCGCGCCGTTGCGCGTGGCGGTCGAGAAGGGCGCGGCTCTCGTGCCCTCGGCCAAGAAGCGCGGCACGCTGGGCACCGCCATCGACGTGCCGCTGGGCCACAAGGACGCCGCCTTCGTGCGCAGCCACTTCGACGCCGTCGAGGCCCGCGTCAGCGATGCGCCGCGCGCCGGCGAGATCGTCGTGGCCGTGGCCGTGACCGACAGCGGCCGGCCGCTGCCGCGCATCGGCGGGCTGCAGGTGTCCGAGATCAAGGGCGAAGATGGTCTTCGCTGAAAGCCAAAAGCAGGCAGCCGAACGCAGAGGTCGCAAAGAATCCGCGGAGGGCGCAGAGAAAGCCAAAAAAGGAATTTCTTCTGTCTTCTCTGCGCCCTCTGCGTAGTTCTGTATTTCTTCTGCGTTCGGCTGTCCGAATTTCCTGTCGAGTTTTTCAAGGAGTCTCCAATGAATGCACTGCGTCCCGCCTTCACCGTCGCCGCGCTCGCTGCGCTGCTGGCGCCTGCCGTCCACGCCCAGGGCGTGATCAAGATCGGCGAAGTCAACAGCTACAAGGCGCAGCCCGCCTTCCTCGAGCCCTACAAGAAGGGCATGGAACTGGCGGTGGACGAGATCAACGCCGCCGGCGGGGTCAACGGCAGGAAGATCGAGCTGATCACGCGCGACGACAACGCCAACCCCGGCGACGCGGTGCGCATGGCCGAGGAGCTGGTGTCGCGCGAGAAGGTCGACATCCTGGCCGGTGCCTTCCTCTCGAACACCGGCCTGGCGCTGGCCGACTTCGCCAAGCAGAAGAAGTTCTTCTACCTGGCCGGCGAGCCGCTCACCGACAAGATGACCTGGCAGGGCGGCAACCAGTACACCTTCCGCCTGCGCCCCGGCACCTACATGCAGGCCGCCATGCTCGTGCCCGACGCGGCCAAGCTCAAGAAGAAGCGCTGGGCCATCGTGTACCCCAACTACGAGTACGGCCAGTCGGCGGTGGCTGCCTTCAAGCAGCTGCTCAAGGCGGCGCAGCCCGACGTCGAATTCGTCACCGAGCAGGCCACGCCGCTGGGCAAGGTCGATGCCGGCAGCGTGGTGCAGGCGTTGGCCGACGCCAAGCCGGACGCGATCTTCAACGTGCTCTTCGGCGCCGACCTCTCGAAGTTCGTGCGCGAAGGCAACACCCGCGGCCTCTTCAAGGACCGTGAAGTGGTGAGCGTGCTCACCGGCGAGCCCGAGTACCTCGACCCGCTGAAGGACGAGGCGCCCAACGGCTGGCTGGTGACGGGCTACCCGTGGTACGGCATCACCACGCCCGAGCACAAGAAGTTCGAGCAGGCCTACCAGGCCAAGTTCAAGGATTACCCGCGCCTGGGCTCGGTGGTGGGCTACAGCATGATCAAGTCGGCCGCCGCCGGCGTGGCCAAGGCCGGCAGCACCGAATCCGACAAGCTGGTCGCGGCCTTCAAGGGCCTGCAGGTCGACACGCCCTTCGGCAAGATCAGCTACCGCCCCGAGGACCACCAGTCGACCATGGGCGCCTTCGTCGGCCGCACCAAGAACGAGGGCGGCAAGGGCGTGATGGTGAACTACACCTACTTCGACGGCGCCGACGCGCGCTTCCAGCCCAGCGCTGCCGACGTCAAGAAGTCCCGCGCCGCGGATTGAAATGAAGCAACCCCCATGCGGCTTCGCCGCTCCCCCTTCTGCTTCGCGAAGGGGGCGCACCCAGCGGCCTGGCAAAGCCAGTTCCGCGGGTGCCCTGGCATCTGCGGGCGCCAGTCGCAGGGGGCGTTTGCATGGCAAGACCTGCGGGTCACTGAATTGAAGAACGGGTTATGAGCTTTTCCGGCCTGATCGTCCAGCTCCTCAACGGGCTGGCGTCCGCGTCCTCGCTGTTCCTGGTGGCGGCGGGGCTGTCGCTGATCTTCGGCGTCACGCGCATCGTCAATTTCGCCCATGGCTCCTTCTTCATGGTGGGCATCTACATCGCCTACACCCTGGCCGACAAGCTCGGCGGCGTGGTGGGCAGCGGCGGCTTCTGGCTGGCGCTGCCGCTGGCCGCGATCGCGGTGGGCGTGCTCGGTGCGCTGATCGAGGTGGTGCTGCTGCGCCGCATCTACAAGGCGCCCGAACTGTTCCAGCTGCTGGCCACCTTCGCGCTGGTGCTGGTCATCAAGGACGCGGTGCTCTGGCTCTGGGGCCCCGACGAGCTGCTGGGGCCGCGTGCGCCGGGGCTCAAGGGCTCGGTCGAGATCCTGGGGCGCCAGTTCCCGTCGTACGACCTGTTCCTGATCGTCGTCGGGCCCGTGGTGCTGGGCCTGGTGTGGCTGCTGCTCACGCGCACGCGTTTCGGCACGCTGGTGCGCGCCGCCACGCAGGACCGCGAGATGGTCAGCGCCCTGGGCGTGAACCAGGCCTGGCTCTTCACGGCCGTGTTCGCCCTGGGCGCGATGCTCGCGGGCCTGGGCGGTGCGCTGCAGCTGCCGCGCGAGCCCGCCACGCTGGAGATGGACCTCAACACCATCGGCGCCGCCTTCGTGGTGGTCGTGGTCGGCGGCATGGGCTCGCTGCCCGGCGCCTATGTGGCGGCACTGCTCATCGCGGAAATCAAGGCCATCTGCATCTGGCTCGGCGTGGTCGACGTGTTCGGCCTGTCCATCTCCTTCTCCAAGCTCACGCTGGTGGTCGACTTCCTGGTCATGGCGGTGGTGCTCGTGTGGCGCCCCTGGGGCCTGATGGGGCGTGCGCAGGCGCCGAGCCGCTATGTCGGCATGCAGGAAGAGCCGCTGCGCCGGGCCAGCCGCACCTACGTGCTGGCGGCCGCCGCTTTCGCGGCACTGCTCGCGGTGACGCCCTTCCTCACGGCCGGTTCGCCCTACACCACGGTGCTCATGATCGACCTGCTGGTGGCTGCGCTCTTCGCCGCCAGCCTGCACTTCATCATGGGGCCCGCGGGCATGCACTCGTTCGGCCATGCGGCCTATTTCGGCCTCGGCGCCTATGGCGCGGCGCTGCTGGTGCGCGCGCTGGGCCTGCCGATGGAGCTCGCGCTGGTCGTCGCGCCGCTGGTCGCGGCCATCGGCGCCTTGGTCTACGGCTGGTTCGCGGTGCGGCTCTCGGGCGTGTACCTGGCCATGCTCACGCTCGCCTTCGCGCAGATCACCTGGGCCGTCACCTACCAGTGGGACAGCTTCACCGGCGGCAGCAACGGCCTGACGGGCGTGTGGCCCTCGGCCTGGCTGTCCGACAAGCGCAACTACTACTGGCTCACGCTGGTGCTGGTGGGTGCGGGCGTGTGGTGGCTGCGGCGCGTGCTGTTCTCGCCCTTCGGCTACGCCATGCGCGCAGGCCGCGACTCGGTGCTGCGCGCCGACGCCATCGGCATCGACGTCAAGCGCATGCAGTGGGCCGCCTTCGTGGTGGCCGGCCTGGTGGCCGGCCTGGCCGGCGCGCTCTTCGCGTTCTCCAAGGGCAGCATCTCGCCCGAGTCGCTGTCGGTCGGCAAGTCGGTCGACGGGCTGGTGATGGTGCTGCTGGGCGGCATCCAGACCCTGGCCGGGCCGGTGGTGGGCGCCGTCACCTTCACCTGGCTGCACGACGCGGTGGCGCGCAACACCGACTACTGGCGCGCCACGCTGGGCGCGATCATCCTCATCCTGGTGCTGCTGTTCCCGCAGGGCATCGCCGGCTCGCTCAAGCTGCTGGCCGACCGCTGGCGCGGGCGCGCCGACGATGCGGCCGCCGACGCCGCGGGCCAACAACCCTTGAGGGCCAACGCCGCCACCGGGGAGGCCGCACGATGAGCATCGCCACACCGCTGCTGCAGGTCAGCAACCTCGGCAAGTCCTTCGGCGGCGTGAAGGCCGTCGACGGCATCACCTTCGACCTGGCCGCCGGCGAGCTGCTGGCGCTGATCGGCCCGAACGGCGCCGGCAAGTCGACCACCTTCAACATGGTCAACGGCCAGCTCAAGGCCGACCAGGGCTCGATCCGGCTCGATGGCACGGAGCTCGTGGGCAAGCGCCCGCGCGACATCTGGCGGCTGGGCGTGGGTCGCACCTTCCAGATCGCCGAAACGTTCTCCTCGCTCACCGTCGTCGAGAACGTGCAGATGGCGCTGATCTCGCACGACCGCAAGCTGTTCTCGATGTGGAAGCCCGCCGCGGAGCACAAGCGCGACGAGGCGCTGGCCCTGCTCGATCAGGTCGGCATGAAATCGCAGGCCGACCGGCCCTGCAGCGTGCTGGCCTACGGCGACGTCAAGCGCGTCGAGCTCGCCATCGCCATGGCCAACTCGCCCAAGCTGCTGCTGATGGACGAGCCCACCGCCGGCATGGCGCCCCAGGAGCGCAACTCGCTCATGGCCCTGACCAAGCAGCTGGTCATCGACCGCGGCATGGCCGTGCTCTTCACCGAGCACAGCATGGACGTCGTCTTCGCGTACGCCGACCGCATGATCGTGCTGGCCCGCGGCCGCCTCATCGCGCAGGGCAAGCCGCTGGAGATCCGCGACCACCCGAAGGTGCAGGAGGTCTACTTCGGCACCGGCAAGACCTTCGAGAAGGCGGCGGCATGACGAAGGCTGAAAGGGATACGGGAACCGGACGCGAAGGGCGCGAAGGTTTCGCGAACGCCGCGAAAGGAATACCCAAGACGTTTTCTGCCGGACTCTTTCGCGCCCTTCGCGTTGCTTTCGCGTTCTTCGCGTCCGGTAGTCCGAATTCAAAGGCCCTGGCATGAACAACGGCACCCTCCTCGAAGCCAAATCCCTGTGCGCCTGGTACGGCGCCGCGCAGATCCTCTACGACGTCGACCTGGAGGTGCGGCGCGGCGAAGTCGTGGCGCTCATGGGCCGCAACGGGGCCGGCAAGTCCACCACGCTCAAGGCGCTGATGGGCATGCTGGCCAAGCGGCGTGGGGCGATCCGCTTCCTGGGCCACGACATCTCCAAGACCGAGCCGCACCATGCGGCACGCCTGGGCCTGGGCTTCGTGCCGGAGGACCGGCGCGTGTTCACCGACCTCACGGTGATGGAGAACCTCGAGGTGGGCCGCCAGGCCGGCCGCCAGTGGGCCGACGGCGGCCAGGCGCCGCTGTGGACGCCCGAGAAGCTGTTCAAGCTCTTCCCCAACCTCGGCGAAATGCCCCACCGCCCGGGCGGCCGCATGAGCGGCGGCGAGCAGCAGATGCTCACCGTGGCGCGCACGCTGATGGGCAACCCCTACCTGGTGCTGCTGGACGAGCCGTCGGAGGGGGTGGCACCGGTCATCGTCGAGCAGATGGCCAACATGATCCTGGAGCTCAAGGCCAACGGCGTGTCGATCCTGCTGTCCGAGCAGAACATGCACTTTGCCGAACTCGTGTCCGACCGCGCCTATGTGCTCGAGAAGGGCCAGATCCGATATGCCGCCAGCATGGCCGAGCTGGCAGCCAACGAGGATGTGCGACGCGCCTACCTGAGCGTCTGAGCACCGCCCTCGTCGTCCCGCGGCCTCCACAGATCCATTCCAACCCCGGAGGGCTTTCCCATGCAGATCCCGCAACGCCGTCAGTTCCTTCAGGCCGCCGCCGCGTTCGGCGCGGCCGGCCTCGCGCCCACCCTGTGGGCGGCCGGCAAGATCAAGCCCGGCCCCAGGGCCGCGCTCATCGTGGTCGATGTCCAGAACTGCTTCGTCGACGGCGGCACGCTGCCGGTCAAGGGCGGTGCGGAGGTGGTGCCCCTCATCAACAAGCTGGCCGGCAGCTTCGACAACGTCGTCGTCACGCAGGACTGGCACACGCCCGGCCACGCCTCCTTTGCCAGCGCACATGGAGGCCAGAAGCCCTTCTCCAGCATCAAGCTCGACTACGGCAACCAGGTGCTGTGGCCCGACCACTGCGTGCAGGGCACCGACGACGCGGCGCTGCACAAGGACCTGAACCTGCCCACCGCGCAGCTGGTCATCCGCAAGGGCTTCAACAAGGGCGTGGACAGCTATTCGGCGTTCGAGGAGGCCGACCGCAAGACCGTCACGGGCCTGGCCGGCTACCTCAAGGCGCGCGGCATCAAGACCGTGTACGTCACCGGGCTGGCGACCGACTTCTGCGTGGCCTGGACGGCGCTCGACGCACGCAAGGCCGGCTTCGAGGCCTACGTGATCGAGGACGCCACGCGCGCCATCGACCTCAACGGCTCGCTGGCCAAGGCCTGGAAGGACATGCAGGCCAAGGGCGTCAAGCGCATCCAGTCCGCCGACATCGTCACCGCCTGAAGGAGCCGGGCCACCCATGACCTCCATTTCCAGGCGGCGCACGCTCGCCGCGGGCGCCGCCGCGCTCGCCGTCGGGCCGGGGCTGCTGCGAGGCGCCCGTGCCGAGAACGGCGTCGCCGAGGGCGTCATCCGCCTCGGGCAGTCGGCCGTGTTCAGTGGTCCCGCGCAGGACTTTGGCATCGACTACCGCGCCGGCATCCAGCTGTACTTCGACCGGCTCAACAAGGCGGGCGGCGTCCACGGCCGGCGCGTCGAGCTCGTGTCGTACGACGACGTCTACGAGCCGGCGAAGACGGCCGCCAACACCACGCGCCTGATCGAACAGGACAAGGTCTTCGCGCTCACCGGCTACGTCGCCACCGGCAACCTGGTGGCGGCCATGCCCCTGTGCGAGAAGGCCGGCGTGCCGATGTTCGCGCCGCTGGTGGGCACCTCGTCCTTCCGCACCAGCGTCAACCGGCTGCTGTTCCACGTGCGCGCGGGCTACGACCTGGAACTGCGCAAGATCATCAGCCACCTCTCGACCATCGGCATCCAGTCCATCGCCGTGGTGTTCCAGGACAGCGCGTTCGGCAAGTCCAACCTCGCGACCTGCGAGCAGCTCGCGGCCGACTTCAAGGTCAACGTGGTGCAGAAGCTGCCGATGGCCATCGCCGCGACCGATGCCAAGGACGTGGTGGCGGGCCTCAAGGCGGCATCGCCCGGCGCGGTGGTGATGATCATGGCCGGCCGCATGGTCGACGTCTTCATCCGCGACTACCGCGCGAGCGGGTCCGGCGCCCAGCTCTACACGCTGTCGGTGGGCATCACCGACGCCAAGGGCTCGGCCCAGCGGCTCGAAGGCAAGCTCGCCGGGCTGGTCACGGCCAGCATCGTGCCGCCGCCGCAGGCGCTGCGCGTGCCCATCGTGGCCGACTACCAGCGCGACCGCGCGGCCTTCGGCCAGAAGATCGACAGCTACACGGCCCTGGAGGGCTACATCGTCGGCCGTGTCATGGCCGAGGGCCTGCGGCGCGGCGGCCCGGCGCTCACGCGCGACAGCTTCATCGCCGGCCTGGAGAGCATCGGGCGCACCAGCTTCGGCGAGTTCCCGGTCGAGTACGGCGCGCGCAACCACAACGGCTCGACCTTCGTCGACCTGGAGATGTACACCGGCGATGGGCAATTGCGACGGTAGCCAGGTCCGGGTGCCGGCGGCGTCCGTCGACCACGTCGAGCCGCTGCTGGCGCTCGAGGTCAACGGCCGCGCGGTGTCGGTGCCCGCCCCGCGCGAAGCCACGCTGCTGCATGTGCTGCGCAACGATCTGGGCCTCAACGGCCCCAAGTACGGCTGCGGGCTGGGCCAGTGCGGTGCCTGCACGGTGCATGTGGACGGCGTGGCGGCACGGGCCTGCGTGATTCCCGCGCACGGCGTGGCCGGCCGCCGCATCACGACCCTCGAGGGCCTGGGGTCGCGCCATGGTTTCCACCCCGTGCAGCAGGCCTTCGAGCGCGCCCAGGCCGCGCAATGCGGCTACTGCCTCAACGGCATGGTGATGCAGGCCGCGGCGCTGCTGGCGCGTGAAGCGCGGCCGTCGCCGGCGCGCATCCGTGCCGAGCTGTCGGGCAACCTGTGCCGCTGCGGCACCCACATCGAGATCCTGCGCGCCGTGGAAGACGCCGCCGCGCGCCTCGCGTCGGCATGAATCCACCCGTGCGCGCCCGCCAGCCCCGCAGCCGGGCCGAATTCCTTGCGGCCGAAGGCGTGCTGGTGGTCGTGCGCCCGACGCCGCCGGCCCCGCCGCCGGCCAAGGGCCAGCCGGCGGCCGTGCCGGGCAACCCGCTCGAGGGCGACGAGGTGCTCCTTGCCGTGTGGGACGACGGCAGCATCACCGCCCTGAACGGCCACGTCGACCTGGGCACCGGCATCGGCACCGCACTGGCCCAGATCGTGGCCGAGGAGCTCGATGCTCCCCTGGATGCGGTCTGCATGGTGCTCGGCGACACGGCCCGCGCGCCCAACCAGGGCGCGACCATCGCCAGCGCGTCGATCCAGATCCACGCGCAGCCGCTGCGGCTGGCGGCCGCGCAGGCGCGCGCCTGGCTGCTCGCGCGCGCGGCCGAGCGGACGGGTGTCGCGGCGGCCGAGTTGCGCATCGAGGGCGGCATCGTCCACCACGGCGACGCGGCGCAGCTGCCACTGGCGGCGCTGCTGGCCGGTCAGCGCACGGTGCTCACGCTCGACGCCGCTGCGCAGGTCAAGCGCACCGGGGACTACCGCCTCGTCGGCACGCCGCAGCCCCGCGTCGACATTCCCGCCAAGCTGGCGGGCGAACTGGTGTTCGTGCACGACATGCGGCTGCCCGGCATGTTGCATGGCCGCGTCGTGCGGCCGCCCTATGCGGGCGCGGACCATGGTGACTTCGTCGGCAACACGCTCGAGTCGGTCGACGAGTCGTCCATCGCGCACATCCCCGGCATCCGCGCGGTGGTCGTGATCCGCGACTTCGTCGGCATCGTCGCCGAGCGCGAGGAGCATGCCGAGCAGGCCATGCGCGCGCTGCGCGTGCGCTGGAAGCCCTGGCCCGGCATGCCCGACCTGGACCACCCCGACAAGGTGGCACAGGCCATCCGCGACAACCCCGCCACGCAGCGCCTGCTGGTGGACGAGGGCGACGTCGATGCGGCCCTGGCCGGCGCGGGCGATGCGATGCGACGCACCTACCTGTGGCCGTACCAGCTGCATGCCTCCATCGG
>JAVHYA010000037.1:33997-49006 GCA_031119395.1 Pseudomonadota bacterium
TGGGCCGGGTCGCAGAACCCGCATGTCCTTCGCGCCGACCTCGCGAAGCTGATGGGCGTTCAGGACCTCGAGGTCGACGTCGTGCGCATGGAGGCCGCCGGCTGCTACGGCCGCAACGGCGCCGACGACGTGGCCGCCGATGCGGCGCTGCTGGCGCGTGCCGTCGGCGCGCCGGTGCGCGTGCAGCTCACGCGCGAACAGGAGCACGCGTGGGAGCCCAAGGGCACGGCGCAGCTCATGACGGTGGCCGGCGCGCTGTCGCCCGAGGGGGGCATCGGCGCCTACGACTTCGAGAGCTCCTACCCCAGCAACGGCGCGCCCACGCTGGCGCTGCTGCTCACCGGCACCGTCGATGCGCAGCCACATGCCTACGAGATGGGCGACCGCACCGCGCGCCCGCCCTACGCCTACGACCACCTGCGGGTGAAGGTCAACGACATGGCGCCGATCGTGCGCGCCTCGTGGCTGCGCGGCGTGTCGGCGCTGCCCAACTCCTTCGCGCACGAGTCCTTCATCGACGAACTGGCCACGGCCGCGGGCGTGGACCCGGTGCAGTTCCGCCTGCGCCACCTCGACGATCCGCGCGCCATCGAGCTCGTGCAGGCCACCGCGCAGAAGGCCGGCTGGCGCATGCGCACCGGGCCGCAGGAGAACGCCGATGGCGGGTTGGGGCCGGGCGGCGACATCCTTTTCGGGCAGGGCTTCGCCTACGCGCGCTACATCCACAGCAAGTGGCCCGGCTTCGGCGCCGCCTGGGCCGCCTGGGTGGCCGACGTGGAGGTCAACCGCAGGACGGGCGAGGTGCATGTGCGCCGCGTGGTCGTCGGCCACGATGCGGGCCTGACCATCAACCCGGCGGGCGTCGAGCACCAGGTGCACGGCAACGTGCTGCAGACCACCAGCCGCGCCCTGAAGGAGCAGGTGCAGTTCGCACCGGCGCCGCCCGCCGACACCGACGCCGCCAAGGCGCAGCTGCCCGGCGTGCTGCCGCAGGGCGTGGTCGCGAATCGCGAATGGGGCAGCTACCCCATCCTCAGCTTCCGCGAGGTCCCGGTCGTCGAGGTGCTGCAGATGCCGCGCCCCGGCGAGCCGCCGCTGGGTGCAGGCGAGTCGGCCTCGGTGCCGGGCACGGCGGCGATCGCCAATGCGATCTTCGATGCGACGGGCGTGCGCTTTCGCGCGCCGCCCTTCACGCCCGAGGTGGTGCGGGCTGCGCTCAACCCGCTGCCACCTGCGGGCGAGGCCGCGGCACCCGACGAGGCGCCGCAGGCGCTGCCCCACGCGGCACACGGGCTGCCGGCCGATGCACCGCTGCCGCGCCGCAAGGGCCTGTGGGCCACGGGCGCCGCCCTGGTTCTCGGCGGCCTCGGCGCCATCGCCGGCCTGCTCGGCTGGCGACCTGCCATCGCACCCGTGTCCTTCAGTGCACCCGCCTACAGCGCCGAGACCGTCGAACGTGGTCGCCAGCTCGCCGCGCTCGGCGACTGCGTGGTGTGCCACACCGCGCCCGGCGGGGTGCCCAACGCCGGTGGCCGCGCGATGGAAACGCCCTTCGGCACCCTCCACAGCACCAACCTCACGCCCGATGCCGAGACGGGCCTGGGCCGTTGGTCCTTCACGGCCTTCCAGCGCGCCATGCGCGAGGGCATCTCGCGCGACGGCCGGCACCTCTACCCGGCCTTCCCGTACACCGCCTTCGCCAAGACCAGCGACGACGACCTGCAGGCGCTGTACGCCTACCTGCAGTCGCTGCCCGCGGTGAAAGCCCCGACGCCGGACAACGACCTGCGCTTCCCCTTCAACCTGCGGCCGCTGATGGCGGGCTGGAACGCGCTGTTCCACGACGCCACGCCCTTCGTGCCCGTGGCCACGCAGAGCGCCGAGTGGAACCGGGGCGCCTACCTCGTCAACGGCCTGGGCCATTGCGGCGCCTGCCACACGCCCCGCAACGCGCTGGGGGCGGAGCAGGGCGGCAGCGCCTTCCTCGCCGGCGCCACCATCGACGGCTGGGAGGCGCCCGCGCTCACGTCGCTGTCGAAGTCGCCCGTTCCCTGGGATGCCGATGCGCTGTACGCCTACCTGCGCCACGGCCATTCGCCGCGCCACGGCATCGCGGGCGGGCCGATGGCGGAGGTGGTGCGCGAATTGCAGCAGGTGTCGGATGCCGACGTCCGCGCCATGGCCACCTACCTCGCGTCCTTCAACCCCGCACCGGCGCCCGATCCGCAGCGGCAGGCGCAGGCCGTGGTGCAGGCCGCGGCGGCGCGGCAGGACCAGCTGCTGGGCGCGCCGCAGCGCATGTTCGACATGGCCTGCGCCGCCTGCCACCACGACAAGACGGGCGCGGGCGGCCCGACGCTGCTGGGCGTGAACACGCCGCTCGCGCTCAACAGCCAGCTGGTCGGCGAGCGGCCCGACAACCTGATCCGCACCATCCTCGACGGCGTGCGGGAGCCCGCGACGAAGGACCTCGGCTTCATGCCCGCCTTCCGCGAGGCGCTGAGCGACGCGCAGATCGCCGAGCTGGCCGGCTACATGCGCGCGCGCTTCGCGCCGCAGGCTGCGCCGTGGGCCGACCTGCCGGCACAGGTCGCCCGTGTGCGTGCGGCGCCGGGCCACGGCGCACCGGCGCGCTGACGAAGATTCAAGCCGGATCGGCCTGCAGCGCCCGGCGCATCTGCGCAAACAGCTATCAATTCAATAGCAACCCGGGGCCGGAGAGCTGCGGCGACACTCGGGCCCTCACACACACGGAGACAGACACCGATGACCGCGCCCACGCCTCTGGATCCCACCCGCAGCCTGCCGCAGGACGCCGAGCGTGCCACCCTCGTGGGCCGGCTCTGGCAGCCCGGCGTCGGCCCGGTACTGGTCGCGGTGCGCGGCGATGCGCTGCACGACCTGTCGGCCCTGGCACCCACGGCCAGCGAGCTGTTCGAGCAGGACGACCCGGCCGCCGCGGTGCGGCGCCTTCTCGATGCCGGCGGGGCGCCGCGCCTCGCCGCGCTGGCCGACGTGCTGCGCAACAGCGACGCCACCGCGCGCGACGACGCGCAGCCCTGGCTGCTCGCGCCCTGCGACCTGCAGGCCGTCAAGGCCAGCGGCGTCACCTTCGTGGCGAGCCTGCTCGAGCGCGTGATCGAGGAGCAGGCCCGAGGCGACGCGACCAAGGCGGAGGCGATCCGCGCGGGTCTCTCGCAGGTGCTGGGCGACAACCTCGCGGGCATCGTGCCCGGCTCGCCGCAGGCCGCGAAGGTCAAGGACGTGCTGATCGCGCAGAACGCGTGGTCGCAGTACCTCGAGGTCGGCATCGGCCCCGATGCCGAGATCTTCACCAAGGCGCCGGTGCTCGCGGCGGTGGGCACGGGGGCCGACGTCGGCATCCTCGCCAAGTCGGTGTGGAACAACCCGGAGCCCGAGGTCGTGCTCGCCATCGACAGCCGCGGCCGCGTGGTCGGCGCGGCACTGGGCAACGACGTCAACCTGCGCGACATCGAAGGCCGCAGCGCGCTGCTGCTGGGCAAGGCCAAGGACAACAACGCCTCCTGCGCCATCGGGCCCTTCGTGCGGCTGTTCGATGCGCACTTCGGCATCGGCGACGTGCGCCGCATCACGGTGGCACTGAAGGTCGAGGGCCCCGAAGGCTTCGTCATGGAGGGCAGCAGCTCGCTCGCGAAGATCAGCCGCGACCCGCTCGAGCTCGCGGCCCAGGCCATCGGCCCGCACCATGACTATCCCGACGGGCTGATGCTCTTCCTCGGCACCATGTTCGCGCCCACGCAGGACCGCCACGGGCCCGGCCAGGGCTTCACGCACGTGGTGGGCGACCGCGTGACCATCGCTGCGCCCGAGCTCGGCGCGCTGGTCAACCGCGTCGTGCACGCGCACGAGGCGCCGCGCTGGGACTTCGGCATCGGCGCGCTGATGCGCAACCTCGCCGGGCGCGGCCTGCTGCGCTGAGCGCCCCTGGCCGCCGCCTCACAGCGGCAGGCAGCGCAACTCCACGCTGGGCGACTGGAGCCGGTCGGCATACCAGCCTTCACGCGCGGGCGAGATCAGCGCGCCCAGCCCGTTCATCAGCGCGATGCGGTCGTCGGGCTTGGCCTCGCGGTAGCACTTGCCCAGGCTCTCGAGGCTGGCACGCAGCGCCTGCGCCTGCTGCGGGTTGGTCTTCTCGAGCGTGGCGGCGTTGCCCTTGAGCCAATCCTCGTAGGCCTGCAGCGTCTGCTCGGGCAGCTTGGCCGCCTCGTCCTTCGGCACCATGGTGGCGTAGAGCTTCTGCAGGCTCACGGCACCGGGCTGGCCCATCTTCAGGCTCACGTCGTACTGCGCCTCGAAGGCGCCCTGGCGCCAGATGACGCGGCGGATCTTGTAGTCGAGCTGGCCCTTCTCGCCGCCCAGCACCTGGATCAGTTCGCGCGCCTTGGCGTTGTTCGGGTCCTCGCCGAAGTTGGCCTGCAGCGCCTGCGTGATCTGCGCATCGTCGGGGAAGCGGATGCCGTTGGCGCTGCCGGCGCCACTGCCCGCGCCGTCCTTGCAGGCGGCCAGCGTCAGGGCCCCGGCCAGCCCTGCGGCCAGCAAGGCGATGCGCACGATGGTCGCCGATGGCGAGGCGACGGATGGGCGATGGTGGAAGCGCATGAACTCGTGGTGGAAGCTGAAAGGGCCCGAGTGTCTGCGAGTGAGTGCGTGCACCTTGTCAGACCAGTCCGACGAGGAACGCGGGCGGGACGCCGTGTTTGTGAATCGATGTTTCGACACGTCGCGTGCAAGGCCTTGCCTTCGGTTGCATCTGCGACGGAGGGGCTTGACAGCATTTGTAGACGTCGGGTTGTGCGACAGCGCCCACACGGTGCGTTGCCGACGCGCCAACTGCAGACCTTCCTACTAAAGATGGGGTCGGAAAACGCGGAAAAACGATGTGTGAGCGCTCGCTGAAAGTTCCTACGCATGCATCAAGAAGTGCGAGAAATTTCACGCATCACTGTCTGACATGCACGATTTCGTAAGCAGGCGTGACCTCAACAGCGACTTACAAATAAGACAGGGCATGTCACTTTGCATCGGTAGATTGCGCACCGTGGTCCGCACCGGACCGCGCTTCAACACCTTCCATCTTTCGCATCTACCAGGAGTGAACACATGAAGAAATTCGTTGCAGCCGGCGCCGTTGCGCTCGTCGCCGCCTTCTCGACCGCCGCCTTCGCGCAAAGCGGTGCCATCAGCATCCCGGGCGTGGGCAAGGCCAACGGCTCGCTGGGCTCCGAAGTGACCAACACCCGCATCACGGTGAGCAACAACAAGGCGCGCGACGTGCTGGCCGGCGGCGGCGAAGCGGGCGTGCTGAAGGTGGGCGCCAACGTCAGCATGACCGGCATGGCCAACGTCAACACGGTGAACATCACCGGCTCGAAGGTCAAGGACAGCGACATCACCATCAGCGGCAACGAGGCCACGAACGTCAAGGCCATCGGCGGCACCGCCAACGTCAACAGCGTCAACATCAACTGAGCGTGCCCGGCACGCGGCGGCGCGCAGCCTGCGCGGCCGCCCGCATCGACCGGAACCGGCGCCGCCTGGGCGCCAGCCGCTGTGGACGCGGTGAGCCCCACCCCTCGTCCTGACCCACGGAGACCGCTGTGACCCAGTCCCTTCGACGAAAGAACACCGTTGCCCTCATCGCCGCGCTGTGCGGCGGCAGTTCGCTGCTCATGGCGCCGCCTGCGGGTGCGCAGGAGAGCGTGCTGCACGGCCTGGGCTGGGTCACGCAGCGCCCCGGCACCGAGCTCAAGGGCAACAGCGCCGCGCGCGCGACCGGCAACAAGGCGAACGCCGAGGTGACGGCCGGCGGCGGCAAGGCCACGGTGGGCGCCGGGCTCGGCGCCTCGGTCGACCTCATCGCGACGGCGCAGGCCAACACCGTGGGCCTGTCCGCGCTCGACGTGAACAACACGCAGCTGAACGTGCTGCAGAACCAGGTCACCGGCTTCGTCACCGCCATCGGCGGTGCGGCCACGGCCAACACGGCGCTCGTCTCCGGGGGCGCGGGCCGCCGGCCGCTCACGGACAGCGTCGTCAACATCCAGAACAACCAGGCCGCGCGCATCGAGGCCCACGGCGCCAAGGCGTCCGTGCTGCTCGGTGCCGGCTCGCTGCAGCTGCCCGGCCGCGCCACCGCCAACGGCCTGCTCAGCGACGAGACCGACGTGCGCCGTGCGCGCATCGACGTCACGAACAACACCGCCGAGGGCATCGCCTCGCTCGGCGGCGCAGCCATTGCCAACGGCACCACGCTGGCCCGCAGCAACGTCGAGGACCTGCAGACGCAGCAGGTCCGCAACACGGCGCGCAACGTGCGCGCCGGCGGCGGATCGGGCGGCGCGGGCTGGGGCGCGGTCGCCCAGGCCGACCTCACCGGCGTCGCCGCGGCCAATGCGGTCACCGCCGCCGGCAGCCAGCTCAAGGGCGCGCGCATCACGCAGCAGGGCAACGAGGTCGACGGCATGTCCGCGCTGGGCGGCAGTGCGTTGGCCAACACCGTGAACCTGGCCGACTACCAGGGCGGCGACCTCCGCCAGTACCAGGCGCAGCTGTCGAACAACAAGGCCGGCCGCGTCGAGGCCAGCGGCGGCAGCGGCTCGATCCTCAAGGGCGCGCTGGCCGACGTGCAGATGTCGGCCGCGGCGCTGGCCAACAGCATCTCGGTGCAGGGTGGGCAACTGCAGGGCGCCACGCGCCACACGCTGTCGGGCAACCAGGCCGACCAGGTGCAGGCGGTGGGCGGCGCCGCCGCGGCCAACAGCATCTGGCTGCAGAACGCGACCACCCGCGGCAGCAACATCACGCTGACGGACAACCGCGCCACCGACGTCAACACGGCCGGCGGCCGGGCCACCATCGGCGGCGGCTTCGTCGGCGAGTTCGAGCGCAACGGCCGTGCGCTGGCCAACAGCGTGGCGCTGGACCGCCAGGCCACGCTGGACAACACACCCGTCACCATCGACAACAACACCGCGCGCGGCGTGCAGGGCTCGGGCGGCCTGGCGGCCGCCAACAGCGCGCTGGTGAGCGAAGGCACGGTGCGCAACGGGCGCATCGACCTCGGCGGCAACACGGCCGAGAACGTGCGAGCCAACGGCTTCTCGGGCAGCGCCGCCGGCGGGCTGCTCTTCTCGTCGAAGCAGAACGCGATGGCCCTGGCCAACAGCCTGGGGGTGTTCGGCTCCACCGTCGACGCGGGCAGCGTGAGCCTGCGCGACAACACCGCGCGCGAGCTGTCGGCGCAGGGTGGCAAGCTGGTCGCCAACAGCGTGAGCGTCGAGAAGGGCGAGGGCGCCGGCTCGCGCCTGTCGGCCACCACGCAGCTGTCGGGCAACACGGCATCCCAGGTGTCCACGGGCGCCAGTTCGATGGCCGGCCCGGGCAACGTGTTCAGCGAGCGCAGCGTGGCGCGCGCCGCCACCAACGCGGTCGTGCTGTACGAGAACACGCGGGTCGACAGCGGCTCGGCCCTCACGCTGCGCGACAACCGCGCCACGCAGGTGGCCGCCATCGGCGGCACGGCGCTGGTCAACGCGCTGGCGGGCTACCGCGACGCGAGCCTGTCCGGCAGCCCGGTGACGATCACCGACAACACGGCCAGCGACGTGCGCACCGGCGGCGGCTACGGCCAGGTCGCGGGCATCGGCGATGCGAAGAACGGCATCCTCGTGGCCAACGGCGTCTACCTCGAAGGCGAGAACGGCGTGCGCGTGTCGGGCTCGCCGGTCACGGTGCGCGGCAACCGCGCGCAGGCGCTCAACGCCGACGGCGGCCGCATCAACGCCAACGCGCTGGCGGTCAACGGGCAGGGCGAGGTGCAGGGCAGCCCCGTCACGCTGGCCGACAACCGCGCCAGCAACGTGAAGAGCGAAGGCAAGGAAGGCACGATCGCCGGCCACGCCGTGATGGGCAAGGGCGTGGGCGCTGCCAGCGCCAACGCGGTACAGGTGCTCGGCGCCCTGCGCGCGAGCAGCATGCAATTGCTGGGCAACACCGCCGACAACGTGTCGGCCGAGAAGGGCGTCGCGCTGGCCAACAGCGTGATGGTCGGTGAAGGTGCCACGACCGAAGGCACACCGACCACCCTCAGCGGCAACACCGCGGCCGATGTGAGCACCCGCGACGGCAAGACGGCCGTCGCCAACAGCGTCTTCAACGAGGGCCGCACCAGCGGCTCGCAGGTCGCCATCACCGGCAACCTGCGCAGCGGCGCACGGGCCGACGGCGAGGACGCCAGTGCTGCCAGCCTGCGCAACCGCAGCAGCGGCCGCATCGCCGGCTCGCAGGTGGCGATCACCGGCAACCAGGGCAGCGCGCACAAGGGCACCATCAACTCGGTGGACAACAGCGGCACCATCGGCAGCAGCCGCATCGCCATCCTCGGCAACCGCGGCAGCGTGCAGGGCGGTGGCGTGGCCAACAGCGTGATCAACGGCGGCACCATCGCCGGCACACAGATCACGGTGCTCGGCAACCAGGGCACCACGCAGGGCGGCGGCACCGTCAACAGTGTGATCAACCAGGGCCGCATCGGCGCCGGCAGCATCACCATCGCAGGCAACACCGGCTCGGCGCGCGGCGGCGGCACCGTCAACAGCGTGCACAACCGCAGCAGCGGCAACCTGATGAGCGCCAACATCGCCATCATCGGCAACCGGGGCGAGGCACGGGGCGGCGGCACCGTGAACAGCGTCGACAACCGCGGCACGCTCACCGGCCGCGTGGCGATCATGGGCAACCAAGGTTCCAGCCTACAGGGCGGCACGGTCAACTCCGTCGTGAACCATGGCCTCATGGCCGGCAACATCGTGATCGCGGGCAACCGTGGTTCGGCGATGGCGGGGGGCACGAGCAACTCCGTCATCAACCGCGGCGTCATCACCGGCACGGTGGCCATCGTCGGCAACCAGTCCACGGCGGGCGTGGGCATGACCACGGGCACCGTGCGCACCACCGGCGGCGTGCTGGCCGGTGGCGCCGGGGTGACGGGCAACACGCCCTGGGCAGCGAATGCGGGCTACACCGTGACGCTGCCGTCGACCGGCGTGGTCAACCGCAGCGTGACCGTCGGACCGGCGGTGACGGTGCTGAACATGTGAGGGCGGCGCAGGCCGCGCGGAAGGAGCGAATCATGACGAAGACGACCCACCTCATCGGTGCGCTGGCGCTGCTCGCGTCGGGCGCGGCATCGGCGCAGCTCATCAACTACGGCGAGGCCCTGGGGGCCTACAGGGACAACAAGGACGCGGGCGTCAAGCTCATCGACGGCGTGACCCCGGGCGTGACGGCCCGGGCACGCGTGGCGCGCGCGCTGGAGCAGAACAAGGTGGTGGACCAGCAGGCGCTGGTGCAGCCGGACGGCACGCTCAAGCTGCCGGCCAACCAGACCAACCTGGTGATCCGCACCGACTACAGCAACGTGCAGCAGGGTGCCGACGGCCAGCTGCGCATTGCGAGCCCGACCATTCAGGGCAACGTGAGTGGCAACGTGACGCTGTTCGTCGACGGCAAGGGGGTGGAGAACATCACGGTCCTGAACAACGGCAAGTGACCGTGCTGCGCTGCGCGGCAGCGTCCGGCGAACCCGGGGCCGAGTGATGCGGCCCCGCATGAACAACAACTCCCCTGTCCGGTTGACCGAATGACATCGCACACCTCTTCACGCGTGCGGCGCGGGGCGCTCGCCCTGGCCGCCACGGCCGCCCTCCTGGCCGGCTGCGCCACCACCGAGAACGCCCTCAACGACGCCGACAAGCTGCTGGCCGAACGCGAGGCCGCCAAGCAGCTGCCCACGGCCAACCTCAGCAACTACGCCGTCTCGCTGGGGCGCTTCGGCCACATGCTCGACATCTACAAGGATGGCGACCCGGTGGTCTACATGCAGACGCGCAACATCCTCGACGCGACCAACCTGTCGAACCCGCTGGTGGGCTCGGAGATCCCGGGCGACATCACCGAGATGGTCCGCACGGCGGTCAACCGCATCGGCGCGCGCATCGTGTACGTGCCCTACCACCCCGACTACCTGATCTCGCAGGCGCAGCTGGGCGCGCGGTTCGGCGTGACCATGCCCGACTTCCTGATCACCGGTGCACTCACCGAGTTCGACCGCGCGCTCTCGGGCGCGGGCCGCTCCAACTCGGCCAGCGTCGATTTCGGCAAGGGCAAGGGCGAGACCAACATCGGGGCCGACTTCAAGCGCACCGCCATCCTCTCGGCGCTGGCGCTCGACCTCAACCTGGTGAGCTTCAGCACGCAGCAGATGGTGCCGCGCATCCAGGCCTCGAACGTCATCAAGGTGCTGAACTTCAGCGCCGAGGACAACGCCAGCCTGGGCTTCTACGGCGATTCGTTCGGCTTCAAGCTCGAAGGCAAGTACCTGCAGGGCCGCCACTCGGCGATCCGCACGCTGGTCGACCTGAGCGTGCTCGAACTCATGGGCAAGGCCACCAACACGCCGTACTGGCGCTGCATCCCCAATGGCGTGCCCGACCCGGTGGTGGTCGAGAACATGCAGCGCTCCTTCGAGGGCCTGACGCCGCAGCTCAAGGTGGGCCTGATCCAGGTCATGCTGCGCAAGTACGGCGAGAACGTCACCGTCAACCAGCAGCTGGACGAGCCCACCAAGGAGGCGCTGCGCCGCGTGTATTCCACCCGCTACCCGCAGATGGGCGACACCGTCGACGTGCTGAGCTGGAAGGGCTTCGAGCCGCTGTTCTTCGGCGTGCCGATGCCCTGGGATCCGCCGCCGCAGACCGCGGGGACCGCCGCGCCGGCCGCTCCCGGCACGCCGGCCGCACCGGCGAAGGTGGGTACCTGATGCGGCGAGATCCTTCGTCGCACGCCTGCTGGCGCATGCCGCTGCGCGCCGGCGCCGCCGCGGTGGCGCTCGCGGCATGGACGCTGGGCCCGGCCGCATCGCCGGCCTGGGCGCAGGCGGCGGCCAGCACCGGGGCCGCGGCGCCCTCGGCCGCCGCGCGCGCCTCGGTCACGGTCGGCGGCACCGGTGCGCCGGCCTCGGCCGCCGCCACCCCGATCACGCCGGCGGGCGCCACCGCGGCACCGGGTGGCGATACCGGCGCGCGCTACGTCGAATCGTGCCAGCAGGCCATCGAGCGCGGCGTGGTCAACCCGGGCTGCCAGGGTCCGCTGTATGCGAGCGAGATCGCACGGCTGAAGGAAGACGCGCTGCGCACCAACAACCCCAACCTGCTCACGCTGCTCGGCGATGCCTACCAGAGCAACCGCAGCGGTGTCTCCGACATCGGGCAGGCCTACCGCTGGTACCTGCTGGGCGCGGTGCGCGGCGACCCGCGCGCGATGCAGCGCCTGAGCGAGCTGTACAAGACCGGTCGCGGCGCGCCGCAGGACAACATCAAGGCGCTGGGCTATGCGCGGCTCGCGCAACGCCTGGCCGTGCCGGGCAGCGCCAGCGCCAAGCAGGCGACCGACACCATCAACAGCCTCGGCAACGAGATGGCGGCCGAGGAAGTCGTGCTGGCGGACCGCTTCGCCAGCGAACTCGAAGGCAAGCTGCGCAGCCAGGGCGCTGCCCCGGGCACGGCCTCGGCCGGCGCGCCGGCAATGGTGCCCGCGCCCGCCGGAGGCCCCGCACCAAGCGGCGGCGCGAACATCTCGCGCCTGCCCGGCATGGGCGCCGTGCAGGCGCAGAGTGCGCCGGCCGCGCCTGCCGCGACCTCGCCGCTGGGCGGCCTGCCGGGCCAGGAGAGCCTGACGCCGCGCAGCACGCCCTGAGGAGCCTTCCATGCAACGAACCTCGCCTTTCCCTCGCCCCGTGCGCCGTGCCTCGTTCGCGGGGCTGGCGCTGGCCGCGCTGGGCGGCCTGTTCGGCGCGGCGCCCGCGTCGGCCGACAACCGCACCGTCATCGACAACCCGGGCCGCGGCACCAACCGCATCGAGATCACCGGCAACACCGCCACCAACGTGCAGGTGCGCTGCGGCGACGGGCGCGCGGCAGCCGCGGGCCAGGGTGCCAACGTGAACAGCGTCAATGTCGACAAGCGGGCGCTCGAGGGCCGCACGGTCATCGTGACCGGCCGCAACGCCCGCGACGTCAAGGCCGACGCGGACTGCGCCCATGGCCAGCCGGGCGCGGCCAACGTGAACAGCATCAACATCCGATGACGATGGTTTCGAAGACTTCCCCCCGTGCAGCGGCCGTGATGGCCGTGGCTGCGACCCTCTTCGCTGCCGGCTGCTCCGACCGCGCGACCGACGCGACCCCGCCTGCGGTGACGCCCGCGCCGGCCCCCGTGGCGGCGGCGCCGGCGCCCGCACCGCCGGCGGTGGCAGCCGCGCCTGCAGCGCCTGCACCCGCGCCGGCCCCTGCCGCCGAACGGCAACTGCCGCTGTCCGTGCAGGGCGTGGCCAGTGCCGGCCTCACCGTGCGCGTCAAGGGCATCGAGCTCGGCCCCGACGCCACCGTGCTCACCGTGAGCGCCTCCTTCGCCAGCCAGCTCACCAACTGGACGCAGATGGCCTCGGGCGACACCTACCTGCAGGACGCCGACGGCAACAAGCTGATGCTCAAGCGCGTCGAGGACAACCGCTACCTCAAGATCAAGAACGGCGACACGATGGAAGGCCGCCTGGTCTTCCTCGGCGCCGTGCCGCCTTCGGCCACGCAGGTCAAGCTGGTGCTCAACGAAGGCAGCCCGCAGGACGACCCCAACAGCCCCGGCCTGACGATCGACCTGCCGCTCAAGCCGGCCGGTTCATGAGCGGCCGGCGCGCGGCCGCCGCCGCGGGGCTGCTGGTGCTGTGCGCACTCGGCACCGCCGCCAGCGCGAGCGCCGAGTACCGCGTACAGCGCAGCGCCGCCCCGCTCGCCGACACGCCCAGCCGCTTCGTGCCGCAGGCCGATGCGCCGAGCAGTGAGATGCGCCCCGCCGGCGCGCCCAGCCGCTTCGGGCCGGCCGGTGCCGCGTCGACCTTCGCGCCGGCGGCCGGGCCCGCCACGCGCTTTCGCCTGGCCGAGGTGCCGCCCGCGCGCCTGGAGCGCACGCGCGAGCTGCTCGACACCCTGCAGGCCCGCGAGACGCCGCAGCAGGCCATCGTCATCGACCTGCCGGCCGACGTGCTGTTCGACTTCGACCAAGCCGCACTGCGGCCCGATGCGCAGGGCTCGCTGGCGAAGGCCGCCGAGCTGCTGCAAAGCTACGCGAACGCGCCGATCGCCGTGCGCGGCCACACCGACGCGAAGGGGAGCGACGCCTACAACGACGCGCTGTCGCTGCGCCGCGCGCAGGCGGTGGCCGAGCGCCTGCGCGCAGCCGCGGGCGGCCGCACCATCGCCACCGAGGGGCTGGGCAAGCGCCGCCCGGTGGCGCCGAACCAGCACGCCGACGGCAGCGACGACCCCGAAGGCCGCCAGCGCAACCGCCGCGTCGAGATCGTCATCGAGGCGCCGGGTACGCGGCCGGCGTCCTGACGGCGCCCCATCCCACGGAGACACCATGGCCCTCATCGCCTGCCCCGAATGCGGCCACCAGGTCTCGACCCTGGCCAGGAGCTGCCCGTCCTGTGGCGCGCCGGTCGCCGCAGCGCCGGCCGATGCGCCGCCGCGGCGCGAACCGGTCGTCACCGCCGGCCTGCTGGGCAAGGTGGTCGCGGCCATCGCCTGGCTGGTCGTGCCCTGGGTGGTGCGCCTGGTCGCCTTCGTGGCCGGCATCGTGATGCTGATCGTGATGTTCGCGACGGCGCGCTGAGGGCGCTGCAACTTCAAGCCAATTCGGCCTGCAGCGCCGGTCCTGTCTGCGCAAGCAGCTATGAATTCGATAGCGTCATGCGCTGCGCCAGCACCAGCGCCACCACGGCCACCAGGCTGGCCAAGAGCAGCACCCACAGCCCGGTCGTGTAGCCGCCCACCGGCTGCCACAGCACGCCCAGCAGCCAGGGCGCGATGGCACGCGCCACGGCGGTCGGCAGGCCCAGCGCACCGTTGAGCGTGGCCACGTGCGCGCGGCTCACGTACTGCGCGATGGCCGTGCCCTTCACGATCGTCAGCATGCCGTTGCCCATGCCGTAGAAGGCCACGAAGAGCAGGGCGGCCCAGGCGTGGCCCGCGCCGGCGATCAGGGCCGCCAGGCCGATCGGAATCAGGCAAGGGATCAGCCGGTTCGCCAGATGCAGGTCGAAGCGATGCTCGAAGACGTAGAGCAGCGCGCGCCCCAGCACCTGCACGGCACCGATGCTCGCCGGCACCGCGATCGCCCACGATTCGGCCAGCCCTGCGCCGCGCAGCAGGCTCACCATGTGCGGCGGCAACGCGGCCGTCACCGCCATCAGCAGCACCACGAACACGCCGATGAGCAGGAAGGGCGCGCTGCGCAAGTGGGTGCGCAGGCCGGGGTCCGTCGCGGCGTCGGCCGGCCCCGCGGCGGCCAGTGCCGCGTGCGGCGCGCCCCGCAGCCAGCGGAAGTGCAGCGGCGCGCACACCAGCAGATGCACCACGGCCAGCCCCAGCACCGTCATGCGCCAGCCCGCGTGCGCCACGCCCCAGGCCACGAGCGGAATGAACACCGTGCTCGCCAGGCCGCCGAGGAAGGTCAGCGTGATGATGGCGCGCCGGAAGTCGAGCGGAAAGCGCCGCGTGACCACCGCGAAGGCCGGGTTGTACAGCGTGCCCGCCAGCCCCAGGCCCAGCACCGTCCACGCGGCATAGAAGCTCCACAGGCCCGTCGCCACGCTGTGCAACAGCAGCCCGGCCGCCAGCAGCAGCGAGCCGCCCGTCATCACCGCGCGTTCATGCCCGCGGTCGATCCAGCGGCCCACCGGCCAGGCCATCACGCCCTCGGCCAGCAGTGCCAGGCTGAAGGCCAGCGAGGACTGCGCGCGCGTGAGGCCCAGCGACTGCTCCACCGGTTCGAGCAGCACGCCGAAGCCGTAGAAGATGCTGCCCCAGCTGATGAGCTGGCCCACCGACAGCCAGGCGACGAGGCGGCGGT
>JAVHYA010000095.1 GCA_031119395.1 Pseudomonadota bacterium
AGGAATGGAGCATCGGGTGCGGAGCTTCGCACATTCGCGGGCGGCCTCCGCCCGCGCCTTTCAGGCGGCCGGGACGAGCCTCGCCAGGAAGCCCGGCACCGGGCGGCCGGCGCCATGGAGGAAGCGCGCCATCGCGCCCGCGACTTCGCGCACTGCCGGACGCTGCGTCATGCGTTCGCGCCACGCGATCAGGCGCGTCATGTCGCCGGTCAGGCCGGCGCCCTTGCGCTCGGCGAAGAGCTGCGCCATGTAGAACGCGATGTCGGCATGGCCGTAGGGGCCACAGAGCCAGTCTCGGCCGTCTGCGAGCCACTGTTCTTCGAGCCGGCGCTGGAATTGCGCGCAGGCCGAGCGGGCTGCGATCGCGGGCGCGCTGTCCATCGCGTCCTGCAGGCCGAACAGGCGCACCACCCAAGGAAAGAACACTTCGTCGGATTCCATCTCGAGCCGGCGCGCCCTTGCGCGTGCCCGCGGCTCGCGGGGCCACAGTGGGGGCTCGGGTGCGAGGTCCTCCAGGTACTCGAAGATCTGGGTCGAATCGAAGAGGTCCAGGTCGCCGTCGACCAGCACCGGCACCTGCTCCTTGGGATTGACGCGCAGCACTTCCGGATGGCGCGGGCGGTAGCGGTCGTCGGCGTCGAAGGGCACCATCACCAGTTCGAAGGGCAGGCCCTTCTCCAGCGCCGCGATCTGCGCCTTGGCGCCGAACATGCTGAGCGGTCCCGAGTACAGCGTGAACATGAAAAAGGCGCCCTTTCGTCAAGAAGAGGGCGCCATTGTGGGTGCTGGCACCGACACGGCGTCGGGCGAGCGCCGTGCAGGCTCAGGCCGTGCCCCACACCTCCTGTGCCGTCTCGACCACCAGGCGCAGCTTGGAGCGCTGGGCTTCGACGGCGATGTTGTTGCCGTGCACGGTGCTGGAGAAGCCGCACTGCGGCGACAGCGCCAGCTGGTCGAGCGAGGCGTACTTGGCGGCCTCGTCGATGCGGCGCTTGAGCTCGTCCTTGTCTTCCATCTCGCCGAACTTGGTGGTCACCAGGCCCAGCACCACGGTCTTGCCCGGCGCCAGGTAGCGCAGCGGCTTGAAGTCGCCCGAGCGCGCGTCGTCGTACTCCATGAAGTACGCGTCGAGGTTCATCTCCTTGAGCAGCGCCTCGGCCACCGGCTCGTAGTTGCCCGCTGCCGCGTGCGTGCTCTTGAAGTTGCCGCGGCACAGGTGCATGGCCAGCAGCATGCCCGGCGGCTTCTGCGCGACGACCTTGTTGATGAACTGGGCGTAGCGGTGCGGCAGTTCGTTGGGGTCGTCGCCGCGCTGGCGGGCGGCCTCGCGCATCTTCTCGTCGCACAGGTAGGCGAGGTTGGTGTCGTCCATCTGCACGTAGGTGCAGCCGGCCGCGGCCAGGGAGCGCAGCTCGTCGCCGTAGGCCTTGGCCACGTCGTCGTAGAAGGCCGGGTCGAGCTCGGGGTAGGCCTCCTTGCTGATGCCGGCACGGCCGCCGCGGAAGTGCAGCATGGTGGGCGAGGGGATCGTCACCTTGGGCGTGCGACCGGCCGAGACCTGGCTCTTGAGGTACTCGAAGTCGGCGAGCTGGATGTTCTTCGCGTGCGTGACCTTGTCGACGACGCGCATCACGGGCGGCGCGAGCTCCTCGGTGCCGTCGGGCTTGCGGATGGTGACGGGAATGTCCGTCTTCACGCCGCCGAGCTGCTCGAGGAAGTCGATGTGGAAGTAGGTGCGGCGGAACTCGCCGTCGGTGATGCTCTTGAGGCCGATGTCCTCCTGGAACTTCACGATCTCGGTGATGGCCTTGTCTTCCACGGTGCGCAGTTGCTCGGGCGTGATCTCGCCGCGGGCCTTCTGCTCACGGGCCTCGAGCAGGTACTTGGGACGCAGGAAGCTGCCGACGTGGTCGTAGCGGGCGGGGAGCTGCATGGACGGGTCTCCTTGGGTGCTGGAAAACACGCCGCCGGTCCGGTGGCCGGGGCGCAAAATGATTCTTGAATGTAACTGGATTGGCGCCGTCGCGGCGCCCCCGGGCAACGGCTGTTCGGCCTCAGAGGTCGAGCACGAGCACCGGCGTCTTTGCGCGCGAGCAGCAAGGCAGGAACTGGTCGCCCGCGGCCTTCTCCTCGTCGGTGAGATAGACGTCCCGGTGTTCCGGCGTGCCCTCGAGCACGCGCGTGAGGCAGGTGCCGCACACGCCCTGCTCGCAGGCGGTCATCACCTCCACGCCGTGGGCGCGCAGCGTCTCGACCACGCTGCGGTCCTTCGGCACGGTGTAGGTCTGCCCGCTGCTGGTGAGCTTGACCTGGAAGGGCTGGTCGCCCGTGGTGTCCTGCGCAGCGGCGGTGAAGTACTCGGTGTGCAGCTGGTTCGCGGGCCAGCCCTGGGCCTTGGCGACGCCCATCACGTGCTCGATGAAGCCGCCCGGGCCGCAGACGTAGACCTGCGTGCCGGACTCGGGATGCGCCAGCAGCTCGGCCGCGCGCAGCTTCTGCGCCTCGTCGCCGTCGTCGTGGTGGAAGTGCACCTTGTCGGCGAAGGCGCTGGCCGCGATCTCCTCGCGGAAGGCGGTGCGCGCCGCCGAGCGGGTGCAGTAGTGCATCTCGAACTCGGCGCCCCAGGCGGCAAGCCGCTGGGCCATGCACAGGATGGGCGTGACGCCGATGCCGCCGGCCAGCAGGAGGCTGCGCGGCGCGTCGTGCAGGGGAAAGTGGTTGCGGGGCTCGCCGATGGTCAGCAGGTCGCCTTCGTTCACCTTCTCGTGCATGCCGGCCGAGCCGCCGCGCGAGGCCGGCTCCCGCAGCACCGCGATGCGGTAGTGGCCGCGCGAGGCCGGGTCCGGGCCGTGGATGTTGCTCAGCGAGTACTGGCGCACCGGCCCGCCGGGCACCTGCACGTCGATGTGGGCGCCTGCGCCGAAGGCCGGCAGCGGGCCGCCGTCCGCGCGCTCGAGCTCGAAGGCGCAGATGCCCTGGGCCACCTCGCGCTTGCGACGCACGCGCACCTCGATCGTCATGCCGTCGCCTCCGCCGCCGGCTGGGTGGCACGCTCGGCCGCCAGGATGCGGTCGATCACGCGGCGCGACTGCACGCCACCGGCGTCGATGTTGAGCATCAGCAGTCGCCGGCCCGGGTGGGCCAGCAGCGAGCGCTGCTGGGCTTCGAGCACGGCCGTGTCCTCGGCGAAGACCTTGCCCTGGTTCTCGCGGATCTGCGCGGTGAGCGCCTTGTCCTTCACGTTGAAGTTGCGCGCCATGCCCCAGAAGTACCAGTGCGAGGTCTCGGTCTCCGGCGTGATGAAGTCCACCACGATCGAGTAGACCTTCTTGTCCTTGGGCGCGTGGTAGCCGCCATGGCCGGCCAGCGCCACGCCGACCTCGATCATCACGTGGCTGGGCGGCGTGAAGCGGCAGACCTGCCAGCGGTCCACCGGCTGGTCGTCGGGCAGGCCGTTGCCGCGCAGGTTGGCGCGCCAGAAGGGCGGGGCCATCACGTTGTCCATGAAGCGGCTGGTCACCACCTGCTCGCCCTCGGTCTTGGTGTTGACCGGCGTCTCGTCGATCTCCTTCTGGCCGATGCTGGTGCTGTGCACGTAGGTCTCGTGCGTGAGGTCCATCAGGTTGTCGATCATGAGACGGTAGTCGGCCTGGATGTGGTACAGCCCGCCGCCGTAGGCCCACTCGGGGTTCTCGGCCCACTCGAGGGCGTGGATCTTGGCCGGATCGGCCTGCTGCTGGTCGCCGGGCCACACCCACACGAAGCCGTGGCGCTCGACCACCGCGAAGCGCTTGATGCAGGGGAAGGCCTGCACCCGCTGGCCGGGCATGGCCACCGTCTTGCCTTCCTCGCCCATCACCAGGCCGTGGTAGCCGCAGACCAGCTGGCCATCGCACACCTGGCCCAGCGACAGGGGCGCGCCGCGGTGCGGACAGAAATCTTCCAGTGCCACGGCCCGGCCGTCACGGCCGCGGTAGAAGACCATCGCCTCGCCGCAGATGGTGCGGCCGAGCGGCTTGTCGTCGATTTCGTCGGGGGTGCAGGCGACGTACCAGGTGTTCTTGGGAAACATCGTGTGGGCTCTCGGAAGGGGATGGCTCGATTATCGAAATCCCCGCCCGAGATGTATACATTGAGCGCCGAAAAACGGCGGAATACCAGGGTAAACGAGCATCTAACAGCTTGGATCGGTATGCACTGTATACATTTAGACTTGCCGCATGCCCCTCGCCGACATGTCGCCGCTGCCTGAAGGAAGCTCGCAGGCCCTGCGCGCGCAGCTGCAGCTGCGCGAGATGATCCTGGCCGGCGAACTGGCGCCGGGCGACCGGGTCGGCGAGGTGGCCATCGTCGAGAAGCTGGGCATCTCGCGCACGCCGATCCGCGCGGCGCTCGTCAAGCTGGAGCAGGAGGGCTTGCTCGAGGCCCTGCCGCACGGCGGCTTCGCGGTCCGCTCCTTTTCCGAACGCGAGGTGGCCGACGCCATCGAGCTGCGCGGCACGCTGGAAGGCCTGATGGCGCGGCTGGCCGCGGAGCGCGGCGTGCCGTCCGGGCTGATGGCGGAGGCCGAGGCGACGCTGGCCGAGATCGACGCCGCCCTGGCCCGCCCCGCGCTGGACGACGCGGCGTTCTCCCGGTACGTGGAGGCCAATGGCCGCTTCCACGCGCTGCTGGGCCGCATGGCGGACAGCCGGGTGCTGACCCGCGAGCTCGAACGCGCCGTGCGGCAGCCTTTTGCCTCGCCCTCGGCCTTCGTCGTGGTGCAGGCGCATTCGCCGCGCTCGCGCGACATGTTCTACGTGGCCCAGGACCAGCACCGCCGCGTGCTGGAGGCCATCGCCGCCCGAGAGGGCGCCCGCGCCGAGGCGCTGATGCGCGAGCACAGCCGCATCGCGCAGCGCAACCTGCGCGACGCGGTGCGCGGCGACGGTGCCGGCGTGCTGCCGGGCGTGCAACTGATCCGTCGCCATGGTTGAGCGGCGCCACGTGGTGCTGCGCGATCATCGCGCAGGCATTCGAGTCATCGCGCACTGGCTGTCGGCGCGCCGCGGCGGCGCGGGTTTGTCCGCGCGGGCGCACCGTTGCGATTGAACACAATATTCCGCTTTCGAATCGACCCGTCCCAAGGAGACACCCGCATGCAGCGTCGCCCCTTCCTCCAACTCGCCGGCCTCACCGCCATCGCCCTGGCCGGCTCCGCCGTGTGCCTGCCCGCCATGGCCCAGGCGAGCGGACCCTTCAAGATCGGCCTCATCCTGCCCATGACCGGTCAGCAGGCCTCCACGGGCCGCCAGATCGAGGCCGCCGCGCGCCTGTACATGGCGCAGAACGGCGACACCGTCGCCGGCCGCAAGATCGAGCTGATCGTCAAGGACGACGTGGCCACGCCCGACGTGACCAAGCGTCTCGCGCAGGAGCTGATCGTCAACGACAAGGTGAACGTCATCGCCGGCTTCGGCGTGACGCCGGCCGCGCTGGCCGCCGCCCCCCTGGCCACGCAGGCCAAGGTGCCGCAGGTGGTGATGGCTGCCGCCACGTCCAGCATCACCGAGGCCTCGCCCTTCGTCGTGCGTTCCAGCTTCACGCTGCCGCAGGTGTCGGTCGCCATGGGCGACTGGGCGCCGAAGAACGGCATCAAGTCGGTGGTCACGCTGGTGTCCGACTACGGCCCGGGCAACGACGCCGAGAAGTACTTCACCGAGCGTTTCGCGCTCAACGGCGGCAAGGTGGTCGAGAAGCTGCGCGTGCCGCTGCGCAACCCGGACTTCGCTCCCTTCCTGCAGAAGGTGCGCGATGCCAAGCCCGATGCGCTCTTCGTCTTCGTGCCCTCGGGCGCCGGCGCGGCGGTGATGAAGCAGTTCCTCGAGCGCGGCCTGGACAAGGCCGGCATCAAGCTGATCGCCACCGGCGACGTGACCGACGACGACCAGCTCAACGACATGGGCGAGGGCGCGCTGGGCGTGGTCACCACGCACCATTACTCCGCCGCGCACCCCTCGGCCCTGAACAAGAAGTTCGTCGAGGCCTTCGAAAAGGCCAACAAGGGCATGCGCCCGAACTTCATGGCCGTCGGCGGCTACGACGGCATGCGCATCATCTACGAGGCGCTGAAGGCCACCGGCGGCAAGGGCGACGGCCCGGCGCTGCTCGACAAGATGAAGGGCCAGGTCTTCGAGAGCCCGCGCGGCCAGGTGCTCATCGACGCCCAGACGCGCGACATCGTGCAGGACGTGTACCTGCGCAAGGTCGAGAAGAAGGACGGCAAGCTCTACAACGTCGAATTCGACGTGCTCAAGGCCGTGAAGGACCCGGGCAAGGCCAAGTAAATACGGGGTCGGACAGCCGTACGCGAAGGTCGCGAAGACCACGCGAAGGACGCGAAAGAAGTCATCCGACATTGATTGTTTCGCGCCTTTCGCGACACCTTCGCGCCCTTCGCGTCCGGCCAGGCCCGCTTTCAGATGCTCACCATTCTTTTCGACGGCATCGCCTACGGCATGCTGCTTTTCGTGCTCGCGGTCGGCCTGGCCGTGACGCTGGGGCTGATGAACTTCATCAACCTGGCGCACGGGGCCTTCGCCATGGCGGGCGGGTACATCACCGTGTTCGCGATGCAGAAGGCCGGCATCCCCTTCCTGGCCTGCCTGCCGCTCGCCTTCGTGGGTGTGGCGCTGATCGGCGCGCTGCTCGAACGCACGCTGTACCGGCCCATGTACGGCAAGCCGCACCTCGACCAGGTGCTGTTCTCCATCGGCCTGGCTTTCATGGCCGTCGCGGGGCTCGACTACTTCGTCGGTTCGTCGCAGCAGAACATCCAGCTGCCCGAGTGGCTGCGCGGGCGCACCGAGATCGGCGAGGGCGCGCTGCTGCTGGGCATGGGGCACTACCGGCTGTTCATCATCGCGGTGTGCGCGGTGCTCACGGTGGTGCTGCAGTTCATCCTGGCGCGCACGCGATTCGGCAGCCGGCTGCGGGCGGCGGTGGACGATCCGCGCGTGGCCTCGGGGCTGGGCATCAACGTCAACGTCGTGTTCCTGCTGACCTTCGCCGTCGGCTCGGGGCTGGCGGGCCTGGGCGGTGCGCTGGGCGCCGAGATCCTCGGGCTCGATCCGACCTTCCCCCTCAAGTACATGATCTATTTCCTGATCGTGGTCTCGGTGGGCGGCACCTCGTCCATCACCGGGCCGCTGCTGGCGGCGCTGCTGCTGGGCATCGCCGACGTGGCGGGCAAGTACTACATCCCGAAGATGGGTGCCTTCACGGTGTACCTGCTGATGATCCTGATCCTGATGTGGCGGCCGCAGGGCCTGTTCACGCGGCGAGGTGCCCGATGAGCGGCATGGATTGGCAGGCGCCTCTGCTGAAGAAGGCACGCTGGCGCTGGTGGGAGTTCGTGCTGTGGGCCGGCGCCTTCGCGCTGCCGCTGGTCACGCCCTCGCATTCGCTGATGGTCAACGAGATCGCCATCGTCGCGCTGTTCGCGATGTCGCTCGACCTGATCCTCGGCTACACCGGGATCGTCTCGCTGGGCCATGCGGCCTTCTTCGGTTTCGGTGCCTACGCGGCGGCGCTGTTCGCCAAGCTGGTCATGCCCGACCCGACCGTCGGGCTTGCGGTGGCCGTCGTGCTGTGCGCGCTGCTGGGCGCGGTGGCCAGCATCACCATCCTGCGCGGCACCGACCTCACGCGGCTCATGGTCACGCTGGGCACGGCGCTGCTGCTGCTCGAACTGGCCAACAAGCTCGACTGGCTCACCGGCGGTGCCGACGGGCTGCAGGGCGTCGTCATGGGGCCGGTGCTGGGGCTGTTCGAGTTCGACCTCTTCGGGCGAACCGCGGCCTGGTACTCGCTCACCGTGGTGCTCGTGCTCTTCCTGCTGATGCGGCGCATCGTGCATTCGCCCTTCGGCGCCACGCTCGAGGCGATCCGCGACAACCGCCTGCGTGCCATGGCCATCGGCGTGCCGGTGGCGGCACGCATGGTGACCGTCTACACCATCGCCGCCGCCATCGCGGGGGCCGCCGGCGCGCTGCTGGCGCAGACCACCGGCTTCGCCTCGCTCGACGTGCTGGCCTTCGACCGCTCGGCCGACGTGCTGCTGATGCTGGTCATCGGCGGGGTGGGCTGGCTCTACGGCGGCGTGGCCGGCGCCATCGTGTTCAAGCTGCTGCAGGACTGGCTCTCGGCCGTCACGCCGCAGTACTGGATGTTCTGGATCGGCCTCATCCTCGTGCTGCTGGTGCTGGTGGGCCGCGACCGGCTGCTCAAGCCATGGACCTGGTTCGGCGGGAGGAAGCAGGCATGACGGCCGCGGACACCGTCCTGCAGGCCGACGGCCTGGTGATGCGCTTCGGCGGCATCACCGCGACCAACGACGTGTCGCTGCAACTGCGCCGCGGCGCGCGCCATGCGCTGATCGGTCCCAACGGCGCGGGCAAGACCACGCTCATCAACCTGCTGACCGGCGTGCTCGTGCCCACGGCGGGCCGCATCGCGCTGATGGGCGAGGACATCACCCAGCTCGCGCCGCACCAGCGCGTGGCGCGTGGCCTGGTGCGCACCTTCCAGATCAACCAGCTCTTCGACTCCATGACGCCGCTGGAGACGCTGGCCCTCGTGGTGTCGCAGCAAAAGGGCCTGTCCGGCCAATGGTGGCGGCCGCTGGGTGCGGCGAAAGCCGTCGCGGACCGCGCGGGCGAACTGCTCGAGCAGTTCCATCTGGCCGACGTGGCGCAGCAACGCGTGCAGCACCTGGCCTATGGCAAGCGCCGCCTGCTGGAGATCGCCATCGCGCTGGCCTGCGAGCCCAAGGTGCTCCTGCTCGACGAGCCCGTGGCCGGCGTGCCCGCGGGCGAGCGCGAAGAACTGCTGCAGACCGTGGCCGCGCTGCCGGCCGACGTCTCGGTGCTGCTGATCGAACACGACATGGACCTGGTCTTCGCCTTCGCCGACCGCATGACCGTGCTGGTCAACGGCACGCTGCTCACCGAGGGCGATCCCGAGGCCATCGCCGCCGACCCGCGCGTGCGCGAGGTCTACCTGGGCCATGGAACGGAGGCGAGCCATGGCTGACCTGTTGCGCGTCGAACAATTGCGCGCCGGCTACGGCGAGGCCGTGGTGATCGACGGCGTGTCGCTCACCGTGATCGAAGGCCAGACCCTGGCGCTGCTGGGCCGCAACGGCACCGGCAAGACCACGCTGATCAACACGCTGGCGGGCGCGACGCGCCAGCACGGCGGCACGATCACGCTCGGCGGCACGCGGCTCGACCGCCTGGCGCCGCACCAGCGCGCCGCGGCCGGCATCGGCTGGGTGCCGCAGGAGCGCAACATCTTCAAGTCGCTCACCGTGCACGAGAACCTCACGGCGGTGGCGCGCGCCGGGCGCTGGACGCCCGCGCGTGCCTACGAGATGTTCCCGCGCCTGGCCGAACGCAAGGGCAACCTGGGCACCCAGTTGTCGGGCGGCGAGCAGCAGATGCTCGCCGTGGCGCGCGCGCTGGTGGTCAACCCGCGCCTGCTGCTGCTCGACGAGCCGCTCGAAGGCCTGGCGCCGATCATCGTGGAGGAACTGCTGCGCGCCATCCGCCGCATCACGCGCGACGAGGGCCTGGCGGCCATCATCGTGGAGCAGCATCCGCAGGCCATCCTCGCGATCTCCGACGAGGCGGTGGTGCTCGACCATGGCGCCGTGGTGCACCGCGACCGCGCCGACGCGCTGGCCGCGCAGCCCGAGGTGCTGGACCGGCTGCTGGGCGTGGCGCGCTGAGCCGGGCGATCGTTTGTACGGCGGGCTGCGGGCCGATTCGTTGTTTTTTCTTAGATGGCGGTGAGGCCGGGTTTGCCCTTGTCATCCGTGGCGCGCGGGGCCCCGTTCAGCAGGAGCGCACATCGCGCATCAGGGCTTTATCGTTCCACCACTGCTTGAAAGAACACCATGAAGACCAGGCACCTCGCTCTCGCACTCGGCGTCCTCTTCGGCGCCTCGCTGCTCGCCCCGTCCATCGCTTCGGCGGCGCCGCACCATCGCAAGCCGCACAAGGTCTGCAAGATCGACCGGCACCACCACCGCGTGTGCCACTGGGTGCGCTGACCCAGCCGGCACCCTCATGACGACGACCCGCTTCGGCGGGTTTTTCTTTGGGCGCCGTCGCGCCTCGCCGTGCGGCGGGCGGGCGCCGGCAGCGGCGGCGCGGCGGCCCGGCCGGCCGCCTCGAGGTGCTCCACCAGCAGCCGCGCGGCTGGCGACAGCGCGGCCTGGTCGCGAAAGCAGATCACGAGCCGGCGCTGCGCCCACGGGTCCGACAGCGGCACCACCTCCACATGGAAGCTGGACGCCAGCGGCTCGGCCACCTCGCGCGGCATCACGGCGATGCCCAGCCCCGCCCGCACGCAGCGCAGCGAGGCATCGAAGGTCGACACCACCGCGCGGTAGTGCAGCGGCCGGCCGACGATGGCCGCGGCGCGGGCCAGCAGGCTGTGCACGGCCGTGGTGCCGGGCAGGCCGACGTGCTCGTCGCCCAGCGTGTCCTCGAAGCGGCATTGCGGGCGCTGCGCGAGCGGATGGCCGCGGGGCGCGATGATCGCCAGCTGGTCGTGGCGGTATGTGCGCGTCTGCAGTCCCTCGAGGTCGGCCGCGTCCCAGCACACGCCCAGGCTGGCCGAGCCCTCGCGGATGGCACGCACCAGATCCCGGCTCAGCGCCTCCTCGATGTCGACGCGGATCTCGCGGTGTTCCGCCACCTGCAGGAAGCGCGCGATGTCGTCGGGCAGAAACTCGGCCATGGTCGACACCGTGGCCAGCATGCGCACCAGCCCCTTCACGCCGCGGCCGTAGGCGGCCATGTCGCGCGCCACCCGGTCGGCGCCGGCGAGCATGCCGCGCGCGTGTTCCAGCAGGATCTCGCCGGCCGGCGTCGGCACCACGCCGCGCCGCCGCCGCTCGAAGAGCTGCGCGCCCACGGTGGCTTCGAGCTGCGCCAGCCGCTTGCTGATGGCCGAGGCCACGATGTGCTGCTGCTCGCCCGCGCGGGCGATGTTGCGGGTCTCGCACACGGCCACGAAGAGCCGCAGGCTGGTCAGGTCCAGGTCGCGCATGACGTTCCGTTCTGGAATGTTAGAGCTGCCAGATTAGCGCTTTTGCATCCCTGCCGGCATGTCTAAAGTGCAGCCATCGAGGCACCCGACGGTGGCCCAGGAGACAACGAGCCATGAACACCCCCACACCGCCCGCCGCAGGCGCGCTGCCACGCAGCGCCGTGGTGCGAGAAGTCGGCCTGCGAGACGGCCTGCAGAGCATCGCCACCGTCCTGGCCACCGAGCACAAGCGCGAATGGATCCGTGCCGCCCATGCGGCCGGACAGCGCGAGATCGAGGTCGGCTCGTTCGTGCCGGCGCGACTGCTGCCGCAGCTGGCGGACACGGCCGAGCTGGTCGCCTTCGCGAAGACGCTGCCCGGGCTGTTCGTCTCGGTGCTGGTGCCCAACCTGCGCGGTGCCGAAGCCGCCATCGCCGCCGAGGCCGACCTGATGATCGTGCCGCTGTCGGCGAGCCACGCCCACAGCCTGGCCAACCTGCGCAAGACGCCCGACGAGGTGGTGGCCGAGGTGGCGCGGATCCGCGCCGCGCGCGACGCCGCTGGCAGCCACACCCTGATCGAGGGCGGCGTCGGCACGGCCTTCGGTTGCACGCTGCAGGGCACCGTGCATGCCGACGAGGTGCTGCGCCTGATGCAGGCGCTGCTCGATGCCGGCGCCGACCGCGTGAGCCTGGCCGACACGGTGGGCTATGCCGATCCGGCGATGGTGCGCAGCCTCTTCGAGCGGGCGACGCGGATCGCCGGCGAGCGCTTCTGGTGCGGCCACTTCCACGACACGCGCGGGCTGGGCCTGGCGAACGTGTACGCCGCGCTGGAGGTGGGCGTGACACGCTTCGACGCTTGCCTGGCCGGCATCGGCGGCTGCCCGCATGCGCCGGGCGCGAGCGGCAACGTGTCGACCGAAGACCTGGCCTACATGCTGGGCAGCATGGGCATCGCCACCGGCCTGGACATCGATGCACTGCTGGCGCTGCGCCAGCGCGTGGCCGGATGGCTGGCGGGCGAGACGCTGCACGGCACGCTGTGGCGCGCGGGACTGCCGAAGACCTTCGCCGCGCCGCGCGAGGCGCTCGCCGCCTGATCGGCTGCTGCAAATTTCATAGCTGCTCGCGCAATCCCCGCGGGCGCTGCGGGCCGATTCGTCTCCAAACCTCCTTCCACGCTACTGGTCCAACCCCATGAACGAAGACAACCCTTTGCCGCTCGCCGGCGTCCGCGTGCTCGAGTTCACCCACATGGTGATGGGCCCCACCTGCGGGATGATCCTGGCCGACCTCGGTGCCGAAGTCATCAAGGTCGAGCCGCCCGGCGGCGACAAGACGCGCCGCCTGCCGGGCCTGGGCATCGGTTTCTTCCGCAGCTTCAACCGCAACAAGAAGAGCGTCGTCATCGACATCTCGACCGACGAGGGCGCGGCCACCGCCGCCGAACTCGCGCGGCAGTGCGACGTGGTGATCGAGAACTTCCGCCCCGGCCTGATGCGCGAGCGCGGCCTGGACCACGAGACGCTCAGCCGCGAGGCGCCCGGGCTCGTCTATGCCTCGCACAAGGGCTTCCTGCCCGGTCCGTACGAGAAGCGCCTGGCGCTCGACGAGGTGGTGCAGATGATGGGTGGCCTGTCGTACATGACCGGCCCCGAAGGCCGGCCGCTGCGCGCGGGCACCTCGGTCAACGACATCATGGGCGGCATGTTCGGGGCCATCGGCATCCTGGCCGCGCTGCGCGAGCGCGAGCGCACCGGCCGCGGCCAGGAAGTGCAGAGCGCGCTGTTCGAGAACTGCGTGTTCTTGAGCTCGCAGCACATGCAGCAGTTCGCGATGACCGGCGAGGCGCCGCCGCCCATGCCCTCGCGCGTGTCGGCCTGGAGCGTGTACGACGTGTTCACGCTGGCGGGTGGCGAGCAGCTCTTCATCGGCGCCGTGAGCGACAAGCAGTTCCTCACGCTGTGCCGCGTGCTGGAAGCGCCCGAGCTGGCGGCCGACCCGCAACTGGCCGACAACGCGAAGCGCGTGGCCGTGCGGCCGCAGTTGCTGCAGCGCCTGGGCACCATCCTGTCGCAGCACCGTGTCGCCGAACTCACGCCCAAGCTGGAAGCCGCCGGCATCCCCTACGCGCCCATCGTGCGCCCCGACCAGCTGATGGACGACCCGCACCTGCGCCAGAGCGGTGGCCTGGTGCCGATGCAGAACGAGGAGGGCGGCCAGAGCGAAGCCGTGCTGCTGCCCCTGCTGCTGAACGGCCGCCGCCCCGGCGTGCGCAGGGCGCTGCCGCGCGTGGGCGAGCACACCGACGAGGTGCTGTCGAGCCTGCGCCTGCCGGCCGCCGCCTGACGCGTCGCCCCCGGGCGCGAATCGATCCACGACAACGAAGACGGAGACAAACGATGACCCCCATTTCCCGCCCCTCCCGCTTTGGGCCCTCGCGCCGCCAGGTGCTGTGCTTGGGCGCGGCCGCGCTCGGCGCGGCGGCCTTGCCGCGCATCGCCACAGCACAGACCGACAGGCCGATCCGCATCGTGCTGCCCATCAGTGCGGGCTCGGGTGTCGACACCATCGCGCGTGCCGCATCGCCGGCGCTCGGCAAGGCCTTCGGCCAGCCGGTGGTGATCGAGAACCTCCCGGGCGCGGGCGGCATCACCGGCGCGGCCGTGGTTGCCAAGGCGGCGCCGGACGGACTGACCCTGGGCATGGTGTCGAACAACCACGTCATCAACCCGGCGGTCTACCGGAAGATGCCCTTCGACGCGATCGCCGACTTCACGCCCATCAGCGTGGTCGGTGCGACGCCGCTGGTGCTGCTGGTCAACCCGAAGGTGGCGGCCAAGAACGTCAAGGAACTGGTGGCGCTGCTCAAGGCCAAGCCCGAAGGCTACAACTACGCCTCGTCGGGCAACGGCACCATCATCCACCTGGCGGGCGAGATGTTCATGGACCAGGCGGGCGTGAAGGCGCGCCACATCCCCTACAAGGGCACCGGCCCGATGGTGACCGACATGCTCGGCGGCCAGGTCGAGATCGGCGTCGTCGCACTGCCGGCCGCGCAGCAGTACATCAAGAGCGGGGCGCTGCGCGCCATCGGCATCTGCGGCCCGGCCCGTTCGCCTGCCGCGCCCGAGATTCCCACCATTTCCGAGCAGGGCCTGCCCGACTACGTGGTCGAGGGCTGGTTCGCCGTCGTCGGGCCGGCCAGGCTGCCGGCCGCCGAGGTCAAGCGCGCGCACGACGCCATCGTCGCGGCCTTTGCGGCGCCCGACGTGGCCGAGGCGATGACCCGGCAGGGCAACATCATCAAACCCACGACGCCCGACGAGGCGGCCAGGTACTTCCGCAGCGAGGCGGCGCGCTATGCGGCGCTGGTGAAGAAGGCCAACGTCGTGCTGGAGTGATGCCGCTGCGAACCGCCGGGGCTGTGTAAAGAAGCCGCGCGCCGACAGCCTGCGGGCACGGTTGGTGCACAGTCGGGG
>JAVHYA010000038.1:0-43810 GCA_031119395.1 Pseudomonadota bacterium
CCTGGGCCGAGGCCAACGCGCCGGAGGAACTGGTCAACGCACGCGAGAGCAAGATCGCAGGCTGACCACGATGCAACGACTTTCATTCCCACCCGCCGAGGAGCGCAACACCATGTCTTTCCGCCGATCCCTTCTGGGCGTGGCCCTGGCCGTCTGCCTGGTCCCCGCGTTCTCGCAGACGGCCGCACCGGCGGCACGCGACGAGTTCTTCTGGCTCGGCGAGATCAACAAGGCCACGGCCGTGATCAACACCGATGAGGGCCTGCTCGACAAGGCGATGGCGCCGCGCATCGCCGCCGGCATCGCCAAGGTGCTGCAGGACGGCGCACAGCCCAAGGCGAAACGGCCGTCGACCGTGATCACCTTCGAGCCGCTGCTGATCGAGGCCGCGGGCCAGGACGTCACGCTGCTTCACGCCGGCCGCTCCAGCCAGGACATGCACGCCACCTACCGCGCCGCCATCCTGCGCGACCAGTTGCTGGACCTGGCCGAGCAGCTCAACAAGACCTCGGGCGCGATGGTGAAGCTGGCCGAGAAGCATGCCGGCACCATCGTGCCCAACTACACCAATGGCGTGGCCGCCCAGCCCAACAGCTACGGCCACTACCTGCTGGGCCACGCGGCCGGTCTGGAGCGCGATGCCCAGCGCATCCGCGAGGCCTATGCGCGCATCGACCGCTCGCCCATGGGCACCACGGTGCTCAACGGCACCAGCTGGCCGCTCAACCGCACCCGCATGGCCGACTACCTGGGCTTTGCCGCCACGGTGGACAACGCCTACGACGCGTCCCAGATCTCCTCGCAGGAAGAGCCGGTGGAGGTGGGCGCCGTGGTGACCGGCATCGCGCTGCACACCGGCGCCTTCGTCGAGGACATCATGGTCCAGTACGCCCAGTCGCGGCCCTGGATCCTGCTGGCCGAGGGCGGGGGCAACACCTACGTCTCCAGCGCGATGCCGCAGAAGCGCAACCCGGGCCTGCTCAACAACACGCGGCGCGATGCCTCGCAGGTGATCGCGCTGGCCATGGTGCCGCTGCTGCAGGCCCACAACATCCCGCCCGGCATGCCCGACGCCAAGGAGGTGAAGAGCAACGGCGAGATGGTCAAGAGCACGATCGCCGTGCTCCGGCAGTGGGAGCGCATCCTGGGCCAGATGGTCATCAGCCCCGAGCGCGCGCTGGAAGAGCTCAACAGCGACTGGACGGCCTCGCAGGAGCTGGCCGACGTGCTGATGCGCAAGTACAAGCTGCCCTTCCGCGTGGGGCACCATTTCGCCTCGGAGGTCGTCGAATACGCCAAGGCCAAGGACATCAAGCCGCTGGACTTCCCGTACGCCGAGGCGCAGCGCATCTATGCCGAGACGGTGAAGGGCTCCAGCTATGCGCAGGCGCTGCCGATGAGCGAGGCCGAGTTCCGCGCCACGCTCGACCCGGTGGCGATCGTGAAGCACCGCGCCTCGGCCGGCGGCCCGCAGCCGGCCGAGATGGCCCGCATGCTCAAGGCGGCGCAGGGGCAGCTCGCGCAGCAGGCCGAGTGGATCCAGGCACGGCGCACGCGCATCGCCGCCTCGCTCGCCCGGCTCGATGCCGACTTCGAGCGGCTGGCTGCCGCCGCTCGCTGATTTTCCCAGCCGAAAGTGGCTGTAGCGCCCGCGCAGCAAGCGCGGGCCGCTATCAAATCAGGAGCGTCTGCGAGGCCTGCTTCCACTGCCAGCGCCGCCGCGCCGCGATCGCCGCGACCAGGCCGCAGCCGGCGAAGTTGATCAGGGTGATGAAGAGGAACAGCCCGTCCTTGACCACCAGCACGCCGTAGGCCGTGGCCGCGACGTGCGACAGCACCCACGAGCCCCAGGTCAGGAGCGACACCGAGCGCGCGCCGTCGCGGCACTTCCACACGGCGAGGATCTGCGGGATGTAGGTGAACACCCGCACGGCGTTGGTCAGCAGGTAGGCCCATGCGATGAGGCCGAGCCAGGTGTCGGCCGCCACGGGGATCGACAGGGATTGCATGAAGGAGGGTCCTCGGGCGGCGCCGTGCGCAGCGATGTCAGGGAGCCCGCACTCTAGGCAGGCATGCGCTGCCGCGGAATGCCGTATGGACGCTAGGCCGATGGGCCTACCTCGCCGGGCGGGGTCGCCGTCGGCACGCCGGGCTGCGCACAGGCAAGGCACAGCCGCACGCGCGTGCCGGGGGCGCCGTGCTGCAGCTCCAGCGTGCCGCCGAGCTGCCGTGCGCGGGCGCGCATGTTGTCGATGCCGCGGCCGGGCGGCGCGTCGGCCACGGGCCGGGGCGGGTCGCGCGGACCCTCGTCCTCCACCTCCAGCGTCAGCGCGTCGCCCACCTGGCGCAGCGCCACCCGCACGCGCCCGGGCCGCGCATGCTTGGCCACGTTGGTCAGCGCTTCCTGCGCGATGCGCAGCAGCTGCAGCGTGGCCTGCGGCGACTGCAGCGCCGGCACCGCCCCCTCGGGGACGTCGATGCGCCAGCTCGGGTGGAAGTGGAGCTCCTCCAGTTGACCCTGCCAGCGGAACAGGAAGTTGCCCAGCGCGGTGCGGAAGTCGCCGTCCTCGGGCGCCAGCGCGTCCAGGGCGATGCGCATGTCGGCGATGCAGGCGCGCAGCACCTCGGCGATCTGCACCTCGCTCATGTCGCCGCGCTCCACGCGCGACAGCGAGGTGAACAGGCGTGAGCCGAGGCCGTCGTGGATGTCGCGCATGATGGCCTGCCGCGCCTCCGTCGCGGCGTTCTGCCGCTGCAGTTCGGCCATGCGTTCGAAGTCGGCGGCGATGCGGCGCTCGCGGTCGGCCACGCGGCTCTCGAGCGTGTGGTTGAGGTCCTCCAGCGCGTCCATGGCGTGCACGAAGCGCGCGGTGAGCAGGCCGCCCATGGCCAGCAACAGCAGGTTGGCGGCGTGGTGCAGCAGGAAGATGCGCTGCTCGAACCAGCCCGTCCACAGCGGCGGGCTCGCCGTCGGGCTCCAGCTCACGACGTAGTCGTGCACGCCGGCGCCCAGCGCCAGCAGCATCGCGGCCGGCAGCACGGCGGAGGCGACGGTGCGCTGCGTGGCCACCGTGCGTATCGCCGCCGCGATCGCTCCCAGCCCGATGGGGATGAGCCCGGCGCTCCACACCCGGTTGACCAGCGGCTCGCTGGCCGGGCTCAGCACCACGCACAGCGGGCCGAGCAGCCAGTACGCCAGCAGCGCGCGCCGCAGCCACGGCCGCTCCACCTGGGCGAGCTGCATCGCGAACAGCGCCAGCACCACGATGAAGCCGCCCGTCGCCGCCAGGTACACCATGCGCCACACCGGCCACCGATCGGCCGGGAGCGCCTCGATCACGAAGGTCAGCGTGCGCACGCCCCACAGCGCCGCGGCGACGCCGAACAGGCCGTAGAGCACCTCGCTGCGCCGCCGCCACCAGATCGCGAGCACGAAGCCTGCCGTGAGCGCGCACACGAAGGCGGTGAGCTGGGGCATGGTGCGCACCCAGAACAGCCGCCGGTCGTACACCGGCAGCAAGGTCCGCAGCGTGCCCACCTGCACGCGCGGGAAGCGGCGGATGGCCCGCTCGGGCGAGGCGGCGGCGCGCACCGCGAGCTCGTTGGGTGCGCCGCTGCGCAGCAGGCTCGGCGGCAGGCGGAAGAGGTGGGGGCGCTCCCAGCGCACCCGCCGCTCGGCGCTGGACTCCGCCACTTCGCCGACCAGGGCGCCGTTGAGCCAGACCTGGCCGCCGTCGTACAGGTAGGGCAGGTACACGGCCCAGCCGCCGTCGCCCGGCGTCGCCGCGCCGGCCGGCCCGTCGAAGCTCCCGCGGTACCAGAAGGCCTGTCCCGGCGTGCCTTCGGCGGGCCCGGGCGCCGCATCGGGCAGCGCGACCTCCTGCCAGCCCGGCGTGCTCGCGGCCGGCGGCGAACGGGCTGCGTCCTCCAGGCGCTGCATGCGGTGGAGCTCGAAGGCGGCGGACGCCACGGCCTGCAGCGCGAGTGCCAGCGCCACGCCCGTGCGCACGGCCCGCGCCAGGACGCTCACAGCAGGCCCAGCTGGCTGGCTTCGTAGACGGCTTCGCTGCGCGAATGCACGGCCAGCTTGCGGTAGATGTTCTTCACGTGGGCCACCACGGTGTGCGACGAGATGCCCAGCAACTGGCCGATCTCGTCGAAGGGCAGCCCCTTGGCCGTCAGGCGCAGCAGCTCGGTCTCGCGCGGGGTGAGGGGAGTCGGCGATGCCGGCGCCTCGACCGGCGCGCCGACCTCGGCCGCTGCAGGCTTGAGCGCGACCCGAAAGCGCGCGAGCACCCGGCGTGCGATCCCGGGGCTGATCGGCGCGCCGCCGTCGTGCAGCTCGTGGATGCTGGCGACCACCCGCTCGGTCGAGGCGTCCTTGAGCAGGTAGCCGGTGGCACCCGCCTCGATGGACTCGACCACGTGGGCGTCGTCGCCGAACATGGTCACCACCAGCACGTCGCACTCGGGATGGGCCGCGGCGGCATGGCGGATCACCTCGACGCCGCGCAGGTCGGGCAGCCCGAGGTCCAGCAGCAGCACGTCGGGGCGCTCGCGGTCCAGCAGCTCGATGCCCTGCTGGCCCGTGGGCACGGCACCGACCAGTGCCAGGCGCGCATCGCTCAGCACCGCGGCCGAGAAGCGGCGGAGGAATTCGGGCTCGTCTTCGACGATCAGGACCCGGAGGGTCATCGCATCTCCCGCGGCAGGGCTTCGGTGGCCGGATTGTCCGGCGCCGGGCGCACGAAGGGCATAGCGCATTGGCGCTATGTCCCCGGGCGAGCCCGCGTCAGTGGTCGTGGTGCAGGTAGCTCGCCTGCCGCGGCAGGCGCAGGCTCACGACGAAGGCCAGGACCATCATGCCGGTGACGTACCAGAAGAAGGCCGACTCGTGGCCGATGGACTTCAGCCCCAGCGCCACGTACTCCGCCGAGCCGCCGAAGATCGCATTGGCGACCGCGTAGGCCAGGCCCACGCCCAGCGCACGCACCTCGGGCGGGAACATCTCGGCCTTCACGATGCCGCTGATCGAGGTGTAGAAGCTCACGATGGCCAGCGCCACCACGATGAGGACGAAGGCCACCACCGGGCTCGTGACGTGCTGCAGGGCCGTGAGGATGGGCACCGTCGTCAGCGCCCCCAGTGCGCCGAACAGCAGCATGTTGGTGCGCCGGCCGATCCGGTCGGACAGGGCGCCGAACACCGGCTGCATGCACATGTAGACGAACAGCGCGCAGGTCATCACGTAGCTGGTCGTCTTGATCGGCAGGCCCACCGTGTTCACCAGGTACTTCTGCATGTAGGTGGTGAAGGTGTAGAAGATCAGCGAGCCGCCGGCGGTGTAGCCCAGCACCGTGAAGAAGGCGGCCTTGTGGTGGCGGAACAGTCCGCCGATGGTGCCGGCCTCCTTGTTGGTGCGCGAGCTTTCGCTCTGGGTCTCGTGCAGCGTGCGGCGCAGCATCAGCGCCACCACGGCCGAGATGGCGCCGATCACGAAGGGGATGCGCCAGCCCCAGGCCTTGAGCTCGGCCTCGTCGAGCACGGTTTCGAGGATGACGATCACCAGCACGGCGAGGAGCTGCCCGCCGATCAGCGTCACGTACTGGAAGGACGAGAAGAAGCCGCGCTGGCCGCGCAGCGCCACCTCGCTCATGTAGGTGGCGGTGGTGCCGTATTCGCCGCCCACCGACAGGCCCTGGAACAGCCGGCAGATCAGGAGCAGGAAGGGCGCCCAGGCGCCGATCTGCGCGTAGGTCGGCAGGCAGGCGATGACCAGCGAGCCGCCGCACATCATCGCCACCGAGATCAGCAGCGAGGCCTTGCGGCCCACCCGGTCGGCGATGCGGCCGAACAGCCAGCCGCCGATCGGCCGCATGAGGAAGCCCGCCGCGAACACGCCGGCCGTGTTGAGCAGCTGCGCCGTGGGGTCGGACTTGGGGAAGAAGGCCGGTGCGAAGTACAGGGCCGAGAAGGCGTAGACGTAGAAGTCGAACCATTCGACCAGGTTGCCGGACGAGGCGGCCATGATGGCGAAGACGCGGTGGCGCTTTTCCTCGGCCGTGTAGGCGCGGGGCGCGGAAGAGGCCGGCGCTGGGGCCGACGGCAGGGTTGCACTCATGAAAGGAGTCGCCTTGGATCTGGGAGTTGTAGTCAAGGTGGCCGCCCGGGCGGCCTCGTTCCATTCTGCGGCGCTCCGTGGCGGCGCGCTGTCAGCGGGCGACCAGACCCCGAAGCCCGTGCGGACGGGCGGCGGCCGCCGTTCCGGCCGGGCGGCATTCATGCTGCTGTCAGACAGCTTCGCTAGAGTGCGCCTCGTTCCTGCCGGCTGCCGCCGCTTGCGGACCGGCAGCACGGCCTTCAGGCCAACGCTCCGGCCGCCTCGCGCGTTCTGCTGAGGCAACTCCCATGAAGGCCCTGTTCCGATCCCTCTTCCGCCTGTCCGCGCCGCCGCGCGGCCGCGATGGCCTGCGCGGGGGCCGACCATGACGCGGCGTCGCCTGACGCTGCCGATCCCGGTGGCCCGCACCCTGGGCAACCGCTGGGACTGGGCGCTGCTGCCGCTGCTGCTGGCCGGCCTCTTCGGGCTGGCCTTCGCGGCTTCGCAGATGGCGCGGCCCTATGCCCTGGGCGAGTCGATCCCGCTGAGCCTTCATCCCTCGGTGCTGCCGTACTACCTGCTGCGCACCACGCTGCGCATGTTCCTGGCACTGGGCGCCTCGCTGGTCTTCGCCTGCGTGTTCGCCGTGCTGGCGGCCAAGTACCGCATCGCCGAACGGGTGCTGGTGCCGCTGCTGGACGTGCTGCAGTCCATCCCGGTGCTGGGCTTCCTGTCGATCACGGTGACCGGCTTCATCGCGCTCTTTCCCGGCAACCTGCTGGGCGTGGAATGCGCGGCCATCTTCGCCATCTTCACCTCGCAGGCCTGGAACATGGCCTTCAGCCTGTACCAGTCGATGCGCACCGTGCCGTCCGAACTGGGCGAGGCGGCGGCCGTGTTCCAGCTCTCGGGCTGGCAGCGCTTCTGGCGGCTGGAGCTGCCCTTCGCCATGCCGGGCCTGCTGTGGAACATGATGATGTCGATGTCGGGCGGCTGGTTCTTCGTGGTCGCCTCCGAGGCCATCTCGGTGTCGAACCAGAGCATCAAGCTGCCGGGCGTGGGCTCGTACATCGCCATGGCCATCGAGGCGCGCGACCTGGCGGCCATCGGCTGGGCCATCCTGGCGATGCTGATCGGCATCCTGCTGTACGACCAGCTCTTCTTCCGCCCGCTGGTGGCCTGGGCCGACAAGTTCCGCTTCGAGGAGGGTGGCGGCGCCGAGGCCAGCCACTCCTGGCTGCTGACCTGGCTGCGGCGCACCCGGGCCGTGCGCGCGGCCGGCGGCGCGCTGGCACGCGGCGCGGCGCGCAGCCTGGCCTGGTTCCCGCGCCGCTTCGACGGCACCTCCGTGCGCGCGCGGCCGCGGCCGGCCGACCCGCGCATCACGCGCATCGGCGATGCGCTGCTCTCCGGCGCCGTGCTGCTGGCGGTGCTGTGGCTGCTGCGCTTCATCCATGGCGAGGTGGGCTGGCACGAGGTGGGCCATGTCTTCGTGCTGGGCCTGTACACGCTGGTGCGGGTGCTGGTGCTCATCGCCATCGCCGCGCTGGTGTGGGTGCCGGTGGGCGTGTGGGTGGGCATGAACCCGCGCTGGTCGGACCGGCTGCAGGCCGTGGCGCAGTTCCTGGCCGCCTTCCCGGCCAACCTGATGTTCCCGGTGGCGGTGCTCTTCATCGTGCACTGGAAGCTCAATCCCGACGTGTGGCTGTCGCCGCTGATGGTGCTGGGCACGCAGTGGTATTTGCTCTTCAACGTGATCGCCGGCGCCTCGAGCGTGCCGACGGAACTGCGCCACGCGGCCAGCAACCTGGGCCTGACGGGCTGGCTGCGCTGGAAGCGCTACCTGCTGCCCGCGGTGTTCCCCAGCTTCGTCACCGGCGCCATCACCGCCAGCGGCGGGTCGTGGAACGCCAGCATCGTGGCCGAGTACGTGAGCTGGGGCGACACCACGCTGCAGGCCAACGGCCTGGGCAGCTACATCGCCCACATGACGGCGGTGGGCGACTTCCCGCGCATCGCGCTGGGCATCGGCGTGATGTGCGTGTTCGTCATGGGGCTCAACCACTTCGTGTGGCGAAGGCTGTACCGCCTCGCCGAGGACCGCATGCATTTCTAGAAACCGGATTCGGACCTCCGTACGCGAAGGGCGCGAAAGTCACGCGAAGGGCGCGAAAGAATTCATTCAAAGTTTTCTTGTGTTCCCTTTCGCGGCCTTCGCGAAATCTTCGCGCCCTTCGCGTACCGGCTGTCCGCATTCGAATCCCTCACCGCAAGCACATGAAAGAAGCGCAAGAACCCATCATCGACCTGCACCGCGTGGGCAAGGGCTTCCGCGCCGCCGACGGCCACGCGCGCCCGGTGCTGCAGGACGTGGACCTGCACCTGGCGCCCGGCGAGATCGTGGCGCTGCTGGGCCCGTCCGGCTCGGGCAAGTCGACGCTGCTGCGCATCATCGCGGGCCTGATCGCGGCCGACAGCGGCGAGGTGCGCTATCGCGGCCAGCCGCTGCACGGGCCGGCGCGCGGCATCGCGATGGTGTTCCAGTCCTTCGCGCTCTTTCCCTGGCTCACGGTGCAGCAGAACGTGGAGCTGGGCCTGGAGGCCCGCGGCGTCGCTGCGGCCGAGCGGGCGCGGCGTGCGGCGCAGGCCATCGCGCTGATCGGCCTGGCGGGCTTCGAGGGCGCCTTGCCGCGCGAACTGTCGGGCGGCATGCGCCAGCGCGTGGGCATCGCGCGCGCACTGGTGGTCGAGCCCGACGTGCTGCTCATGGACGAGGCCTTCTCGGCGCTCGACGTGCTCACGGGCGAACGCCTGCGCGACGACATCCTGCAGCTGTGGGAAGGGGGCAGCATGCCCACGCAGGCCATGCTCATCGTCTCGCACAACATCGAGGAGGCCGTGCTGATGGCCGACCGCGTGCTGGTCTTCGCCGCCGACCCGGGCTGCGTGCGCGCCGAGCTGCCGATCACCCTGCCGCGTCCGCGCGACGGCGACTCGATCGAGGTGCGCCTGCTGGTCGACCAGGTCTACACGCTGATGACCGCCGGCGCCGCCGGCCACACCGCCCACGGCGCCAAGCGCGCCGTGCTGGCCGAGCGCCTGCCCGAGGCCGACGTGACGCGCATGGAAGGCCTGCTCGAACTGCTCGCGCAGGACGACTTCGCCGGCCGGGCCGACCTGCCGCGCCTGGCCGACGAGTCGGAGCTGACCGACCACGACCTGCTGCCGCTCACGCGCGCACTGTCGCTGCTGGGCCTGGCCCGGCTGGACGAGGGCGACCTGCTGCTCACGCCGCTGGGCCGGCACTACGTCGACAGCGCCCACGGCGGGCGCCAGCGCATCTTCGGCCAGCAGCTGCTCGAACGCGTGCCGCTGGCGGCGCACATCCGCCACAGCCTGGAGCAGGACCCGGCCGGCCAGCTGGCCGACGCGCACTTCCTCGCGCTGCTGCGCGACAGCCTCGACGAAGCCGAAGCGGAACGGGTGCTGCACCGGGCGATCGAGTGGGGCCGCTACGGCGAGGTCTTCGAGTACGACTTCCACACGGGGATGATCCACCTGCCGGCCCCCGACGTCGCAGCGCCGGCCTGAGCGGGCGCCGGCCGTCTCAGGCCCCGGCGGGTGCGCCGGCCTGCGACTCGGCGGCCGCTTCCAGCAGCCAGCGGCGGAAGGCGCTGACCGCCTCGTCGTCGGCCCGCTCGGTGTTCACGACCAGCGTGTAGTCCGGGCCGCGCCAGGCCGGCTCGGGCAGGGGGCACACGAGCCGTCCCGCGGCGATCTCGCGCTCCACCAGCGGCAGCGAGGCCAGCGCCACGCCCAGGCCCGCCACCGCGGCGCCCAGCTGCAGGTAGACATGGTCGAAGTGCAGGTGCCGCGTGCCCTGCAGGCGCGGGGCGCCGGCCGCGTGCAGCCAGTCGGCCCAGGCGCTGCGCGTGCTGGTGGAATGCAGCAGGGCGTGGTGACGCAGGTCGGCGGTGCTGCGGATCGGATGCCGCAGCAGCACCTCGGGGCTGCAGGCCGGCAGCCGCAGGTCGGGCAGCAGCACGCTGGAGCTGACGCCGGCCGCGTCCTCGTGGCCCGAACGCACGCCGACGTCGAAGGCCTCGCCCACGTAGCGCAGCTTGCGCGAGGTGGTCGACAGCCGCACGTCGATGTGGGGGTAGCGGGCCTGGAAGTCCGCCAGCCGCGGGATCAGCCAGCACAGCGCGAAGCTGGCCAGCGCGTTCACCCGCACCGTGCCCGACACGCGGCGCGCGCTGCCGTCGTTGCGCAAGCGCGCCGCGCCCGCGGCGAGCCGGTCGAAGGCGCTGCCCACGTCGCCCAGCAGCGCGGCGCCTTCGTCCGTGAGCTGCACGCCGCGCGCGCGCCGCTCGAACAGCGGCATGCCGAACCAGTCCTCGAGCAGGCGGATCTGCTTGCCCACCGCCCAATGGGTGACATGGAGGCGAGCCGCCGCCGCGGCGAAGCTGCCCTCGGTCGCCACCGCCTCGAAGGCGCGCAGCGCATGCAGCGGCGGCAGGCGGCCGCGGTCGGCAGGCGCCTGCGGCGCGCCGTCGGTGACGTGACTTTTTCTCTCCATTGAGGCGATATTACGTCCGTGGTGCGCTGGAGGGCCGCGCCCTAGCATCGGGCCATGTCTTCAGCCCCGGTCCTCGCCACGACGCCCTCGCGGACGGGTGCTGCGCCGCCGCGCGGCCGGGTCCTGTGGCTGTCGTGCGTCGCGCATGCGCTGCACGACGGCTACACCGACATGATCTACGTGCTGCTGCCGGTGTGGCAGGCGGAGTTCGGCCTGGGCTACGGCGCGCTGGCCGTGCTGCGCGGGCTGTACGGCGGCACGATGGCGGCGCTGCAGCTGCCGGCCGGCTGGGTGGCGCAGCGCATCGGCACCCGCGCCACGCTGGCGCTCGGCACGCTGCTCGCGGCCCTGGGCTACGCGGCGGCCGGCATGACGGGCAGCCTGGCCGGCCTCGGGCTGGCCCTGGCGCTGGCGGGCAGCGGCTCCAGCACGCAGCATCCGCTGGCCTCGGGCGCGGTGGCGCGCGCCTACGGGCGGGACGCGCGCGGCCCGCTGGGCGTCTACAACTTCGCGGGTGACCTGGGCAAGGCCGCGCTGCCGGCGGCACTGGCGCTGCTGATCACCGTCGCGCCGTGGCGCCATGCGCTCTGGGCCATGTCCGCCCTCGGTGTGGCGGCGGCCGTGGGCCTTGCACTTTTCCTCCCCAGGGTGGCTGTCGGCGGCGAGACGTCGCACGGCGGCGCCGCGTCCGCGGCGCCGGTGTCGCCCGCCGGTTTCCGGCTGCTGCTGGCGATCGGCGTGCTCGACACCGCGGTGCGCATGGGGCTGCTCACCTTCCTGCCCTTCCTGCTCAAGGCCAAGGGCATTGCGGCGCCGCTGCTGGGCGTGGCCCTGGCGCTGGTGTTCCTCGGCGGGGCGGCGGGCAAATTCCTGTGCGGCTGGCTGGGTGCGCGCCTGGGCGTGACCGGCACCGTGCTGGCGACCGAGGGCGGCTCGGCGCTGGGCATCGTCGCGCTGCTGCTGTGCCCGCTCGGGATCGCCTGGGTGCTGCTGCCCCTGCTGGGGGCGATGCTCAACGGCACGTCCTCCGTGCTGTACGGCACGGTGCCCGAGCTGGCGCCGCGCGGCAGCACCGAGCGCGCGTTCGCCATCTTCTACACGGGCGTCATCGCCTCCGGCGCACTCTCGCCCGTGCTCTACGGCCTGCTCGGCGACCGGGTCGGCATCCAGCTGGCGACCTGCGCCACCGTGTTGACGGCGCTGGCGATCCTCCCGCTGGCCCTCGCGCTGCGCCCGCGGCTTGTGCCGGGCGGGAGCGCCTGAGCGAGGCCGGCCGCTTTCCCTGGCTCTTCATCTCCGAAAGGTCGATCGCATGGACACCGTCTCGCAAGCCCCCGTCATCCTCGTCACCGGTGGCGGCCGCGGCGTGGGCGCGGCCACCGCGCGGCTGGCCGCCGAGCGCGGCTACGACGTGGCGATCAGCTTCGTCGCCAACGAAGCCGCGGCCGAGGCGGTGGCGGCCGACGTGAGCTCGCTCGGGCGCCAGGCCCTGGCCGTGCGGGCGGACAGCGCCGACCCGCAGCAGGTCGCGCAGCTGTTCGAGGCCATCGACCGTCGTTTCGGCCGCATCGACGTGCTGGTCAACAACGCCGCCATCATCGGGCGCCAGTCGCGGCTGGAGGGCCTGGGCTTCGAACGCATGCAGCGCATCTTCGCGGTGAACGCGATCGGCCCCATGCTGTGCGCGCAGCAGGCGGTCAGGCGCATGTCGCAGCGCCACGGCGGGCGCGGCGGCGTGGTGATCAACGTCTCCTCGGCCTCGGCCCGGCTCGGCAGCCCGAACGAATACGTCGACTATGCGGCGTCCAAGGGCGCGCTCGAGACCTTCACCACCGGGCTGGCCAAGGAGGTGGCGCGCGAGGGCATCCGCGTCAACGGCATCCGCCCCGGCCACATCTACACCGAGATGCATGCCAGCGGCGGCGAGCCGGGGCGCGTGGACCGCGTCAAGGATTCGATCCCGATGGGCCGGGGCGGGCAGCCGGAGGAAGTCGCCCGCGCCATCCTGTGGCTGGCCGGCGAAGAGGCCTCCTTCGTCACCGGCACCTTCCTCGACGTGACCGGCGGCAAGTGAGCGTCAGCGTCGGCGCGCCGGGGCGGCCACGCCGGCGCCGCGCACCTCGAGCTGGATGGTGTCGAGCACCTGGCCCTGCGCGTCGGCCAGCTCGACCGTGTGGCGGCCGGGCCAGGGCAGCCATTGGGCCGTGGTGCCGCGCGCGAAGGGCTTGCCGTCGATGCGCCACTGCACGTCGCGGCCGGCGCCGTCGGATTCGAAGTTCACGCGCTGGTGTCGCGGCGGGATGTCGGGGTCGAGCGCGAGGATGGTGCCCTGCGTCGGCGCGGTGATGCGCGCGGGGTTGCCATCCTTCGAGTCCAAAGTGCCTGCAGCGCCCGCGGGACGGGCGCGGGCAGCTATCGTTTCCATAGCAAACAGCGGCTGCTCGGTGCCGGCGATGAACCACTCGCTGCGCGCCGCCTCGATGGGTTCGCCGTTCCTTTCGGTCGGGTTGGGGCCGAAGCGGACCTGTGCCTGCACGACGCCCGGCGGCGGCGAGGGCGCGCGGCTGGGCTCGCGCCGGTGCAGGAAGCGCATGGTCTCGGCCCACAGCGGCGCGGCGCCGGTGGTGCCGCTCACGTCCCACATCGGCGCGCCGCTGGCGTTGCCGATCCACACGCCGACGGTGTAGCGCTCGGACCAGCCCACGGCCCAGTTGTCGCGCATGTCCTTGCTGGTACCGGTCTTCACCGCCGTCCAGAAGCGCGTGCCCAGCACGCTGTCGACGCCGAAGGTGCGGGTGCGGGCGTTGGCGTCGGACAGGATGTCGCCGACGATGAAGGCCGCGCGCGGATCGAGCGCGGGCGCGAAGGCGACCGGCTGCGGCCGCTGCGGCAGCAGCATGCGCGTGCCGCTCGCACGGCCGCCGTTGGCCAGCGTGCGGAAGGCGTTGGCCAGCTGCAGCAGCGTGAGCTCGGCGCTGCCCAGCGCGAGGCTGTAGCCGTAGTAGTCGCCGCTTTGCGCCAGCGTGATGCCGGCGCGCTGCAGCTGGCGCGCGAAGGCATCGGGCGAGACCATGACCAGCGTGCGCACGGCAGGCACGTTGAGCGAGGCGGCCAGGGCGGTGCGCACCGACACCGGCCCCTTGAAGTGCCGGTCGTAGTTCTGCGGGATGTACAGCCCGCCGGAGGTGGCGATCTGCGCCGACGAGTCCTCCAGCAGCGAGGCGGCGGTGAGCCGCCGCTCGGCGATCGCCTGCGCGTAGAGCAACGGCTTGAGCGTGGAGCCGGGCTGGCGCGGTGCGAGCACGGCATCGACCTCGGCCGCCCGGCTGAGCTGGCCCGACGAGCCGACCCAGGCCAGCACCTCGCCGCTGGCGTTGTCGAGCACGACCAGCGCGCCGTCCTCCACGTTGCGGCCGCGCAGCTCGCGCAGGTGGCGCTGCAGGCCCTGCAGGGCGAAGCGTTGCAACGGCGCGCGCAGGGTGGTGCGCAACTCCGTCGGAACCGGCGCGTTGCCATCGGCTTCGCGCGCGGCGCGCAGGGCCTGGCGCGCGAAGTGCGGCGCGATGCCCTCGCTGGCCTCGAAGGCGCGGCGCTGCACGACGGCCGAGGTGAACATGTCGAGCGCTGCACAAGACGTGGCCCCCGCGCCCGGCACTTCGTGGCCTCGCTGCCCGCCGGGGGGGCGCTCGCTCGCTTGGGGCGGCCCGACGCTGCGCTCGGGCGCCTGCTCCGGCGCAGCCATGCTCTTCATCACCTCGCAGGCCCGCTGCGCGACCAGCGCCGGTTTCGCGTTGGGCGCGCGCACCAGCGCCGCGGCCACGGCCGCCTCTCGCGCGTCGAGCCCGTGCGGCGCCTTGTCGAACAGCGTGCGCGACAACGCGTCGATGCCCACCAGTTCGCCGCGGAAGGGCACGAGGTTGAGGTAGGCCTCCAGCACCTGGTCCTTGCGCCACTGGCGTTCCAGCTGCGTCGCGGTGACGGCCTGCCCGATCTTCTGGCCGACGCTCCGGCCCCCGCTGGCGCGGCGCAGGTCGTCGTCCAGCAGGCCGGCCAGCTGCATGGTGATGGTCGACGCGCCGCGGGTCTTGGTGTTCCACAGGTTGGCCCAGGCGGCCGCCGAGACGGCGCGCCAGTCCACGCCGCTGTGCTCGTAGAAGCGCCGGTCCTCGCTGAGCACCAGCGCCGTGCGCAGGGCGGGCGACACGTCGGCCAGCGCCGTCCACTGGCCGCGCCGCACCGTGGCGTCGGTGCGCACGCGCTGCAGCAGCTCGCCTTGGCGGTCGAGCACGCGCACGTCGGACGGGCGGAATTCGCTGCGCACCTGCTCGAAGCTGTCGACGGCCCACGCGCCGGCCGCGGCCTGGGCCAGGAGCAGGGCCGCCAGCGCCGCGCGCCACGGGATCGAGCGAAAGCCAGGGTGGGTCATTCGTCGATCGGCGCGAGGTCGAGCGCAGAAGTGCTCGGCAGGAACGGGGAGGGCGGCATGGCGGGCGTCGGGGCAGCAGGGCGTGCGGGCATCGGCCCGGTCTGGCATGGGGCGATTTTGCGTCGCCGCCCGGACGGCACCGCGGCGGCCCGCGGCCTTTGAACCCAAAGTGGCTGTCACGCCCGTCCCGCCGGCGCAGGCAGCTATGAAAAGAAGAGCATTGTGCCGGTGCGCCGGGCTCCGGTGGGCGGTGCGGCGGCCTGGCGCTCGGCGCGCGCGCCTACCCGCAGGCGGTGGCGCTGTCTGGCGAGCTGGCGGCCACGGCAAGGCGAAGGTTCAGGCCCTTGTCAGGAGAGACGCCCATGAAAAGACTTGCTGCCCTCTTCACTGCTGCTGCCGTGCTGTCCGGCTGCGTGGCCGTGCCCTACGACCGGCCGCCGCCGCCCCGTCCTGCTCCGGGCTATGGCGACCGCGACCGCGACGGCGTGCCCAACCGCTACGACCGCGATCGCGATGGCGACGGCGTGCCCAACCGCTACGACCGCCGGCCGAACGATTCCTGGCGCAACTGAGAACCAGACGCCGGCCGGCGCGCCGGCCTGGCTGTGGTCAGTTCAAGGTGATCTGCGCCTGCCGGGCGACCTCGGTGAACTTGGCGAGGCTTTTCTGCACGGCGCTCTGCGCTTCCGAGGGTGACATCGTGCTGGCCACCTGGCCGCCGGCGTCCAGGGCATGCCGCACCTCGGGCGCGGACGAGGCCTGAAGGATCGCGGCGTTCAGCCGGCTCACCACCGCGTCGGGTACGCCCTTGGGCGCCGCGACGGCGAAGTACTGCGTGGCCTCGTACCCCTTGAGACCGGCCTGGTCCATGGTCGGCACGTCCGGCAGGCTGGGCAGGCGGAATGGCGTCGTGACCGCATAGGCCTTGAGCTGACCCGACTTGATCTGCGCCAGCACCGGCGTGAGGCCCAGCATGCCGAGCTTGACCTGCCCGCCCGCCACGTCGACCACGGCCTGGCCGCCCCCCTTGTAGGGCACGTGCAGCATCTTCGTGCCGGCCATCGTGTTGAAGAGTTCGCCGGCCAGGTGCTGTCCCGTGCCGATGCCCGAGCTCGCGAAGTCCCACTTGTCGGGCTCGGCCTTCATCGCCGCGATCAGCGCCTTGAGGTCGGCCGGCGCCTGGGCGGCACGCCCCACGAGCACGATCGGACCCTGCGACAGCATGGCCACCGCCTTGAGTTGCGCACCGATCTGCGGCTGCGGCCGGGCGAAGAGCACCGGCCCGGGCACGGTGACCAGCGTGTAGCCGTCCCCGCTGGCCCGGGCGGCCTGCTGCAGCGCCAGCGCGCCGGACGCGCCCGGCACGTTGTCCACCACGATCGACTGGCCGATCTGTTCGGACACGCTCTTGGCGAAGGCGCGCGTGAGCACGTCCACCGAGCCGCCCGGCACGTAGCCGACGATCCAGGTGATCGGGCGGGCGGTGGGCCAGGGCTTGTCGGCGTAGGCGGCCGTGCACAGGGGCACTGCGGCGAGCAGGGCGGCGACGCGCAGCAGCGAGCGGCGGGCGAGGGAAGAGGAGCGGGGCATGGCGGGTCCTTGGGTCGGTGAGGCGGTCATCGGTCCGGCTTGCCGGGCGGTGTGTGGGGATGGGCGGCGCTGCTGGCGTTGAAGTCCCGGATCATTCGCAGGATCGGGCCCATGACCCAGGTGTTGAAGACCAGCACGTCGGTCTCCTCCTTGGGATCGCGCGTCACGTTGAAGAGGTAGGGCGATTCGAGCTTGCCCTGGCCATGGTTGACCTCGGGCTCCCAGTAGAAGTGCAGCTTCCAGTCGCGCCACTTGGCCGCGCGAAGCTCCTGCTTGATGTAGAAGAGAAAGCCCTCGCGGGCCGACTTCTCCGATTCGCCGAACAGGAAGGCGCGCTGGTCCACGCCGTCGATGGGCCGGTCCTGCGGCACCTCGGCGCCGCCGATGCGGCACAGCGTGGTGAACAGGTCGGTCACGTGCACGATCTCGTTGCTGACGCGGCCGGGCGCGATGCGCCCCGGCCAGCGGGCGATGAAGGGCACGCGCAGGCTGCCTTCCATCGCCGTGTGGTAGGTGCCTCGCCAGGGGCCGGCCGTGCCGCGGTAGGGCGCCCGGAACTCCGGGCCGTTGTCGCTGCAGAAGATGAAGAGCGTGTCGTCGGCGATGCCCAGGCGCTGCACCTCGTCGATCACCTGGCCCACGCGGTGGTCCATCTCCGCCATCGAGTCGGCGAAATCGCCGTTGCCGGTGCGGCCGGCGAAATCGTCGTGCGGCAGCGTCGGGAAGTGCAGGTGCACCAGCGGCAGGTACAGGAAGAACTTGCGCCCGGCCGCGGCATGGCGGGCCATGAAGCGGCAGGAGCGGTCCACCAGTTCGGCGTCGATGCCGCGTCGCGATTGCAGGTCGTACACCTTCACCGCCTGCGAGGGCTCGCCGGCCCGGCCTTGCATGATGTGCGGCAGGTCGACCACGGTGGGGTCGAAGCCCACGGACGACGTGAACTGGCTCTCGTCCGTGGTCCGCGGGATCCCGTACCACTCGTCGAAGCCGCGGTCGGACGGGTAGCGCCCCTCGACGTCGCCCAGGTGCCACTTGCCGAAATGCGCCGTGGCGTAGCCCGCCGCCGAGAGCGCCTGCGCCAGCGTGATCTCCCAGCGTGTCAGGCCCTGCGGCAGGCCCGGCGGCACCGACTGCAGGCAGCCGGTGCGGATGGGGTGGCGCCCCGACATCAGGGCCGAGCGCGTGGGCACGCAGTCGCTCTCGACGTTGAAGTTCTGCAGCAGCAGCCCGTCGCGCGCCAGCTGGTCGATGCGGGGCGTGGGCGCGCCGCGCAGCGCGCCGCCGCCGTAGCAGCCCAGTTCGCCCCAGCCGAGGTTGTCGGCGACGATGAGCACGATGTTGGGAGCGGCAGGAGCGGTCATTGGAGGGCGATGCAACGTGGGAGCCCCCAATCTAAGTCCGTACGCCGCCTCGACCTATTCCCGGATGGCGTGGTGTCCATAAACTGTGGGAATGTCCCTCGCGATCCACGACATCGAATACTTCCTGGCGGTGGCCCAGGCCGGCAGGCTCTCGGGCGCGGCCGAGGCGCTCGGCGTCACCCAGCCGGCCCTGAGCAAGGCCGTCAAGCGGGTGGAGGGCGAGTTCGGCCTGCAACTCTTCGAGCGCCGGGCGCGGGGCGTGGTGCTGACGGCGGCCGGCATCCGGGTGGCGCAGCAGATGCGCCGCCTGCAGGCCGACTATGCCGACGTGGTGCTGCTCGCCAACGAAATGCGCGCCCAGCGCTCGGGACTGCTGCGCGTGGGCGTGACGGACACGAGCAGCCGCAACCGCATGATCGCGGTGCTCGCCAGGCTGCTCAAGCAGCGCCCCGGCCTTCGCGTGCGCATCGGCGTGGACCGCTCGGAGGCGCTGGCGGAGCAGGTGCGCGAGGGCACGCTCGACCTCGCCCTGGTGCCGGCCTACGAGGGCCGCCCGCTGGATGCCGAGCGCATCAAGATCGACAACGATCCGCTGCTGCCCCTGGCCCGCGCCGGCCATCCGCTGGCGACGCGCTCGCGCCTGGCCATGAAGGACCTGGCGCCCTACGGCTGGATGATCGGGCCCGAGCATTCCGGCGCCTACGGTGCGCTCGCGGCGGTGTTCGCGAAGCACCAGCTCGCCGCACCCACCATCGTGGTGGAGGTGCCCTACTCGTCGGAAATGAACCTGTCGCTGCTGGCGGCCACCGACCTGCTCACCCTGGCGCCGCGCTCGCTGGTGCGGCAACTGGCCGGCGACAGCTTGGTGGTGCTGCCCGTCGCCGCACTTCGCATTCCGCGCGCCGTGGTGCTGCTGTCGCGGCAGGGCGCGGCGCCGACGCCGCTGATGCAGGCGGTCATCGACGCCCTGCTGGCGCGCCCCGGTGCGCCCGGAAGAAGCGGCCGCTGAGGCAGGCGTACCGCCTCAGAGCAGCTTCCACTTCAGCAGCAGCGCCGCCGCGGCCGGCACGCCGAAGAGCAGCAGCAGCACGGGCAGTTCCTCGGCGGCGCTGTAGCCGGCCTTGCTCACGCCCACCCACATGTTGAAACCGGTGATGCCCAGCCACACGACCAGGAACAGGCCGATGGCCCATGCGGCGGCGGCGGGGAAGTTCTCGGAGAAGAGGCGCGCCCAGATGACGAAGGCGGCGAGCATCAGGAAGCCGGAGCCGAGGAAAAGGGCGGTGCGCATGGCGGGTCCTTTCGGTCGATGGGGAGGACGACAGCCTTGGGCCGAAGGCCGCCGCGTCAGCTCAGCATGCCCGAATGCGGCATCGCCAACCCGGACGGACAGGCGCACGCCGCTGAGCTTGCACACGAACTGTAGCGAGGTGACACGGACTCTCCGGTCCGTCGGCGCGGCGCGAGCTTGTTAGGCAAGAACTATGCAAGCCTTTCGCTCGATCGTCGTGGTCTCTCCGGTTGACGCCAAATCGAACTCAAGAATACTATTGGTTCAACCATAGACACGCGATGCGCGAGGAATGGTTCTCGCGCCGAGCAAGCAGCCCCGCGAGCCGACAGCAGTTCGATCGCACCCAAGAACGAGGAGACATCCCATGCACCGATTGACCGCGCGGGCATTTCAAGCCGCACTGCTGTGCAGCATCGGCGCCGCTGCCTGGGCCCAGGAGTGGCCTCAACGTCCTATCCGCATCGTCGCTCCCTTCGCGCCGGGCGGAGTCACCGACATGGTGGCGCGTGCCGCTGCGGCCAGCATGAGCATCGGTCTGGGCCAGCCCGTCATCGTGGAAAACAAACCCGGTGCGCAAGGTGTCGTGGGCACTTCCTTGGTGAAGAACGCGGCACCGGACGGCTACACGATCGTGCTGATGTCATCGTCGGTCGGGTGCGTCAACCCGGCCATGCGCAAGAGCGTGCCATTCGATATCACCAAGGACTTTGCCCCGATCGGCATGATCGGGGCGGCACCGATGGCGATGGTGGTGTCCGCGAACGCCACCACCATCACGCTGGACCAGTTCATCGCGCACGCCAAGGCCAACCCGGACAAGGTGAGCTATTCGAGCCCGGGGATCGGCGGGTCCGCGCACCTGTACGGCGCGGTGATGAATGCCACCCAGGGCTTGAACATGCAGTTGGTGCCCTACCAGGGCGGTGCGCCGGCGCTGCAAGCGGTTCTGGCCGGCGAGACGCAGATGACCTTCGCCGACCTGGGATCGGCAAGCGGGCAACTGCAGGCAGGAAAGCTGAGAGCCCTGGCTGTCTCCGGCGACGCACGCTGGCCCGCACTGGCGAACGTCCCGACCTTCGCCGAAGCCGGTTACCCCATCAACCTCGTTGGGTGGGTCGGCCTGATGGCGCCGTCGGGTACGCCGCCCGCAGTGGTCCGTCGCTTGAATGCCGAGCTGCGCCGGTTCGTCGATGCAGACGACAGCCGCGGGACGCTGCTGACTGCGGGGGTGGCCGCCCGGTCGGGCTCGGCAGAGCAGATGGCGTCCGCCGTTCGCGAGACCTGCCCCGCCTGGGCGGACGCGGTCCGGAAGGCCAACATCCAGCCCGAGTAGGCCCCAGGGGGAAGCAGACGCCGCCGCAACCGACTCGAGTGCGCGGCCACTGGCTCAATCACAACAGGAGATTTGGCATGGATTCGGAGAAAGCTGCTCCAGCCCGGGGCGCATTGCACGGATTGCGCGTGGTCGATTTTGGCCAGTACCTGTCGGCGCCGATGGTGGGAATGTTCCTGGCCGACAACGGGGCCGATGTGATTCGCATCGATCCGCCAGGCGGGGCGCGGTGGCAACATGCAGCGAATGCCGCATTGCATCGCGGCAAGCGGTCGATCGCGGTCGACCTCAAAACGCAAGCGGGTGTCGAGCAGGCCCGGCAACTCATTGCAAGCGCCGATGTGGTGCTGGAAAACTTTCGTCCCGGCGTCCTGGATCGCCTGGGCTTGCGCGCGGCTGACATGCTGCAGGCCAATTCCCGGTTGATCTGGTGCTCGATGCCGGGCTTTGCGGCCGACGACCCGCGGGCCCATCTGCCCGCCTGGGAAGGCGTGGTGTGTGCCGCCGCGGGTCTGTATCCGCGCCACAATTTTGCCCAGGGCGATCCCGTCTTCACTGCGCTGCCGCTGGCATCCAACTTCGGGGCATTCGTCGCGGCCCATCGCGTCGCCGCAGCCCTGCTGGCACGACTCAAGACAGGGCAAGGCCAGCATCTCGAGGTGTCGCTGTTCGAAGCCTGCTTCCAGGCGATCGGCCTGTACGCCGAGATGCCGACATCGCGCGACCTCTCCAAGACCCTGCTCAACCGCGTGCGCCCGATCCTGCGCATGCGGCAGGCTGCGGATGGCACCTACCTCTACTTCGACTCGCCGCTGCGTGGTCTGCAGGCGTTCCTGGACCGTTTCCTGCCCGGCCGACGTCTACAGGAGATGGACGAACGCGCCGTCATGGAAACAGCCGATCTGCTCGACGCGCTCATTCGCGAAAAGCCCGGTGCCGAATGGGAACGCATTTGCCAAGAGGAAATCCGGGGTGCCTTCGGCTTGGTGCAAACGCTGCGCGCCTGGCTGCGGGACCGCCACGCGCTGGACAGCCAGACCATCGTCGAAGTGGACGATCCCATCCTGGGGCGCACCCGGCAGGCGGGCTTTCCCGTGCTGCTGTCGCGCAGCAAGCCGGCGGTTGGCTGGGCACGCGGCGCCCGCGATCCGCGCTCGGGCGAGCACGTCGAATGGCTGCGCGAGCCGTGGCGGGACGAGCATCGATTGCCCGAAGGTGGTCTTCCACTGGAAGGCATTCGCGTGTTGGATTGCTCCACGCTGCTGGCCGGCCCGACGACGGCTCGCATCCTGGCGCAGTACGGTGCGGAGGTGATCAAGGTCGACCGTGCGGGCATCGCCACCGACGATGTGGACCCGCTCTCGGACGACGAGTTCGCGTTCATCGGGACACGCACCGTCAATGCCGGCAAGCGCATGGTGTTTCTCGACCTCAAGCAGCCGGATGGCCAAGCGGTTCTGCGGGAGGTGGTTCGCCGCTCGGACATCGTGCACCACAACTTCACCCCATCGGCAGCCAGGCGCCTGGGTGTCTCCGGCGAGCAGTTGCGGCAATTGAATCCTGCGGTGATCGTCTCGACGATGTCCTTGCATTCGCACGGTGGCTTTCGTGCCGAGTACCGGGGCCATGACATGCTGGGCCAGATGATCACCGGCATGGGGCATCGCGCTGGCGGCGATGGCCCGCCGCAGGTGGTCGCGACCGTGCTGAACGACAACGCCGCAGGCCATTTGAATGCCTTCGGCCTGATGTTGGCGCTCATCCACCGCAAGCGCACCGGCGAAGGCCAAGACGTCAATTCCTCGCTGTCGCGGACCGCCACCTTGCATCAGCTTCCCTACATGGTCGGCTTCGCCGGCCGTGCCTGGGACGAGCCGAGAGGTCCCGAAGCATGCGGCTGGAATGCGCTGGACCGCCTGTATCGGGCGAGCGATGGCTGGTTCTATCTCGCAGCCAGCCAGGGCAATGCGCCGCAGCGGCTGCGTCAAGCGAACGTGCTGCAAGGGATCGAAGCCATCGCCGACATGGATCTGGAGTCCTGGCTCGAATCCAGGTTTGCCACCATGACCGTGACCGAGTGCGTGACGGCGCTCGCTGCGAGCGGCATCGGGGCCCAGCGGCATCTGAGCCTCGCCGACCTTGCGGCGGACCCCTACGTGGCCGAGCATGGCTATCTTGCCGTGGTCGAGCACCCGGGGATCGGGCGCGCGCTGGGCGTCGGTCTTCTGACGTATGGCAGTCCCGTGGGTACCCCACCGCAGGTGCTGGCTGCACGCAGGCCCGGCTTGGACACGCAGGAGGTCCTCGCTGAATACGGCCAGGCTGATCGCCTTGATGAACTCCTGCGGCGCAAGATCGTGGCGACCGCAGACGCAGCGATCGTCAGCACGCCGGCTGCGGAAGGGTTCTGGGCAAGAGCGCTGCAGCAGAAGCCCGGCGGGATGGCCGGGCTGATCCCCAGCGAGGAACTGGTCGAGCGGATCCGGAACACCGCACCGATGGCCTCAGGCAACCTTCGCCGAGGCGGCTGAGGCGCGACGGGCCGGGCTCGCGCGACGGCTCGCCGGCATCCTGAGCCGGACGACGCGTCGCACCTGAACCGAGGAGCGCGCCGCCGCGTCTCTTCTGGGCAGCATGCCCTTGCCTTGGTCGGACAGGCCATCCGGGTGCGATGCCCACCTGCTCGGACCCCTTCCACCGCCCGCCGTGCGCCTTCCGCGGCCTTGGGAGCATTGCCGCTGCGTCATGATGCAACAGGCTTCGTCCGGCTAGGCCCCACCGCCAGGGCGCGGAGGCCGGTCTCGGATGCGATCACGCAGCGGCACCCGGACTGCATCCATTCAGAGCCGGATCGGTCAAGCGGCGTCCCATCATTTCGCCGCCTCCACCTTCATCCGCGCATTCGGCACCTCGCCGAACATCTCCGGCGCATACATCGCCTCCACCCGGCTGGGCGGCAGCGCGAAGTCGCCGACGTTGTTCAGGCGCACCGTGTACTCCATCTTCACCGTGCCCTTGGGCAGGTACTCGTAGTAGCTGCGGAAGGACTCGAAGCTGCGCTCCTCGAAGGCCGGCCAGCCGGCGCCGCTGGACTTCTTCTCGCCCTGCGTGGCGATCTGCGAATCGCGGCCCAGGCCGCTGCCCAGGATGGTGGCGCCGCCGGGGATGGGGTCGGTGATGGCGACCCAGGTCATGTCGGCGCTGGCGTTGACCTCCAGCGTGACGCGCAGCACGTCCCCGCGCGTGTACTTGCCGCTCGCGGCCTGTTCCACCGGGGTGATGGTCTTCTTGATCGCGTAGCCGGCGGCGAAGGGGGCCTTGAGCTGCACGGCGGCCAGGGACTGCAGCGTGAGCCAGGGCTTGCCGGTGCCCTGCTGCGTGACGAGCAGCGTGTCGCGCACCGGCGGATTGGGCCAGGGCAGGAACATGCTGTTGTTGCGCAGGTTGCCCGGTGAGGCCGGGGCACCGAAGAAGGTGGTCTGGTTGGGCGCGCCCTGCGGGTCGGTCGCCTTGATGCGTTCGACCTTGCTCCAGTCGACCTGCGCCTTGGCCGTGCCGATGGTGGCTGCGGTGATGCCGGTCACCGGCGTGCTCTCGAAGGCCTTGCTGAACTTGTCCAGCGCCAGGCCGCCCCAGAGGTTGGCCGTGGTGGTGTGCCACGCGCCGTTCTGCTGCCGGCCGATGAAGCCGTTGGCGAGCTTGCCGATGTCGTCCTTCCAGGCCGGGTCGTCCATCACCGCGAGCAGCAGGCGCGCGGTGTTGACGTCGCCGTTGGTCATCAGCCACCACCAGTAGTCGTCCCGCTCGGTGCTGAAGATCAGCTTGGTGCCCTGGTACGACAGGCGCGCCTTGAGCACGTTGCCGGCTTCGTCCATGCGCTGCTCGCGCTGCGGCACGTCCTTCACCCGCTTGAGGATGTTGTACCAGTCGATCACGGCGCTGGTGGGCCACTGGTTGGGCGCGATCGTGATGCTGGTCGTCATCGCGCCGGTGGCCTTGCCGTAGCGCGACAGGGCCTCCAGGGCGGCGAGCTTGCGCACGTCCAGGTCCTTGCGCGGGCTCCAGAACTCGCGCTGGATGCGGCCTTCGACGAAAGCGATCAGGCCGGCCTCCATCGGCGCGCGCACCTCGTCGGGCAGGGCGAAGGCGGGGTTCAGCGCCGCCGCCTCGTTCGTCGCCGCCAGCAGGTAGCTGGTGAGGATGTCGCTGCCCCGGTTGGCTTCGCCGTCGCGCGGCGGGAAGTAGTTGGCCAGGCCGTCGCTGTCGAGGTAGCTCGGGATCTGCGTGGCCACGCCCTGCCACATCTTGCCGTCGCGAAGGCCCACGGCCTTGCTGGTCTTCTGCTCCAGGCAGATGAAGGGGTAGTTGGCGAACCAGTCGCGCACCCCCGGCATGCCTTCGGCGAGCTTCGGCTGCAACGCGAGCTTCAGGCCGCCGCGGCCGGGCAAGGCGTCGGCGGGTGGCGCGACGTCGAGCGTGAAGGGCCCGTCGATCTGCACCAGCGTGGCCTGCTGCACGGTCAGCGGCACGGCGGGCACGATGCGCTGGCGCACCTTGAGTGCGTCGCGCGCACCGCCGATGGTGTCCTTGGCCTCGATCTCCCAGAGGATGGCTTCGGCGCGCGTCTGCGCGAGCTGCGCCGGCGCGGTCACGGTCCACGCCACCTCGCGCGCCTCGCCGGCGGGGATGTCCACCGTCTGCGGCTCCAGCGTGAGCAAAGTGGCGCGCGGGGTGGCCTCCACCTTCATCGCCTTCTGCGTCGTGTTGCGCAGCGTGATCTGGGCGCGGAACTGGTCCTCCTCGCGCACCAGCGGCGGCAGGCCGCTGATGATCTGCAGGTCCTGCGTCGACTGGATGGTGGTCTGGCCCGTGCCGAAGAGGCCCGTGCCCGCATCGGCCACCGCGACGATGCGGAAGGTGGTCAGTGCGTCGTTCAGCGGCACGGTCACCACGGCCTGGCCGTTGGCGTCGAGCACGACCTTCGGATTCCACAGCAGCAGGGTGTCGAGCAGTTCGCGCGTCTGGCCCTTGCCGCCGCCGCCGCCCGCGGGCACGGCCTTCTTGCCGTAGTGGCGCCGGCCCACGATCTCCATCTGCGCGGTGGAGGTGGACACGCCCCAGCTGCGCCGCTGCAGCATGGCCTCGAGCAGGTTCCAGCTGTCGTTGGGCATCAGCTCCAGCAGGGCCTGGTCGACGGCGGCGAGCGCCACCTCGGCCCCGGCGGCGGGCTTGCCGTCGGGCAGCTTGCCGGTGATGGTGACCTGCGCCTTGGTGCGCACGGTGTAGCTGGGCTTGTCGGCCGCCACCTTCACCTCGATCTGGTGCGCCTGCGTACCGACACGGATCTCGGCCAGGCCGAAGCGGTAGGCCGGCTTGGACAGGTCGACCATGGCCGTGGGCGCGGTGTATTCCCGGCCCTCCACCCAGAAGGCCGTCCACCACTCGCGCGGCGCTTTCCAGCCCCAGGTGAAGAACGAATACCACGGCACGTCGCGCAGGCGGCCGCGCAGGGCCAGCACGCTCACGTACACGTTCGGGCCCCACTCGGGCTTGACCTGCAGGCGGATGGTCGGGTCCTGGCCGTCGAGCTGCACCACCTGCGTGTCGATGATGCCCTCGCGCTCCACGGCGACCAGCGCAGTGGCGAAGCGGAAGGGGCTGCGCACCTGGAACTTGGCGACCTCGCCCGGCTGGTAGGCCTTCTTCTCGGGCAGCACGTCGATGCGGTCATGGTCCTCGCCGCCGAACCACAGCTCGCCCTGCTTGGTGACCCACACGGTGCTCGCGGCCTTGCTGGCGCGGCCGTCCTTGTCGGTGGCGGTGGCCACCAGTTCGACCTGGCCGGCTTCCTTGAGTTGCGACTCGCACAGCACCAGGCCGCGCGCATCGCTCTTGCCGGAACACACCACGCCCAGCGGTTTGACCTCGGTCTTGTTGTCGTAGGTGTAGAAGCCGCCGACCATGCGCTTGCGGCTGGTGGTGGTGATGCGCGCAATGGCGTTCACCTCGACCTTCGCGTCGGCCACCGGCTTGCCGCCGAGGTCCAGCGCCAGGGCCTGGAACCTGAGCTTGCGGTCGGTGGAGACCCAGCCCTCGGTCTTCAGGCCGACGACGACGGCCGCGGGCCACAGCGTCTGCACGCTGCGGATCGTCTGCACCTCGCCGTTGGGGTCGGAGTACGTGGCTTCGATCAGCAGCTCGCGCGGGGTCGCCTTGGTGGGCGGCACCTTGTCGATGGTGAGCTTGCCGGCGCCGTTGCGGTCCAGCGTGAGCGGCAGCTTGTCGGCGATGACGCGCGTGTCCTGCGAGGCCGAGGCCTCCTCGTCGGCGTCCACCGCGCCATTGCCGTCCTGGCCCTCCTGCTTGCGCGGCGGCGCGAAGCTGAAGCCATCGTAGTCGGCGAAGTTGAGCGACTTGCCGCGCGTCATGGCCGACACGCGCACCGGCAGGTTGGCCGCGCCGCCGCCGGAGACGTAGTTGATCTGCACGTCCGTCGGCACTGCCGTCACGGCGACCAGCGGCTTCTTCTCGCTGGGCGCGATGCGGCCTTCCAGCACCGGCAGGCGGAACTCCTCGACACGGAACATCCCGGTCGGGAAGCTGCGCGAGCCCCGGTCGTCGCCGTCGCCTTCCTCGGCTTCGCCGCGCTGGCCGCCGTCCTTGGCCGAGCGCAGCTCGACGTTGTAGACCCCCAGCTTGGCCGCGGGCGGAATGGCGAAGGTGTTCTCCGCGCTCTGGCCGCCGGTGCCGGTCCTGCGCCAGGCCAGCGCCTGCTTGAACTGCTGGCCGCTGCCCACGTGGGTGATGACCAGCGTGTCGGGCGCGTCGGCAGGCAGGCCGAAGCCCTGGCGCGTCTGGGTGCGGATCAGGTGCTTCATCGACACGGTCTCGCCGGCGCGCAGCAGCGTGCGGTCGAAGATGGTGTGCGCGACCACGTCGGGCTCGGGCTGCAGGCTGGTCGGCACATTGAAGCGCCACGGCTCGATGCCCCGCTGCCAGTCGCTCCAGGTGAAGGCCAGGTCTTCCACGCCCGCTGCATCCTTGGCGCGGGCGCTCACGAAGTACGCAGGGCTGCTGTAGTCGTCGTCGCTGTTGCAGTTCGGTGCCTCGGGCGACACGCCCGAGAGCATGGCCAGGCCCTTGGCATCGGTGGTCGCCGTGGCGACCTCCTTGCCGTCGCAGCCCGACACGCGCACCGTGGCGCCGGCCACCGGCTGGCCCTTGTCCAGCGTGGTCACCCAGGCGGCCGCGTTCTCGCGGCCCAGCTTGAAGTGCACCGCGAGGTTCGTCGCCAGTGCCGTGGTGCGCACGTACATCGTGCGGCCTGCCCCGTAGCGCTCGTCGAGCAGCGCATCGCCCAGCTTCTGCGAGGCGATCTCCAGCACGTGGAAGCCGGGGGTGAGCGGGATGCCGACGACCTCGAAGGGCCGGTTGTCGCCGGCATCGGACTTCGGCATGTCCAGCATCTTGGCGCCCGGCTGCCTGCCCAGCAGCGAGACCATGCGCGTCTGGATGCTCGTGCGGTCGTCCTTGTCGATCACCGGCGGCAGCGCGACCTTGCTGTCCTGCTGCGCCAGCTTGCGCGAGACCGTGTAGCTGTTGTCGTAGCGGCGCACCTTGCGGAACCACGCGATGATCTCGGCGTCGGTCTTCGGGTTGAGGTCGCTCACCTTGCCCGGCGTGAGCGCGTTGACCTGCAGCGCCGGCTCGACGCGCCGTACCGTCACCGGCATCAGCGCCACCCCGTCGGGTTCGGCCAGGCGCTCGACCACGCCGAAGGGCGAGGCGGCGAACTTGGCCAGCGGCGGCATCGGGCCGGTGGCGGTCTTGAGCGGGAAGCTCTCGGGCGTGGCCAGCGGCCGGCCCGAGGCATCCTCGAAACCCTTCGGGAGTTCGATGGTGAAGGCCGTCTGCTCCGGGAAGGGGCCGGGCAGCGTGACCGACTCGACCACCGCATCGTCGCCGGCGTTCTCGTCGTCGAACTTCGGCTGGATCGTCTGGCCGCCGCCCTTCATGGTGATCTGCGATGCCAGCTTGCGCGTGACCGGGGCGTTGAAGCCCAGCGACATGGGCTTGAGCGGCAGGCAGGCGGCCTGCGCGTTCTCGCGCTCGCAGCTGAAGGACACGGCGAAGGGTTCGCGCACCTGGAAGTTGAAGCGCTTCTCCACGTTGTTGGCGATGCCCGAGGGCGTGGCCACGCCCTTGCCGTAGACCAACTGAACGCGGGCGCTGGCGCTCAGGCGCCGGTTGCACTGCAGGGTGATGAAACGCAGCGGGTCTTTCTTCGCCGCCTCGGCGTTGCCGCGGGCCTTGAGCAGCTCCTCGCGTTGCGCGCCGTCGAGCAGCTTCACGGGGATGCGCTCACCCACGCCGTCGGCGGCGCACCACATGTTCTCGCGCACGCTCTGCAGGCTGGCCGGGCCGTTGAGTTCGAGCAGAAAGAACTGCTCCTCGTCGATGCGCCCGCCGCCGGGCGTCACGTAGCGCACGAACGGACCGCCGCTATTGAATTGATAGCGCTCCGCGCCCGTCAGCTCGGCGCCGGAGGCCGATTTGAACCCTGAAACCCGCGTCACCGTGCAGCGCACGCCCGGAGGCAGGTCGTTCTCGAAGTCGAAGACCCAGCGCTTCTCGCCCGTCCAGCGGCCCGTGCCCTTGCCGGCCTGCGCGTCGCTGCAGCTCACCGTGAGCGGCGCGGGCGCCTTGGGGTCGCCGAAGTTGACGGCCGCCTGGTCGAAAGTGGCCACCACCTGCCGCACGCGCGAGACCTCGCCCTGCGGCGTGAGGTTGGTGATGGTCAGCGCCTGGGCCGACATCGCGCCGAGCGCGAGCGCGGCGAAGGCGAACAGTCGTCTTGGGATCGATCGGGTCACTTCTTCCGGGCCTCCTGATGCAGGGGCGGGAGCGTAGCCGATTTGCATGGCGGGCCCGTGCTGGCGCAGGCCGCCTCCTAGAATCGTGCGTTCGTCGTGCAGGCACCCCTTTCGGCCGACGTGCCTGCCACCGACGCCATGAAACGCCACTGGGAAATCGACGCACTGCGCGGGCTGATGCTCGTGCTGATGACCGTCACCCACCTGCCGACCCGCTTCACCGACCCGCTGGGCCAGCCCTTCGGCTGGGTGTCGGCCGCCGAGGGCTTCGTGCTGCTGTCGGCCTTCATGGCGGGGCTGGTCTACAGCCGCTATGCGCGGCGCGACGGCGTGGACGCCATGCGCAGCGCCTTCTTCCGCCGCGCGCTCAAGATCTACCTGTGCCACGCCGCGCTGCTGCTGTTCCTGCTCACGGCGATCACGGCGGTGGGTGTGCGGGTCGACCAGCCGGCGGTGAAGAACCTGGTGTCCTTCTACCTCGCGCAGCCTTTCGAGGGCTTCTTCTACGGGCTGCTGCTGATCTACGAGCCGGCGCTGCTCGACATCCTGCCGATGTACATCTTCTTCATGCTGCTGAGCCCCTGGGTGCTGGCCTGGGGCATGCGGCGGGGCTGGGCGGGCATCCTGGTGCTGAGCTTCGCGCTGTGGGTGCTGGCGCAGTTCGGCTTCACCGAATGGCTCTACGGCTGGACCTTCGCGCTCACCGGCATGCCGGTGCCCTACCAGGAGATGGGCGCCTTCAACACCTGTGCGTGGCAGTTCCTGTGGTTCACCGGCCTGTGGCTGGGGGCGGGGCGCAGCGCGCCGGGCGCGCGGCCGCTGCGCTTCGCCTGGCCGGTGACGGCGCTGGCGGTGGTGGTGGCCGTGGGGGGGCTGGTGTGGCGCCACTTCGGCGAGCACGGGCAGGCCCCTTTCGGGGCCGACGTGCAGCTCAACCTGCTGGTGGACAAGTGGCTGCTGGGCCCGCTGCGCCTGCTCGACCTCGCGGCGCTGGGCGTGGTGGCCATCCGGTTCGGGCCGACCTGGCTGCGCTGGCTGCCGCGCGTGCACTGGCTGGAGGTGATGGGCCGCGCTTCGCTGCCGGCCTTCTGCGTGCACCTGGTCGCCGTGCTGACGGTGCTGGCCTTCTTCGGCGACAGCCTGACGGCACGCAGCTGGACCGAGGACAGCGCGCTGCTGGTGACGGTGCTGGCCGCGATGTACGCCGTGGCCCGCTTCACGCAGGGCGCCGACGCGGCGCCGCCGGAAGAAACCGTCGACCTGCCCGAGGCGCCGGCGCGCGGCGCCTGAGCATGCCCGCTCAGGGGCGGGGGGTTGCGCCGGCCATCACCGGTGCCGACGTCGGCGCGGCGGCCACGGCGCCTTCCGCGCCGGGGCTGCGCACCGCGGCCATCGCGGGCACGGCCGTGGCCGGCACGTGCGCGGCGATCACGCCATGCCACAGCTTGTAGCCGGTCTCGTTCATGTGCAGCCGGTCGGGCAGGAACAGCTCGGCGCGCGGCCGGCCGTCGCTGCCCATCATGGGCGTGAAGATGTCGATGTAGTCGGTGTTGGCCTGCGTGCGCAGGTAGGCGGCAACGATGTCGTTGGTCTCGCGGATCTTGGGCAGCAGCGCCTCGCGCGAGGGGCTGGGCTTGATCGAGATGTAGCTGATGCGCGTGTCGGGCAGCTCCTCGCGCACCGTGCGGGCGAACTGGGCGAAGTCGTGCATCACGTCGATCGGCGTGCGGCCCACGGCGAGGTCGTTGTCGCCGGCGTAGACCAACACGTGGCGCGGCTTGTAGCGCGTGACCAGGTCGCGCACGAAGAGGTTGCACTCGGCCATGGTCGAGCCGCCGAAGCCGCGGTTGATGACCACGGGCTGCTCGCGGAAGTCCTTGGCCAGGCTGCTCCACATGCGGATGGTGGAGCTGCCGACGAAGAGCACGCCGCCGGCGGCCGGCAGCTGCGCCTTGTCGGCGGCGGCGAAGGCATCCAGCGAGCTCTTCCAGCGCGCCTGGGCGGCCTGGTAGGCCAGCAGCGCCGCTGTGGGAGCCGGCTCGGCGGCCGGCATGACGACCGGCTCGGCGTGCACGGCAGCCATGCCCAGCAGGGCCGTGGCCGCGAGGGCGGCGATCCTGCCGGACAGGGTGGGCGAGGGGGCGAGGGGCGAAAAGCGGGAGGAGGGCACGCGCTCAGCTCGAAAGTGGGGTCAAGGCCATGAAACCGTTGGAGCCGCCTTCGGGTTGACCGCCGGGCGGTCGGCAGTGAGAAAAATGTTAACTGCCGCGCCGCGAGGACGGCGCCTTGTCCTACGCCGAGCGGGGGCGTGCCGCCCGGCAGCCGACGAGCGGTCGCCGGATGCGGCTCAAAAACAACAGCGTGCGGGGCAGACGGCGACGCCCGGCGCCCGTTAGAGCGTTTTCTCGATCAGCGGGCCCTTGAACAGCACCGGGCCGGTCGGCCCGCGTTCCGACGGCACGCCGCCCTTGGGCTCCAGGCTGATCGCCAGGGCAGGCACCGCCTGCAGTTCCGAGGGCGTGGCCGCCAGGTGCAGCGCCTGCTGCGGCCCGAGCACGCCCAGCGAGCGCGGCGCGCCGCCCGGCGGCAGGGCCCACAGCTGCAGCGAGCGGTCGGCCGCCTCGCGGTAGGGCCCGACGCGCTGCAGGGTGAGCTGGCGGTTCTTCGGATCGAAGGTGACCAGCATCGAGGCGGCCGAGTGGTCGTCGGACAGCACGGCGACGTACTGCACCTGCGGCGCGCTGTGCAACTGCTCGCGCAGGCCGACGCCCACCACCACCGCCAGCACGGTGGCCAGCGCACCGGCCGCGGCCGCACCGCGCCACAGGGCCAGGCTGCCCCACCAGCCGCCGGCTCGGGGTGGGGCCGCTGCCGACGCACTGCGCTGGCGCGCGAGCGCCTCGCGCTGCTGCTCGGCATCGACCAGGTTGCGGATGCGGGTCCACACGGCCGGGTCGGGGGCGATCGGCGCTTCGAGCTCGGTCAGGCTGGCGAGCCGGTCCTGCCACAGCAGGGCCGAGGCGCGCACGGCAGCCTGCTCGCGCGCCAGGGTCTCGAAGCGGCGCCGGGCGCCGCCGCGCAGCGTGCCCAGCGCATGGGCGGCCGAGAGCAGGGCGAGCAGGCGGGGGTGGGCGGCGAGATTCATTGCGGGGCCTTCACGCGAGGCGTTCCATGCAGCCGCGCAGCTTCTCGAGCCCGCGGCGGATCCAGGTCTTGACGGTGCCCAGCGGCAACTTGAGCTGCTCGGCCAGCTCGCCGTGGCTCAGCTCGCGCAGGTAGGCCAGGCTCAGCACCTCGCGCTGCTTGCGCTCGAGCTGTTCCAGGCACTGGTGCAGGGCCCAGGCCTGCTCGCTGGCGTCGGCCAGGTCCATCGGGCCGGGCGCATCGGCCGGCAGGGTGTCGGCCAGCACCTCGTCGAATTCCTGCGTCAGGCTGGCGCGGTCGGCCGTCTGGCGGCGCAGCTGGTCGAGGCCGCGGCTGCGCACGATCAGACCCATCCAGGCCAGCGGCGGGCTCAGCGAGGCCCGGTAGTCGGGCGCCGAGCGCCAGATGGTCAGGAAGGCTTCCTGCAGCACGTCCTCGGCCACCTCGCGCTGCCGGACGATGCGCATCGCCAGCCCGAACAGGCGCGACGAGGTCCTTTCGTAGAGCTGCTGCAGGGCGGCGGTGTCGCGCCGTCCCACGCGATCGAGCAGGGCGGTGAGTTCGGCATCCGGTGACGACAAGGGCATCGGCGGATTCTGGCGGTAAACGGCGCATCCCTTCCATACGGCCGTACGCGCTCGGCGGATTCGCCGACGCCGCGATGCTGCAAAAACTGACTGGAAGCTGAATCCGAACCGCGCAGCCTCGCGTACCGGAAGGGCAGGCAGGCGTTGTGCGCCCGTCCGCGACCCCCCATTCAACCTCCGTTCTCAGAAAAAGGAACCAGCCATGCACCTTCGCTCCACCCTCGCCCTGGTCGCCGCCGCCGCGGCGCTCACCGCCTGTGGCGGCATGTCCAAGTCGCCGATGGCGCCGTTCTCGCAGGCCGCGCTGCCCGACGCCGTGAAGGTGCCGGCCGGCCATCGCGTCGCCATGGAAACCGTGGGCGCCGGCTCGATCACCTACGAATGCCGCGTCAAGGCCAATGCGCCCGGCCAGTACGAGTGGTTCTTCGTCGGCCCCGATGCGAAGCTGATGGACCGGGCCGGCAAGCAGGTGGGCAAGTACTACGGCCCGCCCGCCACCTGGGAAAGCATGGACGGCTCCAAGCTCACCGCCACGCAGGTGGCCGTGGCGCCCAACGGCACCGGCAACATCCCGCACCAGCTCGTGAAGGCCAACCCGGCGATGGGCACCGGCTCGATGCAGGGCGTGAGCTACATCCAGCGCGTGGCCACCCAGGGCGGCGTCGCGCCGGCTGCCGCCTGCGCCGGCAGCAACATGGGCCAGAAGCAGGTGGTGCAGTACCAGGCCGACTACATCTTCTACAAGCCGACGATGTAAGCGCGCCACAGCTGGATCGCTATTGTTTTCATAGCTATCCGCGCAGGATCGACGGGCCTCAGGGCCCGTTTTTCTTTGGGATCCGGTTCGCCGATGCAACGGCGCGAGAAACAATATGAAACCTATACTCGCCGACCAAGACACCTGAGGAACTGGCCCTTGCGGCATGCACCGCCGGCCAGTGTGGTTTGGAGAAGAGGGCGCATCGCCCGGAGAGCCCGCATGTCCACCGTGAGCCGCGACGACGACGACGACAGCCTGCCGGCCCCGGCGCCCTTCTGGCACCGGCTCAACACCTTCTTCGGCTTTCCGCTGCAGATGCGGCCGCTGTTCTACGCGGCGCTGCTGGCGGCCAGCAGCCTGCTCGTGTTTCCGCTCGGGCGGGTCATCAGCCTGCCGCTGGCCGGCGTCGTGGTGGTCATCGGCCTGCTGCTGGCCATCAGCCGCTACGGCTTCAAGGTGATGGCGCTGGGCGCGCACGGCATGTTCCGTTCGGCGGACTACCCCCACCGCATGGAGGAGGACGTCACGGCGCTGCCGTGGAAGCTGTTCTTCGTGCTGCTGGCGCAGGGCTTCGTCGCGGCCCTCGTGCAGCGCATGTTCGGTGAGGCGCTGGGCCTGGTCGCCACGGGCGTGGTGTCGCTGGTGATGCCGGCCACCATGATCGTGCTGCTGCTGTCGGGCAGCGCCTTCGCCGCGCTCAACCCGGCGCGGCTGTGGGACACGATGGCCGTGGTCGGCTGGCCTTACCTGCTGCTCTTCTTCTTCCTGTATCTGCTCAACGGCGGCATGGGCGTGGGGGCGGTGTTCGTCATCACCAAGATCGGCAGCACGGTCGCGCTGCCGCTGCTGACCTTCGTGGTCGTGTACTTCAGCTGGGTGATGTTCAGCCTGCTGGGCTACGTGATCTACCAGCACCACCGCGCCTTCGGCGTCGACCTGCTGCCCGGCGGCGAGGCCGATGCCGGCCGCCCGCAGCTCACGCCCGAGCAGCAGATGGAGCGCGAGGCCGACAGGGAGGTCTCGCGCCTGGTGGCCGCGGGCGACATCACCGCCGCGCTGGCCGCCGCCTACGAGGCCCAGCGCACCGACCCCCATTCGCTGAGCGCGCAGCGCCGCTACCACCGCGTGCTGCTGCTGTCCGACAAGACGCCCACCCTGCTCGACCACGGCCGGCGCTTCATCGAGCAGCTGGTGCCGCAGGGCCAGACCTCCGAGGCGCTGCGCGTCTACCAGGCCTGCCGCAGCAAGGACGAGGCCTTCATGCCCGAGGGCAGCGCCAGCACCTTCGCGCTGGCGCGCCACGCCTGGCAGGGCGGCGACGCCAAGGAGGCGCTGCGCCTGGTCAACGGATTCGACCGGCGCTTCAAGGGCGACGCGCTGGTGCCGCAGGTCTACGAGCTCGCCGCGCGCGCCCTGGCCCAGGGCCTGGGCCGGCCCAAGATGGCGCTGCCGATCCTGCAGCAGCTCGAGCGCAAGTTCCCCGACAGCGAGCAGACGCGCGAGGTGCAATGGCTGCTGCGCGATGTCGTCGTCAGCGCGCCACCCCCGGCCCCCGCTGCGCCTGCGCAGGCCTGAAGCGCATCAGGCGCGCCGCAGCGCCTGGCGCAATGCGCGCGCGAAACGCGGCGCTGCCACCGCGCCGACGTTGAAGCGGGCCCAGCGCGAGGGCGTCGAATCGACGGTGAAGATGCGTCCCGGCGCCAGCACGATGTTCTGCGCCAGCAGTTCCTGCGCGAACGCCATCGAGTCCTCCACGCCCGGCAGCGCGGCCCACAGGTAGAGCGACTGCGCGTTGCGCGCGTAGATCTCGGCGCCCACCGAGTCGAAGAGGCGCGTCGCCCCGGCGGTGGCCTCCTCCAGGCGGGCGCGCAGCCGCGTGAGGTGGCGCTGGTAGTGGCCCTCGGCGAGCATCACATCCACCGTGCGCTCGCAGTACTCGGAGCTGCTCACGTGCAGCAGCGCCTTGAGGTCGGCCAGGTCGCTGGCGAGGTCGGCGCCGCAGGCGATGAAGCCCACGCGCAGCGCGGCCGAGAAGGACTTGGAGAAGCTGCCGATGTAGATCGTGCGCTCCAGCTGGTCCAGCGCCGCCAGGCGCGTCGAGGCCATCGGCTTGAAGTCGGCCAGCGGATCGTCCTCGACGATCAGCAGGTTGTACTTCTGCGCCAGCTGGAGCACCTTGAAGGCCTTGGCGGCCGACAGGTCCGAGCCGGTCGGGTTGTGCGCCACCGACTGCGTGAAGAACAGGCGCGGCCGGTGCACGATCAGCAACTGCTCCAGCGCCTCCAGGTCGGGCCCGTCGGGGCCGCGCGGCACGCCGAACACCTCGGCGCTCGCCACCTTGAGCTTGCCGAACAGCGGGTAGTAGCCGGGGTCGTCCACCAGCACCTTGCCGCCGGGCGGCACGAAGTAGCGGATGACCAGGTCCATCGCCTCGTTCGCGCCCTGCGTGAGCACCACCTGCGCGGGCTCGGCGCCGACGCCGATGTCGGCCAGCTTGCGCACGATGTGCTCGCGCAGCGGCGCATAGCCGTAGCGGCTGCCGTAGCGGAAGAGGGCGCCCAGGCCGGTGCGAACGACCTTGTGGTGGAACCTGTCCAGGCGCACGTCGGCCAGCCACTCGACGGGCGGATAGCCGTCGCCCACGGCCAGCGCGTCGGGTCGCGTCTTGAGCTGTTCGCGCATGAGCCACACGATGTCCATCGCGCGGCCGAGGCTGCCGCGCTCCTCCTCGGCCGGCGCCGGCGGCGCGGCGCGTTCCAGCACGTAGTAGCCGGAGCCGCGCCGCGGCTCGACCAGCCCGCGCGCCACCAGCAGCTCGAAGGCGGCGACCACCGTGTTCTTCGCATAGCGATGCAGCTCGGCCAGCTCGCGCAGGGACGGCAGCTTGTCGCCCGCCCGGTACGCGCCGTCGGCGATCTGCCGCTCGATGGTGTCGGCCAACTGGACGGTGCGCGACACCGGTCGGGCCGCGAGGGCAGGGCGTGACGCTTCTGTCATGGTTTTCACTATGACACAGCAGCCCGTGTCCGCGGCCGATGGGTGGAACTGTCCCTGCCAACTGTACCTATGAGGACTGGTACAGGGCGCCTACAGTCGCGGCCTTCCATCACCGATAGCCCGAGAGAGAGTGACTGCCATGGCCGACTCGCGCCTGCCCAATTTCCGCGCCCTCACGCCCGCCCAGCGGCTGGACCACATCGCCGACGCCGTGGCGCTCACCGCCGACGAGAAGGCCCTGCTCGCCCGACCCGGCGCCCTGCCCGTGACGCGGGCCGACGGCATGATCGAGAACGTCGTCGGCACCTTCGAGCTGCCTTTCGGCGTGGCCGGCAACTTCCAGGTCAACGGCCGCGACGTGCTCGTGCCCATGGCGGTGGAAGAGCCTTCCATCGTCGCGGCAGCGTCCTTCATGGCCAAGCTGGCCCGCGAAGGCGGCGGCTTCGAGACCTCGAGCACCGGGCCCATCATGCGGGCCCAGGTGCAGGTGCTCGGCGTGACCGACCCCTACGGCGCGCGCATCGCGCTGCTCAAGCACCGCGAGGAGATCCTGTCGGTGGCCAACAGCCGCGACAAGGTGCTCATCGGCCTGGGCGGCGGCTGCCGCGACATCGAGGTCCACGTCTTCCCCGACACGCCGCGCGGCGCGATGGTGGTGATGCACCTGATCGTGGACGTGCGCGACGCCATGGGCGCCAACACCGTCAACACCATGGCCGAGTCGGTCTCGCCGCTGGTGGAGAAGCTCACCGGCGGGCAGGTCCGCCTGCGCATCCTGTCGAACCTGGCCGACCTGCGCCTGGCGCGCGCCCGCGTGCGCCTGACGCCCGAGACGCTCAAGACCAAGGAGCGCAGCGGCGAGGAGATCGTCGAGGGCGTGCTCGACGCCTACACCTTCGCGGCCGTCGACCCGTACCGCGCGGCCACGCACAACAAGGGCATCATGAACGGCATCGACCCGGTGATCGTGGCCACCGGCAACGACTGGCGCGCGGTCGAGGCCGGCGCCCACGCCTGGGCCTGCCGCAGCGGCCGCTACACCTCGCTCACCACCTGGGAGAAGGACACGGCCGGCGCCCTGGTCGGCACGATCGAGATGCCGATGCCCGTGGGCCTGGTGGGCGGCGCGACCAAGACGCACCCGCTGGCCCAGCTGTCGCTCAAGATCATGGGCGTGAAGACGGCGCAGGAGCTGGGCGAAGTGGCCGTGGCCGTGGGCCTGGCGCAGAACCTGGGCGCGCTGCGCGCACTGGCCACCGAAGGCATCCAGCGCGGCCACATGGCCCTGCACGCCCGCAACATCGCGCTGGTGGCCGGGGCCACGGGCGAGGAGATCGACGCCGTCGCCAGGCAGATGGCCGCCGAGCACGACGTGCGCACCGACCGCGCCGTCGCGCTGCTGGAGGCCTTGCGCCGCCAGTGAGCGCGCGGCCGGCAGGCTGCCGCGCAGCGTGCCGGCCGCATCCCCGGGACCCGACGAGGGCGGGCCCTTCCAACCACCGGAGACAGCACCATGAGAAGTGACTCTGCATCGCCGCCTCGGCAACTCGTCGAGGTCTGGGGCGACACCGCCGACACGCGGCACCTGGCCTGGGCCATCGTGATCGGCATCGGCATCAGCCTGACCGGCTTCCTGATCGCCAGCCGCATCCTCGTCGCGCACGTGAGCAGCCCCGAGCTGGCGCGTGCCTACGCCATGCTCGCCGGCCTGGCCGGCTGCGTGCTGTCGGGCGTGATCTGCGCCTTCATCTTCCAGCCCAAGCGCGACGTGGTCGAAGGCGCCGCCAGCGACCCGGCGTGGCGCGAGGAAGTCGTCGCCCAGCTGGCCGAGGAACACGGCGGCCTGGGCTCGATGGACGACCTGCCGCCCGTGGTGGCGCGCGAGATGAAGGAGCTGGAGATCTACGAGCTCTTCGCGCAGCACGACCCCGCCCACGCCACGAACAGGAAAACCGTCCCATGAGCGCCGAACTCCTCCAACAGATCTGGGTCGCCGGGGCCATGGGCCTGGTCGGTGCCATCGTCTTCGCCGCCATCGGCCTCGTGTCGGGCACCGACGAGACCACCACGCTCGCGCCGCTGACGCTGCTCGTGGTGCTGCTGGGCGTGCCCGCCGCGGGCGTGTTCACCTTCTTCCTGGCCGGCGCCGTGGCCAAGCACATGACGCACGCGGTGCCCACGGCGCTGCTGGGCATCCCGGGCGACACGCTGGCCACGCCGCTGCTGCAGGACGCCAACGCGCTGCGCAAGCTGGGCGTGCCGCACATCGCGCTGCGCAAGATGATCTCGGGCGCCATCGTCGCGGCCTTCGTCGCCGTGCCGCTGGCCGTGCTGTTCGCGGTGATGCTCGCGCCCTTCGGGCCCACCATCACCAAGGCGGCGCCGTGGATCTTCCTGGCCGCGGCCGTGCTGATCGCGTACTTCTCGCCCGGGCGCTGGGCCTCGGTGGCGCTGCTGCTGCCCTTCGTGGTGCTCATCATCGCGCTGCAGACGCTGACGGCGAAGTACAACGTCAAGCTCAGCGTGAGCTACTTCCTGGGCATCGCCATCGGCCCGCTGGTGGCGGATCTGTTCTCGGTCATCTCGCCGGCCGACCGCGGCCGCATGAAGCGCGACCAGCCGCGCACCTTCCAGCTCGCGCCGGACGTCAAGGGCTGGTCGGGCTACTTCCCCAACCCGCTGAAGGTGCTGGACCGCAAGCAGACGCAGTGGACGCTGGCGACCGCGACCATCTCGAGCGCGACCTTCGTGTTCAGCCCGGTCGCGATGACCGTGGTGCTGGGCGAACTGGTGGGCTCGCGCATCAAGCATGCCTACCACCGCCTCACCACGGTGCTGGCCGCGCGCAACGGCGTGACCGAGGCGACCTACATCGCCGAGGCGCTGATCCCGCTGATCGCCTTCGGCCTGCCGCTCAGCCCGGTGGCCGCGGGGCCGGCCGCGCCGCTGTTCAACGCGCCGCCGCGCTTCACGGTGGATGCGGCCACGGGCCAGACGCACAACCTGCACAACCTGATGAACCACTGGGAGTTCCTCGGCTACGGCATGCTGGCGGTGCTGCTGGCGGCGGTGGTGTCGTACCCCTTCGCGATGAACTTCGCGCGCCGCGCGGCGCTCTTCGTGTCGCGCAAGGTGAGCCACGAGGCCATCATCGCCACCTTCATCGGCCTGATCTTCGTCATCAGCGTGTGGGAGGGGCAGTTCCTCGGCCTGCTGGTCATCATGACCATGGGCCTGGTCGGCGGGCTGCTGTCGCGCATCCTGGGCTTCAACACCGGCGTGCAGTTCATGGGCTACTACACGGCCGTGCTGTCGGTGCCGGCGCTGCTGAAGATCTTCGGATGAGCCTGGCGGTGAACGAACGCGTCAAGGTCGTCGAGGTCGGCCCGCGCGACGGGCTGCAGAACGAGAAGCGGCCGGTCGACGTGGCGACCCGGGTGGCGCTGATCGAGCGGCTCGTGGCCGCCGGCGTCACCCACATCGAGGCGGCGTCCTTCGTGTCGCCCAAGTGGGTGCCGCAGATGGCCGGCAGCGCCGAGCTCATGGCCGCGCTGCCGCGCCCGGCCGGCGTGCACTACAGCGCGCTCACGCCCAACCTGCAGGGCCTGGAGGCCGCGCTGGCCGCCGGCTGCGACGAGGTCGCGGTGTTCGGCGCCGCGTCCGAGGCCTTTTCGCAGAAGAACATCAACTGCTCCGTCGCCGAGAGCCTGGAGCGCTTCCGCAGCGTGGCCGAGGCGGCGCTGGCGGCCGGCGTGCGCGTGCGCGGCTATGTGTCGTGCGTGCTGGGCTGCCCCTACGAGGGCGCGGTGGCGCCGGCGCAGGTGGCGCGCGTGGCGGTGCAGCTGCGCGAGATGGGCTGCCACGAGATCTCGCTGGGCGACACCATCGGTCGCGGCACGCCCGACGCCGCGCGCCGCATGCTCGAGGCCTGCCTGCGGCACATCCCGGCGTCGGCGCTGGCGGGCCACTACCACGACACCTACGGCATGGCGATCGCCAACATCGCCGCCTCGCTCGAGATGGGGCTGCGCACCTTCGACAGTTCGGTCTCGGGCCTGGGCGGCTGTCCCTACGCCGCCGGCGCGTCGGGCAACGTCGCCACCGAGGACGTCGTGTACCTGCTGCACGGCATGGGCCACGAGACGGGCATCGACCTGCCCCGACTGGCCGAGGCGGGCGCCTTCATCTGCGCCGCGCTGGGCCGCGACAGCGCGTCGCGCGTCGCCCGGGCGCTGGCTGCCGCCTGCGCCTGAACGCGGCGATTCCAAACGAAAAAGGGCTGCAGCGCCCGCCCCACCTGCGCGGGCTGCTATGAATAACGTAGCAATCACCGGACGCGGCCGGGCCGGCATCCGGGGGATCGGCGACATGCCTCTTGCACGCATCGGGCGCACGGACGACGATCCGCACGCCGCGGCCCGGCCCGAGGGCCGCGAGGGCAGGGCGATCCCCCGGGCCAACCACAGGAGCTGCCATGTTCGGACTGACTTCCCTGGGCACCGTGCACACCGCCATCGGCCTCGTCGCGCTCGTCGCCGGCCTGGTCGCCCTCTCGCGCCACGGCCGCGTGTCGCCACGCAGCGGCAGCGGCCGCCTCTACGTGTGGGCGACCGTGCTCACCTGCCTCACCGGCTTTCCCATCTTCCAGCACGGCGGCTTCGGGCCGCCGCACGTGCTGGGCATCCTCACGCTCGTGGTGCTGGGCATCGCGGCCCTTGGCGGCCGCGGCATCTTCGGCGGCGGGTCGGCGTACGTGGAGACCGTGGGCTACTCGCTCACCGTGTTCTTCCACTTCATCCCCGGCCTGACCGAAACCTTCACCCGCCTGCCGCAGGGCGCCCCGTGGTTCTCGGGGCCGGACGATCCGCTGCTGCAGACGATCGTCGGCGCGCTGTTCGTGGTCTTCCTGGTCGGCGCCTTCCTGCAGGTGCGGGCGTTGCGCAGCGAGCGCGGCGGCTTCCTGCCCGGGCGCGCCGCCTGAGCCTTCCGAGCGGCTCCGTCAGGCCTGCGCCAGCATCCGGGTGACCGGCTCGCCGGGTGCGCGCTTCATCAGCTCGGGCAGCCAGGCACGCGCGCGCTGCCGCTCGCCGGCCTGCAGCAGGCCGGTGACGCACAGGCACAGCGTCTCGGCCAGGCGCGGATGCTCGGGCGCGGTGCGCAGCAGCGCCTGGCACAGGCGCTCGGCATCGGTGAGTTCGCGCGCCCGGGTGAAGCGGCGCGCCAGGCGCACCATGTCGTCGGCCTGCAGGCGCGCGCCGGGCTTGGCGATGTCGAGGTAGGTGCGGTAGCTCGCGTGCTGCAGCGCCAGCGTGGCGTCGTCCTTGCCGGGCAGCGCGAACACCAGGCGGGCGCAGCGGTGGAAGTCCTCGCTGGCCGGCCACAGCTTGGCGAGGTTGAACCACTGGCGCAGCGTGTCGGCATCGCGCGGGCGCAGCCTGGCGGCCGCCTTCCAGGCCGAGGCGGCGCGCTCGAACTGCAGTTCGCCCGTGAGCTTGCGCGCCAGCGCGACCTGGGCCGCATGGCCGTCGTCGGCCACGGCCGATGGCGCGGCCGCGGTGGCGGGCGCCTCGATGCGGCGCACGGCCAGGGCCAGCGCCATCAGCGCCGCACCCGTCAGCAGCCCGCCCAGGTGCGCCATGTAGGCGATGCCGCGCCCGCCCAGCCAGTGCTGCAGCAGCTCGTTGGCGATCCAGGCCGGCAGCAGCAGCAGGGCCGGCGCGGTGACGTAGTTGAAGTACACGAGGAACTGGTAGAAGAAACGGATGCGCCGCATGCGGTAGAGCACCGCGTACATGCCCATCAGTGCCGACACCGCACCCGAGGCCCCCAGGCCGAGCCCGCCCTGGCCGGCATAGGCCCAGGTGGCCATCGCCGACGCGCCGAGGGCGCCCAGCAGGTAGAAGGCGAGATAGGTCGTGCGGCCGAACGCGGCTGTGAGTGCCAGTTCGACCGAGCAGCCGAACAGGAAGAGGAACAGCATGTTGCCCAGCAGGTGCCCGGTGCTGCCGTGCAGGAAAGCCGAGCTGAGCCAGGTCACCGGCCGCCACTCGGCGCCGGGATTGTGGTCCTGCGCCCAGCGAGCCGTGAAGGGCTTGGGCAGCATCGCGTCGTACTCGGTGCGCGCGGCCTTCCAGGCGTCGTAGCGGCGGTCGGCGGGTGTGATCACCTCGTCGGCCCGCAGCCTGGCGAGGAAGGGCGTGGCCTGGTTCATGGCCTCGGCCAGGTCGGCGTACTGCTTGCGGGCGTAGGCCTGGCGCGCCTGCCGGGCGTGCTTCGCGCCGGTGCGATCGAGCCAGTCGAGGTACGCCGGCAATTCGATCGCCGGCAGCGCGCTCTTCGCGTAGAAGAGGGCGGCACGTTCCTCGGCCTTGTTCTCGCTGCGCTGCGGCCCCCACCACACGGCCATGTTCACCAGGATCAGCAGCACCGTCATCCACGGCGGGTTGCGCCAGGTGGGGCGGTTCTCCAGGGGAATGGCGTAGAACATGGCGCCGCCCGATTGCTATTATTTTTGTAGCTGCTTGCGCAGGTGGGACGGGCGCTGCGGGCCGATTCGGCTTGAAAAATCGGACAGCCGAACGCAGAGGGCGCAAAGGTCTCGCAGAGGGCGCAGAAGAAAACCATTCATGTCTTTTCTGCGCCCTCTGCGAAGTCTCTGCGCCCTCTGCGTTCGGCTGTCCGTATGGGGTTCGTTGCTCAGCCCAGCCGCTGCCGGTGCCGCTCGATCTGCGCCTTGACCTGTGCCGGCGCCGTGCCGCCCAGCGTG
>JAVHYA010000038.1:43910-48604 GCA_031119395.1 Pseudomonadota bacterium
CCGGTGCCGCTCGATCTGCGCCTTGACCTGTGCCGGCGCCGTGCCGCCCAGCGTGTTGCGGGCGTTGAGCGAGCCGCGCAGGCTCAGGCACCCGTACACGTCCTTCTCGATGGCGGGGTTGAAGCCCTGCAGCACCGTGAGCGGCAGCTCCGACAGGTCGACGCTGTGCGAGATGGCGGCCTTCACCGCGTGGGCCACCGTCTCGTGCGCGTCGCGGAAGGGCAGGCCCTTCTTCACCAGGTAGTCGGCCAGGTCGGTGGCGGTGGCGTAGCCCTTGAGCGCGGCGGCCTCCATCGCCTCCTTCTTCACCGTGATGCCGCCCACCATCTCCGCGAAGATGCGCAGCGTGTCCTTGAGCGTGTCGACGGTGTCGAAGAGCGGTTCCTTGTCTTCCTGGTTGTCCTTGTTGTAGGCCAGGGGCTGGCCCTTCATCAGCGTGATGAGGCCCATCAGGTGGCCGACCACGCGGCCCGTCTTGCCGCGGGCGAGCTCGGGCACGTCCGGGTTCTTCTTCTGCGGCATGATCGAGCTGCCGGTGGTGAAGCGGTCGGCGATCTGGATGAAGCCGAAGTTCTGGCTCATCCACAGGATGAGCTCCTCGCTGAAGCGGCTGATGTGCACCATGCACAGGCTGGCCGCCGCGGTGAACTCGATGGCGAAGTCGCGGTCGCTCACGGCATCGAGGCTGTTCTGGCACACGCCGTCCATGCCCAGCGTCTTCGCCACCATCTCCCGGTCCAGCGGGTAGCTGGTGCCGGCCAGCGCGGCGGCGCCCAGCGGCAGGCGGTTGACGCGCTTCCTCACGTCCTGCATGCGCTCGGCATCGCGCGCGAACATCTCCACGTAGGCCAGCATGTGGTGGCCGAAGCTCACCGGCTGCGCCACCTGCAGGTGGGTGAACCCGGGCAGGATGACCTCGACGTTCGCCTCGGCGATGGTGAGCAGCGCCTTCTGCAGGTCGGTCAGCAGGCCGCCGATCAGGTCGATCTCGCCGCGCAGCCACAGCCGCACGTCGGTGGCGACCTGGTCGTTGCGGCTGCGGCCGGTGTGCAGGCGCTTGCCCGCGTCGCCCACCAGTTGCGTCAGGCGCGCCTCGATGTTCAGGTGCACGTCTTCCAGGGCCAGCTTCCACTCGAAGCTGCCGCCCTCGATCTCGGCCTTGATCTGCGCCATCCCACGCTGGATATCGGCCAGGTCCTGCGCGCCGATGATCTTCTGCGCCGCCAGCATGCCGGCATGCGCCAGCGAACCCTCGATGTCGGCCTGCCACAGACGCTTGTCGAAGAACACGCTCGAGGTGTAGCGCTGCACCAGCTCGCTCATCGGTTCGGAGAAGAGGGCCGACCAGGCTTCGGATTTCTTGTCGAGTTGGTTCTGGGTCATGGGCAGGGTGTGCAGGTGGGGCGGGCCGGGGGCAGGGCGGTCGGGAACAGCAGCAATAATGGCCCGCTGCCCTTCCAACGTGTCGCAAGCGATGCGCAACCCATCGATTTTATCGACGCCCCCCGGCTCGGACGGAAGTGCCCGTCCCACCGGCGCCACGGCCTCCGGGCCGCTGGGCGCCGACGCCACGCCGTGGGGCCCGGGCGACACGACGATGCCGGCGCCGCTGGAGCCGCCCGCTGCGCTCGACGCCTCGCCCCCTTCGCCGGGCCGCGCGAAACCCCGCTTCGACGTCTGCCGCATCGGCGTGGTCCTGCGCACGGTGCTGGCCGTGCAGGCCGCGGTGGCGCTGGCCACGCTCTTCCTGGCCGCGAGCCCGGCCGACTGGCTGACGCTGGCCGCCACGGTGACCGGCGGCGCGCTGCCCGGCACGCTGCTGTGGCTGGTGCTCATCTGTGCCGCGAAGAAGCTGCTGGCCCGCTGGCCCCTGCGGGTGCAGTACGCGGTGGGCGCGACCATCGGTGCGCTGGCCGGCCTGTACGGCTGCGGGCTGCTGCGCCTGACCGGCGTGATGGCGGCGGCGCCCTGGCTGGCGAGCGGCCTGGCCGGTGCCGCCTTCGCGGCGACGGTGATGGTGGCCATGGTGCTGCGTGCCAGCGGCGAGACGCCGGCCGCCACCACGGCGCGGCTGGAGGAGCTGCAGCAGCGCATCCGACCGCACTTCCTCTTCAACACGCTCAACAGCGCCATCGCCCTGGTGCGCGAGGAGCCCGCCAAGGCCGAGGCCATGCTGGAGGACCTGAGCGAGCTCTTCCGCTCGGCGCTGGCCGACCCCGACGAATCGGTGACCCTGGGCGACGAGATCGCCCTGGCCCAACGCTACCTGGCGATCGAGCAGATCCGCTTCGGCGGGCGGCTGCGCGTGCGCTGGGCCGTCGACCCGGCAGCCAACGACGCGCGCCTGCCCAAGCTGCTGCTGCAGCCGCTGGTGGAGAACGCCGTCAAGCACGGCGTGGAGCCCAGCCCGCAGGGCGCGAAGCTGCGCATCCGCACCGAGCGGCGCGGCAGCAAGGTGGTGATCGAGGTGGTCAACAGCCTGCCGCCGCTGCGGTGGGCCGACCAGCCGCTGCCGCGCGGGCACGGCATCGCCCTGGCGAACGTGCGCGACCGGCTGCGCCTGCTGCACGACATGCAGGCGAGCTTTCGCGCCGGCGTGGACCAGGACCACTACCGCGTGCGCATCGACATTCCCGCTGAACCATGACGAAGAACGCCATCGAGACACCGACCCTGGCGCCCGAGCGCCGTCCTGCCGCGCCGGCGCTGCGCACCCTGGTCGTCGACGACGAGCAGCTCGCCCGCTCGCGCCTGCGCACCCTGCTGGCCGACTGCCGGTCGCCGGCGGCGCTCGTCAGTGGCGAGGCGGAGCACGGCGCCGAGGCGTTGCGCCTGCTCGACAGCCAGCCCTTCGACCTCGTGCTGCTGGACGTCCACATGCCCGGCATCGACGGCGTGGAACTGGCCCGCGTGCTGCGCGGGCGGGCCGACCCGCTGGCGGTGGTCTTCGTCACCGCGCATGCCAACCATGCCGTCACCGCCTTCGAGCTCGATGCCGTGGACTACCTCACCAAGCCCGTGCGGGCCGAGCGGCTGCAGCAGGCGCTGGCCAAGGCCGAGCGCCATCTCAAGGAGCGGCGCGCCGAACAGGCGGATGCGCCGGTCGAGAGCCTGCTGATCCAGGACCGCGGCCGCGCCGAGCGCATCCCGCTGACGGAAGTCGTGTATTTCAAGTCGGAACTCAAGTACATCACCGTGCGCACCGCCACGCGCACGCTGATCATGGACGGCACGCTGGGCGAACTGGAGGAGCGCTATCCCGACCGCTTCGTGCGCGCGCACCGCAACGCGCTGGTGGCGCGCTCGGCCATCCGCTCGCTCGACCGCTACGACGACGGCGAAGACGTCGAGGGCTGGGCCGTCAAGCTCGCAGGCGTGCCGGAGGTCATCGTGGTTTCGCGCCGCATGCTCACCGCGGTGCGCGAAGCGCTCAAGGCTGCATCATGAGCACCGTCGAGCCCCCCGCGCCGCCGCTCGCATCGCCCGAGGCGGACCGCGAAGCGGCGCGGGTGATCGAGGAGGTGGAGCGCGAGCGCGCCGCCCTGCCGCCCGGCCAGGCGCCGGTCGCCGCCCTGCCGTCCGAACAGCCACGCGTGCTGCTGCACATGCCGGTGGACGTGCGCAGCGCCTCGCTCGTCGTGCTGGCGGTGCTGGCCTGCGTGTTCACCCTGCGCTGGGCATCGTCCGTGTTCGTGCCGTTGATGCTCAGCCTGATCCTCGTCTACGCGCTGTCGCCCGTCGTGAACGCGATGGTGCGCATGCACATCCCGCGCTGGCTCGCCGCTGCCGTGCTGCTGCTGGGCCTGGGCGGCGGGTTGGGATGGACGGGCTATTCGCTCTCGGACAGCGCCGCCCAGCTCATCGACTCGCTGCCGGTGGCGGCGCAGAAGCTGCGCGCGGCGCTGCGCGCGAAGACCACCAAGGCCGGGCCGCTGGACACCGTGCAGGAAGCCGCGGCGCAGCTCGAGCGGGCCACGCAGGACAACGCCGCACCGGCGCCCGCGCCGCGCCGCGGCGTGCAACGCGTGATCGTCGAGCGCCCACCCTTCAACGTGCGCGACTACGTGTGGAGCGGCACCGTCGGCGTGCTCAGTGCGGCCAGCCAGCTCACGCTGGTGGCCTTCCTCACCTTCTTTGCGCTGTGCGCAGGCGACACCTTCCGCCGCAAGCTGGTGAAGATGACCGGCCCCAGCCTGCAGAAGAAGCGCATCACGGTGCACGTGCTGGACGACATCACCGGCCACATCCAGCGCTACCTGCTGGTGCAGATCCTGTCGAGCGCGATCGTCGGCCTGGCCACCGGCCTGGCCTTCTGGGCCATCGGCCTGCAGAACGCGGCGGTGTGGGGCATCCTGGCCGGCGTGACCAACCTCATTCCCTACGTGGGCTCGGTCATCATGCTGGCGGCGGCCGGGCTGGTGGCCTTCCTGCAGTTCAGCAGCATCGAGATGGCGCTGCTCGTGGGCGGCAGTTCGCTGCTGATCCACACCCTGGTGGGCAACCTGCTCGTGCCCTGGCTCACCAGCCGCACCTCGCGCATGAACCCGGTGGCCGTGTTCGTGGGCGTGATCTTCTGGGGCTGGCTGTGGGGCGTGTGGGGGCTGCTGCTGGGCATCCCCATCATGATGGTCGTGAAGGCGGTGTGCGACCGGGTCGAGGACCTGCAGCCGATCGGGGAACTGCTGGGCGATTGA
>JAVHYA010000158.1 GCA_031119395.1 Pseudomonadota bacterium
TCCAGGTCAGCGGAATGGCGCCGCCGGTGTAGCCGGTGCCGCCGCCGCGCGGGATGATGGTCAGGCCCAGCTCGAAGCAGCCGGCCACCAGGCGCGCCATCTCGGCCTCGGTGTCGGGGGTGAGGACGACGAAGGGGTACTCGACGCGCCAGTCGGTCGCATCGGTCACGTGGGCCACGCGCGAGAGGCCGTCGAACTTGATGTTGTCCTTGGCCGTGAGCCGGCCCAGCACCTTGCGGGCCTGGCGGCGCAGGCCGGCGATCTCGTCGAAGGAGCGGTCGAACTGCGCGATGGCCTGCTGTGCCAGGGTGCACAGCTCGCCCACCAGCGCGTCGCGCTGCGCGTCGTCCTGCGGCGTGCGGCGCTTCTGCACCTCGGCCAGGCGGTGCTTCAGGGCGTCCACCAGCTGCCCGCGGCGGCGCGGGTTGTCCAGCAGGTCGTCGATCAGGTAGGGGTTGCGCTGCACCACCCAGATGTCGCCCAGCACCTCGTAGAGCATGCGGGCCGAGCGGCCGGTGCGGCGTTCCTCGCGCAGGCTCTGCAGCAGTTGCCAGCCGCGACTGCCGAGCAGGCGGATGACGATCTCGCGGTCGGAGAAGCTGGTGTAGTTGTACGGAATCTCGCGCAGGCGGGCCGGCTCGGCGGCCTGCGACAGCAGCGCGTTCAACGCGGTCGGGGCATTCATCGGGGGAAGGCAGCAGGGCCACGGCAAGGCGCCGCGCGCCCATGAACCGGGCCGGGGATTTTAGGTCCCGCACCCCGCGGCGGTGGCGGCGCGGGTCATCGGGCCGGGCGGCCGCCGGCGGCCGCACCGTCCACACGCCCTGCCCAAGGGCAGAACGCTATCGAAACGATAGCTGCTCACGCAGGCAGGACGGGCGCTGCGGGCCCAAACGGCTCATGACGGATGCGCCGGCACGGGCACCGAGGCGTCCGCGCCCTCGGCGGCCATCGCCTCGCGCGCCCAGCCGCAGAAGGCCCGCACCTCCGGCCGCTGCGCGCTCGCGGGCGCGACCAGCAGGCGGTAGAAGGGCCCGTCGACCGCGTGCTGCGGCAGGACCACCGACAGTTCGCCGCTCGCCAGGCGCGGCGCCACCAGCGGCGTGAGCCCGATGGCCACGCCCATGCCCTGGGCGCAGGCGCGCAGCAGGTCCTCGTACTGCGAGAAGTGCGAACGCGCCTGCGCCGGCGGTGCCGTGATGCCCAGGCGCTGGTGCCAGCGCGCCCACGACAGCTGGGAGAAGCGCTCGCCGGCCTGGCTGAAGACGAGCAGCGCCTCGCGCGCCAGGTCGGCCGGCGTGGCGATGCGCGCCGCCAGTTCGGGCGTGGCGACCAGCATGGCGCGCTGGCGCAGCAGCGGCGCCTCGTCGGCGGGCAGGTCCTCGGAGCGGGTGAGGCGGATCGCGACGTCCACGCCGGTGCGTTCGAGCTGGAGGTTCTGCGTCGAGCTGTCGACGTCGATGTCGACGCCCGGGTGCCGCGCCTGGAAGGCCGGCAGCCGCGGCACCAGCCACAGGCTGGCGAAGGACGGCGAGGTGGTGACCGCGATGCGCGCCCGCGCCGGGCTGGCGCCGCGCTGCACGCGCTCCACGGTGAGGGCCAGGCGCGCCAGCGCGTCGCCCACGCCGTCGAAGAGCACGGCGCCCTCGCCCGTCAGCACCAGGCCCCGCGCGCCGCGCACGAACAGCGGCGCACCCAGCGCGTCCTCCAGCGCCTTGACCTGCTTGCTGACGGCCGACTGGGTCAGGCTCAGCTCCTCGGCCGCGGCGGTGAAGCTGAGCAGGCGCGCCGCGCTCTCGAAGCCACGCAGGGCGTCGAGCGAGAGGCTTCGCAACAGGGCGCCGGGCCACGCGCGCCCCCAGGGCCGGACTGCGCCCCGCCCGCCCTCCGAGGGGGGCAAGACAGCTTGGGGCGGCGCGGCGTTTTCTTGAGAGGACATGCGGTGCGGGAATGGCAGCTCTGAGAATGTTTCGCGCCACGGTGCGGCGGCCGTTCCCAGAATCGGCGACGCACCATGACAGCCGCACATCATCCCTCCTCCGCGCCCGCGCCGCTCGCGCCGGCATCGCCCGCGCACGGCCTCGACCGGCGCGCCGCCTGGGTCATCGCCTGCGCGGGGCTCGTCCTCTTCCTCAGCCTGGGCCAGCGGCATGCCTTCGGCCTGTACGTGCTGCCGGTCACGGGCAGCTTCGACTGGGACCGCGCTACCTTTTCCTTCGCCATCGCGCTGCAGAACCTGGTGTGGGGCCTGGCGCAGCCCTTCAGCGGCATGCTGGCCGACCAGCACGGCCCGCGCCGGGTGATGCTGGGAGGCGCCGTGCTCTACGTGGCCGGCCTGGCGGCGATGCCGTTCGCGTCCAGCGGCTGGGCCTTCGCGACGGTGGCGGGCGTGCTGGTCGGCCTGGGCCTGAGCGGCACCGGCTTCGGGATCGTCTACGGCGCGGCCGGCAAGGCGGTGGGCGATGCGCAGCGCCCGCGCGCGCTCGGCATCGTGGGTGCCTTCGGCGGCGCGGGGCAGTTCGTGATGCTGCCGCTGAACCAGAAGCTCATCGACGCGCTGGGCTGGTCGAGCGCGATCCTGGTGGCGGCGGCCCTGCTGGCGGCGATGCTGCCGCTGGCGCTGGGCGCGGGCCGGCCGGCGGCGCCGGCGGCACCCTCCACCGCGGCCCCGCCGCCGGCCCTGGGGGCCGCGCTGCGCCAGGCCTTCGGCGACCGGGACTTCTGGCTCATCGGGCTGGGTTTCCTGTCCTGCGGCTTCCACCTGGCCTTCATCGCGACGCACCTGCCGGCCTACCTGGCGGGACGCGGGCTGGGGCCGCAGGTGGCGGCCACGGCGCTGGGCCTGGTGGCGCTGACGAACATCGCCGGCACCTACCTGTTCGGCGCCTGGGCGGCGCGCTGGCAGCGCAAGCACTTGCTGGCGGCGCTGTACACGGCGCGCACGCTGGCGATCGCGCTGTTCGTGACGCTGCCGACGACGGCGGTGTCGGTGTACGTGTTCGCGGCCGTGATGGGCTTCCTGTGGCTGGGCACGCTGCCCCTGACGAATGGGCTGCTGAGCCAGCTGTTCGGCATGCGCTACATCACGACGCTGTTCGGCTTCGTGTTCCTGTGGCACCAGATCGGCAGCTTCCTCGGGGTGTGGCTGGGCGGGCTGGTCTTCGACGCGACGGGCAGCTACACGCTGGTGTGGGCGCTGGCCTGCGTGCTGGGGCTGGTGTCGGCGGCGGCCAACCTGCCGGTGCGGGAGCGTCGGGCCGCCGTGCCCCAAGGGCAGCCGGCATGAAGGCCTTCACGCGCCTCGCCGGTGCGCTGGTGCTGGGTGCCGCGGCGATCGGGACCCTGGCCGCCTATGGCGGGCCGGGGTTCGCGGTCGCGTTGCAGGCCGGGGCTTGGCTCTGCGGGGGGGTGCGCTGACGGGGCCTGGGCTTGCTCGCTCGGGTGCTGGAATGCAGGTGGGTGTGGATCGGCCGGCACGACCGACTGGGGCGCTGGCGGCGGCCGCGGGCCTGCG
>JAVHYA010000096.1 GCA_031119395.1 Pseudomonadota bacterium
GCGCAGCACAGGGGGGAGCGGCGGAGCCGCTTGGGAGGTGCTTCTTCACTCCGGCGCGACCTGCACCAGGCAGTCGTAGAAGGTCGGCCCGCGGCCCAGGTCGGTCAGGCGCTGGCTGGTGAGCTGGTTGACGTTGGTGCCGTCGACACCCAGCTTGCGCCACCAGATGCCCAGTCCGTGCACCACGCCCGGCCGTGCGCGACGGGAGACCTCGGCGCGGCAGCGGTGCTCGCCGCGGCCGTTGAACACGCGCACCATCGCGCCGTCGGCGATGCCGCGCGCGGCGGCGTCGTCGGCATGGATCTCCAGCAGCGGCTCGCCCTCGATGGCGCGCAGGCTCTTCACGTTGACGAAGCTGCTGTTGAGGAAGTTGCGCGCCGGCGGCGAGATCATGGCCAGCGGGTAGTCGGTGGAGCTGCCCGCCGGCTCGTGGTTGGGCAGGTGGTCGGGCAGGCCGTCGACGCCCTGCGCCGCGAGGCGCTCGCTGAAGAACTCGACCCGGCCCGAGGGCGTGGGAAAGCCGCCGTTCGCATACGGCGCCTCGGGCAGCGGCACGCTCGCGAAGCCCTGCGTCTCCAGCGCGGCCCAGTCGATGGCGCCGGGCGCGAAGGCCTGGCGGCACAGCGCCTCGTCGTCGTCCTGGAAGCACGGATCGTCGAATCCCATGCGCCGCGCCAGCTCGCGGAACACCCAGGCGTTGCTGCGCGCCTCGCCGCGCGGCGCGACGGCCGGGCGGTTGAGCAGCACGTCGGTGTGGCCGTAGCTGGTGTGGATGTCCCAGTGCTCCAGCTGCGTGGTGGCCGGCAGCAGGTAGTCGGCGTAGTCGGCGGTGTCGGTCTGGAACTGCTCCAGCACGACGGTGAAGAGGTCCTCGCGCGCGAAGCCCGCCGCCACCTTGGCCGACTCCGGCGCCACCGCGAGCGGGTTGCTGTTGTAGACGACGACCGCCTCGATCGGCGGGCCGCCCGAGAGCGCGTCGGCGTCGCCCAGCAGCGCATCGCCGATGCGCACCATGTTGACGGTGCGCGGGCGGCGGCCGGCCAGCAGCTGCGGCCGCTGCAGTGCCGCGCGGTCGACCGGGAACTGGCCCGAGGCGCTGAGCAGCAGCCCGCCGGCGCGGTCGCGCCAGGCGCCCACCAGGGCGGGCAGGCAGGCGACGGCGCGGGCCGCATTGCCGCCGCCGCGCACGCGCTGCATGCCGTAGTTCAGGCGGATGGCGGCGGGCTTCGTGGTGCCGTAGGCGCGCGCCAGGTCGCGGATCTGCTGCACCGGCACGCCGCACACGGCGGCGGCGCGCTCGGGCGGCCATTGCAGCGCGCGCTCGCGCAGGCGCTCCCAGCCCAGCGTGTGCTGGGCGATGTAGTCGTGGTCCAGCCAGTCGTGCGTGATGAGCTCGTGCATCAGCGCCAGCGCCAGCGCGCCATCGGTGCCGGGAAGCAGCGCGATGTGCTCGTCGCACTTGTCGGCGGTTTCGGTCCTGCGCGGGTCGATGCACACCAGGCGCGCGCCGGCACGCTTGGCCGCCTGCGCGTGGCGCCAGAAATGCAGGTTGCTGGCGATGGAGTTGCTGCCCCAGATCAGGATCAGCTTCGCCTCGGCGAAGAACTCGACCCGCATGCCGACCTTCCCCCCCAGCGTGTAGACCAGGGCATCGCCGCCTGCCGTGGAACAGATCGTGCGATCGAGGAAGGACGCGCCCAATTGGTGAAAAAAACGACGATCCATCGACTCGCCCTGCACCAAACCCATGGTGCCGGCGTAGCTGTAGGGCAAAATCGTATCTGGATTGTTACAACTCAGCCGGGCCAGCCGATCGGCGATGTCGTCCAGGGCGAGGTCCCAAGACACCGGCTCGAAGCGTCCCGCGCCCTTGGGGCCGACGCGGCGCATCGGCTGGGTGAGGCGTTCGGGGTGGTCGTTGCGCTCGATGTAGCGCGACACCTTGGTGCACAGCACACCGGCGGTGTGGCGGTGGTCCGGGTTGCCCTGCAGCTTGATGGCCCGGCCGTCCTGCACGGTGGTGACGAGCGCACAGGTATCGGGGCAATCGTGGGGACAGGCCCCTCGCACGACGGCATTGGACAGGGGAGTCATGGCAACAACATCAAGAAGAGGGGCGAAGCGGGTCCGCGCGAGGCGGTCGGCCGAGTCTAGTGGGAGCGCGCGAGCAGCGCGCGAGGGGGTTTTCCGATGATCAACCGCAGACATTTCTCTCTGGGCGCCGGCGCTTCGGTGCTGGCCGGCTTCGCGGGCGTGGCACGCGCGCAGAGCGAGGCGCCGATCGTGCTGGGCCAGTCCGCGCCCTTCACCGGGCCGGCCGCGCAGCTGGGCATCCAGTTCTACGAAGGCGCCAAGCTCTTCCTCGACCAGTACGGTGCCCAGCCCGGCGCGCGCAAGGTGGTGATCAAGCAGCTCGATGACGGCTACGAGCCCGAGCGCACGGTGGCCAACACGCAGAAGCTCATCCAGGAGGACGTGTTCGCCCTCTTCGGCTACATCGGCACGCCCACGAGCATGGCGGCGCTGCCGCTGGCCGTGAAGGACAAGGTGCCCTTCGTCGCGCCCTTCACCGGCGCCATGAGCCTGCGCGAGCCCTTCCACAAGAACGTGTTCCACCTGCGCGCCTCGTACAACGACGAGACGGCGCTGATCGTCAACCAGCTGCACCACCTGGGCCTGAAGAAGATCGCCGTCTTCCACCAGAACGACGCCTATGGCAAGGCCGGCCTGGACGGCGTGACGCTGGCCCTGGCGCAGCACCAGCTCAAGCCCGTGGCAGCGGCGACCGTGGAGCGCAATTCGGTCGACGTGGCGACGGCCGTGAAGACGCTGGTGGCGTCCAAGCCCGACGCGATCGTGCAGGTCAGCGCGTACAAGAGCTGCGCCGCCTTCATCCGCGAGGCGCGCAAGGTCGGCTACGGAGGCACCTTCTACAACGTGTCCTTCGTCGGCACGCAGGCGCTGGCCGACGAGCTGGGCAAGGACGGTGCCGGCATCGTCGTCTCCCAGGTGATGCCCTCGCCCTACAGCAGCGCCAACGCCATCACCCGCGAGTTCAACGACGCCGCGCGCAAGGCCGGCGGCAAGGTGCAGGCGAACTTCTCCAGCATCGAGGGTTACCTGGCCGCCCGCGTGCTGGTCGAGGGCCTCAAGCGCAGCAGCGGCAAGCCCTCGCGCGACGGCCTCATCGCCGGGCTGGAGGGCATCGACCGCCAGCAGTTCGGCGGCTTCGAGGTGTCGTTCTCGCCGAAGAACCACGTCGCGTCGAAGTTCGTGGAGCTGTCGATGATCACGGGCGACGGCCGCATCCGCACCTGATTCGCTATCGAATCGATCGCCGGTGCCGCAAGCGCAGCGCGCGCTTGCGGCACTTCTTGCTCATGACGTGCCACGCGCCGCCGTCGACGCGCGCACCACGAGTTCCGGCCGCAGCACCACGGTGGAGGCCGAGAGCGACTTGCCCTCGATCTCGTCGAACAGCATCTCGGCCGCCCGCCAGCCCAGTTCGCGGTGCGGCAGGCGGATGGTGGTGAGCGGCGGATCGACCATGTCCACCAGCGGCATGTCGTTGTGGCCGGTGATCGAGATGTCCTGCGGCACGCGCAGGCCGGCCTCGCGCAGCACGTCGTAGGCGCCCAGCGCCACCAGGTCGTTGCAGCACACCACCGCCTCGGGGCGCGGGCCGCTGTCCAGCAAGGTGCGCATGGCCTCGCGTCCGGCCTCGCGGCTGTAGCTCTCGCACTCGACGACCCGCGGGGGCTTGAGGCGATGGTCGTGCATCGCCTGCTCCACGCCCTGGCGGCGGCCCACGCCGGTGGGCACGTTCTGCGGGCCGGCCAGGTGCGCGATGCGGCGATGGCCCAGGGCCGCGAGGTGGTCGACCGCCAGCTTCATCGCCAGCCGGTCGTCGCTCACCGCCGCGGGCAGCCGGCCGCTCTCGTCGGCGCGGTTGACCATCACCGCGTGCAGGCCGTTGTCGCGCACGAAGTCGATCAGCGGGTCGTCGCGCAGCGCGATGGCCATCACCAGCCCGTCGATCTGCTGCGCCTGCATGCGCGCGAGGATCGGCCGCGCGAGTTGCGGGTCGCCCACGTTGGCCACGAAGACGAAATAGCCGCGCGCCGCGGCGCTGGCCTCGATGCCCTGGAGGATGGGCGGGAACACCGGGTTGGTGATGTCCGGCACCAGCACGCCGATGGTGTGCGTGCGTCCGGTGCGCAACGCCGAGGCGGCGCGGTTGGGCTGGTAGCCCAGCCGGCGCGCCGTCTCCTCCACCAGCTCGAGCACCTCCTTGCTGATGCGCTTGCGCCGCGCCGGATCGAGCGCGCGCGACACGGTGGAGAAGTGCACCCCGCTTGCCGTGGCGACATCGCGGATGGTGACCTTGGGGCTCTTCGCGGGCTTCATTTGTGCAACCGTTTGTCCAACTTCGATCGGCTTGTCAAGAGGAACAATTCTGCCACCGTGGGCTTGCCTCGAGCGCATTCGAGGGCAAATAATGCGCAAACGTTTGCACACCCAGAGGCCCACCGTGAACATCGTGACCACCCCCGATTCGGTGCTCGGCATCGCGCTCGACGCGATGGAGCGCACTCCCGACCCGCGCCTGCGCGAGGTGATGGCCTCGCTCACCCGCCACCTGCACGCCTTCGTGCAGGAGGTGAAGCTGAACGAGGACGAGTTCGAGCGCGCGCTGGACTTCATCGTGGCCTTGGGCCAGGCCACCGGCGAGAAGAAGAACGAGGTGGTGCTGGCGGCGGACATCCTGGGCGTGTCGACGCTGGTCGCGCTGCAGAACAACCAGGACCCCGAGGGCGAATCGCCCGCCGCCCTGCTCGGCCCCTTCTGGCGCGCCAACGCGCCCGACTGCGCCTGCGGCGACTCGATCGCCCGCTCGGGCACGCCGGGCGTGCCGCTCTTCGTCTCCGGCACGGTGCGCGACGCGGCCGGGCAGCCGCTGGCCGACGCCGTGGTCGACGTGTGGCAGGCCTCGCCGGTGGGCCTGTACGAGAACCAGGACCCGACGCAGGAGAACATGAACCTGCGCGGGCGCTTCCGCACCGATGCCGAGGGCCGCTACCACTTCCGCAGCGTGCGGCCCGCCGGCTACCCGGTGCCGGTGGACGGCCCCTGCGGCGTGCTGCTCAAGGCCCAGCGCCGCCACCCCAACCGGCCGGCCCACCTGCACTTCATGGTGAGCAAGCCGGGCTTCAAGGTGCTGGTCAGCCAGGTCTACGCCGACGACGACGAGAACCTCGAGAGCGACCCGACCTTCGGCGTCACGCGGCGCCTGATCGGCCGCTACGCCATGCAGCCCGATGGGCGCAGCGCCACGCTGGCCTACGACTTCCGGCTCGAGCCGGGCGAAACCAAGTTCCCGCGGCCGCCCATCCCTTGATGCCTCTTCTCCTTCTTCACTTCCTTCCTTGACTGCAAGACCATGAGCTTCGATCCCGTTTCACGCCTGGACGGCAAGGTGGCCGTCATCACCGGCGGGCTGGGCGCCATCGGCTGGGCCAGCGCCGGGCGCCTGGCCGCGCTGGGCGCCACCTGCGTGCTGCTGCACCGCAAGGGCGACGACGCGCAGGCCCGCGCGTCCACCCTGCCCTCGGCCCAGGGCCAGCGCCACACGGCCCTGCGCGCCGACATCGTCGACAGCGCGAGCCTGCAGGCCGCCGCCGAGGCGGTGAAGGCGACGCACGGCCGCTGCGACATCCTCGTCAACAGCGCCGGCCACACGAAGCCGGTGCCCGCCGGCGACCTCGACGGCCTCACCGACGCGCTGATCGACGAGCTGCTGCGCGCCAACTTCCGCGGCGTGTTCGCCACCATCCGCGCCTTCGCGCCGCTGCTCAAGGCCAGCGGCGACGGGCTGATCGTCAACGTGTCCTCCATCGCCGGCTTCACCGGGGTGGGCAGCAACCTCGCCTACGTCGCGGCCAAGGCCGGCCTGGACGTGGTCGGCGACGCGCTGGCCAAGGTGCTGGCGCCGCAGGTGCGCGTGGTGTCGGTCTCGCCCGGCGCGGTGGAGTCCGGCTTCGTGCCCGGCCGCGGCGCGGACTTCAGCGACAAGATGGCCACCACCACGCCGCTGGGCCGCATCGGCCTGCCGCAGGACGTGGCGGCCACGGTCGAGGCGCTGGCGACCACGCTGCGCTTCGTGACCGGCACGCGCATCGTGGTGGATGGCGGGAGGCATCTGTGATGAACAAGACCCTCATCACCTGCGCCGTCACGGGCAACCTCGTGAAACCCGAGCAGACGCCGCACCTGCCCATCACCCCCACGCAGATCGCCGACGAGTGCCTGGCCGCGGCCGAGGCCGGCGCGGGCCAGGTGCACATCCATGTGCGCGACCCCGGCACCGGCAAGCCCTCGATGGAGGTCGAGCTGTACCGCGAGGTGGTCGAGCGCATCCGCCGCCAGGACCGGGAGCTGGTCGTCAACCTGACCACCGGCCCGGGCGGGCGCTTCATCCCCAGCGAGGACGACCCCAAGGTCTACGCACCCGGGACCTCGCTGCTGCCGCCCGAGCGGCGCGTGGAGCACATCGCGCTGATCCGGCCCGACGTCTGCTCGCTGGACCTCAACACCATGAACAGCGGCCCCGACGTGGTCATCAACACGCCGAAGAACGTGCGCCGCATGGCCAAGGTGATCCGCGAGGCGGGCGTGAAGCCCGAGCTGGAGATCTTCGACTCCGGCGACATCCACCTGGCGCTGGACCTGATCGCCGACGGCACGCTCGACGGCCCCGGCATGTGGACCTTCGTGCTGGGCGTGAAGTACGGCTTCGCGCCCACGCCCGAGACGCTGCTGTATGCGCGCAACCTGCTGCCGCGGGGTGCCTTCTGGAGCGCCTTCGGCATCGGGCGCATGGAGTTCCCCATCGTCGCGCAGGCCTGGCTGATGGGCGGGCACGTGCGCGTGGGCATGGAAGACAACATCTACCTCTCGCACGGCGTGCTGGCCGAGAGCAACGCACAGCTGGTGGCCAAGGCGCGCGACATCATCCGCAGCCTGGGCGGCCAGGTGGCCAGCGCCGCCGAGGCGCGCCAGATGCTGAACCTGCCGGCCGGAGGTGCGCGATGAACGCGGCCACGAACGACGGCGCCGCACGCGCCCTGCGCGTCGAACAGAAGGCGGCCGACCTCGCGTCGCTGCAGCTCGCCATCGCCCAACAGCCGCAGCCCGAGGCGCCGGCCGGCCATGCCGTGGTGCGCGTCGGCGCCGCGGCCGTGAACCCGAGCGACGTGAAGGCGACGCTGGGCCTCATGCCCAAGGCGGTGTGGCCGCGCACGCCGGGCCGCGACTTCGCGGGCACGGTGGTCGCGGGGCCGAGCGCCTGGATCGGGCGCGAGGTCTACGGCTCGGGCGGCGACGTGGGCATCACCCGCGACGGCTCGCACGCCCGCTACCTGGTGCTGCCCGAAGCCGCGCTGCGCGAGCGCCCGCGCAACATCTCGATGGACGAGGCCGGTGCCGTGGGGGTGCCCTTCGTCACCGCCTACGAGGGTTTCCGCCGCAGCGGCATGCCGCAGGCCGGGCAGACCGTGCTGGTGCTGGGCGGCAACGGCAAGGTGGGCCAGGCCGCGGTGCAGCTGGCGGCGCAGGCCGGCGCGAAAGTGATCGCGGTGCAGCGCCGGCCCGGGCCCTTCGAGGGCTTCGCCTGCGCACCGGTGGACGTGGTGGATGCGCGCAGCGAGGACGTCGCGGCCCGGGTGCTGGCGCTCACGGACGGCCGCGGTGCCGACGTGGTCTACAACACGGTGGGCAGTGCCTATTTCGAGGCGGCGAACAAGGCCATGGCCAAGGGGGCGACGCAGATCTTCATCGCCACGCACGACCGCGCGGTGCCCTTCGACATCTTCGCCTTCTACCGCGGCCGCCACACCTACGTGGGCATCGATTCGCTGGCCATGGACTGCATCGAGTCGACGGCGCAGCTCGACGCGATGCGTGACGGCTTCGAGCGCGGCACGCTGAAGCCCTTCCCGGTGGCGCGCCACTTCACGCTCGACGAGGCGCTGGACGCCTACCGGCTGGTGCTCTCGGGCAGCACCGACCGGGTGGTGCTGCGGCCCTGAGCGCGCGCGGAGGCTGACATGCACGTCACCCGATTCGACCAGGCGCCCGCCTACGAGGCGCCGCGCCACTTCGACATGCGCTGCCTGCGCCTGCAGGGCAAGGAGGCCGGCCCGTCCGAGCAGATGTGGATGGGCATGAGCCAGATCCTGCCCGGCGGCCACACCGGCCTGGACGGCTCGCCGATGGAGAAGCTGTACCTCGTGCTCGAGGGCCGGCTCACCGTGATCGGCGAGCTGGACGGCCGCACCGAGGAGCAGGAACTCGGTCCCTACGACTCCTGCCGCTTCGCGCCGGGCGAGAAGCGGCAGCTGGTCAACCGCACGAACCGGCCGGTGCTGGTCGCGCTGGTGATGCCGCACGAGCCGCCATCGCCCAAGGGCATCTGAGTCGGCAATACCCACCCCAGTCCGTTCACGCTGAGCCTGTCGAAGCGCCGCGCGAGGCTTCGACAAGCTCAGCCCGAACGGGTTGTTTGAAGTTCAAGACAGCGGAACAAAGCGCCTGCCCCAATCGACCCACAGAACACAACGGAGACAAGACATGACATTCGCACCCCACCGCGGCCTCGGCCGCCGCCTCTTCGTCGCGGGCACGCTCGCGGCCCTCGCCTTCGGCAGCGCCCATGCGCAGGGCGACTGGCCGCGCGGCCAGTCGATCCGCCTCATCGTGCCCTTCACGGCGGGCAGCGGCACCGACATCGTCGCGCGGCTGGTGGCCGAGCGCCTCGGCCCCGCGCTGCAGACCACCGTCGTGGTGGAGAACAAGCCCGGCGCCGGCGGCACGCTGGGCGCGGCGCAGGTGGCCAAGGCGCCGGCCGACGGCTACACGCTGCTGGTGCATTCGGCGGGGCACCTGGTGAACCCCTCGATCTACCCCAACCTCTCCTACGACACGCTGAAGGACTTCGCCGGCATCACGCCGATGGCCAGCCTGCCCAACGTGCTGGTCACCTCGCCCGGCAAGTTCGCCGACGTGAAGGACCTGGTGGCACAGGTCAAGGCCAAGCCCGGCGGCTTCAACTACGCCTCGGCCGGCAACGGCTCGGCCACGCACATGAACGCCGAAGTCTTCCGCCTCGCGGCCGGCATCCAGGCGCAGCACGTGCCCTTCCGCGGCACGCCGGAGGCCATGACCGAGGTGATGGGCGGGCGCATCGACTGGTTCTTCGCGCCGATGGTGTCGGCCCTGCCGCTCATCAAGGACGGCAAGCTCAAGGCCCTGGCGGTGGGCACCGGCAAGCGCTCGTCCGTGCAGCCCGATCTGCCGACGACGGTGGAGGCCGGCGTGCCCGGCTCCGAGTACCTGTTCTGGGTCGGCCTCTTCGCGCCCGCGAAGACACCGAAGCCGGTGGTGGACCGCGTGCAGGCCGAGGTCGCGAAGATCATGGCCGCGCCCGACCTGAAGGACCGGCTGGACAAGCTGGGCGCCGAGCCCTTCACCATGCCGTCGGCGCAGTTCGACAAGTTCCTGGCCGACGAGACCGCCAAGAGCGCGCGCGTGGTCAAGGCCGCGGGCATCAAGGTCGACTGAGGCGCAGGAGGCCCGCATGAAGCGCTTCGGACAAGCCGATGCCGGTGCAGCCGGCCGCCACCGCCATTGGTGCGACCCGGCCTGCGTGCATCCACCGCAGGCGGACACCGCCGAGCCGCCGCGCCGGCAGTTCCTGCGCAGTTCGCTCGGCCTGGCCGCCGCGGGCAGCCTGGCGGGCCTCGGCCTGGCCGGCTGCGCCAGCACCGCGCCCGCCGGGCCGGCCGACACGGTGCTGCGCAACGCGCGCATCGCCACCCTGGACCCGAAGCGCCCGCGCGCCCAGGCGCTGGCCATCATCGGCACCGAGTTCGTCGCCGTCGGCAGCGACGCCGACATGCAGCGCTGGATCGGCCCGCGCACCCGCGTGATCGATGCGCAGGGCCGCACCGTGGTGCCGGGCCTGATCGACTCGCACGCCCACTTCATCCGCGGCGGCCTGACCTACACGCAGGAGCTGCGCTGGGACGGCGTGCCCTCGCTGGCCGACGCCATGGCGATGCTGCGCGACCAGGCCCGGCGCACGCAGCCGCCGCACTGGGTGCAGGTGGTGGGCGGCTTCTCGCCCTACCAGTTCCGCGAGAAGCGGCTGCCCACGTTGGCCGAGATCAACGACGCCACGGGCGAGGTGCCCTGCTTCGTGATGAACCTGTACGACCGCGCGTTCCTCAACCGCGCGGCCTTGCGCGTGCTGGGCTTCGACCGCGACACGCCCAACCCCATCGGCAGCGTGCTCGAGAAGGACGCGGCCGGCAACCCGACCGGCCTGGTGGTCAACACCACCAGCCTGGGCGGGCTGGTCGCGCTGTTCGCGCGCGTGCCCAAGCTGTCCGACGCCGACCAGGCGCTTTCGACCCAGCTGTACATGCGCGAGATGAACCGCCTGGGCCTGACCAGCGTGGTCGATGCCGGCGGCGGCGGCCAGAACTACCCCGAGCACTACGTCGGCGTGGCGCAGCTCGCGGCCGAGCGAAAGATGACGCTGCGCATCTCGTACAACCTGTTCGCGCAGCGCCCGGGCCAGGAACTGGCCGACTACCAGGCCTGGTCGCAGAAGGTCGCGCCGGGCCAGGGCGACGACTGGCTGCGCATGGCGGGCGCGGGCGAGTACATCCTCTGGGCCGCCACCGACCCGGCCAATTTCGGCAAGGGCGTCGCGCCCGCGCCGGCCATCATGGAAAGCAAGCTCACCGAGGTGGCGACCTACCTGGTGGGCAAGGGCTGGCCGATCCGCATGCATGCCAGCTACGACAGCACCGCCACCCGCATCCTCGATGTGCTGGAGAAGGTGAACCGCGAGGTGCCGCTGAAGAACGTGCGCTGGGCGCTCGACCACTGCGAGACGCTGTCGCCGCGCTCGATGGAGCGCGTGGCCGCGATGGGCGGGCGCATTGCGATCCAGAACCGCATGTCGCTGGACGGCGAGGTCTTCGCCCAGACCTGGGGCCGCGAGGCCGCGGCCGACGCGCCCGCCATCGGCCGCATGCGCGCCATGGGCCTGCCCGTGGCCTGCGGCACCGATTCGAGCCGCGCCACCAGCTACAACCCCTGGGTGTCGCTGCACTGGCTGATCACCGGCAAGACCCTGGGCGACACGCGCCTGAACGCCGAGCGCAACCTCGTCAGCCGCGAGGACGCGCTGCGCATGTGGACCGTGGAAGGCGCCGCCCTCACCGGCGAGGAAGCGCGCAAGGGCAGCATCCAGCCCGGCCGGCTGGCCGACTTCGCGCTGCTGTCGGACGACTACTTCGCCGTGCCCGAGGACGACATCCGCGACATCACCTCGGTGCTCACGGTGGTCGGCGGCCAGGTGGTGCACGGCGCCGGCGCCTTCGCGGCGCAGGCACCGGCGGCGGTGAAGCCGATGCCCGACTGGCTGCCCGTGAACATCTACGGCGGCTACCAGCAGCGGCGCAAGAGCGGCGTGGCGCAGGCGCCGGCGGTGCATGGCGGCGGATGCTGCGCGGGGCCGGGGGCGGCGCCGATCATCATCGGGGACCAGGGGCGCTGGCGGATGAGCTGTGGGTGTGCGATGGTGTGAGCAAGGCGTCGCTCGTTCAAGCCGAACCGGCTTGAAGCGCCCACCCAGCCTGCGCGAGTAGCTATCGAATCGATAGCAAAGTCAACCGAAGCCGACCGTCAGCGCATGGATGCCCAGCCCCACCAGCCCGCCGACCACCGTGCCGTTGATCCGGATGAACTGCAGGTCGCGCCCGATGTTGCGCTCCACCTCGTCGGTGAGCTCGGCGGTGTCCCAGCCGGCCACGCGCTCCTCGATGTAGCGGCGGATGTCCTCGCGGTAGCGCTCGATGGCGGCGGGCGCGGCGGCGAGGATCTGCTCGTTGATCCAGCGCTGCATGGCCGCGTCGGCACCGAGACGCTCGCCCAGCGTGGCGGCCAGGGCGGCCACGCGGCGGCGCACCGACGAGTCCTCCCTGGCCAGGTCGGCGTCGAGCCAGGCGCGCAGCTGGTCCCACAGGCCCTGCAGGTACGCGCCCAGCGCCGGGTGCGCGAGCAACTCGGCGCGCAGGCGCTCGCCGCGGGCGATGAAGGCCTCGTCGTGCTGCAGCCGGTCGACGAAGCGGTGCATGAAGTCGTCGAAGCGCAGCCGCAGCGGGTGGGCCGGGTCGGCTGCCGTCTCGCCCAGGGTGCGGGCCACGGCGGCCACGATCTTGCGCGTGGCCAGGCGCGCGGCCACCTGGTCGAGGCCCACGTAGCGCAGCGCCTTCACCTCCTGCGCGATGGCTTCGGTCAGCTGCTCCTGCAGCGCCTCGTCGTCCAGCAGGCGCGACACCTGGCCCAGCACGTCGTTGAGCAGGTCCTGGTGGCGTCCGTCGGCGGTGAGTGCCTCCAGCACCTGGCCCGACAGGCGCGACAGGTCGACCTGCGCGATGCCGGCGTTCGCGGCGCGCGCCAGGAAGGCCCGCACGCGCTCGTCGTCGAAGGCGGTGAGGCCGTAGCGCAGCACCGACACCGCATGCGTGCCCAGCTGGGCCGCCCGTGCCGGCTCCGCGAGCCACAGTGCCAGCCGGCGCGCCGGGTCGAAGGCCTCGAGCTTGGCCAGCACCTGCGGCGTGGCCAGGAAATGGTCGCAGATGAAGCGGGCCAGGTTGCTGCCGATGCGCGCCTTGTTGCGCGGCACGATGGCCGTGTGCGGGATCGGCAGCCCCAGCGGATGGCGGAACAGCGCCACCACGGCGAACCAGTCGGCGATGGCGCCCACCATCGCCGCCTCGGCGAAGGCGGCGAGCCAGCCCCAGGCGGCATGCGGGTGGGCGCGTTGGCCCCAGTGCGCGGCGATGTACAGGCCCGCGGCGCCGAGCAGCAGCCCGAGCGCCACACGCTTCATGCCGGCGGCCGGATGGCGCGCCGGTGCCGGGGCCTCACCCAATCTTCGGGCTGGCCGCGAGGCCGTGCATGAAGGCCTCGCAGCGGGCCAGCTGTTCCAGCGTGACGTACTCGTCGGGCTGGTGCGCCTGCGTGATGCTGCCGGGGCCGCAGACCACGGTGGGGATGCCGGCGTTCTTGAACAGGCCCGCTTCGGTGCCGAAGGCCACCAGCGTGGTGCGCTGCTCGCCCGCGAGGCGCTGGGCCAGCTTGGTCACCGCATCGCCGGCGGAGCCGAGGAAGCTCGGGATCTCGCAGATGGTGTCGAACGCAAAGCCGGTGTCGGGCGCGACCTTCTTCATCGCCGGCTCGAGGCGCTTGGCGAAGGCCACCACCTCGGCCTGCATGGCGCGGGCGTCGGCCGTGGGCAGGTCGCGGAACTCGTAGCGGAATTCGGCGTCGCGCGGCACCACGTTGTCGGCGATGCCGCCGTGGAACTGGCCCACGCTGGCGGTGGAAAAGGGCACGTCGAAGCCGTCGTAGCGCTTCTCCTTGGCCTCGAAGGCCTCGGCCATGTCGCGCACCTTGCCCACCACGCGCGCGGCCATCTCGATGGCATTGACCGACTGCGGCGTGAGCGAGGAATGCGCTTCCTTGCCGCGCACGCAGCAGCGGTAGCGGTACACGCCCTTGTGCGCGATGGCGGGCACCATCATCGTGGGTTCGCCCACGATGCAGGCCATCGGCTGGATGCCGGCGTCGCGCAGGTCGGCGATGAGCTCGCGCACGCCGAAGCAGCCGATCTCCTCCTCGTAGCTGAAGGCGAAGTGCACGGCGAAGGGCGCGTCGCTCGCCAGGAAGCGCTCGGCATTGGCCAGCGCCACGGCGATGAAGCTCTTCATGTCGGCCGAGCCGCGGCCGTACAGGCGCGCCTCGGAATGCCGCACGTCGCCGGCCGCGTCTTCCTGCGGGAAGTCCTGCACCAGGCCCGACAGCGGGTCCACGGTCCAGGCCTGGCCGTCCCAGGGCACGGTGTCGGTGTGGCCGGAGAGGATCACGCCGGCCGGCTTGCCCGCGCCCAGCGTGGCGAACAGGTTGGCCTTGGTGCGTTCGGCGTTGTAGGTGATGCGGCTGCGCACGCCCAGGCCGGCCAGGTGGTCGCGGGCGAACTCGATGAGTTCCAGGTTGCTGCGGTCGCTCACGGTGTTCATGCGCACCAGGGTCTGGGCGAACTCGAGGCTGCGGTCGGAGAGGGTCAGGCGAGGCATGCGTCGCATTGTGGGCCATGCGTCGCGCCCGGGCGGCTTGTCGCGGCAATGACATGCCGCCACACTAGGATGCGCGTTCGCGGCCATTCCGGCCGCCTCTTGATCCAGGGAGACCCTCGCCATGCCCCCACTGCACCGCACCGTCCCACACGCCACCGCCGTCCTGGCCGCAGTCGCCTGCGCCGTGGGCCTCGCGGCCTGCAGCAGCAGCGCGCCCGGCACGGGCGCCGTCGCCACGCTCGACGGCCAGCCGCCGCTGGTGGTCGCGCACCGCG
>JAVHYA010000159.1 GCA_031119395.1 Pseudomonadota bacterium
CCCGTCCACCGCCTGAAAACAAGCCTGCCTCGCCTGACTGACCACCTGCCCCTTCCACAGGTCGGTGTCGGTATAGAAGGCCTCCCTCATCCGCACACGGATCGCATCCGCCAGCTCCGGCGCCGCTTCGGGATGACGATGCAGCCAGTGGTCGCCCCGCAGCGCCCCCATCACCTCCAGCAGCGGCAAGGTGCCGTACTCCATCGCGAAGCCGGTGAACTCCGCCTGCGGGCATTCCTCGTACGCGGCATTCATCATCAGCCCGCTGAGCAATGCCGAGGTCGAGCTGCCGTCGTAGATGGAGGTCACGGGCGTCTGGCCGCCGCCGCTCCACCAGGCGTCGGCGCGCGCCTTGGCGGCCGGGTCGTCGCGGCCCGCGAAGATGCGCTCGCCGTGCCCGCTCGGGCCCAGGCCGGTGTGCAGGTCGATCCAGGCCAGCCGCTTCGCCGACCCGGCATGCCGGCGCAGCACCTCGCGCAGCGTGCGGTTGCTCCATGTCGGTGCCTGGCCGCCATAGAACACGCCATCGCCGAACTGGTACTGCCCGCCCGACACCGCGGCCTGGAAGGCGGCATCGCCATGCTTGTTCGTCCAGGCCGCGATGGCCGCCTGGTTGGCCGGCGTGGGCGGCCAGTCCTCGGGCACCAGCAGCGGATGCAGCGAGGCATACGCGGCGTTCACGGGCAGCGGCTGCGCGAAGTCCATGAAGTTGCGGTTCAGGTCCACGTTCTCCTGCGTCACGCGCCGCGTGTGCGAAAAGCCGTGCGGGTTGAGGGCGTGGATGTAGAGCACCGCCACGCCCGCGTCGCGGGCCTTGGCCCGCCATTCGGCGTCGTGCAGCGCGAACACCTGCACGCCGCTGCCGCAGTGGCCCTCCACGCCGTGGCAGCCGCTGGAAACGAGCAGCAGCCGATCGGCATGGGCCGGGCCGTCGAGTGCGACATCCATCGCCAACTGCTCGCCGTCGACGCCTTCCAGCGGCAGCGGATGCGTGTCCACCGACAGGCCGGCCGTCACGCAGGCTTGCAAAAACTTGCGGCGGGCCTCGCCGTAGCTGTCCGAGAAGGCCTCGACCACGCCGAGCATCAACGGCCCCCGAGCGGCGGGCTGGCCAGGAACTGCTCGGCCAGCTGCACCCACATCGTGGCGCCCAGGGGGATCAGGTCGTCGTTGAAGTCGTAGCTCGCGTTGTGCAGCGTGCACGGGCCCTCGCCGTGGTGCAGCGCCCGGTGGTCGCCGTCGCCGTTGCCGATGAAGGCGTACGCGCCGGGCTTGGCCTGCAGCATGAAGGCGAAGTCCTCCGAGGTCATCGCGGGTTCCTGCTTCAGCACGTTCTCCTCGCCGACCACGCTGGCCATGACCCGGCGGGCGAAGTCCGCCTCGGCCGGGGTGTTGATGGTGGGCGGGTAGTAGCGCACGAACTCGAAGTCGCATTCCGCGTCGTGCGCGGCGCAGATGTGCTCGGCGATCTTGCGCATGCGCGCCTCGATCATGTCCAGCACCTCGATGGAGAAGGTGCGCACCGTGCCGGTGAGCTCGCAGTCGTTCGGGATGACGTTGTTGGTGTCGCCGGCGTGCACGGTGGTCACCGAGATCACGGCGGCATCCAGCGGCTTCATCTTGCGCGTGAGGATGGTCTGGAAGGCCTGCACCATCTCGCAGGCGATCGGCACCGGGTCCACGGTGGTGTGCGGCAGGGCCGCGTGGCCGCCCTTGCCGCGCACGGTGATGTAGAACTTGTTGCCCGAGGCCATGACCGGCCCGGGGCTGACGGCAAACTGGCCGGCCTTCATGCCGGGCCAGTTGTGCATGCCGTACACCGCTTCCATCGGGAATTTCTCGAACAGGCCGTCCCGGATCATGCGGTCGGCGCCGCCGCCGCCTTCCTCCGCCGGCTGGAAGATCAGGTAGACCGTGCCGTCGAAATTGCGATTCTTCGCCAGGTGCTGGGCCGCGGCCAGCAGCATCGCGGTGTGGCCGTCGTGGCCGCAGGCGTGCATCTTGCCCTGGTGTTGGCTCGCGTGCTCGAAGGTGTTGAGCTCGGCGATGGGCAGCGCGTCCATGTCGGCGCGCAGGCCCACGGCGCGGTCGCTGGTGCCGTTCTTCACGATGCCGACCACGCCCGTGGTGCCCAGGCCCCGGTGGATGGGGATGCCCCACTCGGTCAGCCGGGCGGCAACCACGTCCGCGGTGCGGACTTCCTCGTAGGCCAGTTCGGGGTGGGCGTGCAGGTCGCGGCGGATGGCGGCGATCCCGGCCGCCTGGGTGACGATCGAGTCGATGAGCTTCATGCGGGCAGTCTAGGCTTTTGGCTGAAAAGGACCACCGAAGCAATCCTGATGCCCAAGGCCCGCACTCCGGCTTGACAGGCCCGCCACCTCCCCTCAGCGGCCCGCCGCGCCGCGCTCCTTCAGGAATTGCGCCCGCGCGGTGAGGGCGGTGTCGGTGAAGTCGGTGAACACGCCGTCCACCCCGGCGCGGTAGAAGGCCAGGTATTCCTGCACCGGGTCCCCCTGGTAGTTGGCCGCCAGGCGGCGCTTCTCGTTGCGGAAGGTGAAGGGGTGCACGAAGAGGCCGGCCTTGTGCGCGTCGGCCACCAGCGTGGTGGGCGCCATCGCGGTCGCATCGGCGTCGTTGACCTTGCCGTCGCCGTTGATGTCGACCGCCTTGCCATCCGCGCCGATGGTGCCCTTGATGCTCACGATGTAGCGCTTCCAGGGGCCGATGCCGTCGGCGTACGTCCTGATCTCGGCCAGGCCCGCCGGCGTGACCATCACGTCGAAATTGCGCTTGTCGCCCGCCTGGGTCCACTCGTAGGGGCGGTCCACCGGCACGGCGTAGGTGATGGCGCCGGTCTTCATGTCCACGCCGTCCCCGTCGATGAGCTGGATGAGCTTGGTCTTGAGGCCCTTGCTCTTCATGTACTTCAGGCTGCCGGGCTCGAAGGACTGCACGAACACCGGCGCCGCCTTGCTGTTGAGGCCGGCCTTGTCGAGCATCGCGATCAGCTTGTCCTCCATCGGCAGGCCGAGGTCGCGGAAGAAGGTCGGGTTCTTCGTCTCCGGGTAGATCGCGACCGGCTTGCCGGTGCGCTGCCCGGCGGCCTTCACCAGGTCGAGCACCTCCTGGAAGGTCGGCACCTTGTAGCGGCCGTTGTACTGCTGCGGGCGCTCGGCGTCGGTGGAGATGGCGCCCAGGCGCTTGATCTCGGCCAGCGTGAAGTCCTGGCTGAACCAGCCGGTCTGCGTCTCGCCGTCGACCTGCATCGTGCGCTTGCGGGCCGCGAACTCGGGGCGGCTGGCGACGTCGGTGCTCAGGGCCAGGTTGGGGTCGTGGCGGGTGATGAGCACGCCGTCCTTGGTCGACACCAGGTCCATCTCGATCACGTCGGCGCCCAGCTCGATGGCGCGGGCGTAGGCCTCCAGCGTCTCCTCGGGCAGGTAGCCGGAGGCGCCGCGGTGCGCGACCACCAGCGGCGGCTGGCCGTCGAGCGTGGCGACGGCGCCCGT
>JAVHYA010000097.1 GCA_031119395.1 Pseudomonadota bacterium
AGCGAGATCTGTCCGCAGTAGCCCACCAGGATGTTCAGTCCCAGCGCCGCGAGCGACAGGATGAGGAAAGGCACGAGGATGGCGCGCAGCCAGTATTCCGACGCGAAGGCCGGCACGACCGTGAAGGCCACCACCAGCAGCGCGAGGATCGCGACCCGGTCCTGCACGATCGGGAAGATCTGCTGGTCGGCGCGGTAGGTGGACTTGAACTGCCCGTTTTCTCTGTAGAGCATTGAGAACGCCTAGAGGTTCGAATAAGAAGGCGGACCGCCGTACGCGAAGGGCGCGAAAACTTCGTGAAGGTCGCGAAAAATACAGGAAAGAAACTTCGAGGTTTTCTTTCGCGCCTTTCGCGCAACCTTCGCGTCCTTCGCGTACGGTTGTCCGCATTTCTTGCCGCCCATGCTCATACCCGGTCGATGATCTTTTCGCCGAACAGCCCCTGCGGCCGCACCAGCAGGAACACCAGCGCCAGCACGTAGGCGAACCAGATCTCGATGCCGCCGCCGAGCATGGGGCCCAGATAGATCTCCGACAGCTTCTCGCCCACGCCGATGAGCAGTCCGCCGATGATCGCGCCCGGCACCGAGGTGAGGCCGCCCAGGATCACCACCGGCAAGGCCTTGAGCGCCACCAGCGAGAGCGAGAACTGCACGCCCAGCTTGGAGCCCCAGATGATCCCGGCCACCAGCGCCGCGAAGCCTGCCACCGACCACACGATGACCCAGATGCGGTTGAGCGGGATGCCGATCGACTGCGCGGCCTGGTGGTCGTCGGCCACCGCGCGCAGCGCGCGGCCCGTGGCCGTCTTCTGGAAGAAGAGCGCCAGCACCACCACCAGCGCGGCAGCGACGGCGGCGGCGATCAGGTCTTCCTTCGACACCAGCAGGCCGCCCTGGAAGGTGCCCTCCAGCACCATCATCGGGTCCTTGGGCATGCCGACGTCGATCTTGTAGATGTCGTTGCCGAACAGCGTCTGGCCGAGGCCGTCGAGGAAGTAGGCGATGCCCAGCGTGGCCATCAGCAGCGTGATGCCTTCCTGGTTCACCAGCTTGGACAGCGCCAGCCGTTCGATCAGCCAGGCCACCACCACCATCACCGCCATGGCCGCGACGAAGGCCAGCACGTTGGCCAGCAGCAGGCTCTCGAAGCCGAACCACTTGGGAAACCATTCCGAGAAGCGCGCCATCGCCAGTGCCGCGAACAGCACCATCGCGCCCTGTGCGAAGTTGAAGACGCCGCTGGCCTTGTAGATGAGCACGAAGCCCAGCGCGATCAGCGAATACAGCATGCCCACCATCAGGCCGCCGAAGAGGGTCTCGAGGAAGAAGCCCATGGTCAGGAACTCCGAACTTCCATACGCGAAGGCCGCGAAAGTTCCGCGAAAGGCGCGAAAAAGGCAAAAGTCAATCTCAAGAAATTTCTTTCGCGTCCTTCGCGAAACCTTGGCGTCCTTCGCGTACGGATGTCCGTCTTCATCTCAGTGCTCCGTTCCGAGGTAAGCCCGGATCACGTCCTCGTTGCTGCGCACCTCGTCGGGCGTGCCGTCGCCGATCTTCTTGCCGTAGTCGAGCACCACCACGCGGTCGCAGATGTCCATCACCACGCCCATGTCGTGCTCGATCAGCACGATGGTGGTGCCGAACTCGTCGTTCACGTCGAGGATGAAGCGGCTCATGTCCTGCTTCTCCTCCACGTTCATGCCGGCCATGGGTTCGTCCAGCAGCAGCACCTGCGGCTCCATCGCCAGCGCGCGGCCGAGGTCGACGCGCTTCTGCAGGCCGTAGGGCAGGCGGCCGACGGGCGTCTTGCGGTACGCCTGGATCTCGAGGAAATCGATGATCTGCTCGACGAACTCGCGCTGCTGGAGCTCCTCGCGCTCGGCCGGCCCCCAGCGCAAGGCCTGCGCCAGGATGCCGCTCTTCATCTTGAGGTTGCGGCCCGTCATGATGTTGTCCAGCACGCTCATGCCCTTGAACAGGGCCAGGTTCTGGAAGGTGCGTGCCACGCCCATCTCGGCCACCTGGCGCGAGTTCATGTGCTTGAAGGTCTGGCCGCGGAAGGTGATCTGGCCCTGCTGGGGCCAGTACACGCCGTTGATGCAGTTGAGCATCGAGCTCTTGCCGGCGCCGTTGGGCCCGATGATGGCGCGCACCTCGTGCTCGCGCACGTTGAAGCTGATGTCCGTCAGCGCCTTCACGCCGCCGAAGGACAGCGAGATGTTCTGCACGTCCAGGATGACGTCGCCGGTCTTTCTAGCCATGGAGGTGCTCCAGAACTCGGACTTCCGTACGCGAAGCACGCAAAGGTTTCGCGAAGGTCGCGAAAGAGCAGCCAGAAATCTTGATCTCTCTCCTTTGCGTCCTTCGCGTGACTTTCGTGTCCTTCGCGTATGGGGGTCCGTATTTCATGCCGCCGCCCTCACCGCCGGAAAGCGCTTGGCTTCCACGATCTTCAGGGTGGCGCTCACCTTGCCGGTGCGGCCGTCCTCGAACTTGACCTGCGTCTCGATGAACTGCTCGGCCTTGCCGGCGTAGAGCGCATCCACCAGCACCGCGTACTTGTCGGCGATGAAGCCGCGCCGCACCTTGCGCGTGCGCGTCAGTTCGTCGTCGTCCGGGTCGAGCTCCTTGTGCAGCACCAGGAAGCGCGCGATCTGCGTGTCGGCCATGCCCTCCTCGGCGGCGAGGTCGGCATTCACCTTCTCGATGCAGTCCTTGACCAGTTGCAGCACGTCCGCCTTGCCGGCCAGGTCGACGTAGCCGCCGTAGGCCAGGCCGCGGCGCTCGGCCCAGTTGCCCACGGCTTCGTAGTCGATGTTGACGAAGGCGCACACCTCGTCGCGGCCATGGCCGAAGCACACGGCCTCCTTGATCTGCGGAAAGAACTTGAGCTTGTTCTCGATGTAGTTGGGCGCGAAAAGCGCGCCGCCCGCCAGGGTTCCGACGTCCTTGGCCCGGTCGATGATGCGCAGGTGGCCCTCGTGGTCGAGCACGCCGGCGTCGCCGGTGTGGAAGTAGCCGTCGGCGTCGAGCACCTCGGCGGTGGCGTCGGGACGCTTGTAGTACTCCTTGAGCACCGACACGCCGCGCACCAGCACCTCGCCGTTGTCGGCGATCTTGAGTTCCATGCCGGGCGCCGCGGTGCCCACGGTCTGCAGCTTGACCTTGCCGTCCTGCTGCAGGCACACGTAGGCGCAGGTTTCCGTCTGGCCGTAGAACTGCTTGAGGTTGACGCCGATCGAGCGGTAGAAGCGGAACAGGTCGGGGCCGATGGCCGCGCCCGCGGTGTAGGCCACGCGGATGCGGCTCATGCCCAGCACGTTGCGCAGCGGGCCGTACACCAGCAGGTTGCCCAGCGCGTACATCGCGCGGTCGCCGAAGGACACGGGCGTGCCGTTGAGGATGTCGGCGCCCACGCGCTGCGCCAGCGCCATGAACTTCGCGTACATCCAGCGCTTGGGTGCGGCGGCGTCCTCCATCCGGATCGACACGGCGGTGAGCAGCCCTTCGAAGGTGCGCGGCGGGCCGAAGTAGTAGCTCGGCCCGATCTCGCGCATGTCGTTCATCACCGTCTCGGCCGACTCGGGGCAGTTGAGCGTGAAACCGCCGACCAGCCACTGCGCCACCGAGAACAGGTGGTCGCCCACCCAGGCCATGGGCAGGTAGCTCATGATGTTGTCGCCCGGCCCGAGCTTGTCGGTCACCACCCCGCCATGGCCGGCGGCGATGAAGCTCGCATGGGTCTGGCACACGCCCTTGGGGCGGCCGGTGGTGCCCGAGGTGTAGAGGATCACGCCCACGTCGCCGGGCTGGCCGGCCGCCACGCTGGCATCGAAGACGCCGGGATTCTCAGCGTCCCAGGCCCGGCCGAGTTCGCGCAGGCGCTCGTAGCTCAGCAGGCCGGGCTGGTCGTAGTTGCGCAGGCCGCGCGGGTCGTCGTAGACGATGTGGCGGATGCGTGCCTGGCCGGCCTGCGCCTGCAGGTCGCGGCATTCGAGGAGCTTGTCGACCTGCTCCTGGTCCTCGACCACCACGAACTCCACCGCCGCGTCGTCGAGCATGAACACCATCTCGGACGCGACCGCGTCCTGGTACAGCGGCACCGGCACGCCGCGCAGGCATTGCGCCGCGATCACCGCGAAGTACAGGTGCGGCCGGTTGGCACCCACGATCGCCAGGTTATGCCCCGCCTCGAAGCCCAGGCTGGCCAGGCCGCAGGCGATCTCGCGCACCTCGATGGCGGCCTGCGTCCAGCGCCAGGTCTGCCAGATGCCGAGGTCCTTCTCGCGCACGGCCGGTGCGTCGGGCTGCTGCTTCGCATGCGCGAGCAGCAGGCGGGGAAAGGTGTTGGCGGCGGTGTCCACGCGGCGAAATGTACGGGTGCGCTTTGACGCCAAGTTGTCGTTGTGACGACAATCCTAGGGACACCACTCTCCGGACTTTCCCGATGGCTGCACCGTCTTCGCCTGCTCTGCGCGGCTCGATCCGCGACCGTGTGAGGGCGCCGACCGTGGACGAGCTCGACGCCATTCCCTGGCTGCCGCTGCTCACGCCCGCCGAGCGGCGCAGGGCCGAGGCGTCGCTCGTGGTGGGCGAGGCCGAGGTGGGCGACGTGGTGTGCCGCATTGGCCGGCCGCCGACCTACTGGTTCGGCGTGATCGAAGGCCTGCTCAAGATGAGCAACGACAACGCCGACGGCAGCTCGGTCACGCACAGCGGGCTGTCGGCCGGCGGCTGGTTCGGCGAGGGCACGGCCATGAAGCGCGAGCCCTATCGCTACAGCATCACCGCGCTGCGGCGCAGCGTGGTCGCGGGTCTGCCGCTCGATTCCTTCCACTGGCTGCTCGATCACTCGATCGGCTTCAACCGCTTCGTGATGAACCAGCTCAACGAGCGGCTGGGCCAGTTCATCGCCGCACTGGAGATCGACCGCCTCAACAACCCGGATGCGCGGGTGGCCCGCAGCCTGGCCGCGCTGTTCAACCCGGTGCTCTTCCCCCGCGTGGGCGAGGTGCTGCGCATCACGCAGCAGGAACTGGCCTACCTCGTGGGCCTGTCCCGCCAGCGCGTGAATGAGGCGCTGTCGCGCCTTCAGGCCGAGGGCCTGATCCGCATCGAGTACGGCGGCCTGCGCGTGATCGACCTGCAGGCGTTGCGCCAGGGCTTTCGTCCGCGCTCGCGCGCCTGAGCGCCGGGTGGCAACGCAGTTGCCACAGGCGCTCGGGATAATCCGCCGCGCTGTCACTCCACCCATCCGAATGAGTTCCTCCCGCATCCTCGTCCTCAGCGTGAGCGCCGGCAACGGCCATGTGCGCGCCGCCCAGGCGCTCGTCGCCACCGCCGAGCAGCACTGGCCCCGCGGCAGCGCCGTGCACGTCGACGCCATGGCCCATGTGGCGCCGGGTTTTCGCAAGGTCTACACCGACTGGTACATCCAGCTCGTCAACCGCGCGCCGGAGGTGTGGTCCTACCTGCACCAGAAGAGCGACACCACGCCGCACACCGCGACCTCGCAGCGTTTGCGCCGCGGCATCGAACGCCTGAGCACCACGGCGCTGCTGCGCGAGATCCACCGGCGCAAACCCGACGCCATCGTGTGCACGCATTTCCTGCCGGCCGAGCTGCTCATGCGCGAACAGCACCGTGGCCGCATCGGCTGCCCGGTGTGGCTGCAGGTGACCGACTTCGACCTGCACAACATGTGGATCGTCCCCGGCATGGCGGGCTACTTCGCCGCCACCGACGAAGTCGCCTTCCGCATGCGTGCGCGTGGCTTGCCCGCCGACCGGGTGCATGTCACCGGCATCCCGGTGATGCCCGCCTTCTCGCAGCCCGACGCGCTGGCGCCGGCGCGCGACGGCTGCGTGTCGGCGCTGGGGCTGGACCCGGCGCGGCGCGTGCTGCTGATGGTCTCGGGCGGTGCCGGCGTGGGCGACCTGCCGAGCATGGTGCGCCGCGTGCTGGCGTTGGAAGGCCTGGACTTCCAGGTCGTCGCCGTCGCCGGACGCAACGCGACCGCGCATGCGGCGCTGCAGGAACTGGAGCGCGCGCACCCGGACCGGCTGCGCGCCATCGGCTTCACCGGCGAGATGGACAGGCTCATGGCTGCCGCCGACCTGGTCGTCACCAAGCCCGGCGGGCTCACGATCTCCGAATGCCTCGCGCTGGGCCGGCCCATGCTGCTCGCCTCGCCCATCCCCGGCCAGGAGGAGCACAACGCCGGCTACCTGATGGAGCAGGGCGCGGCCTGGCTGGCCTATGACGCGATCGGGCTCGAGTACAAGGTGGCGCGCCTGATGGCGATGCCGGCCCAGGTCGATGCCATGGCGGCCCGCAGCCGCGCGCTCGGGCGGCCCCAGGCGGCCCGCGACGTGCTCGCCCGCGTGCTGGGCACGGCCGGGGAGACGGGCGCATGAGCGGCCGGCCGCCGGGCACCGCCGACTGGCCCCGCACGGTGATGTACTTCGCCTGGGTCATGCTCATGGCCTTCTTCTTCGCCAATGCCGAGATCCAGATCGAAGGCGGCGCTGGCTGGGCCGGCTCGCTGCCCACCTGGCGCATCGAGAAGCATTGGGCGCTCGACATCTTCTGGGGCGGCCGCGCGATGACCGGCTACCACGCGTGGGTCTTCAGCTTCATGGCGCTGGCGTTCTTCGCGCCGCTGGCCTTCAACGGCCGCTGGCGCTGGAGCGACGTGGCGCTCGCGGCCGGCGGGCTGTCGGCCTTCTGGGTGGTCGAGGACTTCCTCTGGTTCGTCATCAACCCGGCCTACGGCGTGGCCCGTTTCGACCCGGTGCACGTGCCTTGGCATCCACGGTGGGTGCTGGGGCTGCCCCTGGACTACTGGTGGGGCGGCATCGGCGCGGTGGCCCTGGCCTGGCTGCACCATCGCTTGCGGGCGCGTGAACCGCGCTGAAAGCTGGCTATTCGTTTGTTGACAGGAGCTTACGTGTCGCTCCTCAAGCAACTTCCGCCAAGAGTCCTTGCTCACGTGGGTGGTTGTAACGAATTTAGACAGAATTAATACAAAGGTGAACAATTGTGGGCAATTGGAAACGCCATGGACTACGTCGAATTCGCCCTGACCGTCATCGAAGCCGAGGAAGGCCAGTTCCATTGGGTCCTGATGGAGCCGGTGGACGCCGAGATCGACGACGAACTGCGCTACCGCCCGGTGGACAGCTCGCCCCAGCCCTACCCGACCTATGCCGAGGCGCTGCTGTACGGCAGTGCGGCGATGCGCACGCGGCAGGGCCATCTGCGTGAGGTCATGCTGCAGCGCCAGCAGCAACAGCAGCAGACCGCCTTCCGGCCGTCGGCGATGGCGGCCTGATCGTCGGCTTCAGTCTGCGAGCCCGAGCGCCTGTCGCAGCAGCGTCAGCCGCTCGTTGGCAGGGCTTGCACGGTAGATCAGGCCGACGGGGCCGGCCGGGATCGGCGGCTGCACGCGCACCCTGCGCACGCCGGGCGTCGCCGCCGCGTCCAGGGTCGCACGTGGCACCGCGCTGACGCCCAGCCCCGCCGAGACCAGGCGCAGGTTCGTGACCGGGCTGGTCGATTCGATCACCGGCGCCGGCGGCATGACGCCCTCGCGCCGGAACACCTCCTCCATCATCCGCTGCACCATCGAGATGCGGGTCGGCATGATCCACCGCTCCCGGGCCAGTTGCGCCCAGCCCACCCTGCGCGCGCGTGCCAGCGGATGGTCGGAGGGCGCGATGACATCGAACTCGGCGTCGAACAGTTTCTCGTGCCGCAGGTCCCGCGCGGCGACGCCGGCTGGCAGGTCTGCGGGAAAGCTGGTCAGCAGCGCGTCGAGCCGGCCTTCCACCAGCGCCTGCAGCAGCATCGGCACGCGCTCTTCCATGAGCTGCACGCGCAATCGCGGCTCCAGGCGTGCAAGCCGCGCCATCGTCTGCGGAAGGTAGCCCTGAGCGACAAAGGGCGGCGCGCCGATGCGCAGCAGCGTGAAGGCCGGCTCGGCCGAGGCCTCGGCCTGCAGGTGGGCCAGCTCGGCCATCAAGCGTGCCGCGCCCTGCACCACGAGCGCACCCTGCGGCGTCGGCGTCAACCCCCGCGCGCCACGTGCGAAAAGCATGAAGCCGAAGGCCGACTCCACCTCGCCGAGCGCCTTGCTCAGCGCCGGCTGGGTCAGGTGCAGGACCGCGGCGGCCGCACGGAGGCTGCCGCCGCGGTCCAGCGCGACGAGCAACTGCAGATGCTTGAAGCGCAGCCGGGCCAGAAGGCGGTGCAAGGCTTCGGGCACGGAGTCCTCCGATGCCGGCGAGCGATCACTGAAAGTTTTCATGGGTTGAAAACATATCACTCGTGGATATGGCTTGTCTTTCCTATGCTGGCGCGACGACAACAACCGCGACTGGAGACATGCCCATGGATCGCCGTTTCTTCTGTTTGGCCGCCATGGCCTCGGCCACGCTGCCGACCCGCGCCGCCGCCTACCCCGACAAGCCGGTGCGCGTGATCTCGGCCTATGCCGCCGGGGGCGGGCCCGATGTGCAACTGCGCCAGGCCGGGCCCGCGCTCGGCGCAGCGCTCGGCCAGCCCATCGTCGTGGAGAACAAGGTCGGCGCCGCCGGCGTGCTGGCTGCGCAGTACGTCGCGCAGCAGCCGCCCGATGGGTACACGCTGCTCATGGGCTCGAACACGCACCTCATCCAGAAGGTGCTCCAGCCTTCGCTGAAGTTCGATCCCATCGCCGACTTCGCGCCCATCGGCAACCTGGCCGCGTCGCCCACGGTGCTGGTGGTCAGCGCCGAATCGCCCTGGAAGAGCGTGGCCGAGCTGGTGGCCGCCATGAAAGCCCGTACCGGGTCCGCCAACTACAGCTCGGGTGGACTCGGCACCTCGGCGCACCTGGCCGGCGCGACGCTGGTGTCCCTGGCCGGGCTCAAGGTCACGCACATTCCGCTGAAGGGCTCCGTGGAAATCCCGCTGTCGCTCCTGCGCGGCGACACGCAATTCGCCTTCCCGGTCGCCGGAACCGGGGTGCCGCAGGTGGCGGCCGGGAAGCTGCGTGCACTGGCCGTCACCAGCCGCAAGCGCCTGCCGCAACTGCCTGAAGTGCCGACCCTGCAGGAGGCGCTGGGTGGCAACGAGCTGGCGGTCCAGGAGTCGTGGTTCGGCCTGTGGGCGCCGGCGGCCACGCCCTCGCCGGTGCGAGACAGCGTGTTCTCGGCACTGCGCAGGACCGTGGCCGACCCGGCTGTGAGGAGCGCCTTCGAGGCCGCAGGCAACGAGGCGACCACACTGGGCGACTCGCCCCAGGCGTTCTCCGACTTCGTCAGAAGCGAACAGCGCAAGTGGACCGAGATCGTCCGGCTCACCGGCGTGACCATCAACACCTGACCGTCCGTGTCCACCGAACCGAACAAGGAAATGCAGCCCATGTCCAGACCGCTGGAAGGTATTCGCGTCATCGACCTCTCGCATGTGATCGCCGGGCCCATGGCGTCCCTGTACCTGGCGCAGCTGGGCGCGACGGTCGTCAAGGTCGAACCGCCTGGCGCCGGCGAGGTGATGCGGGCCAGCCGCACACGGGGCGACGGCCCCGCGTGCGGCGACACGCCCGCCGGCTTCGCGGCGCTCAACGCCGGCAAGCAATCGTTGGCAGTCGACATCCGGACCGCCGAGGGCGCCGCGATCGTGCGTGATCTGGCGCGCGAGGCCGACGTCTTCATCGAGAACTTCCGTCCTGGGGTGGTGGCCCGCCACGGCCTGGACCGCGCGGCGATCCAGGCCGTGCGGCCGGACATCGTCTACTGCTCCATCTCCGGCTACGGTCAGTCGGGCGAGTGGGCCGGCCGCGGTGCGTACGACCATGTGGTGCAGGCGCTGACCGGCATGATGCTGATGTCCGGCGAGAGCGCCGACGCGCCGCCATCGAAGGTCGGCTTTCCGGTCATCGACGTGGCGGTGGGCATGCTGGCGGCGCTGGCCGTGACGGCGGCACTGCGGCGGCGCGACCAGACCGGCGAAGGCCAGTACGTGGACGCATCGATGGTTCAGGCCTCGTTGATGCTCATGTACCCCAACGCGAGCAGCTATCTCACGCACGGCATCGAGCCGCAGCGTGTCGGCAACCGCGGCTACACCGGCAGCCCCACGGCCGACACCTACCGCTGCGCAGACGGCTGGCTGGCCACCGCCGCGAACACGCCCGCCCAGTTCCGCGCACTGTCACGCGTCCTCGGGCTCGAGGCGCTGTGCGAGGACGCCCAAGCCATCGACCTCGATGCCTTCCGCGCACCCGGTGGCGGCTTCGTGATCGCACGCGACCTGCCGCGGCTGCAGCAGATCTTCCGTGAGGCCTTCGCGCTGCGCTCCGCCGCCGACATGGAGGCGCAGCTCAACGCCGTCGGCGTGCCGGCTGCACGGGTGCGCCGGCTGGGCGAGTTCCTGGACGAGGCGCAGGCCACGGGCACGCTCGTGCCTGCCGTCTATGCCCAGGGCGACGCCCAGGTGCGCACGCCGGGCCTGGGCTTTCGCTACAGTGAGGACGGTGCCTGGCCGACCCGCGGCGCGCCGTCGGTGGGCCGCCACACGCAGGCCGTTCTGGCCGGCCTGGGCATGCAGGCATCGCAGATCGAAGCGCTGCGCGCAGCCGGCGCCGTCGGCTATCCCATTCCCTGAATACTGGAGGCGAATCCATGTCCCGTGCCCTGCTGCTGACCCAGTCCGACGATCGCGCGACGCACGTCCAGGTCGTGGACCTCGACCCGTCGCAATGGCCCGAAGCGGAGGTGCGCGTGGCCGTCGCGCATTCCACGGTCAACTACAAGGATGCGCTCGCGGTCACCGGCAGGTCGCCGGTGGTGCGCAAGTTCCCCATGGTGCCCGGCATCGACTTCGCCGGCACGGTGATCGACAGCGCCGATGCGCGCTTCAAGCCCGGCGACCGCGTGCTGCTCAACGGCTGGGGGGTGGGCGAGACCCACTGGGGCGGGCTCGCCGAGCAGGCACGCGTGAAGGCCGACTGGCTGGTGCCCCTGCCCGATGCCTTCGACACCCACGACGCCATGGCCATCGGCACCGCAGGCTACACCGCGATGCTGTGCGTCATGGCGCTGCAGGCGCACGGCCTCGTGCCGGGCGACGGGCCGGTGCTGGTGACGGGCGCCAACGGTGGCGTCGGCACCATCGCGATCGCACTGTTGTCGCGCCTGGGCTTCGAGGTGCATGCCTCCACCGGCCGCCTGAACGAGTCGGGGCACTTGAAGGCGCTGGGTGCGACCGAGGTCATCGATCGCGCGACGCTGTCGGCCCCGGGCAAGCCGCTGCAGAAGGAGCGCTGGGCTGCGGCGGTCGACAGCGTCGGCAGCCACACGCTGGCGAACGTATGCGCCAGCCTGAAGTACGGTGGCACCGTCGCCGCCTGTGGCCTGGCGCAGGGCCTGGACCTGCCCGCCAGCGTGGCGCCCTTCATCCTGCGCGGCGTGACGCTGGCCGGCGTCGACAGCGTGATGGCGCCGACGGGCAAGCGGATCGAGGCCTGGACGCGCCTGGCCCGCGAACTGCCGCGCGAGGTGCTTGCCGCCAATACGCAGACCATCGCCCTGGCCGAGGTGCCGGCGCTGGCGCAGCGGCTGCTGGCCGGCGAGGTGCGCGGCCGGGTGGTGGTCGACCTCGCACGCTGACGACGTTCACAGCGCGAAGCTGTCGGCCAGCCGCTGCACGCCGGCCGCAGCGCGGGCACGCACCTCGTCGAAGGACTGGCTGCGCACGATGTCGCCGTTCTCGAACACCGTCTGCAGCGCGTCGTCGGCCGGCGCACCCTCGGCCCCGTCGATGCGCACCGTGCGCCACCCTTGCGCCTGGCTGCCGGCGAGCGTCAGGCGCCCCTTCTTCGACGCCTTCGACGGATCGCCCACGGGCTGCTTGTAGACCTCGCGCCACTGCCCGTCGACCTGCATGGCCGAGCACTTCATCGCCCACTGCATGGTGTCGCGGTTGCAGTGCTGCAGAAGGCCGCCGCCCATGCCGAAGGCGATGTTCTCGGCCGCGAAGCCGTTGTGGTGCAGGTTCGACAGACACAGCCGCAGCGAACGCAGGTCGATGCCGTCGCCCTGGATGATGCGCACCGTCCTGAGCACGCGAAAGCCCTTCGCGTTGGTCGTCGTGCCGAAGCGCGCCGCCAGGATCTGCGCCACCTTCAGCACCGTCTGCGCCGGGTCGCCCGAGTCGGGCCGCACCACCAGGGTGGCGCCGCTTCGCTCGACCAGTTCCTTCAGCTCCGTGCCCCAGATGCGGTCGCAGGCGTTGAAGATGTCGTAGCTGTCGCTCACCACCGCGAAGATCGCGCCGGGCGTGCCGAACTGGCGGACCATGTTGCGGTACGCATCGGCCTCGTGCGCGGCGCCCCAGCCGGTGATCGTGCTGTGTTCCGCCGCCGGGATCGAGAAGCCCGCCATCTCGCAGTCGTACCAACGGCGTGCCGCCACCAGCGCCATCACCGTGTCCGTGCCCAGGAAGTTGACCAGGTGTGCCAGGCCACCCAGCGCGGCGGACTCGTTGCTCGACACGCCGCGCGCGCCGAAGTCGTGCAGCTTGAAGCCGATTTGCCCGTGCGGGTCGTCGCTGTTGGCCTCCAGGTAGCGCAGCAGCGTGGCCTTGGCGCTGGCCGACACGGTCGCCACGGTGGTGGGGTACCAGATGGCGCGCAGCAGTTCGGTCTCGAGGTAGCTGGTGAGCCAGAAGAATTCGGGGTCGGTGTTCTCCACCGTGGCCAGCACGTGGTGCGCCGGCACCACGCTGCCCTCGGGCACGGCGCGGATGCGCACCGGCAGCCGCCCGCCGTGGGTGTCGACGAGGCGCAGCCAGCCCTCGCGGTTGAAGGGCTCGCCGTGCAGCTTGAAGATCGCGTCGGCCTCGTCGATGTCATCGCGCGTGACCGGCGTCGACAGGTACTCGCGCAGCCAGGCCTGCAGCCCGAAGAAGACGCCATGGCCGAATGCGCCGCCGCGCGACTCGATGTAGCTGAACACCGTCTGCGTGCCGGGTGGGTACTGCTTCCAGTGCGACACCTTGTACGAGTCGGTGCGCAGCAGCAGGTTGCGGCCGAGGGGGGAAGGGGAGAGTGCGGACATGTGAAAGCTCCTTTCACGTGGATCCCGTCAACCGGGACCGTTGCTTGCCATGGACCCGGTCAGCGAGGACCGAGCCCGCCCAGGAAATGATTGGCGATGAAGAAGTGGTCCTCGTACATCTGCGCCTGCATGCCGAGGAAGTCCGAGATCGGCACCCAGCGCGCCTGTGCCGCGTCGTCGTTGGCGCGAACCTCCGACAGGCCCGTCCATTGGTTGTGCGCCAGCTCGAAGAAGAAGCCGTGCGTGATGGTGCGTCCGCGCTGCGAGCGTTCCGGCGCGTCGAACACGTGGCTGCCCTTGACGCTGCCCTGCAGCACCGGCACCGGTACCTTCAGGCGCGTCTCTTCCTTCAGCTCGCGGATGGCGGCGTCGAGCAGCCGCTCCTGCTGGCCGACGAAGCCGCCGGGCAGCGCCCAGGTGCCGCGGCCCGGATGGAACTTGCGCTGCACCAGCAGGATGTGGCCGGCCTCGACGACCACGGCGTCGACCGTGGTGAAGATGGGCGGGAACGCGCTGCCCGCGTAGCGGTATTTCTCGCGGTAGTCGACCAGGAAGGCACGCTCCTCGCACAGCGAGGCATAGTCGGCCGTGCCGGCGAACCGGCGCAGGAACTCGGCCGTCCCGTCGGGCAGGGCCTCGGGCGGGACCTGGCCGCGGCGCTCGGGGTCGAAGTAGAGCTGCCGCACGTCGGTGGCATGGATGCTCTCGACGGCCTCGTGCGCGACGAACTCCCACTTGGGGAAGAGCCGCAGGTAGTAGCTGCTCGCATCCTTGAGGTGCCCGACGAGGGCGATGCGTGTGTTCGACGGGTCCGCCCCGTCCTGGGCGACCAGGCGGTCGACGGCGGACTGGATGGAGGCGATCCAGAGCTGGTCGTTGTAGGGGGAGTCGCTCACGCCCACCACGCTCACGCGCATCTGTTCGCTGCCGCGCAAAGAGGCGCGCACCATGCGTTCGCGCTCGTCGAGGGTGAAGGGGTTGCGGACGCTGCGGGGCTGGCGGTCGGAGCCGACCACCACGACGACGCGCTGCGCGGCGCGCAAGGCCTCTTCGATGAGGCGCTGGTGGCCGAAGTGGACCGGCTGGAAGCGGCCGATGACGACCGCGTAGGCGAATTTGCGGTGGGTGGCGGTTTGCATCTGGGAATCCCCCAAAAAGAGCGCCCTTCGTGGGTGCCGTGGGGTGGACGATAGCGGGGATTCGTGG
>JAVHYA010000098.1 GCA_031119395.1 Pseudomonadota bacterium
GTGCTCGGCCTGCGCCTGCGGCGCCTGACGATGTCGAGTGGTCGGTAGCGAGCTGTCTTCTTGCACCTCCACCGGAGTTGCCCGAGCGGCCGGACGGTCCGCCCCCCTTTTCTTGGCGCCCAATGGTTGATGGGAGCGCGGAGCGCAGCACCGCTCCATCCGCCGCGCACGGGTCAGCCGTCGTCATGGTGCCCGTACTTGGGCAAGCCGAAGCCGAAGCCGAAGGTGTTCCGTGCCCGTCGAGTTCCACCTTCGACGTCCTGGGTCGGCTCGCGTGGCCCGAGGTCAAGGTCAGGCACCATCCGTTGCAACGCGAGCAGGCCTTCGGCCATCGCCACGTGGTAGGCCCGCGCTGGCCGTTCGGCGGCTGCCAGCACCTTCCAATCACCGTCGGGCAGCAGTTCCACCACCTCCCAACGGAAGGCCCTCGACCTGTCCTCGCTGACGGTCACCGCCAGCTTCCGCAGTGCGCCATGCATTGCCATCTCCGTCGAGCAGTTTTGCTGTTACCTGCGGGGTGACAGGTGGCACCCCATGCTGCGTGGGTCGGGGATTGCGGCACGTGTCGACCCGGCGAAAAAAAAGCGCACCCCGAAGGGTGAGCAAAGTGCAGCGGGCCCCAGGGAGGTGAAGGCCCTTTCATGGCTGCATTGGATTGGCGCGCTGCGCCTTGTTGGCTGAACGTGGCCCGATGCGTGACAGCGGGCGAATGGTCCGGATCGCCGGTCTGCGGCGGTGTAGGACGGCTGGCCCAGGCCGTGAAGAGGGCAGGGTCACATTCGTCAATGAAATGTGTCCTGATCTGGATGGAAGAGCCCGCGCACGGCGGGCTCATCGAAGCCAGTCCTGGCGATCAAGGCTGCTTGTTGGGCTGCTGGCCTTGGCCTGGCTGGGTTTGCCCGGGTTGGTTTTGGCCGGGCTTCGGATTCTGCTGGTCTTGTTGACCGGGCTGGTTGGCCTGGCCCGGGGTGTTCTGCTGGTTCATGGCTTGTCTCCTGAGGAGCGGAATGCTCCAGGAGCCAAGCTACGTCGGCACTGTGCGGCTCAGGTCAGCATTCGGCATGGGTGGGCGTGGGACTGGGCCCGCACACCATGGCGCCAATGAAAAAGCCCGCACTCTGCGGGCCTTGGTATGTGGTCGTGGACTCTTACGCGGTCCACGCTACGTGCTTGCAACAGCAGTGGCGCCCAGTTGTTTTCTTGTCATTGGCGCGAGTGCTCGACGTTCCGCCGCGAGATACGGGGACCAGGTCGGTCGTGACCCGATGGACTCATTGTAAACGGATGGGTCTTGAGTTGCCCCGGTGGGTCATGCGTATGCTCACGGCACGAGGACCTTTCGATGAAACTGGATAGAGCAGGCGCACCGCACCAACAGCCTCTGGCACCCGAGGAGTGGACGATGACGATGTTGCGTGACGGCTCTCAGCACATTGCCGTCGTGGAGCGCCGAGGCGTCCCGATGTGCCGTGTGTCAACGGTGGCCGGAGACAAGACGTCGGAGCAGCTGCAGACGGATCTCGCGGAAAAGGCTCGCGCTTGGATCGCAGAGTTTCTCGGCCGGGAAGGTGGCCAGCGCTAGAAGGCCGTCGTCGGGTTGGCAGAAGCGCAAGACCTTTCGCGCGAGAGCTTCTGTTGCTCCATTGGCATCGCTGCGCCGTCTGCGGCGACTCGGTGGGCGGCCGTGCCGTCGCGCACGTCGATATGCACGCCGTGAACCGGCTGGCGTGCCTTGCCGCCGGTCCGGGAGGGGCGTGTTTGTCTATGCCGTGTCGGGCCCGGGCCCGTCGAGCGTGCCGTCCGGCTTCTTCGACGCGCCCGGCGGCGTGCCGGTGTTGTAGGTTTCGCATTGCCAAACCTGCGCGGCCCAGACCTTCCCGACCGGCTCGATCCCGGAGAAGCTGATCGTCCCGTGTGCTACGGCCTTCAATGTCGGGCGGTACAGCTCGCCATAGGGGCGGGGGTTGCCGGCGAGCGGGCCATCCTTGATGAACAGCACGCCCCGTCCCAGGATCAGCGTGCCGTAGACCCAAGGCTGCGCCGAAAACTGCCTGTCGGTCAGTTCCACACCGCCACTGAATCGACGCCGCATTCTCACCTGCATACTGGTGTTTTATACAGTATGCAGTGGGCCTTGAGTTTGGCGCGCCCGATCGAGCGGGGGCTGGTCCCACCCAAGAAATCGTGAACTACGTCACGAAAAATTGGATGTGAGAACATTAGTTCACATTTGTCGCAAAAAGTGGCGACAATGTAAGTATGAACCAAAGTATTCAGGACAGCTGGTGGCACGAGCGTCAGACGCGTCCTGCCGACCTCTCGCAAGCGCCGAAGCTGGAACTCTATCGCCGGCCAAAAGGCAATGAAGTGTGGATCAAGGCGGGCCTGGTGGTCGGCCTCATGCTGGCTCTCATCCTGACCGTGATCGGCGCGGTGGCCAGGTAAGCAGGTTCGGCATCGCCGTCATCCTGCGATCGCCGCTGGAAGAGCCCCGATCGTCCCTGGCCACAGGCCACGCGGCGATCGCGCTCAGCGGTCTTCGGCCCAGCGCAGCACCGTGATCCCCGCCCACAGATTCAGGGCGATTGCCGATGCGAGCAGGGCAGCGCCCGCCCACGCCGAATTCCCCGGGACGAGAAGCAGCAAAGGCGTCCAGGGCAACGCCAGCACCAGCGTATAGAGCGCGGCCAACGCGTCCGCCCGCGAGCCCATCCATCCATGCGCGCTGACGGGAACGAGAACCAAGGCGATGGCACCGGCGCCTGCATAGGCCCACAGCAGGCGACGCAGAACGAGCGCGGGGCCGGAATGCCCGCGATGCGCGTCCTTCCAGTCCGCAAGCCATCGGGCGGCCTCCCTGAGGCGCACGGGCTTCGCATCGATATCGGCCGTGCCGCCGGGTCGGGGTTGCATGAAGCCATTCTGGCCGACTCCCGCGTAGCTGCCAGGCGCTTTCGCTCAGTGATTCGTAGGACTGCAACACTGCCGCGAGCGGTCTTGCCTGGCGCGAAAAGTCGATGCTGGAAAAAAGACAACCCGCCGAAGCGGGTTGAAGGCAGCCCTTCATACGAGGAGGGAGGAGGAGAAGAGACAAGGGCTGCAGGAAGGGACTGTGCCGGCGTCGACTTAAGCGAGGCTGAAGCGGGCGCTCCCTCAGGCGCGATTCCGCACGGCCGCTGGCGAATCGCGCATCCACCTGCCATTGAATTTCGCGGTATCGAGAAAAAGTAGTACCAAGGTTCATGTTTGTGAACCTAAGTGTTCATTTGTGCGTTATCGTTGGACACCACCACCGCACCTCGCCATGCCCACCGATCGCAACTTCCAGCTGTTCCTCACCCGCCTGAGCGCGGACGATCTGGCCTGCATCGCTGGGTTGCACCAGGGTTCGGGCGACGAGGCCGCCGAGCGCGTGGCGCAAGGGCTGCGCATCGCGGCCGAATGCCGCCGGCAGGCCGAACTGCGCCAGGCCAGGGCCCATGCGCGCCGGGCTGTGTGGGTGGGCATGCGACGCCAATGGCGCCATTGGTGCCACGTCGCCAAGCGGCCGGTCGGCCCCTGGGCACACGGCGTGGGCGGCCGCCTGCGCCAGCGGCTGTCGTCCTTCGGCCCACTGACCTGAGCGGAATCGCTGCCCGCGGCGGCCCTGTCGGGCGGCTCTGCCGTCTTTCCTCCTGGCGTTCTTCGATTCCCGGCCAAAAGAAAACCCGCCGAAGCGGGTCAACAGCAGCCCGATAGACGGGAGGAGGAGTCGGAAGAGACGCCGGGCTGCCGAGATTCCAGTGTGCCGATGGCACCTGAACGTCGGCTGAGTAAACCGGGCGAGCCGAACGACTAGCGTGCGGCCCCGCCGACACCCGGTGGCCGGCCCGACCTACCTGCATGACGCGGGCTGCTTCGCAGCATGGTGTTTTTCCAGTCAGCGAAAGGAGTGCACCATGCCACGTGGAGACAAGTCCGCCTACTCGGACAAGCAGAAGCGTCAAGCCGAGCACGTCGAGCAGGGGTATGAAAAGCGCGGCGTGTCCAAGCCCGAAGCCGAGCGTCGTGCCTGGGCCACCGTGAATGCCGAGACCGGCGGTGGAAAGAAGGCCGGGTCCGGACGCGGCAAGGCCGAGAACCACGCGCCATCGCGCAAGGGCGGGGAGCGTGGCGGCGCCGCCTCGGCAGGCCGGTCGGCCGCCGAGCGCTCCGCTTCGGCGAAGAAGGCGGCCGCCACCCGCAAGCGCAACGCGGCCCGCGCCAAGCGGTAAATCGGTAAATCGGTAAAGCGGTAAAGCGGTAAGGCATCTCCTCCAGCGAGGCGCAGCATGGCAGTTGACGCTGCCATGGTGGGCTCGCTGTCAGCCTCGTGTCGCCGCACCCTCCGACAATCGGACGCTGGAGGTCTGATGGTCAACTGGATGGGTGTGCTGCTGGTGCTTGTGGCGGTGTTGTGTGGCGCGGGCTATGTATGGCACGAGCGCAAGGTGAAGCGGCTGCGCAGGCGCAGCCGACGGCTGGCGGCACGTGCCCGCGGCGCGACGTCCCAATCCCATCGCCTGCACGACGAACTCAGCGAGCGCATGAACCTCGCGGTGCTGCTGGCCTTGATCGGGCTGCTCAGTCTGGCGGCGGGTCTCACGCTGCTGCTGCACTGAGGATCGGCAGCCCACCTCAGTCGTACTGAACGGTGTAGATCAAGTCCACGCCGCTGGTGCGTCCCGCCTGCCCGCGCAGGGTCAGGCGACGCGTCAGGTCGTAGAAGATGTACAGCGTGCCCAGGGTGCCGGCCAGGCTGCGCTCGTAGGTCACGTAGAAGTCCTTCGACAGGCGCTTGCCGAGCGTCACCGACGACTCCCTCAGCTCGCCACCCGAGCCCGGCCCCTTGAAGCCGATCTCGTCGAGCCCGAAGCGGCTGGCCAGGCTGCCTCCGCTGCCACCCTTGCCGAGCCCGCCCAGCAGCGCCAGGGCCGCCTGCTGCATCAGGATCGCCTCGCCGCCGCTGGAGGCCGAGGCCCGGCCGAGCACGACCCAGGCCAAGGCCTGCGCGTCGGGCAGGGGCGGGTCGGAATACAGCCTGACCCGCGGCGACTGGGCCGTGCCCGTGATCTGCACGCCGGCGCGCTGGCTGATGTTGGGGCGGATGGCGAGGATGTCGAGCGAGGGGTTGTCGACCGGGCCGTTGAACCGCGCGAGCCCGCTCTCGACGTCGAGCTCCTGGCCATAGGCGCGGTACTGGCCCTGCACGGTCTTCACCTCGCCGGTGACGCGGGGCGGTGCGCTCAGCTGCGTGGTGCGGATGTCGAGCTGGCCCTCCAGCCGTGTGGTGATGCCGCGGCCCTGCACCGCGAAGTCCTTGCCGAGGTCGAAGGCGATCTCGATGTCGGGCGCCTTGGCCAACAGCGGCTGGTTGACCCGGCCCGCGGCGGCCTCGTCCTGCGCGGCGCGTTCCTTCGCCTGTTTCTCGGCCGCCGCGCGTGCCTCGCGTTCCTTCGCCGCGGAATGCACGATCACATCGCTGCCCAGGCTGGGCGCCGTCTCGTCCGGCAGGATGATGACGGCACGGTCGGTCGTGACCTTGCCGCGCACACGCAACTGCCCGGCGTTCAGCCCGGCCTGCAGGTCGCCCGACACGGTGACCTGCCGGTCGGAGCGCACCAGGGCCCGCAGGCGCCGGACCTCGCCGCGCATGTCCATCGACAGGCCCGAGCCGCCGCCCGCCGGGTTTGCCGGGCCCCAGCCCACCTCGCCCTTGACGGACAGGGTGCCGCCATCGGCCGAGGCCTCGCTCGCACTGGTGCTCAGGTTGCCGGCGCGGCCTGGAATGCGCACCTTGCTCCCGGGGCCGCCCCGGAGCGTGAATTCGTCCAGCACCAGCCGGTTGCCGGCGAGGCGGGCACGCAGCCGGCCGTCGCGCAGGTCCAGGCCCTCGACCATCGCCTTGAGTGCCAGTTCGTCGGCCGCCAGCGTGCCGTTCCAGCGCGGGTCGTTGCGCGTGCCGGCCAGCGTGGCGTCGGCGCTCAGCGTGCCGGCGATGCGCCAGCCCGGCGGGGCCAGCATCGACCACACGCCCAGCTGCGGCAGCCGGGCACGCACGCTGCCATTGAGGGGCGCATCCTCGGCCCATTGCCAGCCGCCGTCGCGCTGCACGAGGCGGGTCCCGGCCTCGGCCTGGATCTGGCCGGCGCGCTCGCTGTCCCAGGCCAGCCGGGCACGTACCGCGTCGCCTTCGGCATCGAGCCGCAACTCGGCCTGGCGCAGGCCGGCAGGCGTCGAAGGCGCGTTGTCGCTCGAATCGGTGGTGATCTCGCTCTTGGTGCCCGTGCCGCGGCTCTCGATGCGGCGTACCAGCGCGGCTTCGCCGGCCTGCACCCGCAGGTCACCGCTGGCGCGCGCGATGCGGGCCTGCGCGCGCAGTCGGTCGCCGGCCTCGATGTCCCAGTCGCCGTCGAAGACCAGGTCGCCGCTGATGCCCAACTCGCTCAGGCTGGTGTCGCCGCCGAAGGCGCGGCTCCAGGCCATGGGCAGGCCCTGCATGCGCCCCTTGGACTGCAGGCGAAGCGCCGTGCCGCTGGCGCTGGTGGTCTGGCGCAGGCGCACCGGCTCCCAGTCGAGGCGCACCGTGCCCGGCACCGGGCCGCGCAGCGTGGCGCCGCCGGCCGTGCTCTCGACGTCGAGCTGGCCGTTGCCCACGCGCACGGTGCTGCTGAATTCGCGGGCCAGTTCCACCGTCCACGGCGCGTCGCTGCGCGTGGTGTCCTGCAGCTGCGTACGCAGCGACGCCAGCGCAAGGCGCCACTGGTTCGCCCGCTCCAGGCCGCCGCTGGCGCGCGTGTCGAGCGTGAGCTTGCGCGTGCCCTGCTGCGCCTCGCCGCGCAGGGTGAGTGCGGCGCGCGCCAGGCTGCCGTCCAGCGTGGCCTGCAGGCCGCGCAGCTGGATCTCGGCCGGGGCGGGCTCGCCGGTCTTGGCGGGCAGGCGCAGGTCCAGGCGCGGCGCTTCCAGGCGGGCCTTGAGGCTGGGTTCCGCGGCGCGGTCCGCGGGCGGCGTGTTCACGGCCTGCAATCGCTGCTGGATGGCGCGCCAGCCGCCCTGCCAGCCCGCGTCGAGACGTGCACTGCCGCGGGCCGATGCACCGGCGAAGGCCTTCTCCAGCCCCGGCAGCCGTTCGACCCAGGCCTGCAGCGCCGCGGCGTCGTCGATGCGTGCCTGCACCTCGCCGGCGCCCTGCGTCGGCGCGATCCGGCCCTTGACCTGGGCGCTGCCGCCGGGCAGCGTGGCGCGCAGGTCGCCGCTGCCGGCCTGCTCGGCCACGCGCACCTGCAGCTGGCCCTGCACGCTGGCGCGCTCGGCCTCGATGCGCAGGGTGCGCAGGTCCAGCACCTGCTTCGCCCACTGGCCTTGCGCCGCGACGCGTTCGAGCTTGAAACCTTCGAGCGCCTTGGCCTGCGCGCCGCCCTCGGCCTGCAGCGCCAGGTCGAAGGCGATCGCGTCGTCCTTCTGCGTCGCCTTGGCGCGGCCGCTGACGGGCGCCCCGGCCAGCTCGGTGTGCAGCAGGCCGGGGCGCACGCCGCGCACGGTGGCCTCGATCTGCCAGGGTTGCGGCGCAGGCGCCCATTCGCCCTCGGCCTCGATGCGGCCCCGGCCGGCCCGCACGGTGGCCTCGGCCACGCGCCACACGGTGCCGTCGTAGCCGACCTGGGCCTGCACTGCCTCCACCGGCAGCCGGCCTTCGTCCCACGGGCCCGGTTCGGCGTTGGTGACGTCGGCACGGGCCTTCCACGCAGCCGCACCGGTGGCGGGGTCGGGATCGACCGCCACCTCGCCGCTCAGCCGCGTGCGCGGCGCGTCGGGCAGCAGCCAGGCGACGTCGAGGTTGCGCATCTTGAGCAGCGCGTCGATCACCGGCTGCGGCGCCCACGGCGCGATGCGGGCATTGAGCTGCGCGTCCACGGGATGGTCGGCGTCGGGCTGTTCCTGCGGGCGCAGGGCGGCATCGATGGCGAGCCGTGCATCGGAGCCGGCCAGCGTGCCGCTGGCGGTGGCGCGGGCGTCCAGCGCGATGCGCCGTTCGTCGTTCAGCGGCGCCTGCACCCGGCCCTCGAGCGCGAGCTGCAGCGCCATCGGCGCCGCGCCCTGCAGCTGCACCGTGCCGCTGTAGTGGCCGTCGGCCAGGTCCACGCCGTCGAGCTGGAGGCGGTGCTGCTGTGCCTCGTACACATAGCGGCCCGCCAGCGCCTGGGCCCGCACCTCGGGCGGACCCTTCCACAGCACTTCGTCGGCGCTGAAGGGCAGGTCGATCTCCACCGGCAGCACGATGGGCGAGAGCGGCTCCAGCGGCTTCTTCTCCTCGTCCTGGGGTCCGCGCGGCTCGATGACGATGCGCGCCGCGTGCACCTCGCCCAGCTGCACGCGCTTGCGCAGCAGGGGCCGCAGTGCCCAGCCGATGCGGGCGCCCTGCACCTCGACGGCCATCGTGGGGCTCTGCCAGCGCAGGTAGCCGATGGCGCCGCCGCGGCGCAGCGAGCCGGTCACCTCGCGCGATTCGAGCGTCTGCCCGGCCGGCAGATAGCGCGCGGCGCGGGCCAGGGCCGTGGCCAGCGAGCTGTCGGTGCCGGCCCACCACCAGCCGGTGGCGACGAGGGCGAGCACCAGCACGAGCAGCGACGCCAGGCTCCAGCCGATCGCGCGCAGGGTGCGCCGCGTGCGCGAGCGGCGCACAGGCGCGGCTTCCGCGGCCGCGGCCGCGCCTGCGTCCTGATCCGCGACGTCGCTCGGCTTATGAACCAAATCGGCCTCCGGCGCCCGTCCAGTGTGCGCAAGCCGCTATCAAAAAGTGAGCAATCGGGCGCATGGACGACCTCAGAACGTGACGCCCAGGCGCAGATGCAGCCGGAACTTCTTGACGTCGACCCCATAGGCCACGTCGGCCTGCAGCGGTCCCACGGGACTGCGCCAGCGCAGGCCCGCGCCCACGCCCACCTTGGGCTTGCTCAGTTCGCGCGCCTTGTCGGCCACGTTGCCGGCATCGACGAAGACCGCGCTCTCGAAGGCCGTGAGCTGGCCGTTCCACACGATGGGCTTCTGCCACTCGGCGCTGGCCACCGCCAGGTAGCGGCCGGCCACGGTGGCGCCGCTGGCGTCCACGGTGCCGATCTGCTGGTAGGCGTAGCCGCGCACGGTGGTGTCGCCGCCGGTGAGGAAGCGCAAGGTCGACGGGATCTGCGCCGTTTCCTTGGCCGTGATGGCGCCGAGTTCGGCGCGCAGTGCGATGCGCGACTGGCGCGCCACCGCGGCGGTGTCGCCGTCCGGCACGCGGCCCAGCGGGATCACGTTCATCCACCGACCGTAGGCGCGCGTGAAGGGCAGGCGCTGGCCGCTCAGGGTGTAGCCGGCGCCCAGTTCGAGCGCCAGGCCCCAGCCGCGCCGCGGGTTGGCGTTGTCGTCGAAGTAGCGGCCGGTCCAGTTCCAGTTGGCGCTGATGGCGGAAGCCGCCGGCTCGACCGTGGCCGGCAGGTCGCTGCCGCTGGGCACCGCGTAGTCGTACTGCAGGAACAGGGCCCGGTCGATGTGCCCCTCCGACTTGCTGCGCCCGTAGCGCAGGCGGCCGCTGTCCACGTCGTAGGTGCCCGACTGCTCGCGCTTGAGCTGGGCCAGCGATCCCCACTTCCAGCCGTCGTCGCCGGGCAGGCCGGTCCAGGTGGTGTTGAGCAGCTTGGTGTCGCGCTCGATCGAGAGTTTCGACACCGCGCGCCAGCCCAGCAGCGGCATCTGGTTGTAGATGTGATCCACCGACACGCGCGGCCCGCTGTCGGTGGTGAAGCCCACGCCCAGCACCACCTTCTGCATCTGCGCCTCGCGCACCTGCGCGATCACCGGGGCGAAGTCCGGGTTGCCGGCGCTGGTGTCGAGCGTGAGGAAGACCGAGTCGTAGTAGCCGCTGCTGGCCAGGCGCTCCTGCGCGTCGAGCAGCTTCTGCTGGTCGTAGGGCTCGCCGGTGGGCAGGCGCGCGATGCGGCTGGGCCCGACGACGCCGTAGCGCTCGGCGCCTCGCACCACCAGGGGGCCGAAGCGGTAGGCCGGCCCGGACTGGTAGGTGACCGCCAGGCGCGCCGTCGAGGTGTCGGCATCGATGTCGGCCCGGCTGGTCTGCACATTGCCGGTGGGAAAGCGCTTCGCCGTCAGGGCCCGCAGGCCGAGGGTCTTGGCGTTGTCCCAGCCTTGTTGCGTGAAGTCGCGGCCCGGCCCCAGCGCCCAGCCGCTGCGGATCGCCTCGCGCTGCCTGTCGGCCGCCGCATCGCCGACGATGGGGCCTGCGAAGTCGACCTGCGTCTGCACCACCCGCGTGCGCGGGCCCGGGTCGACGCGGACCAGCACGTCATGCGGCGTCTTCGCCCCGGGCGTGTCGCGCAACTGCAGGACGAGACGCGGCGTGAAGTAGCCCAGCGTGCCGAGCAGCTCACGGGCATTGGCTTCGGCCGCCACCATGAGGCGCGACAGTTCGGCCACGCCGAGGTCGTCGAGCTGGCGGTAGCGCTGCAGTTCCAGGTGCTTCTCGAGCAGTTCGCGCACCTCGTCCGGCCCCTCGACCGTGACGGTGAAGCCGGTGCGCGTCCTGCCCTCGGCGTCGGCGCCGTCGGCCGTGGCGAGCGCCGAGGGAGCGTCGTCCTGCGGCTGCCCGTGGCGACCGGGCAGCAGGCTGCAGCCGGTCAGCGCGACGGCCAGCACCACCGCGCCCAGCCATGTGCAACGGGCGGCCAGCGGTCCGGCCATCGAAGAGAGCACCTCCCTGAACATGGCGGCGATTCTCGCTGCCCCGCCTGGCCCCCCGCGTCGGACAGGCGCCCAGATGGGGCTATCGCGGCCGGCCGCGGACCGCTCGGCGTGCGAGCGACCACAGCACGGGAGGGCTCACGCCGCGCATCGCGTCGACCATGCGGTTCTTCCAGGTCGAGTGGTAGAAGCCCGAGCCCTCTTCGGGCTCGTTCGCCGGCCGCGGGCCCTCGCCCGTGTAGTAGTAGGCCGCCACCGACCGGCGCTTGACTCCCGCGGGCGGCGTCATCGGCGTCGGGTGGCCGTGGAAGCTGTGCAGGCCGTGCAGGAAGATGATGGTCCGGCCGAATTCCGGTGCGACCTTCTTCTCGCAGCGGTCCTGCTGGTCGTTCCAGAGTTCCAGGTGCCCGCCCCAGCTGTCCTGCCACTGCTCGTTCAGGTAGGTGATCATCACCATCCGGTTGCGCAGGCCGGTGTCGCAGTGGTAGCTGAAGTCGCGGTGGATCGAAAAGTGGGCGCCGGCGCCGCTTTCATGCAGACCGCCGCCCCATTGGTGCGGGTCGAGCACCAGGTGGTCGACGCCGGTGATCCGCGACAGCGCCTCGGTGAACCAGCCGGAGTGCACCACGGAGAAATACATCTGCGTGGCCGGCCCGAGCGGCGAGAGGGTCTCGCTGCGGTGGTAGGTCTCGTAGCCGGACTTGAAGTGGCGCCAGCGCACGCAAGGGTGCTCGAACTCCTCCCGCACCAGGGCCAGCAGCCGGGCGTCGAACAGGTCGTCGAGGACCAGGTGGGGGAAGGGGCGGGCCTGGGTCAGCTGCTCGTGCATGGCCTGCTGCCAGGCCGGATCGAGAAACTCAGGGGTGACGAGGCGGTCCAGCGGCAGTTCCTGCCCGCGGATTCGGACGACGTCCGGATCGGCCCGCAGGGGCGCGGTTGCCGTGCTTTCGGGGGCCAGTGCGGCGAGGGCGGTCACGGCAGGGCGTTGGAAACAATGAAGACTTCAGTGTTACATGAATGTCACCGGAAAAACCTGACCAAAGCTGACTATTTGCAAATTTCCCGTGTCATTTCGACAACAGGCGCATGGCGTCCTCCAGCCCCTTGAGGGTGAGCGGGAACATGCGGTGCGACATCAGCTGCTGCATCACGGCGATGCTCTGGCGGTATTGCCACACGCCCTGCGGCTCGGGATTGACCCACGCGAACTTGGGAAACGCGTGCGTGAGGCGCTGCAGCCACTCGGCACCCGGCTCCTCGTTGTTGTATTCGACGCTGCCGCCGGGCTGCAGGATCTCGTAGGGGCTCATGGTCGCGTCGCCGACGAAGATGAGCTTGTAGTCCTTGTTGTACTTGCGAATGATGTCCCAGGTCGCGAACTTCTCGGAGAAGCGGCGCCGGTTGTTCTTCCACATGAAGTCGTAGACGCAGTTGTGGAAGTAGTAGAACTCGAGGTGCTTGAACTCGGTCTTCACGGCCGAGAAGAGCTCTTCCACGCGGTGCACGTGCTCGTCCATCGTGCCGCCCACGTCCATCAGCAGCAGCACCTTGACGTTGTTGTGCCGCTCGGGACGCATCTTGATGTCGAGGTAGCCCGCGTTGGCGGCGGTGCGCTCGATGGTCGCGTCCAGGTCCAGCTCGTCCTCGTGGCCCTCGCGCGCGAACTTGCGCAGGCGCCGCAGCGCCATCTTGATGTTGCGCGTGCCCAGTTCCTGGCTGTCGTCGTAGTCCTTGTAGGCGCGCTGTTCCCACACCTTGACGGCGCTCTTGTTCTTGCCCGCGCCGCCGATGCGGATGCCCTGCGGGTTGTAGCCACCGTGGCCGAAGGGCGAGGTGCCGCCGGTGCCGATCCACTTGTTGCCGCCCTCGTGGCGCTCCTTCTGCTCCTCGAAGCGCTTCTTGAGCGTGTCCATGAGCTCGTCCCAGCCCATCTTTTCGATCTTGGCCTTCTCCTCGGCCGTGAACTCGCGCTCCAGCGTCTTGCGCAGCCAGTCCAGCGGCACCTCCTTGGTGAAGTCGGTGAGCATGTCCACGCCCTTGAAGTAGGCGGAGAAGGCGCGGTCGAACTTGTCGTAGTGCTTCTCGTCCTTCACCAGCGCGGTGCGGCTGAGGTAGTAGAAGTCGTCCAGCCCGAAGGCGTCCTCGGAATTGGGCCCCACCACGTCGGCCTGCAGGGCCTCCAGGAGCATCAGGTATTCCTTGACCGACACCGGCAGCTTGGCCGAGCGCAGCGTGTAGAAGAAGTCGATCAGCATGGGAGGCCTCCTTGCCGCGCGGGAATCAGCCGCGGGGCTTGTCGAGCAGGTAGAGCAGTTGCGCCTTCACCTCGGGCCATTCGCCCGAGCGCAGGCTGTACATCACGGTGTCGCGGATGGTGCCGTCGCGGCGCAGGGCGTGGCCGCGGATGACGCCGTCCTTCTTCGCGCCCAGGCGCTCGATGGCGGCCTGCGAGGCGAAGTTGAAGTTGTCGGTGCGCCAGCCCACGACGTGGCAGCCCAGGGTGTCGAAGGCGTGCTGCAGCATCAGCAGCTTGCAGCTGGTGTTGACGTGGGTGCGCTGGCAGCGCTTGGCGTACCAGGTCCAGCCGATCTCCACCCGCTTCACGGCGGGCAGGATGTCGTGGTAGCTGGTGGTGCCCAGCACCTCGCCGGTGGTTTGGTCGGTGACGGCGAAGGCGAAGCGGTGGCCTTCGTCGCGCATCTTCAATGCGGTGTCGATGTACACACGCGTCTGGTCCGGCTCGGGCACGGAGGTGACGCGCAGTTTCCACAGCTCGCCGTCGGCCGCGGCGGCAGCCAGGCCGGCCTCGTGGTCGAGCGACAGCGGCACGAGCCGCACGCCGCGATGCGAAAGGGTGACGGGTTCGACGAAAGCCATGGCGTCGAGGATAGCGATGCGGTCAGCTGCGCGGGTCGCCGTATCTGCCGCGATACCAGCGGCGCGCCAACTGCACGCCGGCGCCACCGCCCGCGCCGATGAGCGCGATGCCGCCCATCGCCCGGCCCGTGTAGCCTTCGGACGCGAGCGCGTCCCATCCGAACATCAGGCCCAGCCAGCGGCCGAGCAGGGCGCCAAGGAGGAAACCGGCGGCCTGTGCCACGCCCAGCAGCAGGAGCTGCCGGTTCGAAGGCTGCGTGTCCTCGCCTCGCGTCACGGCAGCACGCGCCTCAGCGGTTGTTGCGCTGCATGAAGACCAGCTTCTCGAACAGCGTCACGTCCTGCTCGTTCTTGAGCAGCGCGCCCACCAGCGGCGGCACGGCGACCTTGTCGTCCTTGCTCTGCAGCGCCTCCAGCGGGATGTCCTCGGCCACCAGCAGCTTGAGCCAGTCGAGCAGTTCCGAGGTCGAGGGCTTCTTCTTCAGGCCGGGCAGGTTGCGCACGTCGTAGAAGGTCTTCATCGCGGCCGTGAGCAGTTCCTGCTTCAGGCCGGGGAAGTGCACCGCCACGATGTTCTTCATCGTTTCCGCGTCGGGGAACTTGATGTAGTGGAAGAAGCAGCGGCGCAGGAAGGCGTCGGGCAG
>JAVHYA010000099.1 GCA_031119395.1 Pseudomonadota bacterium
GGATGTCCGCCTTTCAGTACCCCAGCCTGGCCGGCAGCCACAGCGCCAGCTGCGGCCAGACGATCACGGCGACCATCACCAGGAACATGGCGAACAGCATCCAGCCGACCCAGCGCACGGTCTCTTCCATGCGCACGTTGGCGATGCGGCACGACACCATGAGGTTGACGGCCAGCGGCGGGGTGAACTGGCCCAGCGCCACCTTGAGCGTGAGGATCACGCCGAACCACACCGGGTCCCACTGGTAGTGCTGCACGATGGGCCACAGCAGGGGCACGAAGATCAGGAAGATCGACACCCCGTCGAGGAACATGCCCACGGTGATGAGCAGCACGATCAGCAGCGCCAGCACGCCGTATTCGCCCAGGCCCGAATTCACGATCGCCTTGGCCACCGGGTCGATCACGCCCAGCGTGGAGAGCGAGTAGGCGAAGATGCCCGCCAGCGACACGACCAGCAGGATCACCGCCGACAGCTCGCCCGACTCGCGCAGGATGACGAACAGGTCCTTCACCTGGATCGTGCGGTAGACCACCATGCCCACGAAGAGGCCGTAGAACACCGCCACCACCGCGGCCTCGGTCGGCGTGAACCAGCCGGCGCGCATGCCGCCGAGGATCAGCACCGGCGCCGCCAGGCCCCAGGTCGCTTCGCGAAAGCTCTTCCAGAAGGCGGGCCGCGGCAGCGTGGCCTCGAGCGCGCCCATCCGGTGCGAGCGCGCCATCCACACCGCCGGGATGATCAGCGCCAGCCCGGCCAGGATGCCCGGCACCATGCCGGCCGCGAAGAGCGCCGGCACCGACGCACCCGGCACCAGCACCGAGTACACGATGAAGGCGACCGACGGTGGAATGAGGATGTCGGTGGCCGCTGCCGCGCCCACCACGCTGGCCGAGTACGCCGCCGGGTAGCCGGCGCGCGACATGGCCGCGATCATCACCGCGCCCACCGCGGCGGCATTGGCCGGGCCCGAGCCCGAGATGCCGCCGAGGAACATCGCCACCACGATCGCCACCAGCGGCAGCATGCCGGGGCCGCGGCCCACGATGGAGATGGCGAAGTTCACCAGCCGCAGCGCCACGCCCGAGCGGTCGAAGATCGAGCCCACCAGCACGAACATCGGGATCGCCAGCAGCGGGTACTTGCCCAGTCCGGCGTAGAAGTTCTGCGGCACGGCCAGCAGGCCGAACCACTGCGCATCGCTGTTGGCCAGCGCGATGCAGGCGGCGCCGGCCAGGCCCAGCGCGGCGCCGATCGGCACGCCGATCAGCATCATCGCCACGAAGGCGACGAACAGCAGCGTGGCGATCATGGTGCCCCCACGCTCGCCGCTGCGCGAGGTCCATGGGCCCCCGAGGGGGCGTTCGCCGGCGTGGGGCGGCCCGGTGCGGCGCTCATGACGCCACGTCCTCGTCGCGCACCTTGCGCCCGCGCCGGATGAACAGGCCCACGGCCCGCAGCCCGATGGCCGTCGACACGATCGGCAGCCAGATCGAGTACCACCACTGCGGCACGCCGATGCCCGGCGAGGTCTCCTCGAAGCGGTAGTCGTCCCACACCACGCGGATGCTCAGGCCCGCGACGAGGAAGAACAGGATGGCCACCATCGCCGCGCCGAACTGCGCCAGGCGCCGGCGCCGCGCCATCGAGCCGGCTTCGGAGAAGTACTCGATGCGGATGTTGCGGTCGCGTGCCACGGCGGCCGAGCCCGCCACCATCGCCAGCAGGATCATGAGGAAGACCGAGAACTCCTCCGTCCACGCGAAGGACGAGTCGGTGAAGTAGCGCACCAGCACGTTGGCGAAGGTGATGCAGGCCAGCAGGGCCATGATGACGACCGTGGCCCAGTCCTCGATCGCCAGCGGCACCTTCACGGGCTCGTCGGCGGCTTCGATGTCGGGGGGCAGGGGGCTGGCGGCGTCCAGCTGGGCGCCGGGCTCGGGGGCGGAGGACATGGGAGGCGAGGGCGGCAGCAAGCAGTCTGCAACCGTCCGGTGGAGGAAAAAATCGACGGGCGATCGTAAGGGGCGGCGCCCCTTCGTTGCATGGGGGCTTTCCTTAGCCGGTGCGCCTTCGCGACAGCGGCGACCATCGGCATGCTTCCTGCTGAAACGCCCGCATGGACTTCACTTCCACTTCTTCCCTCGCCGCTGCGACCGCGGCCCTCGCGATCGACCGGGACCGCCTCTGGGACTCGCTCATGGCCCTGGCGCGCATTGGCGCGACCGACAAGGGCGGCGTGTGCCGCCTCGCGCTCACCGAGCTGGACCGGCAGGGCCGCGAACTCTTCGTCCGATGGGCCGAGGCCGCGGGCTGCACGGTGCGCGTCGACGCCGTCGGCAACATCTTCGCGCGCCGCCCCGGCACCGACCCGTCGCGGCCCGCCGTGGCCACCGGCAGCCACATCGACACGCAACCCACGGGCGGCAAGTTCGACGGCAACTACGGCGTGCTCGCCGGCCTGGAGGTGCTGCGCACGCTCGACGATGCCGGCGTGCGCACCGTGGCGCCGCTGGAGGTCTGCGTCTGGACCAACGAGGAGGGCTCGCGCTTCGTGCCCGTGATGATGGGCTCGGGCGTCTATGCCAGCGCCTTCCCGCTCGCGCATGCGCTCGATGCGCGGGATCGCGACGGCGTGAGCGTGGCCGAGGCGCTGCGCACGATCGGGTTCGAAGGCAGCGCGCCGGCGTCGGTCGCGGACGGCGCGCCGCGCATGGCGGCGTACTTCGAGGCCCACATCGAGCAGGGTCCCGTGCTGGAAGACGCCGACGTGCCGATCGGCGTCGTCACCGGCGCGCTCGGCCAGCGCTGGTACGACGTGGTGGTCACCGGCCAGGAGGCGCATGCCGGCCCCACGCCGATGCGCCTGCGCCGCGACGCGCTGCAGGGCGCCACCGGCCTCATGCAGCTCGTGCGCGAGGTGGCGATGGACGAGCAGCCCGACGGCCGCGGCACCGTGGGCTACGTGCAGGTCCATCCCAATTCGCGCAACGTCATCCCGGGCCGCGTGCTGTTCACGGTCGACTTCCGCCATGCCGACGACGCCGGCCTGGCCCGCATGGACGCCCGCCTGCGCCATGCGTGCGAAGCGCTGGCGGCCGACAGCGGCCTGGGGGTCGAGGTGCGGGAGACGGTCTACTTTCCGCCGGCGCCCTTCGCCGAGCCGCTGGTGCGTGCCGTGCGCGAGGGAGCGCAGCGCCTCGGCCTGGCGCACCTGGACATCGTCAGCGGCGCCGGGCACGACGCGGTGTACGTCGCGCGCACGGCCCCGGCGGCGATGATCTTCGTACCCTGCAAGGACGGCATCTCGCACAACGAGATCGAGGACGCGCGGCCCGAACACCTGGCCGCCGGCTGCAACGTGCTGCTGCATGCGATGCTCGACCAGGCGGGCGTGGCGTGATGCGGGTGCTCGTCGCGCAGCCGCTCACGCCCGCGGCCTTCGCACCCTACGGCACCGTGCTCGCCGTGCCCGAGGGCGGCACCGGCCGGCCCATCAACGGCGGCACCTCGCAGCGCTTCGACCTGGTGGACGACATGGCGCTGGCCGCAGGCGGCGGGCGGCCGGCGCTGGCCATCTTCCGTGCCCAGGCGCGCGTGTTCCCGCACGTCGTCGGCGAGATGGAGCGCCATGCGCTGGGCAGCCAGACCTTCGTGCCGCTGGGCACGCGCCGTTTCGTGCTGGTGGTGGCCCGGGCCGGGGCCGCGCCGGCCGCCGGGGACCTGGCCGCCTTCGTGACCGATGGCGCGCAGGGCGTGCTGCTGGCGCCCGGCACCTGGCACCACGCCCTGCTGGCCATCGATGCGGGCGACTTCGCGGTCATCGAGCGCGTCGCGCCCGAGGTCGACTGCGACGTCTGCACCCTGGCGGCACCGGCGCAGGTGCAGCTCGCGCCCTGACGCCCGGCGTTGCCGCGCGGTGGGCGGCGCGCTAAGGTGCGCTGCCCATGACCCGCATCGGCCTCATCTCCGACACCCACAACCTGCTGCGGCCCGCGGCGGCCGCGTGGCTGCAGGGCTGCGCGCACATCCTGCATGCCGGCGACATCTGCCGCCCCGAGGTGCTGGAGGAGCTGGGCCGCATCGCGACCGTGAGCGCCGTGCGTGGCAACAACGACCTGGGCGCCTGGGCCGAGGCCCTGCCCGGGCAGTGCACGGTCGAGTTGGCGGGCGTGCGCGTCCACCTGCTGCACGACCTGGCGGAGTTGGCGATCGATCCGGCGCGCGAAGGGGTGCAGGTCGTGCTCTCGGGCCATTCGCACCGGCCCCTGGTGCAGGCGCGCGGCGGCGTGCTCTTCGTCAACCCCGGCAGTGCCGGGCCCCGGCGCTTCACGCTGCCGATCTCGCTGGGCGAGCTGTGGATCGAGGACGGACAGGTGCGCGCCGGGCTGCACACGCTGTCGGCCTGAGGCGCCGGTCCGCGCTCTTGCTTGCTATCGAATTCATAGCTGCTTGCGCCCGTCCCACGGGCGCTGCAGGCCGATTCGGCTTGGAACCCGCCTGGATCAGGCCGCATCCGCGATGCGGCCGGCCAGCGCGATGAGCGAGCGGTCCGTGCCCGCGGGGCCGAGCAGCGAGAGCCCCAGCGGCGCGCCCTCGCGGGTGGCCAGCGGCATCGACAGCTGAGGAAAACCGCTGAGCCCGGCCAGGCACAGCAGGCGGATCGCGCGGTTGCGGTAGTCCTCCAGCGCCGCTTCGGATTCACTGCGCAGCGGGGCGATGTCGGGCATGGTCGGCATCACGAGCACACCGTCGGCGCCCAGCAGTGCGCCGAGGTGGTCGCGAAAGCACGCACGGAAGGCGCGGCCGGTCGCCACCTGGGCGTCCGTCACCTCGCGCGACCAGGCGAAGCGCTCGGCCACGCCCGGCCCCAGCGGCGGCGCGAAGCGCTCGATCAGCGGGCCGTCGGTCAACCAGGCCTCGCGCGCCTGCACGTGGCGGAAGTGCCAGTACATGGCCTCGAAGGACTCCAGGGCCACCGTCACCGGGGTCGCTGGACCCAGGGCGGCCTCGGCGCGGGCCAGCGCCGGCCGCAGCGCCTGGGCCGCGGCGGGCTCCGCCAGCGCCCACAGGTCCGTCGGCCGCAGCAGCCGCACGGCGGCCGGCAGCGGCGTCGCGTCGGGGGCGAGCAGCACGTCGGCCACCTGCGTGAAGGTGAGCAGGTCGCGCGCGAACCAGCCGCAGGTGTCCAGGCTCGGCGACAGGTCCAGCGCGCCCTGCAGGCTCACGCGGCCGTGCGTGGGACGCAGGCCGTAGAGGCCGCAGTGGTTGGCCGGTGCGCGCACCGAGCCGCCCGTGTCGGTGCCGAGCGCGAAGTCGCACAGGCCCGAGGACACCGCCGAGGCCGAGCCCGAGGACGAGCCGCCCGTGATGCGCGCCGGCGCCGCCCCGTTGATCGGCGCGCCGAAGTGCGCGTTGTTGCCGTTCATCGAGAAGGCCAGCTCGTCGGTGACGGTCTTGCCGGCCAGGCGCGCACCGGCGTCCAGCAGGCGCTGCACGGTGGGCGCCGTGCGCGTCTTGATGCCCGACATGGCGAGCACGAAGGGACTGCCGCCGCCCGTGGGGTAGCCGGCGATGTCGAACAGGTCCTTGACGCCGAAGCTCAGGCCGGCGAGCGGGCCGGTCGGTGCATGCGGGACTTCGGCATCGGGGTAGGGGACGAAGGCGTGGGCGGGGTCGTGCAGGGGCATGGACAAGGCGGGGCGGTCAGGCCGCGAGGGGCGCCAGCGCGGCCGTCTCGTCGGTGCGCAGGCAGCGCGCCCGGTGGCCCGGTGTGAACTCGACCACCGGTGGCGGGGCCGCGCGGCAGGCGTCGGTCGCCAGGGCGCAGCGCGCCGCGAAGGCGCAACCGGGCGGCAGCGCCGACAGGTCGGGCGGGGCACCGGCGATGGTGTCCAGCCGGGCGCCCTTGGCCATGGCGCCGTGGGCGCGGCTCCTGAGCAACGCGATGGTGTAGGGGTGGCGCGGCGCGCGGATCAGCTCCCGGGCCGTGCCTTCCTCGACGATGCGGCCCGCGTACATCACGGCGATGCGGTCCGCCACCTCGACGGCCGCGCCGATGTCGTGCGTCACGAAGATCACCGACAGGCCGAGGTCGCGCTGCAGTTCGCGCAGCAGCAGCAGGATCTGGATCTGCACCGTCGCATCGAGCGCGGTGGTGGGCTCGTCGGCCAGCAGCAGCTGCGGGTTGCAGGCCAGCGCGAGCGCGATCATCGCGCGCTGGCGCATGCCGCCCGACATCTCGTGCGGATAGGCGGCCAGCCGGCGCTCGGGGCTGGGGATGCGCACGCGCTCGAACAGGGCCAGCGCCCGGCCCTGCGCCTCGGCCTTCGACACCGCCTCGTGGCGGCGGATCGATTCGACGATCTGCGCGCCGACGGGGTACACCGGGTCCAGCGCCAGCAGGGGCTCCTGGAAGATCATCGACGCGACCTTGCCGCGGAAGTCGGCCAGTGCGCGCGTGCCCATGGCCAGCACGTCCCGGCCGGCGACGTGCACCGTGCCGGCGATGCGCGTGCGCCGTTCGGGGTGCAGACGCAGCAGGGTGCGCATGGTCACGCTCTTGCCCGAGCCGGATTCGCCGATGAGCGCGACCACCTCGCCGCGCTGCACCTGCAGGCTCACGCCGCTGACGGCCTGCACGGGCCTGCGTCCGCCGTGGAAGCTCACGCCCAGGTCCTGCAGCAGGACCATCGGCTCGGATGTCGCGGGAGTGGCGGATGTGGCGGAGGATGTCATTGGCGGTCGGCCTCAGGCGGCGCGGGCCGGGGCGGCCACGGCGCGCGGGTGGCCGCTGCCGGGCTCGTGCATGAGGCAGCTCACCGCGTGCAGCGCTGCCACCGGCGACAGCGTGGGCGCGTGCCGGCTGCACACGGGGGCCGCCATCGGGCAGCGCGGATGGAAGCGGCAGCCGGAGGGCGGGTCGATGGGGTTGGGCGGGTCGCCGGCCAGCGGCGCCTCCTGGGTCCGGTGGTCCGGGTCCATCGACGGCATCGACGACAGCAGGGCCTGGGTGTAGGGGTGCGCCGGCGCGTCGTAGAGCGACTCGGCCGGGCCGATCTCGGCCACCTGGCCCAGGTACATCACCATCACGCGGTCGCTGATGTAGCGCACCACGTGCAGGTCGTGGCTGATGAAGACGTAGGTCAGGCCGAACTCGGCCTTCAGGTCCAGCAGCAGGTTGATGACCTGCGCCTCGACCGACTTGTCGAGCGCGGACACGGCCTCGTCGAGGATCACCATGCGCGGCTGCAGCGCGAGGGCGCGCGCGATGTTGACGCGCTGGCGCTGCCCGCCGGACAGCTCGTGCGGGTAGCGCTCGGCGAAGCGCGCCGGCTCCAGGCCCACGCGGCCCAGCAGGTCGCGCGCACGCGCCACGGCGTCCTTGCGGCCCACGCCGTGCACCTGCGGGCCGAAGGCGATCGAATCCTCGATGGTCAGGCGCGGGTTCAGCGAGGCGTAGCTGTCCTGGAACACCATCTGCACCTGGCGCCGGAATTCCTTGAGCGGTAGGTCGCGCGTGCCCACGGCACGGCCGTCGAAGACCACTTCGCCGCCCGTGGGGTCGATGAGGTGCATCAGCAGGCGCGCGGTGGTGGACTTGCCGCAGCCCGACTCGCCCACGACGCCCAGCGTCTCGCCCTTGAGCACCTCGAAGTCGACGCCGTCGACCGCGCGCACCACGCCGCCGCCCCGGCCCAGCGGATCGCGCTTGAGCGGGAAGTGCTTCTGCAGTCCCCGAATCGTGAGCAAGGGTTGTGCGGGGCCGCCGACGTCGGGGTGGCTCATTGGATAACCTGCGCACTGCGTGCTGCGGTATTCGCCTTGGGAGCGGCCCGGCGGCTCATGGCTTCATCCCTTGTTGTCCATCGCCGAACGCAGGCCGTCCGACAGCAGGTTGAACGAGATGGACGTGATGAAGATCATCAGCCCCGGCAGCGCCGCCACCAGCGGCTGCGTGTAGATCGCGGTGCGCAGCGTGTTGAGCATCAGTCCCCATTCGGGCTCCGGCGGCTTCACGCCCAGGCCCAGGAAGGACAGGCCCGAGGCCAGGATCATCGACACCGCCACCAGGCTGGTCGCGTAGACGAAGATCGGCCCCAGCACGTTGCCCAGCACGTGCACCCGCACGATGGTGAAGGCCCCCGCGCCCGAGGCGCGTGCCGCCTCCACGTAGTCGCGCCCGCGCACCTGGGTGGTCACGCTCTCGGCCACGCGCGCGATCTGCGGAATGAACACGATGGTCAGCGAGATCAGCGAATTGACGATGCCCGCGCCCAGCGTGCCCGACAGCGCGATGGCCAGCAGCACCGAGGGGAAGGCGTAGAACACGTCGATGGTGCGCATGATGGCCGTGTTGACGAAGCCGCCCGCGTAGCCCGCCACGATGCCGATGGCCGCACCGATGGCGAAGGCGCACAGCACCGGCGTGATGCCCATGAAGAGCGACAGCCGCGTGCCGACGATCAGGCGCGAGAGCAGGTCGCGGCCCAGCTCGTCGCTGCCCAGTGGCAGGCCCGGTGTGCCGATCGGCTTGAGCCGCTTGAACATGGACGAGGCGTAGGGGTCGGACGGTGCGATCCAGGGCCCGGCGATGGCCAGCACGACCAGCAGCAGCACGACCGCGGCCGCCGCCATGGCGACCGGGTCGCGGCGCAGGCGCAGGAGCACGGACGACCAGTAGCCGCGCGAGCGCTGCGCGGGCAGCGGCTGCACGTCGGGCACGGTGGGCGTGAGGATGGCGGCCATCAGCTTCTCGCGATGCGCGGATCGAGCAGCGTCTGCAGCACGTCCACCAGCAGGTTGAGCAGCACGAAGAACAGCGCCAGCACGAGGATCGTGCCCTGCAGCAGCGGCAGGTCGCGCTGGAAGATGGCGGCGTTGAGCAGGAAGCCGGTGCCGGGCCAGGAGAACACCGTCTCGATCAGGATCGAGCCGCCCAGCAGGTAGCCCAGCTGCAGCCCCATCACGGCCAGCGCGGTGGGGGCCGCGTTCTTCACGACGTGGCGGAACACGCCCAGGTGCGTCAGCCCCTTGGCGCGCAGGCCGATGATGAATTCCTGGTCCAGCAGTTCGGCCACCAGCGCCCGCACCGTACGCGCGATGATGCCCATGGGAATCACCGACATGGTGAGGGCAGGCAGGAGCATGAATTGCAGGTGCTCCCAGTCCCAGGCCCACTGGCCCGAGCCGCCGGGGCCGGCACCCGTGGCGGGCAGCCACATGAGCTGCGACGAGAAGACGATCACCAGCACCATGCCCAGCCAGTAGTGCGGCACGCTCACGCCCAGCACCGAGAGCATGGAGGCGAGGCGGTCCGGCCAGGAGTTGCGGAAGTAGCCGGCCACGAAGCCGAACAGGCAGCCGAACACGAAGCCGATGGCGGTGCCGACCACCGCCAGTCGCAGGGTGTTGAGCACGGCGCGCAGCACCTCGGCGGCCACCGGCCGGCTGGTGGCGATCGACAGGCCCAGGTCGCCGTGCAGGGCGCGCCAGGTCCAGCGCGCGAATTGCTCGGGCAGCGGGCGGTCGAAGCCGTAGGCCGTGCGCAGCTGCGTCTGCAGTTCCACCGATGCATCGGCCGGCAACACGGACACCAGCGGGTCGCCCGGGGCGATGTGCACCAGCGAGAAACACACCAGCGCCACCCCCAGCATGATCGGCAGGGTGTAGAGGATGCGGCGCAACAGGTAGGCGAGCATGGTTTCGGCTGGCGCGGGGCGGGCAGAGCTGGCGTCGGGCGGCCGCCGGCGCGGCACCGGCGGTCGCCCTGCGCGTCAATTCATGGTCATCGTGGCGATGTCGATGAACCAGCTCTTGGGCTGGACCACGCCCTGGATCTTGGGCGAGAGCGCGCGCGGGCCGACGTCATGCGCGACGAAGAGGAAGGGCGCCTCGTCGACGATGCGGGCCTGCAGCTCGGCCAGCGTGGCATCGCGTGCCTTGTCGTCGAAGGTGGTGCGGGCCTTGTCCACCAGCGCGTCGGTCTTGGGGTCGCTGTAGTAGCCCCAGTTCTGGGCCACGGGCGGCTGCGCCTTGGTGCTGACGAAGCGCACCATGGCGAAGAACGGGTCCATGGTGGCCGCGCTCACGTTGGTGGCATGGGCACCGTGGGCGCCGGGGTCCTTGGCGCCCAGGCGCCAGCCGGAGAACAGCGTGTTCCATTCCACGACGTCGAATTCGACGTCGAAGTAGCAGTCCTTCAGGTTCTGCTGGATGAACTCGTTCATCGGCAGCGGCTGCATCTGGCCCGACCCCGAGGCGGAGGTCTGCACCTTCACCTTGACCGGCTTGGCGGCGGAATAGCCGGCCTGCTGCATCAGCTTCTGGCCGGCGGCCACGTCGTACTTGATCTGGAAGGTGGGTTGTCCGCGCCAGGGATCGCCGGGCTCGGCGATGCCGGTGGCCTCGGCCATCATGCCGCCCAGCAGCTCCTTGAGCGCGCCGCGGTTGACGCACAGGTTGGCGGCCTGGCGCACCTTCACATCCTTGAAGGGCGAATCGGGCAGCAGCGAGAACTGCCAGGGCCACAGGTGCGGCTGCAGGTTGGAGTAGATCTTGAAGCCGCGCTGCTTGAGGGTGGCCACCGCGTCGGGCGCGGGGGCCTCGATCCAGTCGACCTGGCCCGACAGCAGGGCCGCCGTGCGCGAGTTGGCCTCGGGCAGCGGGAGCAGCACCACGCGGTCGATCTTCGGGCGGCGCTTGGCATCCCAGTAGTCGGGGTTCTTCACCATCTCGAGGCGCTCGCGCGGCACGAACTTGGACGCCTTGAACGGGCCGGTGCCCGCGGGATCGGCCGCGAAGGCGGTCCACGCCTGCTTGCTGCGTTCGGCCTTGTCGCTCACGCTGGCCGGCACCGCGTCGAACTTCTTCTGCCAGTGGGCCGGCGAGGCCATGAACAGGTTGGTCAGGTTGAAGGGCAGGAACGAGTCCGGCTCGCTGGTCGTCAGCTCCACGCTCAGGTCGTCGATCTTGCGGGCGCTGCGCAGCGTGGGCATGCGCGAGGCGGTCACGCCGATCTGGGCCGGGTCGTACTGCGGTGCGGCCTTGTCCAGCACCTTGCCCACGTTCCACACCACGGCGTCGGCGTTGAACGGGGAGCCGTCGTGGAACTTGACGCCGGGGCGCAGCTTGAACACCCACTTGGTCTTGTCCTTGGCATCCACCGCCCACGAGACGGCCAGGTCGGGGATCACCACGCTGGGCTTGGTGTCCGAGCTGAGGTCCCACTGCGTGAGGCTGTCGTACATGGGGATGCCGGTGAAGCGGTTGCCCTCGTAGCCCTGGTCGGGCTGGCCGGAGGTGCGCGGGATGTCGGCCGCCGTCATGGCGATGCGCAGGGTCTTCTCCTGGGCGAGGGCAGGGGCGCCGAGCAGCAGGGCGGCGGCGGCGGCCAGGAGGCCGGCGCGCGACGTGCGCAGGCGGGAGCGGGTCGGGGCGATCGGGGGCATGGGGCGAAGCTCCTGTGGATGGGGCGACACGGCGGTCGATCCACGGCGGCAAGCAAGGCCTGTGCCTGTCCGATTGAATCGTCTATAGCTTCATGAATATCGTTAATCGATACATGCACCATTCTGCGATGGCGACGCACCGCCTTGGAGAGGCCGGTACTTTGCCGGGGTGCGCGGCGGTCGTCAGTGCGGCAGCGCGCTGGAGATGGCGCGTGCGCACTCGATCACCATCGGCGCCAGCTTCTGCTGCGCCGCCTCCAGCGTCCAGCGGCTGGTGGGCGGCGAGACGTGCACCGCACCCTGCGGCCTGCCGCGCTGGTCGACGATGGGGGCGGCGATGCCCATGTCGCCCAGGAACAGCTCTTCGGCGTTGTACGCGTAGCCCTGCTTGCGGCAGGCGGCGATGCGCGCCTGGATGGCGCCGATGCCCGTCAGCGTGGCGGGCGTGCGCGCGACGCGGTCGCTGGCCTGGAGGATGGCCTTCACCTCGTCGTCCGGCAGGCAGCTGAGCCAGGCGCGGCCGCTGCTCGTGCAGTACATGGGGATGCGCATGCCCACCGGCGTGAGCACGGGGATGAACTGGCTGGTCATGCGCTGGGCCACGTAGAGCATGTCGTGGTCCACGGCCTCGGTGAGGTGCGCCGTCTCGCCGCTGGCGGCGGCCAGCTGCGCGAGGTAGGGATTGGCCACCTGGACCAATGGATCGCCCGCCACGTAGTTGAAGCCGATGTCCATGATCCGCGGCAGCAGCCTGAAGCGCCGTGTCTGCGGGTGCTTGCCCACGTAGCCGAGCACCTGCAGCGTGTGCACGGTGCGCTGGGCCGAACCCTTGCTCATGCCCGTGCGAGCCGCCACCTCCGTCAACGTCATGGTGCGGTGCGCGGCATCGAAGGCACGCAGCACCTCCAGCCCCTTGGCCAGGGAGAGGTTGAACAGCGGGTCCGGGACTTCGGCCGCCGCGGCCCTCGCGGCGCGGCGCGGCCCCGGCGTTTCCTTCTTGCTGGCCATTGGCGTTCGTTGGAGTATCGGCAATCGATTCTAGAAAGACGCGCACCGATCGAGCGGCCGCGGGCGTCGTCCGCCCCGCGGGGCCGATGGGACAATCGCCGCATGACCGACACCCTCACCATCACCCGTCCCGACGACTGGCACCTGCATGTGCGCGATGGCGCCGCCATGGGCGACGTGGTGCCCCACACGGCGCGCCAGATGGGCCGCGCGCTCATCATGCCGAACCTGCGCCCGCCGGTGACCACCGCGCAGCTCGCTGGCGAGTACCGCGAGCGCATCCTCGCCGCGATGCCGGGCGATGCCCGCTTCGAGCCGGTGATGTCGCTCTACCTCACCGACAGGCTGCCGCCCGAGGAGATCGCCCGCGCGGCGGCGGCCGGTGTGAAGGCGCTCAAGCTCTACCCGGCCGGCGCCACCACCAACAGCGACGCCGGCGTGACCGACATCCGCAAGACCTATGCGACGCTCGAGGCGATGCAGCGGCACGGCCTGCTGCTGCTGGTGCATGGCGAGGTGACCGACCCGAGCGTCGACCTGTTCGACCGCGAGGCCGTCTTCATCGACCGCGTGCTGATCCCGCTGCGCCGTGATTTCCCCGAGCTGAAGATCGTGTTCGAGCACCTGACGACGAAGGAGGGCGCGCACTACGTGCGTGACGCCGGCGGCGAGTTCACCGCGGCCACCATCACCGCGCACCACCTGCTCTACAACCGCAACGCCATCTTCACCGGCGGCATCCGCCCGCACTACTACTGCCTGCCCGTGCTCAAGCGCGAGACGCATCGCGTCGCCCTGGTCGAGGCGGCCACCAGCGGGAGCGGCCGCTTCTTCCTGGGCACCGACAGCGCGCCGCATCCGGCCGTGCTGAAGGAAAACGCCCTGGGCTGCGCCGGCTGCTACACCGCGCTCACCGCCATCGAGCTGTACGCCGAGGCCTTCGACAACGCCGGCGCGCTGGACAAGCTGGAAGGCTTCGCCAGCTTCCACGGCCCGGACTTCTACGGCCTGCCGCGCAACACGGACACGATCACCCTGAAGCGCGAGTCCTGGACCGTGCCCGAGACGGTGCCCTTCGGCGAAGCCACGCTCAAGCCGCTGCGCGGCGGCGAGACGCTGAACTGGAGGCTCGCATGAGCCCCCGCCCGGCCGCTCCGAAGGGGGCTCGCACCGCAGGCGAAGCCGGAGGTTCTCCATGAACGCCGGCAACGGCCACAAGGTCATGCTCCTGGTCGATGCCGACAACGTCTCGGCCGACGTGATGGAGCAGGCCGTGCGCGGCGTGATCGCCGAGCACGGGCACCTGCACGTGCGCCGCGCCTACTGCACCGCCGAGGTGGCGCTCAAGCACCAGCAGCTGTTCAAGCGGCTGTCGATGCGGCCGATGGTCAACCTCGCGGCAGGCAAGAACAGCACCGACATCGCGCTGGCCGTCGATGCGATGGACCTGGTCATGGCCGAGCGGCCGCAACTGGTCTACCTGGTGTCCTCGGACTCCGATTTCGCGCCGCTGGTCAACCGCCTGCGCGAGAAGGGCTGCCGGGTCTGCGGCATCGGCCAGCAGGGCAAGACCGGCGAGGAGACGCGCGCCGCCTACGACCATTTCATCGACCTGAAGCACAAGGGCGCCGGCACGGCGGCAGCGCCGGCCGACGCGCCGCCGGCCCGCCCGGCGCGCAAGGCCGCGGCCAAGAAGACCGGTGCCCGGCGGGGTGACGCGGCGGCGCCCGCCAGCGAGGTGGACACGGTCCGCGCCGCCGACGCGGTGCCTGCTGCGCGCGCTCCGGCCCGCAAGACCGCCG
>JAVHYA010000100.1 GCA_031119395.1 Pseudomonadota bacterium
CGAGCAGCGTGCGCTCTGGGCCCAGGCCCGGCTGCGCGTCTTCGGCCATGCGCTGATGGAAAAGATCCTTGCCGGCCACAAGGCAGCCACCGCGCACGTGCTGTGCGGGCTTGGCACCCGGCCGTCCATCGCGGTCGACGATGCGGCGATCGCGCAGGCGCTCGACGCAGCGCACCTGTCCGCCAAACCCTTCGCCCCGCTCCCCGTCTTCGGCATTCCCGGTTGGCACGCGGGGAATTGCGAACCTTCCTTTTATGATGACCGCGGGGTTTTCCGACCCCGGCGGGCGGCCACAACGAACAACGACAGCGGCGCCCGGACGCGCCGCACGGCTTGAAGCGGGCCGCCTGGCCCCCAAATGTGGGGCGTTCTTTCTTCCCACGGAGAAATCAACTTGAAGCGCATTTTTCTGTTCGTCCTGACCAACGTGCTGGTGGTCGCCGTGCTGGGCGTGGTCGCCAGCCTGCTCGGCGTGAACCGCTACCTCACGGCCAACGGGCTCAACCTCGGCGCGCTGCTGGGCTTCGCGCTGGTGATGGGCTTCGGCGGCGCCATCATCTCGCTGCTCATCTCCAAGCCCATGGCCAAGATGAGCGCGGGCGTGCGCATCATCAACGAGCCGCAGTCGCCCGACGAGGCCTGGATCGTGCAGACGGTGCGCAAGTTCGCCGACCAGTCCGGCATCGGCATGCCCGAGGTCGGCATCTTCGAGGGCGAGCCCAACGCCTTCGCCACCGGTGCGTTCAAGAACTCGTCGCTGGTGGCCGTGTCCACCGGGCTGCTGCAGAACATGACGCGCGAGGAGGTCGAGGCCGTGATCGGCCACGAGGTGGCGCACGTGGCCAACGGCGACATGGTGACGATGACCCTGATCCAGGGCGTGATGAACACCTTCGTCGTGTTCCTCTCGCGCGTGATCGGCTATGTGGTCGACGGCTTCCTGCGCCGCGGCGACGACCGCAACTCGGGCCCCGGCATCGGCTACATGGTCACCACGCTGGTGCTGGACATCGTGCTGGGATTCGCCGCCGCCATCGTCGTGGCCTGGTTCTCGCGCCAGCGCGAGTTCCGTGCCGACGCCGGCGCCGCCCAGCTCATGGGCCGCAAGCAGCCGATGATCAACGCGCTGGCCCGCCTGGGCGGCCTGCCCGCCGGCGAACTGCCCAAGGCCGTGGAAGCCATGGGCATCACCGGCGCCATGGGCAAGCTGTTCGCGACGCACCCGCCGATCGAGGAGCGCATCGCCGCGCTGCAGAACGCGCAGCGCTGAGGGCGCATCCGGCGGCGGCACCCCAGCGTCCGTCGCGAAGAAAGAAAGCCCGCTTGCGCGGGCTTTTTTCATGGGTCGGTGCACTATGGATTTCATAGCGCTTCGCGCCCGGCCAGCGGGCGCCAGGGCCCGATTTTTCTCAAGAATTTGCTCAGGCGAATCTGAGCAATCCGGCGGCGCTCACGCCGGCGCCTGGGCCTTCTTCGCCTGCGCCAGCAGCCGCTTGGTCTCGCCCAGGTTCATGCCGTACATCTCGGCAAAGGCCTCCACGGTGGGCTGGCCGCTGGCCTCGAAGGCGCGCAGCAGCGCCTCGCGCTTGGCGGCGCGGCGCCCGCGCTCGGCAAAGGCTTCGTCCAGCAGCGCCAGCGCCTGCGGCTGCGACACGCGCACCTGCTCGGTGTAGGCCTCGCGCTCCAGGCCCGAGGCGTCGATGGCGTCGACCAGGCGGGCGATCAGCTGCGGGCGCAGGTCCTCCTGCGTGCGCGCCTGGCGGCGGCGGAACAGCTCGACGATCGCGTGGTGCACATGCTCCGGCGCCACGGGCTCGACCACCTCGCCCTCGAGGTTGTGGCGCGGGTGGCGCGCGGCGATCGCCTCGAGGTAGCGGCCCGAGCGGGCGTGCAGGCCCATGGCGATCTTGAGCTCCTCCTTGGGCAGTTCCTCGGGGTGCCGTTCGAGCAGCGCCTCGTAGATGCCGCGCTGCAGCGGCAGGAAGCGCGCGCCGAAGAGGTGCGGGTACAGCGTCGCGAGCTTTTCCAGCAGCGGGTGCACCTGGCGCTCGCGTCGGCCGCCGGCCTGGGGGCGGCCGGGCTGCGCGGCGGGCGCTGGTGCCGCCGGGTCGGCGGCCGCACCGGCCCCGCGTGCGCGGTCGGGCCCGCGGCCGCGACCACCGCGGCGGCGCTTGCGCGAGGCGCTGTCGGTGCCCGTGTCCGCACCGGCATCTGTGGGGGGCGGGCGGTCGCCGCGGGTGGCTGCGGGGGCGTCGGCCGTGGCGGGCGTGGTGGGCGTGGCGGGCGGTGCCGCCGTCTCGGGGCGGTCTTCGGGGGTCACGTCGTGGTCGGTCATGTCGGTCGATCTGCGGGATGAAAAGGGCGGCGCGCTGCGGTGTCAGCGCGGCCGGTACATGCGAAAGCGGGCTTCCGGCGTGATCGTGAAATAGTCGGCCGGGCCGCCGGCGCGCAGGATGGGCTCGGCGGCGGCCGTGTCGTAGATGCCCTCCCTGAGCAGCCGGCGCGCGATGTGCACGCCGACGACTTCGCCCAGCACCAGCCAGGTGTCGACGGGCGTGCCGTCCGCGCCCTGCAGGCGCAGCACCTGCGACAGCCTGCATTCGAAGGACACGGGGCTCTCGGCCACGCGCGGCACGGCGATGCGGCGCGACGGCACGGGGGTGAGGCCGGCCAGCGCGAATTCGTCCACCTCGGGCGGCACCGCGGCGCAGCTGGCGTTCATCGCCTCGGCCAGCGGGCGCGTCGCCAGGTTCCAGCCGAACTCGCCCGTGGCCTCGATGTTGCGCAGCGTGTCCTTGGCACCGATGCTCGCGAACCCGACGATCGGCGGCACGTAGTTGAAGGCGTTGAAGAAGCTGTAGGGCGCGAGGTTGAGCCGGCCCGCCGCATCGTGCGAGGAGATCCAGCCGATCGGCCGCGGCCCCACCATCGCGTTGAAGGGGTCGTGCGGCAGGCCATGGCCCTGCGCGGGCTCGTAGAAGTGGATGTCCGTGTCGATCATGGTTGCAGCGCCCCGTCGTTGCGCGATGCCAGGCTGCGCGCGATCAGCAGCCGGAAGGGCAGCAGCATGCACACGCCCACCGCGAGCTTCACGCCCAGGTCGCCCAGCGCCCAGGTCAGCCATGGCCCGCCCGTGCCGGCGAAGCCGATGCCCCAGAACACGGCGCTGTCGAGCAGCGCCGCCGCCACGGTGGCCACCAGCGGCGCCCGCCACCAGGTGCCGCGGCGCAGGCGGTCGAAGACGCCGATGTCCAGCAGCTGCGAGGCGATGAAGGCGGTGCCCGAGGCGATCGCGATGCGCACCGGCGCCAGCCACAGCGACGCCGCCACCGCCACCGCGAAACCGACCCAGGCCACACGCCGCGCCAGCCGCGGGCCGAAGCGGCGGTTGACCAGCTCGCTCACCAGGAAGGCCGCCGGGTAGGTGAAGGCGCCCCAGGTCAGCCAGTCGTTGATGGCGTACTGCACGAGGATGTTGGACGCGAGCACGACGGCGGCCATCGCCGCCACGGCCAGCAGGAAGCCGCGCGCCTGCGTCATGCCGGCACCCGCTGCGCTTCGTGGGCCGCGGCGATGGCGCGTGCCACGGCCTCCGCCACCTTGATGCCGTCCACCCCGGCCGACAGGATGCCGCCCGCATAGCCCGCGCCTTCGCCCGCCGGGTACAGGCCGGCGATGCCGGGGCACTGCAGCGTGTCGGCATCGCGCGCGATGCGGATGGGCGAGGAAGTGCGCGTCTCCACACCGGTCAGCACGGCGTCGTGCCGGTCGAAGCCGGGGATCTTCCTGCCGAAGGCCGGGAAGGCCTCGCGCATCGCGGCGATCGCATAGGCCGGCAGGGCGCCGTGCAGGTCGCCCAGCCGCACGCCGGGCTTGTAGCTCGGCTGCACCTCGCCGAAGTCCGTCGACGGCCGGCCGGCGACGAAATCGCCCACCAGCTGGCCCGGCGCGCAGTAGTCGCTGCCGCCGAGCACGAAGGCGTTCGACTCCAGCCGCCGCTGCAGCTCGATGCCGGCCAGCGGATGCGGCCGGCCCTGCACCTGCTCGAGCACTTGCGGCGGCAGGTCGAGGTGCCGGTAGTCGGTGGGGTAGTCGCTCGGGTCGATGCCGACCACGATGCCCGCGTTGGCGTTGCGCTCGGCGCGCGAGTACTGGCTCATGCCGTTGGTCACGACGCGGTTCGGCTCGCTGGTGGCCGCCACCACCGTGCCGCCGGGGCACATGCAGAAGCTGTAGACCGAACGCCCGTTGCTCGCGTGGTGCACCAGGCGGTACTCGGCGGCGCCCAGCGCCGGGTGGCCCGCGTGGCGGCCCCAGCGCGCGCGGTCGATCAGGCCCTGCGGGTGCTCGGCCCGGAAGCCGATCGAGAAGGGCTTGGCCTCGATGGGCGCGCCGCGCTGCCAGAGCATGGCGAAGGCATCGCGCGCGCTGTGGCCCAGCGCCATCACCACGTGGTCACTTCGAAGCTCATAGGTCTGGCCGCCCGACTGGGCTAGCACCGTGAGGCCGCGGATGTGGCCGTTCTCGACCTGGATGTCGGTCACCTTGTGCTGGAAGCGGATCTCGCCGCCCAGCGCGAGGATCTCCGCGCGCATGGTCTCGACCATCTTCACCAGCCGGAAGGTGCCGATGTGCGGATGCGCTTCCCACAGGATCTCCTCGGGCGCGCCGGCCTTCACGAACTCGTGCAGCACCTTGCGCGAGAGGAAGCGCGGGTCCTTGATCTGGCTGTAGAGCTTGCCGTCCGAGAAGGTGCCGGCGCCGCCCTCGCCGAACTGCACGTTCGACTCCGGGTGCAGTTCCTTGCGCCGCCACAGGTCCCAGGTGTCCTTCGTGCGTTCGCGCACCGCCTTGCCGCGCTCCAGCACGATGGGCCGGAAGCCCATCTGCGCCAGCAGCAGCGCGACGAACAGGCCGCAGGGACCGAAGCCCACCACCACCGGGCGTGGCGCGCCGTCGCCGGCATGCACCGGCGGGCGCCAGGCCATGTCGGGCGCGGGCTGGATGTGCGGGTTCTTCGCGTGCCGTGCCAGCAGCGCGGCCTCGCCGGCCGGTTCGGCCAGTTCGACGTCGACGATGTAGACCGTCAGCAGCTCGGCCTTGCGGGCGTCGAAGCTGCGTTTGTAGACGGTGTGGGCGGCGATCGCGGCCGGTGCCACGCCCAGGGTCTGGGCGACGAGGGCGGGCAGCGCCTCGGGCGCGTGGTCGAGCGGGAGCTTGAGTTCGGAGATGCGGATCATGGCGCGCGGCCCGTGGTGATCGGGCAGGGGGCGGTGAAGGGGCGATTGTCGCCCAGGCGCTGCGGCCCCGTGGCCGCCCGGGGCTCAGTCGTCGTCGCCGTGCTGCCGCGCCATCCGCCGCTGCGCCTTCACCCATTGCTTGAGGTAGGCCGGGTCGTCCAGCAGGCGCGCCTCGCGCTGCATCTCGCGGATGCCGTTCGTCAGCTTGGCCTGCTCCACGCGCAGGTGCTCACCCAGGGTGCCGGGCTTCAGGCGCCCGTGCGGATTGAGGCGATGGCGGGCCTTGAAGTCGGCCTCCAGCTCGCGCACCTGCCGCTGCACGGCCGCGAGCTGGTCGGCGAGCAGGCGGTTGTAGGCGGCCAGCCGGTCGGCGGGCAGCACGCCGGCCTGCGCGTCCCGGCGCGTGTCGGCCTCGGCGATGGACTGCTGCAACTGCAGCAGGTCGGTCAGGCGCTGCGCGGCGTAGGCCTCGTTCACGTGCTGCATCAGCACCGTCTTGCGCTGGCGCTCCTCGGGGTCGCTCTCGCGGTCGGGGTGCAGGGCACTCACCAGTTGCCGGTACACGGCGCGCAGCGACTGGCTGGCCTCCACGGCTTCGGGCGCCCGCTGCTTCTTGCGGGCCGCGGCCTCGCGGCGGTGGGCGGCGCGCTGGGCCGCGCGGGCGGCCTCGGCGGCCTCGCGCTGCGCCTCCAGGTGCCGCAGCAGGGCGTCCGGATCGTCCGCGGCCGTCGGCGGCGCTTCGGGCAACTCGGGCGCGTCCGCGTAGCGCTCGCGCAGGCCGTGCAACGCCGCGCGTCGCTCGGCATCGTCTTCGCCCAGCAGCAGGCTGTCGGCGATGTCGACGATGAGCTCGTGCAGCGCGCGCGCATCGGTGCGGCCCAGGCGCAGTCCGCCCGACGCGGCATGGTCCAGCCGGTCCAGCAGCTCGATGTGCAGGCCTCGGTACTGCGCCAGCAGCGGCAGCACCTCGCGGGCGTAGCGCTGCTCGTAGGCGTCGATGGCCGCCTGCCAGTCGGCCAGCAGCGCGCGCTGGGCGTCGATGCGGCGGTGGAGGGTATCGAAGGCCTGCTGCTCGGGACTGGAAGGCGGCGCATCGACCGCGAGGGCCTGCAGCCGCCGGGAAGGCGCGGTGGACATGGTGCGGGCGATTGTCCGAGCGCCGGCCGATCTGCGCCCGCGAACGGGATTGCTACGAAATCGATAGCTGCATGCGCTTGCGGGCCGGGCGCTGCAGCCCGATTTCGTTCGAGTTTGGGCGCTCAGGCAGGCAGGAAGCCCTCGATCGACAGGTAGCGCTCGCCCGTGTCGTAGTTGAAGCCCAGCACCACCGCATCGGCCGGCAGCTCGGGCAGCTTCTGCGCGATGGCGGCCAGGGTGGCGCCGGAGGAGATGCCGACCAGCATGCCTTCCTCGCGTGCGCAGCGGCGGGCCATCTCGCGGGCCGGCTCGGCGTCGACCTGGATGATGCCGTCGAGCAGGTCGGTCTTGAGGATCTGCGGCACGAAGCCGGCGCCGATGCCCTGGATCGGGTGCGGCGCCGGGCTGCCGCCCGAGAGCACGGGCGAGGCGACCGGCTCGACGGCGAACACCTTGAGCTGGGGCCACTTCTTCTTGAGCACCTGCGCGCAGCCGGTGATGTGGCCGCCGGTGCCCACGCCGGTGATGAGCACGTCCACGCCCTCGGGGAAGTCGGCCGCGATCTCCTCGGCCGTGGTGCGCACGTGCACGTCGACGTTGGCCGGGTTGTTGAACTGCTGCGGCATCCAGGCGCCGGGCGTGCTGGCGACCAGCTCCTCGGCACGCGCGATGGCGCCCTTCATGCCCTTTTCCTTGGGCGTGAGGTCGAAGCTCGCGCCGTAGGCCAGCATCAGGCGGCGGCGTTCGATGGACATCGACTCGGGCATCACCAGCACCAGCTTGTAGCCCTTGACGGCCGCGGCCATCGCCAGGCCGATGCCGGTGTTGCCGCTGGTCGGCTCGATGATGGTGCCGCCGGGTTTCAGGGCGCCGGACTTCTCGGCGTCCTCGATCATCGCCAGGCCGATGCGGTCCTTGATCGAGCCGCCGGGATTGCTGCGTTCGGACTTGATCCACACCTGCTGCGTGGCGTTGCCGAACAGGCGCTGGATGCGGATGTGCGGCGTGCGGCCGATGGTGTCGAGGATGGTGTTGGCTTTCATGCGAGGTCTCCGTGAAGGGCGTTGGACGTCAGGTGGACGAACCATTGTGGCGATAATCGCGGCGTGAAGCACGCCAGGCCGCCGCTGGTGCAAGTCTCGAAAGAGCGCACTGGAGGAACGTCCGGACTGCACAGGACAGCGCAGGAGCTAACGGCTCTCCACCGTGAGGTGAGGATCAGAGCAACAGAGACGAGTCGGCGAGGGGGCAACCCCGAGCCGGGTGAAACGGGCAATCTCTGCGCGCAGCAACACCAAGTAGGCCAGTATTGAGGTGGTTCCGCTGAGCTGGCGGGTAGGTGGCACCGAGCCGTGTGGGCGACCCACGGCCCAGATGAATGGCGGTCACGCGGCGGCATCCGCAAGGGTGCCGCCGTGCACAGAATCCGGCGTATCGGCGCGCTTCACACTTTTCTTGCAGGCGCGGTGCCCGGCGCCGGACTTGCCGGCCCCCGCGTCGCGTGGCTCCGGCCCTCCTGGGTGGCCCGGGGCGCGCCGCATGCACGCCGGCCCGGCGTGGCAAGCGCATTGCGCCTGGCGCCTCGGATGCGCTTTCATCGTGGATTCGGTGCGCACTGCGCGAGGCAGGCGGTGAGCGACACCAGCAACGCGTTCTGCGCGCGCCCCGCCTTCGTGATCTCGTAGAAGTCGACCGTGGCGGCCGGCGTCCTGAGTTCGCTCAGGGTCACGCGATAGCGCGATGCGGCGCTGGCAACGAAATCGGGCAGCACCGCCAGGCCGGCGCCGGCCTCGACCATCGCCAGAAGCGTATGCAGGTGGTTGAAGGATTGCCCGAAGCTGCCTGGCTCGCCGGTGGCGCGCAATTGCGCCTCGACCCGTTGCTGGATGGGGTTGTCCGCGGGCAGGCCCAGCATGCGCGAGCGCGGCACGTCCTTCCAGCGCCTGCGCGCGGGGCCGACTCCTGCGGGCTCGATCAAGGTCAGGGCCGAAGCGAAGATCCGACGGCGCCGCACCGTGCGCGAGGTGTCGAGGAAGGCCCCGAACCCGGCGTCCAGCACGCCCGACTGCACCCGCTCGTAAATCGACTCGCGGGCCAGGTCCTGGACCTCCACGTCGACCTGCGGGTGCTGTCGAGCGAACAGCGCGCATGCCTCGGGCAGGATGGACGAGGCGATCACCGGCGTCGCGCCCACCGAGAGCTTGCGCTTCTGCGTGGCGGTGATCTGCCCCAGCGAGGCTGCCGCATCCTCGAGCTCCTTGAGCACCCGCAGCGCCGTCGGCACGAAAGCTTCGCCCTGGACCGTCAGCGTCACGCTGCGGGTGGTGCGCTCGAACAGCCGGCAATCCAGCTGCGCCTCCAGTTCGCGCAGCATGGCGCTCAGGCCCGGCTGCGTGACATGCAGCTGCTCGGCCGCGCGCGTGAAGCTGCGCAAGCGGGCGGCCGCCACGAAGGCGCGCAACTGGCGAACGGACAGGTTCATCCCGGCAGCACAAATTCAAAAGAAAAGCCTATCAATTGATTCTATTTCTGACTTTTACTTCGTCGGTGGCTGACGGTCCAATGGGCATTGCCGCGACGCAGCTCGCGCCCGATTCCATTGGAGACATTGCATGAAGCATCCCACCCGCCGCGCCTTCGCGGCCTCGTTCGTCGCGTTGGCCGCCCTCGCATCGGTGCCGGCCCTGGCCCAAGCCGCCTACCCCGACCGGCCCATCACGATCGTCGTGCCGTTCCCCGCCGGCGGACCCACCGACGCCAGTGCGCGGCTGTTCGGCAAGGCGCTGGCGGACAGCCTCGGTCAGCCCGTGGTGATCGACAACCGTGCCGGCGCCGCCGGCACGGTCGGCAGCGCCTTCGTCGCGCGGGCCGCTGCCGATGGCTACACCCTGCTCTGGGGTGGCACCAGCACGTTGGCCGTCGCGCCGGGCCTGTACAAGAACCTCAAGTACGACGCCCAGTCTTTCGTGCCGGTCGGGATGGCCCTGCGCGGGCCCATGCTGGTGGCGGCATCGAACGGCTCCGGGATCGCGTCGCTGGCGGACATCCAGCGCAGGGCGCGCGAGGGCGCGGTCACCGTGGGTACCGCGGGTACCGGCTCGATCGGGCACCTGGCCACGCAGCTGTATGCCGACACCGCCGGCATCAAGCTGACCCATGTCCCGTACCGCGGCGGCAGCCCGGCCATCACGGACGCCATCGGCGGCCAGGTGGACCTGGTCTTCGACACCGCGGCGGCGCTGTACCCGTTCGTCCAGGCGGGCAAGCTGCGTGCCATCGCCGTCGGCGGCACGCAAGCGTACGCACCGCTGCCAGACATTCCGACCATCCAGGCCGGCACGGGCTCGCCCTACGAGGCCTATTCGTGGTTCGGCCTGGTGGCGCCCAAGGCCACGCCGGCGCCGGTGCTGCAGGTTCTGCGACGCACGATGGCCAAGGTGGCCCAGGCGCCCGAGATCCGCCAGTCGCTCAAGGAGCAAGGCGTGGAGCCGGGCGTTCCCGATGTCGAGGCCTTCGGCAAGGTCATCGCGACGGACGCCGCCAAGTGGGCCCGGATCATCCGGCAGGCCGACGTCACGGCGGAATGAACGATGACTGACCCCATCCTCATCGCCGGGGCGGGCATCGGCGGGCTCACGGCCGGCCTGGCCCTGCTGCGCCGCGGCCATGCCGTTCGCATACTCGAGCAGGCGAGCCAGCTCGGCGAGGTCGGCGCAGGCCTGCAACTGAGCGCCAACGCCACCCGCGCCCTGCACCTGCTGGGCCTGTCGCGCGCGCTCGCCGACGTCGCCGTCCAGCCCACCGGCAAGGAGATCCGGCTGTGGAGCACCGGACAAACCTGGAAGCTCTTCGACCTCGGCGATTCGTCGGTCGCCGAGTACGGCTACCCGTACTACACGCTCTACCGCCCGGACCTGCACCGGGTGCTGGTCGAGGCCATCCGGTCGATCGCGCCCGACGCGATCCACCTCGGCGCGCGCTGCGAACGCTTCGAGCAGACCGACGACGGCGTGCGTCTCACGATGGCCGACGCGTCGGTGCATGTCGGCCGCGTCCTTGTCGGCGCCGACGGCGTCCATTCCACGGTGCGGCGGCAGCTGTTCGGCGAAGGGCCGGCCACCTACGCCGGCTGCATGGCCTGGCGCGGCGTGATCCCGGTCGATCGCCTGGACCCGCGGGTCGTCCGGCAGGTGGGCACCAACTGGGTCGGTCCCGGCCGGCATGTGATTCACTACCCCTTGCGCGGCGGCAGGCTGATGAACTTCGTCGGCATCGTCGAGACCGACCGCTGGGCGGCCGAATCCTGGACCCAGCGCGGCAGCCATGCCGAATGCCACGCGGATTTCGACGGCTGGCACCCCGACATCCACGAACTGATCCGTCACATCGACGTGCCCTACCGCTGGGCGCTGATGGCGCGGCCGGCGCTCGGGCGCTGGACCGACCGCCGGGTCACGCTGCTCGGCGATGCCTGCCATCCCACGCTCCCCTTCCTGGCGCAGGGGGCGGGCATGGCGATCGAAGACGGTTTCGTGCTGGGGCGGGCCTTGTCGGACATCGACGACCCGCTCCAGGCGCTGCAGCGCTACGAGGCCGCGCGCATCGGCCGCACGACGGCGATCGTCGAAAAATCGACCGAGAACGGACGGCGCTTCCACAACCCCGAGCTCGCCAGCGCTTCGGGCGCGGCGGCGTACGTGGATCGCGAATGGAGCCCGCAGCGCGTGCGCGAGCGCTACGGCTGGCTGTTCGAATACCGCGTCGACGACGTCGTCGTCTAGCTGTGAAGCTTCGGCAGGTGGTCCACCCAGGGCTGCGCGCCGCCCCCGTCACCCGAGGCGCGGCGTTCCGAGGGGCCTGCGCAGGCCGGAAGCTGGTCGCGGTCGGATCGTCACATTTGTGACGAATCGGCCCGCAGCGCCCGCCAGTCGGGCGCTGCGGGCCGATTGCACTTTCGATGCGGAGGCCGATCAGAAGCGCTCGTGCACCCGCAGGCAGCGCCACTGCCCCGGCGCCAGGCCGGCCAGCGGCAGCCGGCCGATTCGCAGGCGCTTGAGCGACTCGGGCGCCAGGCCCACGGCGCGGCACAGCGCGCCGATCTGGCCGGGCTCGGGGCCGTGCATCACCACGCGCAGGCCCGTGCGCTCGGCACTCTGGCGGTTGATGCTGGCGCGTGCCGGGCGCAGCTGCTGGAGTACGGCCGCCTCGACGGCGCCGGCCACGTCGATCGAGAACTCGTGCTCCACCAGCGGCGCGTCGTCGTGCAGGCGGCGCGCCACGCCCGCCACCTGGGTGAAGACGACCAGGCCGCTTTCCTCGGTCGCCAGGGGGGCGACGCAGCGCTGTCCCATGAACAGGCCCGGCAGTGCCGGGCGGCCGTGCAGCGCATCGTCGGCATCGCGCCGCAGCTGCGCCCAGAAGCCGCTGGCCAGGCAGTCCACGCCGGCCGGCTTGTGCACCAGCAGCGTGGCCGGAGGCAGGGCCTGCGGACGGGCCCCGGTCGCCACGGCCACGCGCTGCCCGGGTCCGACGCGCTGCTGCGGCAGCGTGGCGGCGAGGCCGTCCACCGTGACGGCGCCCTGGGCGATGAGCTGCTCCGCCTCGCGGCGCGAGCACGACAGCTGCGCGGCCACGCGCTTGGACAGCCGTTCACCGGCATCGGAGGTGTCGTCGAGGCTCACAGCTTGGTCGGCAGCGTGGCCGGCTGCGAGGGCAGCACGGCCGGCTGCGAGGCGAGTTCGCGGATGCGCTCCACGTGCGCCTGCAGCGAGCGTGCCGCCACCGGCCACAGGTGCTTGGGGGTGTCGGCGTAGGCGATGGGCAGCCAGTCGTCGATGGTGCCCAGCGGCACGCGGCGCATGGCCGAGGCGATCTTGGCCTCGCGCTGCAGCCGGTGCGACTTGAGCTTGGCAATGGCGCCGCGCGCGAAACCCAGCACGTGGCCGTGCGCGGGCAGGATGAATTCGGTCCGCAGTTCGACGCAGGCCTCGTCGAGCACGTCGAGCGAGTCGAGGTACTCGGTCATGTTGCCGTCGGGCGGGTCGACGACCGTGGTGCTGCCGTTGAGGATGTGGTCGCCCGAGAAGAGCAGGCCGTCCTCCTCGAGCACCAGGCACAGGTGGTTGGCCGCGTGGCCCGGCGTATGGATGACGCGCAGCGTGTGCGTCACGCGCCGGCCGGAGCCGTCCTCCAGCAGGCGGCCGTTGAGCTCGAGCCGCTCGAGGTGGTGCAGCGCGCGGTCGGGCGTGAAGCGTGCCGTGTGGCGTGCCGTGGGCGCCGAGGGCAGGCCGAGGATGGGCGGGTTCGTGTCCTTGCACAGCGCCTGCAGCGGCATCGCGCCAGGCGCATGGTCGGCATGCGAATGGGTGCACACGATGGCGCGGATGTTGCCGTTGGTGGCGCGCCAGAGCCGGCCGACGTGGTCGAAGTCGTTCGGCCCCGGGTCGATGACGACGTAGCCGCTGTCGGCGTCGCCCACGATGTAGCTGTTGGTGCCCGGCCCGGTCATGGCGCTGGGGTTGGGGGCCGTCAGGCGCATCACGTTGCGCAGCAGCAGCACGGGCTGCTCGGTCTGCCAGTCGAGCGCATGCAGCATCTGGCCATCGGGGCAGACCAGGGCCAGCTCGCCATACGGGGCCTCGTGCTCCATGTAGCGCTCTTCCTGGCCGCCCAGGAAGCCGCCCCGCGGGCAACTGCTCCACAGCGGCTTCTCGCGCGCGCAGGCGGCCAGCACGGTGTCGACGGTCTCGAAGGCGGCCAGCCGCCGCAGGGTGCGGATGGTCGGAAAGATCATCGAGAAGCTGCCCTCTTCATGGCGCCTGAGCGCCTGCGCCGGGCTCACCCAGCAGGGCTCGAACTGCTCGGTTTCGTCGGCGACCGGCTCCTGGCCGTCGGGCATGCGGGCGACCAGGAAGAGCACGTCGAAGCGCTTGGGCAGGTCGCGGTCGGTCACCCAGTGGCAGAAGGTGAAGAGCCGGTCGGTCGCCAGCCGCAGGCCGAGCGCCGTGCACTGGGCCTGGAAGGCACCGTCGGCCGTGGCGTGCCGATCCATGGCGGCGACTTCGGAGGCGGAGACGGGTCGACCGTCGGCGTGTTCTGCCAGCAGCACGCCCAGTTCCTCGAAGCTCTCGCGCACCGCGGCGACGGCGTAGTCGAGCTGGGCACGGCTCTGGGTGCGGCGGCGCAGGGCGATGCGGCGCGCCTCGCTGTCGGCCTCGTCCACGCGGCCGCCGGGAAAGACATAGGCGCCCGGCGCGAAGCTCGCGTAGTCGGAGCGCCGGGTCATCAACACTTCGACGCCGTGGGGGCCGTCGCGCAGCAGCAGCACGGTGGCGGCCGGCCGCACGGACACGGGCTCGCGAACGGCATGCAGCTGCTGGGTGGGTCGGACCATCCGAGCATTATTCCGCAGGCGTCGGGGCAGGCGCGTGTCAGGGCGCGGGCAGACCGCGCAAGCGCATCCGGCGCGACCAGGCGGGCCGAAGCGCAGCGGAGCGGCTGCCGCCGCTGTTCAAGGTTTCAATTGTTGACATTTGGACGGTGCCTCGGGGCGCAGAGCAATACCGACGGCTTACACCGGATCCCGCCTGTCATTTCACATCGCCGTCGAGTGTGAACAAGTCACTGGATTCCTAGAGGGTAGGCGCCTGACAATTCCTGAAAAACACGTTAGGTAGCGTTTTCGTTGCGCCAATGCATCGCA
>JAVHYA010000101.1 GCA_031119395.1 Pseudomonadota bacterium
GCCGGCGGACAGCGCGCCGCCGGCCAGCAGCACCGCCCCGGCGAGCGCCGCCGCCCCGAGGCCGCGGCGCACCGACGCGCCGACCATCAGGCGCCCAGCGCGGCCCGCACCTTCTCGATGCCGGCGTTCGCGCACTGTTCGTCGAGGTGGCCGCCCGGCGCACCGCCCACACCCACGGCCCCGATCACCTCGTTGCCGGCCTTGATCGGCACGCCGCCGCCGAGCAGCAGCACGCCCGGCAGGTAGACGAGGTTGGCGCCGGCGGGGTTCTTCTGCGCGCCTTCCATCATGGCCAGCGTGGTGTTCTTGGCCGAGGCCGAGGTCCAGGCCTTGCGCTCGCTCGAGCCCAGCGTGTGCGGGCCGGCGTTGTCGGCGCGCTGCACCGCACGCACGGTGCCGGCACGGTCCACCACGGTGGCCGCCACCGCGTAGCCGTTGGCGGCACAGGCGGCCACGGCACCGGCCGCGATCTGGTTCGCCAGGTCGAGGGAGATGTTGCGTTGCGCCAGCACGGCGGCCGACGGGCTCTGGGCGAAGCTGCTGCAGGCGGCCAGGGCGAGCGAGGCGGCGGCGAGCGAAAGACGGTGGTTCATGGAAGAGAAGCTCCTGGTGTTGTTCATGGCGCCGGCCCTTGCCGGCACGCAGTGAACTGTAGGGAGCGCCCCTTGGCATCGCCATTCGTACGCCTACGCCGCCGGCTCCGTAGTGCTACGGAGCGGCACCCTCCTCCGCCAGCGCCGCATAGCGGCGGATGAGCTGCACCAGCGACTCGCAGCCCAGCTTGGCGAAGAGGTTCGCGCGGTGCGTTTCCACCGTGCGCGGCGACAGCGCCAGCACGCGCGCGATCTCCTTGTTCGTGAGGCCGCGGGCGATGTGCGCCAGCACCTCGCGCTCGCGTTCGGAGAGCTGCGCGAAGCGATCGCGTGCCGCCTGGTCGGCCTGCTGGCGCTCGCGCGAGGCCACGTGCTGGCGCACCGCCTGCTGCACCGCCTCGAGCAGTTGCTCGTCGTCCACCGGCTTCTCCAGGAACTCCGCCGCGCCGGCCTTGAAGGCGCGCCGGCACATCTCGACGGTGCCGTGTCCGGTGAGCATGATGACCGGGAGGTCCACCCCCTGTGCCACCAGTTGCTCCAGCACCGCGAGGCCGCCGATCCCCGGCATGCGCACGTCCATCACGATGGCGCCGACCGCCTGCCGGTCGAAGCCGTCGAGAAAGGCCTGCGGCTGCGCCCAGCGCTGCACGCGCAGGCCGATGGTGCCGATCAGCAGCGCCAGGCTGTCGCGCACCGCCTCGTCGTCGTCGACGAGGTGGATGACGGGCGACTGCGGCGAGCTCATGCAGCACCCCCGGCGGCCAGCGGCAGGCGCAGTTCGAAGCGTGCGCCGCCGAGCGTGCTGCGGCCCGCCGTCAGGGTGCCGCCCATCTGGCCGGCCAGCGATTCGCACAGGCTCAGGCCCAGCCCGAGGCCACCCTCGCGCGTGCTGAAGAAGGGCTCGAACACGCGCGGCAGCGCATCGGGCGGGATGCCCGGGCCGCCGTCGTCCACGGCCAGCCAGCCGTGCGCGCCGTCGCCGCCGGTCTCGACCGCCAGACGGCGCCGGTCGGCCGGCACCGCATCCAGGGCCTGCAGCGCATTGACCAGCAGGTTGTGCACGATCTGCTCCAGCGCGACCGGGTCGGCCTGCACCTTGACGGGTGCGGGCGGATCCGCCTCCTGCACGGTCACGCCGCGCCGCTGGCGCTCGGGCTCCAGCAGGTAGAGCGCGCCGCGCACCACCTCCTGCAGCGCCACCGGCTGCAGGTCGGCCGGGCCGCGCGGCTGGTCCACCAGGCGGCGCAGGCGCCCGACCACCTCGGCAGCACGCCGGGCCTGCGCCGCGGCCTGCGTCATCGCGTCGCGCGCGGCGTCGAGTTCCGGCGGCTCGTCGTCGAGCAGGCGGCGCGCGGCCTGGGCATTGGCGAGGACCGCGGTCAGCGGCTGGTTGAGCTCGTGCGCCAGACCGGCGCCGAGCTCGCCCAGCGTGTTCAGGCGTGCCGCCTGGCCCAAGCGCAGGAGTTCCTCGGCCCGGCGCCGCGCGGCACGCTGCCGCAGCCAGGCCTGCAGCGCCGCGAGCGCCAGCCCGACGGCGATGCTCCATCCGGCGATGCGCGCCCAGGGCAGTTCGGCCCATCGCACGCTGCGCTCGGCCACGACGTCGAAGGGCTGGCTCTGCGCCGCCAGGGTCTTGCGAAAGCCGAAGGTCCACGGCCCGACCGCCGCGCGGCCGGGCTGCACGGTGAAGGCGCGATCGCCCTGCTCCACCCGCACGCGCACCGGGCTGTGCCTCGGGTCCATGGGCCAGTCGCGCCAGGGGATGGTGCCCGCGAGATCGATGGCCAGCGCGAAGCTCGACGGTTGCGCAGCCAGCACCAGCAGATAGCGGCCGCTGGGCAGATCGGGCGCCGCGACTTCCGCGCGGCGCAAGGTGCGCGAACGCGCCTCGGCCTGCGCCAGCGCCTGGGCATGCGGGCCGTCGGGCCAGGGCTGTGCATCGTCGCGCCGCAGCACGCTCAGGATGGCGGGATTGATGGCCGGCAGCCGCTGCTCGGGACGTGGGCCGTCCGCCGGCGGCGCGAGCAGCGCGAGCGTGGCGAGCACGGCGTCGTACTGCACCACCTGCTGGCTGAGCAAACGATGGACGATGCGGCCGTCGGTATCGAAGTCCTCGTGCAGCCGCGCGAGCTCGGCCCGCGCGAGCCACACGCCGCCGGCGGCCGTGAGCAGCGCCCACGCCAGCCACCCGGCACTTCGCGATCGCCAACCATGTTCCATGGCGCGCCATTGTGCCGAAGGCGATTGCCGTCGATTCCATCGCATTCGTGCCCACGGAACGGGCGCTGCGGGCCGAAAGCGCTCGCCATCCCCGACAGACGACCGGCTGGCCCGCCTGCGGCCGAGCGAGTTCGCCCCTCTTTCGACACCGCGGCACCGCCGCTCACCGGCGCCGCACGATGCCGAGCTTCTGAAGCCGGTATTGCAGCGAGGTGCGTTTCATCCCGAGCCTCGCTGCCGCACCGCCGGGGCCGGCGATGACCCAGTTGCAGTCGTCGAGGACTTGCAGGATGTGCTGGCGCTGGACGGCGTCCAGGCTGTCGTCCACGCCAACGGCCGGGGCGCGCGACCTCAGCGCATCCGCGGGCACGCGCAAGGTGGAACCGTGCGTGAGGATGACGCAGCGCTCGATGATGTTCGACAGTTCCCGGACGTTGCCGGGCCAGGGGTAGCGGCACAAGGCCGCGAGACCGGCAGGGTCGATCGCTGCGATGGAGCGCTTGTTGGCACGCGCATGCAGTTGCACGAAATGCCGCGCCAGGACCGGGATGTCGTCGCCGCGCTCTCTCAGCGGGGGGATCTCGATGGGGAACACATTCAGGCGGTAGTAGAGGTCCTCGCGGAAGGATCGGGCCTCCACCATCTGCGCAAGGTCGCGGTTGGAGGCCGCGATCACTCGCACGTCGATGCGCCGGGTGTCGGTGCTGCCGAGCCGCTCGAACTCGCGTTCCTGCAGCACGTGCAGGAGCTTGGCTTGCAGATCGAGCGGGATCTCACCCACTTCGTCGAGGAAGATCGTGCCCCGGTCGGCCAGTTCGAAGCGACCGATGCGCCTGGCCACGGCGCCGGTGAAGGCGCCCTTCTCGTGCCCGAAGAGTTCGGCTTCGAGCAGGCCAGCCGGCATGGCGGCGCAGTTCAGTCGGACGAAGGCATGGTGCCTTCGCCGGCTCAGGCGGTGGATCGCCCGTGCGATCAGCTCCTTGCCCGTGCCCGTCTCGCCCTGGATGAGAACGCTGGCGTTGGTGGGCGCGACCTGCTCGACGAGCGCCAATGCCCGGGCAAGCGACGTGCTGCTGCCCACGACAGCGCCCCAATGCTGCTGGCTCTCCTCGCGCAGGTACATGTTGTGTGCCTCCGCCGACTCTGCGCGCCGGGACGCCGCCAGCGCCTGCGCCCGGTGCAGTTCGACCACGGCCTGGTTGACGGCCACCCGCAGCAGCAGCAGGTCGGTGTCGGCCGGAAAGCCCGGCCGTCGCGCGCCGGCGAGCACGAACCCGCCGCCCTGCCTCAAGCCCAGCCGGAGGTAGGTGACGTGGAGCTCTCCCGGCGCCAGAGGATTCGGCACGACATGGCTCTCGCCGGCCTGCTGGTCGCGCAGCCAGGGCTCGATGGCGACGCCGATCTCGTGCGCTCGGCGGGTCGCATCCGCATGGCGTTCGCTGCACGCCAGTTCCTGGACCGCGCCGCCCGACCCATCGTCCAGGCGCGCGAATGCAAGCTCCAGGTTCAGCGTGCGGGCGAGCATTTCAAGCAGCGCGCGCATCATCCCGCCGGAAGCCTTGCCCGACCACAACGCAGGCACCACGACGAGGCTGAGCAGGCCGTTGAGGCAGTCCTGCAGCCTGCGGATTTCGTCGGATGGTGAGGCCATGGTGAAGCGAAGCGGGCACCCGTGGGACGCGCGGGCTCGTGCGTTCGCGGGTCTGCGCGAACGATGCGGATTCGACAAGACCCCGGACGCGTAATGCTGCTGGTTCTTTTCCAGCCTGCGCCTACCATCAGGCACTGCCGCACTTGCTGTCCTTGCGAACCTGCGACGCAGTGTGACCGGAGCCATCGACTTGCCGACCAATACCCTGAGTGTCAACCTGGCCGGGAGCACCCTGCGGCACTCCTGTCATGCCTGTGCGCTCTTCAATGATCTCGAGGAGGAGTACAGCGTCCTCATGCCGTTTGCGCGCGAGGGCTTCGAGCGCGGCGACAAGCTGCTCCAGGTCGTCGACGCACAGCATCGGCCCGAGAGGCTGCGGCGCCTGGCCGATGCCGGCATGGCTGCCGACGATGCCGATCCGGCCTGCCAGGTCGAGGTGCGGCCCTGGGAGGCCGCCTACCTGCGCGGAGGGCGCTTCAACCAGGACGCCATGCTGGCGCTGATCCAGCAGGCGCTCGAAGACAGCAAGGCCAGCGGCTTCGGCCTCACGCGCCTGTGGGCGAACATGGAGTGGGCCCTCGAGAGGCTGCCCGGCGTCGAGGACCTGCTCGAGTACGAGACCCGGCTCAACCGCATCCTGCCGCAGTACGACGACTTCGTCGTCTGCACCTACGACCTGTCCAAGTTCAGTGCGAGCGTCGTGGTGGACGTCCTGCGTACCCATCCATGGGCTGTCGTGGGCAGGACGCTGCAGCAGAACCCGTTCTACGTTCCGCCGGATCAGATGCTGCGGGAGATCCGAGACCGCGGGTGACGGATCGCCGCCTCGCGCAAGGGCGAGCACCGGGCCGGTGTGAAGGCGCGGGTCGAGGCGAACGGCCAGGCGCGCCGTCGATGCGTGGTTCACGACGGTCTCCCGTCCGGACCGCAGGCGATCGGCGCGCCCGATGCCGACCTCTCCAGGGCATGAAGCCTGAAGGCCCTCGGCGTGAAGCCGGCGTAGCGGTGGAAGACGCCGGTGAAATGGCCCTGGGTCAGGAAGCCGACGTGGGCCGCCACATCGACGAGGGCGATGTCGGTCTCGGCCAGGAGCGCCTTCGCGCGCTCGATCCTCTGCATCAGGATGTACACGTGGGGCGATTGGCCGGTCGATTGCTTGAACATCCGGGCGAAATGAAACGAGCTCAGATGCACCGCCTCCGCCAGCTGATCGACCCGGATCGGCCCGCCGAGGTGCTCGCAGATGTGGTTGTAGACACAGCGCAGCTTGTGCGGCGGAAGTCCGCCGCACGGTGGCGCTTTCGCGCTCTTTGCAGTCACATACTTCCTCGCGACGTGCGCCGCCAGGACCATGGCCAGGGACTCCAGGTAACGCGCATCCGGCGGGCGCCGGATGCGGAAGTCCCATTCGACCGCGTTGCCGACTTCGCGGATCAATGGATCGACGGTCGCGTGCGGCTCGACGAGCGCCGCATCCTCGCCACCGAGCGTGCGTGCCACCTGATGGAAGAACGCGGCGGAGATGCTGAGGATGAGCGTGCTCGCGCCCGAGCGGTCGACCAGGGAATGCGGCAGCGCCGGCGGAAGGATCGACACCAGCGGCGCGCGCACGAACGTGGTCCGCTCACGACCCTGCCCGATGCGGTAGGTGGCGCGCAGGTTGGCGGCGCCCGTCGGGACGAGGATGTCGACCGAGTTGCTGCGGCGCGCATGGCCGACTTCCGCGGCGTCGAGGTAGGCGATGCGCATGGGCGGGCCTTGCGATCCCGCCGTCGCCTGCGCCGTCGATGGAACGTTGTCTCCGGCGGGCTCGTCGTCAAGCATCACGGTCACCTTGTGGCTGCGGGGTCTGCGCCGACCATCGAGGCAATGGCGGGCCAGGACTTCACACGCGCATAACCCGTGCCGGTGCGACGGGTCGGCAAGGCCGGCGTCGCGCGCCGGGCGATTTGCCTTTGAGGACGCCAGCTTGGACCGGACATGTGCAGCGCCATGCGGGCGCCGCGGCCATGCCGCACTGCCGGATTGCCGTCATGGGCGACGGCAGTCCGGCAGGCGCCCACGAGCTGGCCGGGCGACGGGCACCGACGACGCTCTTCCCACTGCCTGCGCTTCATGTTCCGCTCCTGCGGTCGGCGCGTTGCGCTGCGGCACGGCGCGTCGCGCACGCGCAGAATCGTCGGCACTCGAACGGAGGGCTCCATGATGATGAGGGACACGCGCCGCTACTGGCCGCTGATGACGGCCTACGAGCGCTTCGAGCACATCGTCGCCTTCCTGCTCTCCGCGATCATCGCGATGCTGATCGCCCTGGCGCTGATCCAGCTGCTCGTGCGCCTCGTCCCGCTGCTCCTGACCGGCGCGCTCGACCCGCTGGACCACGAGGTGTTCCAGAGGCTGTTCGGCATGGTGATGACCCTGCTGATCGCGATGGAGTTCAAGCATTCCATCGTGCGTGTGGCGATGCGCCACGGCAGCATCGTGCAGGTGAAGACGGTGGTCCTGATCGCTCTGCTGGCGCTCAGCCGCAAGTTCGTCATCCTCGACACGGCGGCCACGGGACCGGCGCAGGTCGGCGCGCTGGCGTTCGCGACGCTGGTGCTGGGCATCGTGTACTGGCTGCTGCGCGAGCGCGACGACCGGGTGTCGTCCGCGGAGCAGGCACGGCTGGAGCAGGGATGAGCGCACGCTGCGCCCAGGTGCGCGCCGTCCGACGCCGTCGCAGCCGGTGCGACCGGGCTCAGCACTCGCCCAGCACCCGATGCACGAAGGCCACGGCCATCGCACCCTCGCCCACCGCCGATGCACATCGGCGGACCGCGCCGTGGCGCACGTCGCCGGCGGCGAATACCCCGGGGATGTTGGTCTCGAGGAAGTAGGGTTCCCGGTCCAGCGGCCAACCTGCCGGCCGCGCGCCGTCGCGCAGCAGGTCGCGGCCGGTGACGAGGTAGCCGGCCTCGTCGCGCACCATGCCGACGGCGCCGGCCCACTGGGTCTGCGGCTCGCCACCGATGCAGACGAACAGCCAGCGTGTTCGCACGCGGCGCTGCGCGCCGGTGACGGCATGGCGCAGCGTGATCTCGCGCAGGGTCCGCTCGCCATGCAGTGCCGTGACTTCCGTGTGCGTGTGCACCTCGATGTTGGGGGTCGTCGCGATGCGCTCGACGAGATAGTGCGACAGGGTGCTCTTGAGCGAATCGCCGCGAACCACCATGCTGACCCGCCGCGCGTGCGCCGCGAAATGCATCGCGGCCTGGCCCGCGGAATTGCCGCCGCCGACGACGACCACATGCTCACCCGCGGTCAATGGCGCCTCGCTCGCACCCGCGCCGTAGTACAGGCCCGCGCCGAGCAGTTGCGGCTCGTTGGGCAGGCCCAGGCACCGGTACGTCACGCCCGTCGCGCAGATCGATGCCCGCGCGACGATCCTCGTGCCGTCTTCGAGCACGCCGACCCCCCTGCCCGGCTGGAGTTGCGCACTCACGCCTTCGCGGGCGAGCAGGATCTCCACGCCGAACTTCTCGGCCTGCACGCGTGCCCGATCTGCGAGTTCGATGCCGCTGATGCCGGCGGGAAAGCCGAGGTAGTTCTCGATCCGTGAGCTGCTGCCGGCCTGCCCACCGACGGCCCAGCGTTCGATCAGCACCGTGGACAGTCCGTCCGCGCCGGCATAGAGGGCCGCACTCAGCCCGGCCGGCCCGGCGCCATAGATCGCCAGGTCGTATTCGGCCCGCGAGGGATTCCTGAACCAGCCGAGCCGCTCGATGAGTTGGCGGATCGTCGGTGCCTCCATCCGCGCGCCGTCGGGGAAGACGCACACCGGCAGCCTGTCGTCGTGCAGATGGCCGACATCGGCCTGCTCGCGCGCATCCTGGTCGCCGCCCAGCGGCACCCACTCGAAAGGCACGTCGCAGCGGTGCAGGAAGTCTCGGATCGCGTAGGCCGAGGCGCTGCCGAGCCGGCCATAGACCTTGACGAGCACGGGCGCGCGCGTCGAGGCCGGTTCGACGCGGCGCGGGTTCGCTCCCAGGGTCCACGCCGGCGGATCGCTGGCGGGAAAGCTCTCGACCAGCGCTTCGTCGATCGACGCATCGATCGGGTCGGTGTCGGGGCTCAGCGGTCGCACACCGTCCCACGGCCGGTCGCCGTGCCCGTTGGGGAGAAGGTGCGCTCCATCCGCATGTCCCGGCAGGCCGCCTCAACGCTGCGGCGCGAGCGTGTCGTCGACCTCGGCATCGCTCGATTCCGGCTCGCCGCCGGCCGGCCTGTCACCCTGCATGTCGGCCAGCGGCGGCAGCACCTGGGTGCCGATCTCCTCGAGCACGTCGGAGGCCGGCCTCGCGCCGTACTTGAGATTGAGGATGACGTGGTTGACGCCGACGACGCGCAGCGCGTCGAGAAAGCGCAGCAGGAAGTGCCGCCCTGCCCTGAAGCCGAGATGGATGGGGGTGGCAGGCAGGTCCGGATCGTCGGCGAGGTCGACGTAGAGCGATTGCACGAACGGCTTGAAGATCCCCGGGCTGGCGGTGTGGACCTCGCTGCGCCATCGCGCCGCAGCTTCCGCCTGGCGATCGATGCCGCGGGGATAGGTGATCCAGCCATCCGCATGCCCGGCGATCCACGACAGCGACTGCCCGCTGTTTCCGGTGACGAGCATCGGCAGGCGCCCGAGCGGCTTGGGCACCAGATCGGCGGTTCCGGTGAGCACGCCGGCCGTCGACTTGACGGTCGGGTACTCGCGCTCCAGCACGCGGCGGATCACGTCGAAGTACTCGCGGAACAGGGCCCCTCGCCGGTCGATGTCGACGCCGAAGGCCGGGAACTCCACCGGGCGGTCGCCCGACGCGACCCCCAGCACGAGCCGCGCGCCCGACAGCTGGTCGATCGACGCAGCGGCCTTGGCCACGTGCAGCGGGTGCCGCAGCGGCAACACGACGGAGCCGGTGGCCAGTGCGATCGTGCGCGTGTGGGCCGCGATCCAGCCGAGATACACCCACGGGTCGTGGATCTGGCCGAGGTCACCGAAGCTCGGATCGCGCAGCGGCACATCGCGCACCCACAGCGCGGCGTAGCCGAGGGCCTCGGCGCGCCGCGCCAGCCGCTCCTGGCCGTGCATCGCCGGCTCGTCGCCCTTGAAGGCTTCGATGGGAAAGAACACACCGAGCGTGAGGCGCCCCACGCGGAACACGCGGCGAAAACCGGGCGCCTCGTCGAAGCGGGCCAGCGGATTGACTGTCAGCATGCGCTCTCTCCTGGTCGATGCCCGCAAGCGTAGGCAGCGTGCCGGCGCAGGTATTCCCGATAGCTGCGAAAGCTGCCCAGGGACTGCGAAAGGTCTCGACGCTGCGTCCGGGCGCAGCTTTGCGGCACGGGTGGGCAGGAATGGGCAAGACGCTGGGCGGGGCGGCCACTAGGCTCGTGACGATGGCTGAAGACGGCCAACCGTCCGGAAGGGACGAAGCCCGATGAAGCGCACTCAACCTCTGACAAGGAGTGGTTCCATGAATCCGAAAACCTTCATTCACGCCGGCATCGCTTGCGCCACCCTGGCCTTGCTGGCGGCCGGCCCCGCACACGGCCAGGCCGCCTCCGCGCCTGAGGCGCCCGTGGCGGCGAAGGCCGTCATCGGCGTGACGGTGGCGCAGACGCAACTGCTTGCGACCGGCTACCGTGCGACGAAGCTGATCAAGCAAGCCGTCTACAACGACAAGGGCGAGAAGATCGGCACGGTCGACGACCTCGTCGTCTCGGCCGACGGCACCCTGTCGACCGCCATCGTGAACGTGGGTGGCTTCCTCGGCCTCGGCAAGCACCTCGTGGCGATTCCGGTGAAGCAGTTCACCTCCATCGCGCCCAAGGCCGTTCTGCCCAAGGCCAGCAAGGAGGAGTTGAAGGCGCTGCCGAAGTTCGAGTACGTCTGAACGCGCGCCGCGCCTTCTCCCGCAGTCCTGTGGCCCGTCTGCACAGGCCCTTGCAGGACCGGGAGAGTCCTCGGCCCCAGCCTCCAAGCGATGAATCCCGCATCGTCCGCAGCCGCCCGCCGCGGCCGGCTGCGTCTCCACCTCGAGCGGGCATTGAAAGGGGAATCTCCATGACCATCGCCACCACACTGCGCTCCGATGCCGACATCCAGACCGAAGTGCTGGCCGAACTCAAGTGGGAGCCACGCGTGCAGGCCCCGGAGATCGGCGTGGCCGTCAAGGACGGCGTTGTGACGCTGACCGGCTGGGTCGACTCGTACACCAAGCGGTGGGCCGCCGAGGACGCTGCGCATCGGGTGCGCGGCGTGAAGGCGGTCGCCAACGACATCGAGGTCCGGTTGGGCACGGGCGGCGAGCGCCCGGACACCGAGATCGCCGCGGCCGCGGCCCGCGCCCTGGAATGGGATGCGCTCCTGGTGCCGGAGCGCATCGATGTCACCGTCTCGAAGGGCTGGATCACGCTGAGGGGCACGGTCGACTGGCATTACAAGAAGCAGGAGGCCGAACGCGCCGTGCGCAACCTGCCCGGCGTGAAGGGCGTGAGCAACCTGATCGACGTCAAGTCGAAGATGCAGCCTGCCGAGATCAAGAAGCAGGTGGAGCAGGCGCTGGTGCGAACTGCGCAGACCGACGCCGAACACATCTCCGTCGAAGTCAACGACGGCAAGGTCACGCTCAAGGGCACGGTGCGGGCCTGGGTCGAGCGCCAGGAGGCCGAACGCGCCGCCTGGAGGGCGCCCGGCGTCGTGTCGGTCGACAACCGCATCACGGTCGGAGTCTGACGAGCATACCCACGAGAAGGCGGCTCACCGAAGCGGAGCCGAAGAACTTGCCCCAGGAGCATCACATGGCCCAATGCAGAATCTGCGGTCGCCCGGCGACCGCCCAAGTCACGATGAGGCAGAACGGACGCACCGAGCAGATCGCGCTGTGCGACGAGCACTACAACGAGGCGATGGGGCAGAACCGCATGTCCGCCTCGCCGCTGGAATCCCTGTTCGGTGGCGGCCTCTTCGACCGCTTCTTCGGCGACGCCTGGCCGGGCATGTTCGACCAGCCCGGCGGCACGGTGCGGCGCCTGCCGCAGCGCCGGCAGCGCTCGCGCGAAGCCGTGGACCTGCAGTCCTTCCTGAACCAGGCCGCGATGGACCGACTGCAGGCAGCGGCCGAGAAGGCGCTGGAGTTCGGCCGGGACGAAGTGGACACCGAGCACCTGCTGCACGCCCTCGCCGACCATGAGGTGGTGCAGGAGATCCTGCACGACCTCAAGCTGGACGCAGCGGATCTCCAGCAGCAGATCGACGAGAACGCGCCGCGCGGCGAATACCGGCCCGCCGACGGCGAGACACCGCGCATCGGCGTGTCGCCGCGCGCGAAGAGCGCGCTCGAGAACGCGCTGGTCGCCTCGCGGGAACTGGGCCACAGCTACGTCGGGCCCGAGCACCTGCTCATCGGTCTCGTCGAGGAGGAGGACGGCTTCGCGGGCGATGCGCTGCGCAGGCTCGGCCTCACGCGCGAGGCGCTGCGCCAGAAGACGGTGAAGGTGGTCGGCAGGGGCGCCGAGGAGGGAAAGGTGCAAAAGCGCAGCGCAACCCCCCACCTGGACAAGCATGCGCGCGACCTGACGGAGCTTGCACGCCAGGGCAAGCTGGACCCCGTCATCGGTCGGGCCAAGGAGATCGAGACGACGATCGAGGTGCTGGCGCGGCGCAAGAAGAACAATCCGGTGCTGATCGGAGAACCCGGCGTGGGCAAGACCGCCATCGTCGAGGGCCTGGCGCAGCGCATCGTCAACGAGCAGGTTCCCGAGGTGCTGCGTGGCAAACGCCTGGTGGAGCTGAACATCAACAGCATGGTCGCCGGCTCCAAGTACCGCGGCGAGTTCGAGGAGCGCGTCAAGCAGATGCTCGACGAGGTGATCGCCAACCAGAACGACCTGATCCTGTTCATCGACGAGCTGCACACCATCGTCGGCGCCGGCCAGGGCGGCGGCGAGGGCGGCCTGGACATCGCCAACACGTTCAAGCCGGCGCTGGCGCGCGGCGAGCTGCACCTGATCGGGGCGACGACGCTCAACGAATACCAGAAGTACATCGAGAAGGACGCCGCGCTGGAGCGCCGGTTCCAGCCCGTGACGGTGCCCGAGCCGAGCGTGGACGAGACCGTGGAGATCCTGCGCGGCCTGCGCGACCGCTTCGAGGCCCACCACAAGGTCAAGATCAACGAAGAGGCGATCTCGGCCGCGGCGAAGCTGGCCGACCGCTACATCACCCAGCGCTTCATGCCCGACAAGGCCATCGACCTCGTCGACCAGGCCGCGGCGCGCGTGCGCATCCGCGCCAGCTCGCGCCCGAAGGCCCTGCACGACGTCGAGGAGGCGATCCGCCGGCTGCGCCAGGAGCAGGACGCGGCCGGCGCCGCACGCCAGTACGACAAGGCCAAGGAACTCGAGGGCCGCGCCAAGGCGGAGCAGAAGCGGCTCGACGACGAGACCTCCAAGTGGAAGAAGCGCCGGGGCACGAGCTCGGAGGTCGTGACGGCGCAGGACGTGGCCGAGATCGTGGCGTCGCTCAGCGGCATCCCGGTGTCCGAACTGACCACCGAAGACCGCGAGAAGCTGCTGCGCCTGGAAGACCGGCTGCGCGAGCGCGTGGTCGGCCAGGAGGAAGCCGTGCACGCGGTCGCCGAGGCGGTGCGGCTGGCCCGCGCCGGGCTCAAGGAACCCGGCAAGCCGACCGCCACCTTCCTCTTCCTCGGCCCCACGGGGGTGGGCAAGACCGAACTCGCGAAGGCACTCGCGGCCACGGTGTTCGGCAGCGAGGAGGCAATGGTGCGCATCGACATGAGCGAGTACGCCGAGCGCCACACCGTGGCTCGGCTGGTGGGCGCGCCACCCGGCTATGTGGGCTACGAGGAAGGCGGGCAACTCACCGAACGCGTGCGACGGCGGCCCTACTGCGTCGTGCTGCTGGACGAGATCGAGAAAGCGCACAGCGAAGTGCACAACATCCTGCTGCAACTGTTCGACGAAGGCCGGCTCACCGACGGCAAGGGCCGCGTGGTCGATTTCACGAACACCGTCATCATCGCCACCAGCAATCTGGGCTCCGACGTGATCCAGCGCAATCTGACGGCCAAGGACCGCGACATGCTCGAGTACCCCGCGCTGCGCGACCGCCTGATGGACCTGCTGCGGCACCATTTCCGCCCCGAATTTCTCAACCGGGTCGACGAGGTCGTCGTGTTCCACGCGCTGGGCCGCGAGCAGATCCGTGCCATCGTGGAACTCCAGCTGCAGCGGGTCGCACGCACGGCGCAGCAGCAGGATCTGCAGCTGAAATTCGACAAGTCGGTGGTCGACCACCTGGCCGAGGTCGGCTACGACCCGGAGTTCGGCGCGCGAATGCTCAAGCGCAAGGTGCGCAGCGAAGTCGAATCCAGGCTTGCCACCGCCCTCCTCAAGGGCGACCTGCAGCCGGGCTCCGATGCCATGCTGTCGTACGACCCCGCCACCAGGGAGGTGCGCATCGCGCAGGAGGTCGAGCACCAGGCAGCGGCATGACGACGAGGACCGAGGCATGGCGGCCTCGGCCCAGCCCGG
>JAVHYA010000002.1 GCA_031119395.1 Pseudomonadota bacterium
GCACGCCCACGATGACGGCGAAGATCACCTGGACGTACAGGGAGCGGTACAGCGGCTGCTTGGTGCGTGCGCCGGCGGGTTCGGACATGGGCTGTCTCCTGTTGGAATAGGACTTGGGTGTGACGCCGGCACTCTAGCGCCGCGCTACCAGCCTCGAAATGTGGGAATCCACATCCAATCGCAACGGGTTGCAACAACGACAAAGCCCGCCGGAGGCGGGCTTTGCAAGCGCTCGGCCGGGTCGGCCGAAGGTCCGCGCATCAGTGCATGTGCAGGCCGCCGTTGACCGGGAAGTCGGCGCCCGTGGAGTAGCCGCCTTCGTCGGAGGCCAGCCACGAGATGATCGACGCGATCTCGGACGGATCGCCCAGGCGCTTCACCGGGATGGTGCCAACGATCTTGTCCAGCACTTCCTGGCGGATCGCCCTGACCATGTCGGTGCCGATGTAGCCGGGACTCACCGTGTTCACGGTCACCCCCTTGGCGGCCAGTTCCTGCGCCAGCGCCATCGTGAAACCGTGCATGCCGGCCTTGGCGGCCGAGTAGTTGGTCTGGCCGGCCTGGCCCTTGGCGCCATTGACCGAGCTGATGTTGATGATGCGGCCCCAGCCCTTCTCGACCATGTCGCCGACCACCTGCTTGGTGACGTTGAACATGCTGTTGAGGTTGGTCTCGATCACGGCATTCCAGTCGTCGGGCGTCATCTTCACGAACATGCGGTCGCGCGTGATGCCGGCGTTGTTCACCAGCACGTCGATGCTGCCGTGTTCGGCCTTCGCCTTGCCGAAAGCCTCGACCGTCGAATCCCAGGCGCCGACGTTGCCGACCGAGGCGTGGAAGGTGTAGCCCAGTTCCTTCTGCTCGGCGAGCCATTTGCCATAGTCCCGCGTGGGTCCGCAGCCCGCGATCACCGTGAAGCCGTCCTTGTGGAGGCGCTGGCAGATGGCGGTTCCGATGCCCCCCATGCCACCGGTGACATATGCGACTTTCTTGCTCATGAATATTTCCTTGATTGAGGCCCGGACCCGCTGGCCGGGCTCGGTCACTTTAGCGACATTTTTCCACGCGTCCGGCTCAGGAAAACACTGAGGTTTGCAGGAGGTCCGGCGCGCGGTCAGCCATCTTGGGCAGTGCACCGAGCCGTCTTGTGACAGGAGGTACTCGCGTGCGGGTTGGACCGGGGACAAACTGTCACATTCGCTTCCTAGACTCGACCGGATGTCTGCCATCGAGCTGATCGACGTCGCCAAGTCCTGGGGCGACGCCACCGCGCTGCACGCGGTCCGCCTTCGCATCGAACCCGCCAGTTTCTGCGTGCTGCTCGGCCCGTCGGGCTGCGGCAAGTCGACGACGCTGCGCATCGTCGCGGGCCTGGAGCAGGCGACGGCCGGCCGGGTGCTGATCGACGGCCGCGACGTGGGCGGCCTGCCGCCGGCGCAGCGCGGCATCGCGATGGTGTTCCAGAACTACGCACTGTTCCCGCACCTGTCCGTGGCCGACAACATCGGCTTCGGCCTGGCGGTGCGCAAGGTGCCGGCTGCCGAGCGCGCGCGCCGGCTCGCGCAGGCGGCCGAGCTGCTGGGGCTGGGCGCCCTGCTGGAGCGCAAGCCCGCGCAGCTCTCGGGCGGCCAGCAACAGCGCGTGGCGCTGGGCCGCGCGCTGGTGGCCCAGGCCAAGGTCTGCCTGATGGACGAGCCGCTGTCCAACCTCGACGCGCAGCTGCGCCAGGAGATGCGGCGCGAGCTGCGCGAACTGCAGCGCCAGTTGGGCCTGACCGTCGTCTACGTCACCCACGACCAGGCCGAGGCGATGAGCATGGCCGACCAGGTGGTGCTGCTGAACCAGGGCCGTGTGGAGCAGGCCGGCGCGCCGCGCGAGCTCTATGCGCGGCCCGCCACCACCTTCGCCGCACGCTTCATCGGCACGCCGCCGATGAACCTGGTGGCGCTCGAGGGTGGGCGCATCGCCGGCAGCGATGTGGACACCGGCCTGGCCGGCGCCACCCTGGGCGTGCGGCCCGAGGCGATCACGCTGGCCGCCGACGGCATGCCCGCCGTGGTGCAGTCGACCGAGTACCTGGGCGCCGACCTGGTGCTGCGCTGTGCCGTGGGCCGCGAAGCGCTGCTCGTGCGCACCGAGGGCCGCCATGTCGCGCAGGCAGGCGACACCGTGCACCTGCGCTGGCCCGCCGAGGACACCCACGCCTTCGACGCCGAGGGCCACCGACTCCCCTCCCCCTGATCCACCCGGAGAAGAACCCCATGCGATCACGCACCTTCCTGAAGTCCATTGCTATCAATTTCGTAGCTGGCAGCGCCCTGTTGACGGGCGCTGCGGGCACTTTTCTTTCAGAGGCGCAGGCGCAGGCGCCGACCGAGATCTCCTTCTACTACCCGGTGGCGGTCGGCGGCCCGATCGCGAAGATCATCGACGGCTTCGCCGAGGGCTTCATGAAGGAGAACCCCGGCATCAAGGTCTCGCCCATCTACGCGGGGACCTACCAGGAGACCATCGTCAAGGCGCTGACGGCGCACAAGTCCGGCACGCCGCCGGTCACCTCGGTGCTGCTGTCCACCGACATGTTCACGCTGATCGACGAGGACGCCGTGGTGCCCTTCGACAATTTCGTGAAGACGCCGCAGGACAGGGCCTGGCTGGCCGGCTTCTACCCGGCCTTCATGATGAACAGCCGCACCGGCGGCAAGACCTGGGGCATCCCCTTCCAGCGTTCCACGGTGGTCATGTACTGGAACAAGGAGCTCTTCAAGGAAGCGGGGCTCGACCCCAACAAGCCGCCGGCCAGTTGGGCCGAACTCAAGGAGATGGCGGGCAAGCTGACGAAGAAGGACGCCAGCGGCAAGACCACGCAGTACGGCGTGCAGATCCCGTCCAGCGGCTTCCCGTACTGGCTGTTCCAGACCCTGACCACGCCCAACGACGCCATCCTGGCCAACGAAGCCGGCACGCAGGTGAAGTTCGACGACCCGAAGGTGGTGGAGGCACTGCAGTTCTGGGTCGACCTCGGCAAGGCCGGCGTGCACCCGCCGGGCGTCGTCGAATGGGGCACCACGCCCAAGGACTTCTTCGAGAAGAAGGCGGCCATCATCTACACCACCACCGGCAACCTGACCAACATCAAGGCCAACGCGAAGTTCGATTTCGGCGTCGGCATGATCCCCGGCAACAAGCGCAAGGGCTCGCCCACCGGCGGCGGCAACTTCTACATCTTCAAGAAGAGCACGCCGGCACAGCAGGAAGCGGCGTTCAAGTTCGTCCAGTGGATCACGCAGCCCGAGCGTGCGGCCCAGTGGAGCATCGACACCGGCTACGTCGCCACCTCGGCCGCGGCCTACGACACGTCGGCGCTGAAGAAGTACGCGGCCGACTTCCCGCCCGCGGTGGTCGCGCGCGATCAGCTGCCGGTGTCGGTGGCCGAGTTCTCCACGCACGACAACCAGCGCGTGACCAAGGCGCTCAACGACGGCCTGCAGGCCGCACTGACCGGCGCCAAGCCGGCCGGGCAGGCGATGAAGGACGCGCAGGCGGAGGCCAACCGCATCCTGCGCGGATACAAGTAATGGGCATGGCTCCCTCTCCTGAACCGAGAGGGAGCGAACCATGAATTCAGGCAGTCCCCTGCGCCCCATCCACGCCTGGCTGATGCTTCTGCCGGCGCTGGTGCTGCTCGTCGGCTTCACGCACTGGCCGGCGGTGGCCACCCTGGTCGACAGCTTCTTCTCCACGCCCAAGTCCGGCCGCCCTTCGGTGTGGGTGGGCGTGGAGAACTACCAGGTCATGGCCGAGGACCCGGTGTTCTGGAAGGCGGTGCGCAACAACCTGCTCTTCGCCGCCGCCACCATTCCCTGCTCGATCGGCCTCGCACTGGCGATGGCGCTGTGGGTCAACGAACGCCTCGCCGGCCGCGCCTTCCTGCGCATGGCCTACTTCACGCCCACGGTGCTGCCGATGATCGCGGTGGCCAACATCTGGCTGTTCTTCTACACGCCGCAGTACGGCCTGCTGGAGCAGATCACCGGTGCCCTGGGCCTGCCCTCGCACAACTGGCTGGGCAGCCCCTCGACGGCGCTGGGCGCGGTGACCGTGGTGGCGATCTGGAAGGAAGCCGGCTTCTTCATGATCTTCTACCTCGCCGCGCTGCAGACGCTGAATCCCAGCCTGCGCGAAGCCGCGGCCATCGAGGGCGCTTCCCGCTGGTACTTCTTCCGCCGCGTGCAGTGGCCGCTGCTCATGCCCACCACGCTCTTCGTGCTGGTCAATGCCTTCATCAACGCCTTCCGCATGGTCGACCACCTGTTCGTCCTGACCCGCGGCGGGCCGGACAACGCCTCCACCCTGCTGCTGTACCACCTGTACGAGGTGGGCTTCAGCTTCTGGGACACCGGCTACGCCGCCGCGCTGACCGTGGTGCTCATCGTCGTGCTGGTGGGCATCGCGCTGTTCCAGTTCTTCGCGCTCGACCGCCGGGTGCACTACCGATGAGCGCCACCGCAGGCACCGCCTGGAACGGGCCGACCTGGCTCGACACCCTCGCCGCGTGGATGCTGGCGCTGCTGTGGATCCTGCCGCTGGGGTACGCGGTATGGACCGCCTTCCATCCGGCCGAGTACTCGACGCGCTTCTCGTTGACGGCGCCGCTCACGCTCGACAACTTCCGCCGCGCCTGGGAGGCGGCCCCCTTCGCGCGCTACTTCCTCAACACCGCGCTGGTGGTGCTCATGACACTCGCGGCGCAACTCGTGCTGGCCACGCTCGCGGCCTACGCCTTCGCGCGCGCCAGCTTCCGCGGCCGCGACATCGCCTTCTCGCTGGTGCTGGTGCAGCTGGTGGTCATGCCCGACATGCTGGTGGTCGAGAACTACAAGACCATGGTGCGCCTGGGCCTGGTCGACCAGCTGCTGGCGATCGGGCTGCCCTACTTCGGCTCGGCGCTCGCCATCTTCCTGCTGCGCCAGACCTTCATGGGCATTCCCAAGGAGCTGGACGAGGCCGCGCGCGTCGAAGGGGCCGGTGCGCTGCAGACGCTGTGGCGCGTGTACGTGCCGCTGGCGCGGCCGGTCTACACCGCCTTCGCGCTGGTGTCGGTGAGCTACCACTGGAACAACTTCCTCTGGCCGCTGGTCGTCACCAACAGCCCGCAGGCGCGCACGCTCACGGTGGGCCTGCAGGTGTTCTCGTCGGTCGACCAGGGCGTGGACTGGTCCGTCATCACCGCCGCCACGCTGATGACGGCGGCGCCGCTGCTGATCGCCTTCCTGCTGTTCCAGCGGCAGTTCGTCCAGTCCTTCATGCGCGCGGGGATCAAGTGAAGCTCGTGACCTGGAACACCCAGTGGTGCTGCGGCCTCGACGGCACCGTGAGCCCGCAGCGCATCGTCGACGGCGCGCGTGCGATGGCCGATTTCGACGTGCTGTGCCTGCAGGAGATCGCGCAGGGCTACGACCACATGCCCGGTGCGCCCGGCGACCAGCCGGCGCAGCTGCAGGCGCTGCTGCCCGGCTTCCAGCTCTTCTTCGGTGCCGCGGTCGACGAGTTCACCGCCGACGGACGCCGCCAGCGCTTCGGCAACCTCATCGCCACACGGCTGCCGGTGCTGCGCGTGGAGCACCATGCGCTGCCCTGGCCGGCCGACGCGGGCGTGCGATCGATGCCGCGCATGTGCAGCGTCGTCACCCTGCAGTCGCCGACGCTCGGCGCCGTGCGCGTGATGACCACGCACCTGGAGTACTACTCCGCCGTGCAGCGCATGGCGCAGGCGCAGGCCCTGCGCGCGCTTCATCGCCAGGCCAGCGCCCACGCCGCCGCACCGCCGGCCGCGGACCACAGCCGCTCGCCCTTCCAGGACAAGCCGCACACGCCGCATGCGATCCTGTGCGGCGACTTCAACCTGGGCACGGATGCGCCGGAGTACGCGCTGCTCCAGGCCGCCGACGATCTTGAAGAAAAAGCGCCAGCAGCGCCCGCCGCGCCTGCGCAGTCCGCTATCAATTCGATAGCAACCGGCCTGCGGTTGCACGACGCCTGGCGCGTGCTGCGCGGTGAGGCCGCGCACGCGCCGACCTTCCGCCTGTTCGATCGCCGCTATGGACCCGAGCCGATCGCCTGCGATTTCGTCTTTGTCAGCGACACCCTCGTGCCGCGGCTTCGCCGCATGGAGGTCGACGTGCGCACGCAGGCCTCGGACCACCAGCCGGTCGTCGTCGAGCTGGGCTGATCGCCCTCGCGGCCGGGCCCTCGTGCACACTGCGCGGGCCATGAAGCTCAAGCACCTCGAGGTCTTCCACGCCATCATGCTCACCGGCAGCGTGAGCGCCGCGGCGCGCCTGCTGCACGTGACGCAGCCCGCCGCCACCCAGACGCTGCAGCATGCCGAACTGCAGCTGGGCTACGCGCTCTTCACCCGCGAGCGCAACCGGCTCGTGCCCACGCACGAGGCGGTCGCCCTGTACGCCGAGGTGCAGCCGCTGATGGGCCAGCTCGAGCGCGTGCGGCGCCTGGCCAGCGCGCTGGGCCGCGACGAGGACCGGCCGCTGCGCATCCTGATCGTGCCCTCGCTGGCCGTGCGCGCGCTGCCCGACGCGCTGCGTCGCTTTCGCCTGAAGCACCCGGACATGCCGGTGACGATCCGCACCCTGCACTCGCGCGAGATCGCACAGGCGATGGCACTGCACGAGGGCGACATCGGCATCGTCTACGGCAGCACGCCGCATCCGGCGCTGCACGAGGAGCCGATCGCCCAGGGCCGCCTGGTGTGCGTGTCCCGCGTCGAGGCACGCGGCACCGACCGGCGCACCACGGTGGCGCTGGACGAGGTGCTGCGCAGCCCCATCATCCGCATCGACGAGCGCGACCCCATCGGCACCATGCTGGCCGAGCAGTGGACGCGCCTGGGGGTCGCGCCCACGGGCGGCATCACCGTGCAGACGCACCACATCGCGCTGGTGCTGGCCGAGCAGGGCTTCGGACCGGCGATCGTCGACTCCTTCACCGCGCAGGCGCGGCACGATGCGGCGCTGCACGTGCGCACCCTGCTGCCCGAAATCGCCGTGGAGGTCCGGGCCCTGCTTCCGCAGGGCACGCGCTCGCCGCGGCCGGTGGCGGATTTCATCAAGGCGTTGAAGGCGGTGGCGGCCGATGCGGACGGCCGGCCGGTCTGAGCGCCTCGCAGCGCGATCAGCCGCCCGCAATCAGCCGCATCATCTCGGGGTAGCTGTAGACCGCACTGCGCGCCGGGGGCTGCAGCGCCGCCGCCACCATGGCCTGGGCAATCTCGCGGGTGCGGATGGAGCGAAAGCGCGCAGGCGTCAGCGGCGCGAACACGGGCAGCAGCGCCGCGAGCAGCGCCGGCGTGTGGCGCGATCCCAGGATCATCGCGGGCCTGAAGATGCTCACGACGGGCGGCCCCTCGCGCATGACGGCCGCCTCGGCCTCGCCCTTGACGCGCGCATAGCGCGGCATGCCTGCGGCCCCGGAGCCCGTGGCGCGGGCGGTGGCGTCCGCGCCGATGGCCGACATGAACGCCAGGTGGCGGACCTTGCCCGAGGCCTGCAGGCCGCGCGCGAAGGCTGCGTTGAGTTCCACATCGACGGCGCGGTGTTCGTCGATGGTCATCCGCGCGGTGCCCGCGCCCACGCCCAGCACGCTGAAGCCCGTGACCTCGCCATGCCAGACCTGCGCGGCCTGCTCGACGGCCTGCGCAAGCCGATCGGGGCGCATGTCGGGCACCAGGCAGGGAACGACGGGCGCACCCCACGCCGGTTCAGGTGACCGGCGCACGACGGCGACGATGCGCGCGAAGGCTCGGCTGCGAACGAGTTCTTCGACGAGCGCCTGCCCGACCGATCCGGAAGCCCCCAGCACCAGCGCCATCCTGTCCGTCATCGCCGCTCTCCTTCGTTGGCTGCCATGCCTGCAGCGCCGAAACCCACGGCGATGCCCGCCGCGCATTGTCGACCTGCGGCCGCCGATCAGCGCGCGCAAAGACGTTCGTCCCGCCCCTCACGGACGCGGGCCGCCGCCCAGGCCACGGTGCGTCGTGCGAGCGCCGCGGTGGCGTCGATCACCGGGACCGGGGTGGACGCGGCATCGAGCACCAGCGGGATCTCGGTGCAGCCCAGCACCAGCGCCCGGGCGCCACGCCGGACCAGCGCGCGTGCGACAGCGCTCAGTCGGGCGCGCCCCGTGGCCAAGTCGCCAGCCTTGATGGCGGTGACGCCTGGCGTGATGCCCGCGCCGACCTCCGCCGAGGTGGGCAGGCGCCAGTCGATCCGAGGCGCGCGCGCGGTGTACAGGCCCGACGCCAGCGTCGCCTCTGTGGCCAGCAGCCCCAGCGGCGCATCGCCCACCACCTCGGCCGCCTCGGCCAGTGCGGCATCGACCAGGTGCAGCATCGGCACCCCCAATGCCGCCTGCAGCGGCTCGAACCACAGGTGCGCGGTGTTGCACGGCATCACGACCAGCGCAGCGCCGCCGTCCACCAGGCGCCGGCCGCTGGCGATCAGGGCCGGCAGCGGCGACGCGCCCTCGCCGCGGTAGGCGGCGGTGCGGTCGGGCACCTGGGGGATGGAACTGACCAGCAGCGGCAGGTGGTCCTGGTCGCACCGTGCCGGCGTGGCGTCCAGCAGCTTGTGCATGAAGTCGACCGTGGCCAACGGTCCCATGCCGCCCAGCACGCCGACGGGGGCGTGCGCCTCACCGACGGCCGAAGGCAAAGGGTCGAAGGCGCGGGCGCTGGAGGGCATGCGCTCATGCTAGGTCGGCCTCGACGCTGCGGGCATCGAAGCTCCTGCAGTGGCCATCACGATCGCTTATGGGCGCGCGGCAGCGGCCGCGCCTTGGCCGAGAATGGCGGCGATGAATGCGAACACCGCACGCCCCCGCGTCTACCTGGCCGGGCCGGACGTGTTTTTCCCCGACAGCCGCGACATCTTCGAGCGCCTGCGCGCGTCATGCGCGCGGCTGGGCCTCGAGGGCGTCGAACCCTCCGACGGCGGCCTCGCCGAGTCCGGCCCGCAGGGCGCCACCGACGACGAACTGGCGCAGCGCATCTACGAGGGCAACGTGCGCCTCATCCACGCCTGCGACGGCGTCATCGCCAACCTGTGCGCCTTCCGCGGGCTGGAGCCGGACTCGGGCACCGTGTTCGAGGTGGGCTATGCGGTCGCGCTGGGCAAGCCGGTGGTGGGCTACGGCGTGGCGCCCGGCAGCTATGCGGATCGCGTCGGCGCCGCCCTGCCCTGCACCCGTAGCGCCGACGGCCAGTTGCGCGAAGCGGGCAACGGCGCGATGGTCGAAGGACTCGGGCAGCGGCTGAACCTGATGCTCACGCGTTCCACGCCGCTGGAGGACTCGGCCGAGGCGGCGCTGCGGCGGCTGGCGCAGGAGCTGACATCCCGCTCCACGAGCCGCTGAGCCCGTGCATCACCGGGGCCGCTGCAGCCATGCATCGAACTCGGCGATCGGACACTCGGCCGCGAGCGGCTGCAGCGCAAAGATGCGCCATGGCGCTGCCACCTCCATCGCCGGCAGGCGTGAGAGCACGGCCTCGCGCATGGCCGGCTTGACCCGCTGCCGCCAGTCGAGGACCTGCCCCCAGACGGAGCTGCCGGTGAGGTGCGGCGCGATGGCCGGCGTGCGAATCGAACGCCGGTAGGCCGGTGGAAACAGGCGAAGGTATGCAGGCAGGTGATAGAGCCACGAACAGCCTCTCACCGACCTCGCCCCGCCGTGCTTGCCTCGCACCGCATCGAACAGCGCCCGCAACTCCTCGAGCCGCTCATCGACGCTGGCGGGCGCCAGCGGCGACGCAGCAGATCGCTCCAGAGGCATGAAGTGCAGGCGCAGGGCGCCATCCGGCCCGGGCGGATCGAAGGAGAAAGGGCCGAAGGCGCTCGACCCGGCTTCTGCGCGGCCCGCCTCGAAGTAGCGCATGCACAGGGGCAGCAGGTCCTGCTCGCTGCCCTGCGATGCGCGGACCTCGGCCAGGAACTCGGCCCATCGCGGCTCGCCGTCGGGCGCAGCCAGCTTGAAGCGCCGCCGCAGGTTGGTACAGCGAGCGACCGCCACGTCCATCGGCACGGCGGCGATCGCTGCGTAGTGCGCGGCAACCGTCAGCTGCAGTGCGAAGTAGTCCTGCATCGTCCCCAATAAAAAGGGCCGCGCGTCACGCGGCCCTGCCAGTGAGCGGCCAGGCGTCGCCGCCCGGCCAGAACGCTCAGCGCTCGACCGCCAGCGCCACGCCCATGCCGCCGCCGATGCACAGGCCGGCCACGCCCTTCTTGGCGCCGCTGCGCTGCATCTCGTGCAGCAGCGTGACCAGGATGCGGCAGCCGGAGGCTCCGATCGGGTGGCCGATGGCGATGGCACCGCCGTTGACGTTGACCTTGGCCGGATCGGCCCCCAGCAGCTTGTTCACGGCGCAGGCCTGCGCGGCGAAGGCCTCGTTCAACTCGAACAGGTCGACGTCGCCCACCTTCCAGCCGGCGCGCTGCAGCGCCTTCTGCGTGGCACCCACCGGGCCCAGGCCCATGGTGGCCGGGTCGAGGCCGACGGTGGCGTAGCTGACGATGCGCGCCAGCGGCGTGAGGCCCAGGGCCGCGGCCTTCTTGGCGCTCATCACCACCACGGCGGCGGCGCCGTCGTTCAGGCCGGATGCATTGCCGGCCGTGACCGAGCCCGCCTTGTCGAAGGCCGGCTTCAGGCCCGCGAGGGCCTCGGCGTTGGTCTTCTTGTTGATGAATTCATCGGTGTCGAACACGATCGGATCGCCCTTGCGCTGGGGGATCGTGACGGCGGTGATCTCGTCCTTGAACTTGCCGGCCGCCTGCGCGGCGGCGGCGCGCTGCTGGCTGGTCAGCGCGAGCACATCCTGCTGTTCGCGCGTGATGCCTTCCTGCTTGGCCACGTTCTCGGCCGTGATGCCCATGTGGTACTGGTTGTAGACGTCCCACAGGCCGTCGACGATCATGGAATCGACCATCTTCCAGTCGCCCATGCGCTGGCCGTCGCGGCTGTTGAGCAGCACGTGCGGGCTGGCGCTCATGTTCTCCTGGCCACCGGCCACGACGATCTCGCTGTCGCCGGTCACCACGGCCTGGTGCGCGAGCATCACGGCCTTCAGGCCCGAGCCGCACACGGCATTGATGGTCAGGCCCGGCACGGCCTTGGGCAGGCCGGCCTTGAGCAGGGCCTGGCGCGCGGGGTTCTGGCCGGCGCCCGCCGCCAGCACCTGGCCCATGATCACTTCGCCCACCTGCTCGCCGTTGAGCTTGGCGCGCTCCAGTGCCGCCTTGATGGCGATGCTGCCCAGCTCGGTGGCCGCGACCTTGGCCAGCGAGCCGCCGAACTTGCCGACGGCGGTGCGGGCGGCCGAAACGATGACGATGTCTTCCATGATGGTCCTCTCCGGATGATTGCGAACGTGGATGCGGGGGTGGATGGGAGGGGCGGCGCGCTCAGGCCTTGGCCTTCACGTAGCGCCCGGGCGCGGGTTCGACGGCCTTGTAGGCCGTGCCCTTGCCGAAGGCCTTGGGGGCCGGGATCTGTTTGCCGCCGTGGGGCTTGAGCCAGGCGTCCCAGTCGGTCCACCAGCTGCCGGGGTGCTCGGTCGCGCCCTCGAGCCATTGGGCGTGGGTCGCGGGGAGCTTGCCGTCCTCGCGGGTCCAGAAGCTGCGCTTCTTCTTGGCGGGCGGGTTGATCACGCCAGCGATGTGGCCCGACGCGCCCATGACGAAGCGCTTCTTGCCGGTCAGGATCTGGGTGGAGGCGTAGGCGCCGCCGATGGGCACGATGTGGTCCTCGCGCGACCCGTAGATGTAGACGGGCGCCTGGATGGCGCGCAGGTCGATCTTCTCGCCGCAGACGGTGACGCCGTCCTTGTCGGCCAGCTTGTCCTCGAGGTAGGTGTTGCGCAGGTACCAGCAGTACATCGGCCCCGGCAGGTTGGTCGCGTCGCTGTTCCAGTAGAGCAGGTCGAAGGGCGGCGGCGTCTCGCCCTTGAGGTAGTTGCCCACGACGTAGTTCCACACCAGGTCGTTGGGCCGCAGGAAGCTGAAGGTCGAGGCCAGGTCGCCGCCGGGCAGCAGGCCGCCGCGGCCCATCTGCATCTCGCGAAAGCGCACGAAGTTCTCGTCGATGAAGATGTCGAGGATGCCGGTGTCCTGGAAGCGCAGCAGCGTTGTGAGGAAGGTGACCGACGCGGCCGGCTGTTCGCCGCGCGCCGCCAGCACGGCCAGCGCCGTGCCGAGGATGGTGCCGCCCACGCAGAAGCCCAGCGTGTTGATCTGGCCGCCCTTCTTGTCCTGGCCGGTGATCTCGCGCACCGCCTGGATGGCCTGGATCGCGCCCTTCTCGATGTAGTCGTCCCAGGTGACCTGGCCCATCGACTCGTCGGGGTTGCGCCAGCTGACGACGAAGGTGCGGTGGCCCTGCGTGACCGCGTGTCGGATCAGCGAGTTCTCGGGCTGCAGGTCGAGGATGTAGAACTTGTTGATGCACGGCGGCACCAAGAGCAGCGGACGCTCGTGCACCTTGGGCGTGAGGGGCTTGTACTCGAGCAGCTGGAAGAGCTCGTTCTCGTACACCACCGCACCCTCGGTGGTCGCCACGTTGCGGCCGACCTCGAAGGCGCTCTCGTCCGTCATGCTGACGTGGCCCTGCTGGATGTCGTTGACCAGGTTGCGGATGCCCTTGGCGATGCTCTCGCCCTGGGTCTTCAGCGCCTGCTGCTGGGCCTCGGCGTTGAAGGCCATGTAGTTGCTGGGGGCCGAAGCCGCCATCCACTGCTCGACCGCGAAGCGCAGGCGGGCCTTGGTCTTCGCGTCGGCATCGACGGCCTCGGCCATCGACATCAGCGTGCGTGCGTTGAGCAGGTAGACCGCCGCCGAGAACGCGGCCATGGGGTTCTTGTGCCAGGGCTCCGCCGCGAAGCGCTTGTCGCCCTCGGGCTGCACCATGAGGCCCTGGCGCCACAGGGCGCCGGCTTCCTCGACGTACTCGCGCTGGATGCCGAGCAGCTTGTCGGGCGCGAACTGGAAGCTCGGCAGGTTCCACTGCGCGCCACCGCCGAAGGCACCGCCCTGGCCGAGTTCGCCGAAGGACGAGAGCGCCTTCTGCCAACCCTCGTTCAGCGCCTTCTGGAACGAGCCCATCATCTCGCTTGCCATGGCCTGGTCCTGATTCATGGTGTCTCCTGCTTTCCTCGCCTGGTGGATACGGCCACTGCGAAGCGTGGCGCGTGATTGAGTATCCTGCATTTCCAAGGCACTTTTTGGCATGCCCCACAGCGGTGGCGTGCCGCCCGAGCTGAAACCGTGTTCATCCATCTCGTCGTGATCGCCTGGCTGTACGTGGCCGTGATGATGGCCGTGGCCGAGGCCACGGCCAGCAACGGCACCGTGCTGGGCGCCATCTTCACCTTCCTGCTCTACGGACTGCTGCCGGTGGCGCTGGTGGTGTACCTGCTGGCCACGCCCGCGCGCCGGCGCGCCGCGAAGGCGCGCGAAGCGAAGGCCCAGGCGGACGCCCGGGCAGCGGCCGGGGCCCCGGCGTCAGACGCGCCAGACCAGGGCGGCGAAGCGCCCGCTGCCGGCCCCGTCGCGCCGGTACGAAAAGAACCGTGAGGGGTTGCCCACGGTGCACCACGGCGCGCTGCCGTCGTTGCCGTGCACCGAGTCGATGCCCAGCGCCTGCAGGCGCTGGCGCGCGAGCGCCGGCAGGTCGGCCATCCACTTGCCCGGCAGCGCGCCGGGCCCGAAGCACGCGGCGGCCTCGGCCGCCTGCGCCACGAAGGCCGTCCGGACCTCGTCACCCACCTCGAAGGCTTCGGGACCGATGCACGGCCCCAGCCACGCTATGATTTTCGTAGCGGCCTGCGCAGCATCCACGGGCACTGCGGGCCGAATCGATGCGCAAGCCTGCTCCAGCACACCGGCGGCGAGGCCGCGCCAGCCGCCATGGGCTGCGGCCACGCGGCGGCCGTCCTCGCTGCACAGCAGGACGGGGAGGCAGTCGGCCACCATCACCGTGGCGGCGATGCCGGCCGCATCGGCCAGCGCCGCGTCTGCGGTCGGCGCGCCCGGGCCGGGTGTGGCCAGCGACGCGCAGTCGGTGCCGTGCACCTGGCGCAGGAAAACGGGCTCGGCGCCGATGGCCTCGCGCAGACGGCGACGGTTCTCGGCGACGTGCCCGGGCTGGTCGCCCACGTGGTCGCCGAGGTTCATGCTCGCATAGCCGCCCTCGGAGACGCCGCCGGCGCGCGTGGTGCACAGCGCACGCACGCCGGGCGGCGCCGGCCAGTCGGGCACGATCCAGTCGGCCGGCCAGGCCTGGCGGCCCGCCAATACCGCCTCAGGCTTCGGCATCGGGGCACTGCGAGGGCTGGGCGCGCTGGAAGGCATCCAGCCGCATGCAGGCCTCGTAGGCGGCCATGGTGCGCGGCAGCCCGCTGAAGTCGCAGTCGAAGCGCTGGCCGTTGAAGACCTGCGGCACCAGGCAGCAGTCCGCCATCGTCGGGGTGTCGCCCCAGCAGTAGACGCTCGCCGGATGCTGGGCGAGCTGGCGCTCGAAGGCCAGCAGGCCCTCGCGCACCCAGTGGCGGTACCAGGCGTTCTTGGCCGCCTCGTCGAGCTTCAGCTCGCTGACGAGGTACTTGAGCACCCGCAGGTTGTTGATGGGATGGATCTCGCACGCGATCGACTGCGCCAGCGCCCGCACATGCGCGCGGCCCACCGGGTCGGCGGGCAGCAGCGGCGGCTCGGGCTGGATCTCGTCGAGGTACTCGATGATCGCCATCGATTGCGAGAAGCGCTCGCCCTCGTCCTCCAGCAGAGGCACCAGGCGGTCGGCCGAGAGGCTGGCGAAGGAGCCGGTCCTGTGCTCGCCACGCGCGATGTGCACCGGGATGTAGTCGTAGGCCATGCCCTTGAGGTTCAGGGCGATGCGCACGCGGTACGAGGCCGAGGAGCGGAAGTAGTTGTACAGCTTCATCATGCGCCCGAGGATACGCCCGCCCCGCCCGCTTCCGCCCCCCGTCAGCAGGCCTGGCGCCGGCTCTGGCACACTGGCCGCCTTGCGCCTTTTCCCCTCCCAAGAAAGAGCATTCCGATGGCTACCGACTATGTCTTCAGCCCGGCACCCGTGGTGTCGGTTCCGGTGGCGGGCAGCGCCGCCCGCTTCCCCGTCCACCGCATCTACTGCGTGGGCCGCAACTACGAGGAGCACGCCAAGGAGATGGGCTTCACCGGCCGCGAGCCGCCCTTCTTCTTCATGAAGCCGGCCGACGCGCTGGTGGTGGTCGATGCCGGCAGCACCGGCACCATCGCCTACCCCTCGCTGACCAAGAACCTGCACCACGAGATCGAGCTGGTGGTCGCCATCGGCACCGGCGGCAAGAACATCGCCGCCGCCGACGCGCACAAGCACATCTTCGGCTGGGCCGTGGGCCTGGACATGACGCGCCGCGACCTGCAGAACGACATGAAGAAACAGGGCCGCCCCTGGGACATCGGCAAGGGCTTCGAGCAGAGCGCGCCCATCGGCCCGATCGTGCCCAAGGCCGAGGCCGGCGACGTCGAGAACGCCGAGATTTCCCTGCAGGTCAACGGCACCGACCGCCAGCGCAGCAACGTCGCCAAGCTGATCTGGAACGTGGCCGAGACGATCGAGCACCTCTCGGCCGCCTGGGAGCTGCAGCCCGGCGACCTGATCTACTCCGGCACGCCCGAAGGCGTGGCGGCGGTGGTGTCGGGCGACACGATGGTCGGCCAGGTGGCCGGCCTGCCGACGCTGACGGTGAAGGTCGCCTGAGCGCGCCGCGGAACCAGGCCCGCCCGAGCGCGATGTTCACCCGCCCCCTCATCAAGCACTGCAAGAACTGCGGCACCGCCGTGGTGTACCGCGTGCCCGACGACGGCGACGTCAAGGAACGCGCCGTCTGCCCGGCCTGCGGCACGATCCACTACGAGAACCCGCTCAACGTCGTCGGCACCATTCCCGTCCTCGGCGACAAGGTGTTGCTGTGCAAGCGCAACATCGAGCCGCGCTGGGGCAAGTGGACGCTGCCGGCCGGCTTCATGGAGCTGGGCGAGACCACGGCCGAGGGTGCCGCGCGCGAGACCGACGAGGAAGCCGGTGCCCAGTACGAGATGGGCGGCCTCTTCGCACTGATGAACGTGGTGCGGGTCGGGCAGGTCCACCTGTTCTACCGTGCGAAGCTGCTGAGCGACATCTTCGCGCCGGGCCACGAGACCATCGAAGCGAAGCTCTTCACCGAGGAAGAGATTCCCTGGGACGAGATCGCCTTCCGCACGGTGCGCGAGGCGCTGGAACGTTTCTTCGAGGACCGACGCCAGGGCGAGTACCGCATCCACACGGTCGACATCGTGTGAGCGGGAACGCGCGGCATCTCGAGCCGAATCGGCCCGCAGCGCCCGCCCCATCTGCGAGAGCAGCTATCGAATTCATAGCATGGCAGGCCGCTGCCAAGGATCTGAGAACGCCATGAACAAGCTCCTTGCGCTGCTCCTGTGCACGCTGCTCGCCTCGATGACCGCCGGCGCCGAGACGGTCGGCGACGTCGACACCGCCTTCAAGCTCATCGGCCCCGACCACAAGATCGTGGTCGACGCCTACGACGACCCGCGCGTCAACGGCGTGACCTGCTACGTCTCGCGCGCCAAGACGGGCGGGCTGTCGGGCGCCTTCGGCCTGGCCGAGGACAAGGCCGAGGCCTCGATCGCCTGTCGGCAGGTCGGGCCGATCGGCTTCGCCGGACCGCTGCCCAAGCGCGAGGAGGTGTACGCCGAGCGGCAGTCGATCCTGTTCAAGCGCCTGCGCGTGGTGCGCATGGTCGACGCCAGGCGCAACACGCTGATCTACCTGACCTACTCCGACAAGCTGATCGACGGCTCGCCGCAGAACGCGGTGACGGCGGTGCCGGTCGACCGTGGCACGCCCATCCCCGTGAAATGAATTCGGACCGCCTTGGGGTGTCCTTGTTCCCTGCGTCATGACCACCACCGGCAGCGCCATCCGCACGCTCTACCGCGCACTGTGGCAGCACGCCGAGGGCGTGCGTGGGCAGCTCGTGGGCGCGGCGGCGCTGCTGGGCGGCTCGCAGCTCGTGCGGCTGGCCATGCCCTGGCTCGCGGCGCAGGCGATCAACGCGCTGCAGAAGGGCCAGGTGTCCGTGGCCGGGCGCTGGATCGCGGTCCTGATGGGCGTGTACCTGGTGTCGTGGCTGCTGCACGGGCCCGGCCGCGTGCTCGAGCGCAACGTCGGCGTGCGCGTGCGCGAGCGCCTGAGCGACCAGCTCTATGGCCGCATCACCGCCGCCCCGCTGGCCTGGCGCGACGGGCACCACTCGGGCGAGTTGCAGCACCGCGTGCACCAGGCCAGCCGCGCGCTGTCGGACTTCGCGCAGAACCAGTTCGTCTACGTGCAGAGCGCGCTGAGCTTCGCCGGGCCGCTGGTGGCCCTGGCGCTGCTCTCGCACACCAGCGGGCTGATCGCGCTGGTGGGCTACATCGTCATCGGCGCGGCGATCCTGCGCTTCGACAAGGCGCTGATGGTGCTGGCCCGGCAGGAGAACGATGCAGACCGCCGCTACGCCGCGGCGCTGCTCGACTTCGTCGGCAATGCCTCCACCGTGATCGGCCTGCGGCTGCAGGCGGCGTCGGCGAAGCTGCTGCGCCGGCGCATGGAAGCGGTGTCGGCGCCACTCAAGCGGGCGGTCGTGGTCAACGAGGGGAAGTGGTTCGCGGTCGACATGCTGGGCCTGGGGCTGACCTGGCTGCTGGTGGCCATCTACGTCTGGCAGGCGATCGCTGCAGGCGGCGCGGCATCGGCGGTGATGCTGGGCACGGTGTTCATGATCTACCAGTACGCGCAGCAGGCGGCGTCGGTCGTCAGCTCCATGGCGGCCAACTTCCAGAACTTCGCGCGCATGCACACCGACTACGGCAGCGCCGAGCCGATCTGGGCCGCGCCGGGCGATCCGGCCGCCGCGCCGCCGCCCGTGGATGCCGGCGCGCCCTGGCGCACGCTGGCGGTGCACGGCGTGCACTGGGGCTATGCCGACAGCAGCCGGGGCGGCGGCCTGCACGACCTGGGCCTCACGCTGCGCCGCGGCGAGCGGGTGGCGCTGATCGGCCCGAGCGGCGGCGGCAAGAGCACGCTGCTGCGGGCGTTGGCCGGGCTCTACGTGCCACAACAAGGCACGCTGACGATCGACGGCCAGCCCCAGCCGTGGATGCGGCTGCGCGCGCTGGCGACGCTGATCCCGCAGGAGGCCGAGGTCTTCGAGGCCAGCGTCCGCGAGAACCTCACCTTCGGCGAGCCGGCCGACGAGGCGGTGCTCCAGCAGTCCGTCCACGCCAGCGCCTTCGACGAGGTGCTGGCCCGCCTGCCCGACGGGCTGGCGAGTCCGCTGACCGAACGCGGCTTCAACCTCTCGGGCGGCCAGCGGCAGCGCCTGGCGCTGGCACGCGGCGCGCTGGCGGCCCATGGCAGTTCACTGCTGCTGCTCGACGAGCCGACCAGCGCCCTCGATCCGTCCACCGAGGGCCGCGTGTTCGAACGCATGGCTGCCGCCTTCCCGCAGGCGTGCCTGATCGCGTCGGTGCATCGGCTCAGCCTGCTGGAGCGCTTCGACACCGTCGTCATCCTGGAAGCCGGGCGCGTGGCCGACTGCGGCCCCCGCGACGAGGTGATGGCGCGGCATCCGCACCTGTCGGCGCAGGTGCATGCGCGCGCCGCCCCGAGCTGAGCACCGTCCTTTACACGACAAATCCGCAGTGGCCGCCCGCCGCGCCTGCGGGAGCAGCTATCATTTTCATAGCTATCCGATCCTTCGAAGGTGCGACGCGACACACCGCCCCCCGGGGCATGTCGTCCTTCGCACCTGCGGCATCCATCCGCGCGCCCGCCGCGCGCCTGACGGGACACCCAGAACAATGACTTCCGCCATCACCCGCTCTTCCCTTCTGCTCGCCGCCGCGGCCGTCCTGGCCGCCTGCTCCAGCACGCCGCCCCCCGCGCCCAAGCCCGCGCCCGTGCGCCAGTCGCCGGCCCCGTCTCCCGCGCCCGCGCCGGGGACAGCCCCCGCGCCGGCGGCCCCGACACAGCCGGCGGCGTTCATCCGGCCGGCCGACGGCCCGACGCTGGCCCGCTTCGACGGCAAGGGCAACAAGGGCCTGGACATCGGCGGCAAGGCCGGCGACCCGGTGCTGGCCTCGGCCGACGGCCGGGTCGTCTTCGTCGGCGGCCAGTTGCGCGGCTACGGCAACATGGTCATCGTCAAGCACAACGACACCTTCCTCACCGCCTACGCCCACAACCAGAAGATCCTGGTCAAGGAAAAGGACACCGTGCGCCAGGGCCAGACGATCGCCGAGATGGGCAAGAGCGGCACCGACCGCGTGAAGCTGCACTTCGAGGTGCGCAAGCAGGGCGTGGCCGTCGATCCGCAGCCCTACCTGGACGGCAAGGCACGTTGAAGCGGCGGCGCCTGCCATCGGCCACCTGGCCTGCGGCGTTTGGCGTAGTGACCCGCGGCGGTACGGCCCCTAAGCTGCGGACATCCCCTGCCCCGGAGCGACTGCCGTGATCGACACCCCGCAAGCCTTGGACGACACCGAACTGCAGACCCTCGCGCAGACCTGGCGGCGTGAGGCGCTCACCGGCAGCTGGCAGGCCGCGCGCATGGCGCGTGCGCTGGAGGCCGAGCAACGCCGTCGCATCGTGCAGAGCGCCTGGCAGCAGCTCGATCCGGCCCCGCTGCCGACCGAGCAGGGCGGCTGGTGGCGCCTGCAACGCTGAGGCGCCGGGCCCTGCGCATTGGGTCTTCCGACGGGATCCGATCCGGCATCGGCGCCCCGCTGGCCGGGGCCGCAGCGCTGCTGCCGGTCATCATCACCGGCAGGACAAATGTCGGCCAGCTTCGCATGATTGTTTCGATGGCGTGAACGGTTCGTTCTGAATCGTGCGGGTTTCTACTTATCTTTCAGGTCCACAATTCATTCCACGGGCCAGCGATTGAACGCAGACCCGAAGCGGATCCGGGCAGTTGCCCCGCCGCTCTGTTCAAACGCTATCCACGCTAGGAGCACATCATGAAGACCTCGAAGATCATCGCCATCGCCGCCCTCTCCCTCGTCGCCGCCGCCGGCGTCGCCCAGGCCGAGCAATACCAGGGCGTGACCACCGTCAACTCGGTGGCCAGCCGTGCCGAAGTGAACAGCCAGGCCGTCGTGGCCGCCCACTCGGCCAACCCCTACGCCGAAGGCGCCAACGCCGGCGTCCCCGCACCGCTGGTGGCCCAGGCCGACCGCAATGCCGTTCGCGCCGGTGCCGTCGCCGCCGCCCACGACCCGACCTGGAACCTGGACCGCAAGGCCTTCGTGAACAGCACGATCCCCTCGCAGTACACCCAGGGCAGCCTGGCCGTGCGTCGCGCCGCCACCCGCAGCGCAGGGCTCTGATCGTTGGCCGTGCCCTGCGGGGCACGCACCGCGCACTCAGGCGGGCGCCGCCTGAAAGAGGTCCAGGAACGGGCCTGGGAGGCGCCTGAATGCAGGACCCGGCACGCGACAGCGTGGCCGGGTTTCTTTTCGTCGGTGCATGCGGGTGTGCGCGCCGAGAAGGACGGCAGGCAGCCATCGTCAGCAGCCCCGCGCAGGACCATGAACGACAAAGGCCGCTGGCAGATCGCCAGCGGCCTTTCCGTTTTGGTCGGTGTGAAAGGATTCGAACCTTCGACCCCTTGCACCCCATGCAAGTGCGCTACCAGGCTGCGCCACACACCGAAGCCCGCCATTATATGCCGGGATTGGGCCTTGCCCGGGGTCGATCAGTAAGTTGCTGCCAAAAGCTCGCGAATCTCGACGAGCTCGCTGCGCAGTTGCGCCAGCTGCGTGCGGTCGAGCACCACAAACGGCATCGAGGTGGTCGCGTACCACGCGGCACGTTCCTCGTGCGCGCCCGCGTCGTCCTGCGGCTCGAGCGGCGCATCGGCTGCTGCGTCCGAGTCGACGGGGCGAGCCTCCACCTCCTCGCCGACCTTGCGCCGGCCGCGCTCGATCTGCACGAGTTCCTGCAGCTTGTTGCGCGCGCCGCTGATGGTGAAACCCTGGTCGTAGAGCAGGTCGCGGATACGGCGGATCATCAGCACTTCATGGTGCTGGTAGTAGCGACGGTTGCCCCGGCGCTTCATGGGCCGCAGCTGCGTGAATTCCTGTTCCCAGTAGCGCAGCACATGGGGTTTGACACCACACAGCTCGCCCACTTCACCGATCGTGAAGTAGCGTTTGACGGGGATGGGTGGGAGCGATCCCCCGGCATGAACGCCGGCCTGCTTCTCGGCCATTTTCTCTATTGAAATCAACACGGTGCGCGGTAAACCTCAGAGGTTACTCCACGCACCTTGCCGACGCCAAGCGCTTATTCGCCCTCGACGGTCCATTCGACGTTGCCGGCGCCCTCGCCCGTCGGCAAACCGTGAATCTGTTCCTTGAGTTTCGCGCTCGCGTGGAAGGTCGCCACGCGACGTGCGCCGATCGGGATGTGTTCGCCAGTGCGCGGGTTGCGGCCCGGCCGCGGCGCCTTGGTGCGGATCTGGAAGTTGCCGAAGCCCGAGATCTTGACGTCGTCACCTTCGATCAGGCGCGCCGCGATGAGGTCGAAGAAGGCCTCGACCATGTCCTTCGCCTCGCGCTTGTTCAAGCCGATCTGCTCGAACAGCAGGTCGGCCAACTGCGCCTTGGTGAGCGCCGGCGTCTCGAGGGCTTCGATGGTGAATTCCATGGCCGGTATCTCCTGCTCAGGCACGCAGGCGCGCGCCGACGGCCGCCGTGGCCTGTGCCAACACGGCCTGCACGGCCACATCGACCTGTTCGTCGGTCAGCGAACTCGCGTCGCTCTGGAAGCTCAGGCGCACCGCCAGGCTCTTCTCGCCTTCGGCCAGACCGCCCGTCGACGCGGCGCCCGGTTGCGGACGGTAGATGTCGAACAACACCGCGTCGCGCAGCAGGCCCTGGGTGGGCGCGGCGCGCGCCGCATCGAGCACGGCACCTGCCGCGACCGACTCGGCCACCACGAGCGCGATGTCGCGCTCCACGGCCTGGTGCTTGGCCACCGGCTGCGCCACAGGCACGGCGCGCGCCGTCACGGCGTCGAGATCCAGTTCGAACAGCACCGGCGCCTGGGCGAAGTCCCACTGCTGGCGCCAGCGCGGATGCAGTTCGCCGACCACGCCGATCTCGCGGCCGCCGAGCAGCACGCGCGCGGCGCGGCCGGGATGCAGCGCGGGATGCTCGGTGCGTTCGAAGGTCGGCAAGGCGGGCGCCAGCAGTGCCTCCACGTCGCCCTTGGCGTCATAGAAATCGGCGCGCTGCGGCTTGCCTTCCCAGCGTGCCGCCTGCGCATCGCCCCAGGCGAGCCCGGCCACGCGCATCGGCTGGCGCACACCCTTGACCGTGCTGTCGGTGGTGGCCACGCCGGCATCGCGCAGGAAGACACGGCCGAGTTCGAACACGCGCACACGCGGCGCCTTGCGGTCCAGGTTGAACTTGAGCACCTGCAGCAAAGAGCCGACAAGCGACGAACGCATCACGCTCATCTGGCTGGCGATGGGATTGAGGAGTTTCACCGGGTCGGCGTTGCCGGCCAGGTCGCGCTCCCATTCGGCCTCGACGAAGCTGAAGTTGATCGTCTCCTGGTAGCCCAGTGCCGCAAGGCGGTGGCGCACGTCGAAGCGGCTGCGCTGGCCCTCGGGCCGCACGCGGGCCGTGATCGGCGCCAATGGCGGCGTGGTGGGCAGGTGCTGGTAGCCGACCAGCCGGGCCACTTCCTCGATCAGGTCTTCCTCGATCGCGAGGTCGAAGCGGTGCGGCGGCGGCGTGACCGTGATCGTGCCATCGCCCTCCTCCAGCGAAAAGCCAAGACGCCGGAGCGCGTCGGCGCACTGCGCCTGCGTCAGCGGCATGCCGATGACGCGCGCGGCGCGCGCCACGCGCAGGGTCACGGGCTTGCGTTCGGGGAGCTTGAGCGTCTGGTCGTCGATCGGACCGGCCTGGCCGCCGCAGATCTCCTGGACGAGCTGCGTGATGCGCTCGATCACCTGCACCGTACGGCTCGGGTCGACGCCGCGCTCGTAGCGGTGACCGGCATCGGTCGAGAAGTTGAAGCGGCGCGAACGGCCCTGCACCGCCTCGGGCCACCAGAAGGCAGCCTCGACATAGATGTTGCGCGTGTCGTCGGACACCGAGGTCGCATCGCCACCCATGATGCCGGCCAGCGATTCCACTTCCTCGTCATCGGCGATCACACCGACCTTGTCATCGATGGTGATCGTGTTGCCGTTGAGCAGCTTGAGCTGCTCCCCTTCGCGGCCCCAGCGCACGGTGAGCCCGCCATGGATCTTGTCGAGGTCGAAGATGTGCGAGGGCTGGCCGTACTCGAACATCACGTAGTTCGAGATGTCGACCAGCGCCGTCACGCTGCGCTGCCCGCAGCGCGCAAGGCGGTCGACCATCCACGCGGGCGTGTTCGCCTGCGTGTTCACGCCGCGCACGATGCGGCCGGAGAAGCGGCCGCACAGATCCGCAGCCTCGACCTTCACGGCCAGCTTGTCGTCGTGTTGCGGGGCCACGGGCTCGATGGCCGGCGTGCGCAACGGTGTGCCCGTGAGCGCAGCCAGCTCGCGCGCGATGCCATAGACCGACAGGCCATGGGCCAGGTTGGGCGTGAGCTTGAGCGTGAGCAGCGTGTCGTCCAGGCGCAGCCACTCGCGGATGTCGGCGCCGACGGGCGCCTCGCCGGCCAGTTCGAGCAGGCCGCCGTGGTCTTCACTGAGCTGCAGTTCGCGCGCCGAGCACAACATGCCCTGGCTCTCGACGCCGCGCAGCTTGCCCAGCTTGATGTGGAAGGGCTTGCCGTCCTCGCCCGGCGGCAGTTCGGCACCGACCAGCGCCGTGGGCACCTTGATGCCGACGCGCGCATTCGGCGCGCCGCAGACGATGTTGAGCAAGTCGCCCTTCCCCACGTCCACCTGGCACACCCGCAGGCGGTCGGCGTTGGGGTGCTGCACGGCTTCCTTGATCTCGCCCACGACGATCTTGGTGAATGGCGGTGCGGCAGGACGGCGCTCCTCGACCTCGAAGCCGCCCATGGTCAGCGTGTCGGCCAGTTCCTCGCTCGTGAGCGGCGGGTTGCAGAACTCGCGCAACCAGGACTCGGGAAATTGCATTGCTACGGTCTCTTTGAATCTATTCGGGAAGGCGCCCGGGAATCACTGGAACTGCGAGAGGAAGCGCAGATCGCCGTCGAAGAACAGGCGCAGGTCGTTCACGCCGTAGCGCAGCATCGTGAGGCGGTCGGGCCCCATGCCGAAGGCGAAGCCGATGTAGCGTTCGGGGTCCAGTCCCATGTTGCGCACGACGTTCGGGTGCACCTGGCCGGAGCCCGCGACCTCGAGCCACCGCCCGGCCAGCGGGCCGCTCTGGAACTGGATGTCGATCTCGGCGCTGGGCTCCGTGAAGGGGAAGAAACTGGGGCGAAAGCGCAGCACCAGGTCGTCGCTCTCGAAGAAGGTGCGGCAGAAGTCGGTGAACACGACCTTCAGGTCCTTGAAGCTCACGTTCGCGCCCAGCCACAGGCCCTCGCACTGGTGGAACATGGGCGAATGCGTGGCGTCGCTGTCCACGCGGTAGGTGCGGCCCGGGGCAATCACGCGGATTTCGGGCGCGGTCACCGAGGGGTCCTTGGCCGCCGCCTCGAACAGCGCAGCGTGCTTCTTCACCTGCTGGTGGGCGTAGCGCACCTGCATCGGGCTGGTGTGAGGCCGCAGGTTGTAGGGAATGCCGTCGTCGCCCTGGATGTCGACGTAGAAGGTGTCCTGCATCGAGCGGGCCGGGTGGTTCGGCGGGTTGTTCAGCGACGTGAACGAATGCCAGTCGCTCTCGATCTCGGGCCCGTCGGCCACGTCGAAGCCCATGCTGCCGAAGATCGCCTCGATGCGCTCCAGCGTGCGGCTGACCGGATGCAGCCCACCCGCGGCGCGGCGCCTCCCGGGCAGGGTGACGTCCAGCGCCTCGGCGCGCAGTTGGACGGCCAGTTCCTCGTCGGCCAACTGCTGGCGACGCTCCGTCAGTGCGGCCTCGATGGCCTGCTTCGCGACGTTGATGGCGGCGCCGCGGGACTTCTTCTCGTCGACGCTGAGCTGGGCCATGCCCTTCATCAGTTCGGTCACGCGGCCCGACTTGCCGAGAAACTGCGCCTTGGCGTTTTCGAGTTCCGCCGGCGCCTTGGCGTCGGCAAAGGCGGCACGGGCGTTGGCGACCAGGGTGTCCAGCTCGTTCATGGGATCGGGAATGCGAAAGGGAAATAAAAAAGGGCTGGTGCTTTGAAGCGCCAGCCCTTGTACCGTGGGCGCGAGCAGCTATCGAAACGATAGCAACCCGCAGCGGGATCAAGCAGCCAGCTTGGCCTTGACCTGCTCCACGATGCCGGCGAATGCGGCCTTGTCGTGCACGGCGATATCGGCGAGAACCTTGCGGTCGATCTCGATACCGGCCTTGCGGATGCCGTTGGCGAACTGGCTGTAGGTCAGGCCCAGTTCACGCGAGGCGGCGTTGATACGCGCGATCCACAGCTGGCGGAACACGCGCTTCTTGGTACGACGGTCACGGTAGGCGTACTGGCCCGCCTTCATCACCGCCTGCTTGGCGATGCGGAAGACGTTGCCGCGACGGCCGCGGAAGCCCTTGGCAAGGGCGAGAACCTTCTTGTGGCGGGCGCGAGCGGTTACACCACGTTTGACGCGAGGCATATTGAATCCTTCCTAGTTCGTCGGTTGATCAAATGCCTTGGCCGGGCAGCATGGCGGCCATCGAAACCATGTTGGTCTCGTGAACCGTCACCGCACCGCGCAGGTGGCGCTTGTTCTTGGTGGTCTTCTTGGTCAGGATGTGACGCTTGAAGGCTTGACCGCGCTTGACGGTGCCACCGGGACGAACGCGAAAGCGCTTCTTCGCGCTGCTCTTGGTCTTCATTTTGGGCATGTGCATGCTCCTTTTTGTTGTGCTCGCAAGGCGCCGTGGATGCTCCACGGACTTGTTGGCCCTCGAGGCACTTCTTCATCCCGCGGCAGCCCACCCGAAGGCCGGCTGCCGCGAAATCCCTTCTTCAACTGGTGGCCCGCTCGGAGGCGGGCGCCTGCCGCACTTCAGGCGGCTGCAGGCTCCGTCGCCGACTTCGCCGCGCCACCCGCCTTCTTGCGGCCCGGCGCGATCATCATGATCATCTGCCGGCCTTCGAGCTTGGGAAACTGCTCCACAACGATCGCATCACCCAGTTCATCGCGGATGCGCTGCAGGAGCGCCAGGCCGAGTTCCTGGTGCGTGATTTCACGCCCGCGAAAGCGCAAGGTGATCTTGCACTTGTCGCCTTCGTCCAGGAAGCGCCGGATGTTGCGCATCTTGATGTTGTAGTCGCCGTCGTCGGTCCCGGGCCGGAACTTGATTTCCTTGACCTCGATGACCTTCTGCTTCGACTTCGCCTCGGCCGCTTTCTTCTGCTCGAGAAACTTGAACTTGCCGTACTCGATCAGCCGGCAGACCGGCGGATTGGCGGCGGCCACCGTCTCGACCAAATCCACGTCGTATTCGCCCGCAAGGCGCAATGCCTCCTGCAAGCTGACAACGCCCAGCGCTTCGTTGTCGGGGCCGAAAAGGCGGACTTCCGGGGCCATGATTTCCCGGTTCAGGCGGTGTTGGCGTTCCTCGCGCTGGCGGCGGTCGCGAAATGCAGTAGCGATGGCTTCGATCCTTTGGTCTGTTTGCTACAAAAAACGTAGCGAATGCCGCAGCAGGCACGCGCACAAACGGCGATTCGGAACCCAGGCCGAGGCCCGGGTCGTCTCCGGTCAACGCTTGTGAGAGATGTCGTCGGCGATCTTTTGGGAGAACGCTTCCACCGACATTGCACCGAGGTCGGTATTGCCCCGGGCGCGCACTGCGACGGCGCCGGCTTCCTTTTCCTTGTCGCCCACGACAACGATGTAAGGCAGCTTTTGCAACGAATGCTTGCGTATTTTATACGTGATCTTCTCGTTGTGCAGGTCAAGCACCACTCTAAACCCTTGATTCCGCAGCGTTTTCGCCACTTCGGCGGCGTAATCGGCCTGTCCTTCGCTGATGTTGAGCACCGCGACCTGCACCGGCGCCAGCCAAGCGGGCAAGGCGCCGGCATGGTGCTCGACCAGCATGCCGATGAAGCGCTCCAGGCTGCCGACGATCGCGCGATGCAGCATCACGGGGTGCGCACGGCCGCTGGACTCGGTCACATAGTCGGCCCCGAGGCGCTCCGCCGTGTTGAAGTCCACCTGCATCGTGCCGCACTGCCACTGGCGGCCGATGGCATCGCGCAGCGTGTACTCGATCTTGGGGCCGTAGAAGGCGCCGTCGCCCGGCGCGATGACGAAGTCGACGCCGGAACGGCGCAGCGCTTCCATCACCGCGTGCTCGGCCTTGTCCCACAGTTCGTCGGAACCGACCCGGTTGTCCGGACGTGTCGCGACCTTGTAGAGGATGTCCGTGAACCCGAAGTCGGCGTACACCTTCTGCAACTGCGCCGTGTACGCCACGCACTCGTCGAGGATCTGGTCCTCCGTGCAGAAGATGTGGCCATCGTCCTGCGTGAAGCCGCGCACGCGCATGATCCCGTGCAGCGCGCCACTGGGCTCGTTGCGATGGCACTGGCCGAATTCACCATAGCGGATCGGCAGGTCGCGGTAGCTGCGCAGGTCGTTCTTGAAGATGATGACGTGCCCGGGGCAGTTCATCGGCTTGAGCGCGTAGTCGCGCTTCTCCGATTCCGTCGTGAACATGTTCTCGCGGTAGTTCTGCCAGTGGCCCGTCTTCTCCCACAGGCTCTTGTCGAGGATCTGCGGGCCCTTCACCTCCTGGTAGCCCGTCTCGCGGTACACCGTGCGCATGTACTGCTCCACCGCCTGCCACAGCGCCCATCCCTTGGGGTGCCAGAACACGAGGCCCGGCGCCACTTCGTCGATGTGGTACAGGTCCAGCTCCTTGCCCAGCTTGCGGTGGTCGCGCTTCTCGGCCTCCTCGATGCGCTGGATGTACGCGTCGAGCTGCTTCTTGTCGGCCCAGGCCGTGCCGTAGATCCGCTGCAGTTGCTCGTTCTTGGCATCGCCGCGCCAGTAGGCGCCTGCCAGCTTCGTCAGCTTGAACACCTTCAGGAAGCGCGTGTTCGGCACGTGCGGGCCACGGCACATGTCGACGTATTCCTGGTGGTAGTACAGGCCCATCGCCTGCTCGTCGGGCATGTCCTCCACCAGACGCAGCTTGTAGTCCTCCCCGCGCGCCTTGAAGACCTCGATCACCTCGGCCCGCGGCGTCATCTTCTTGACGACGTCGTAGTCCTGGGCAATGAGCTCCTTCATGCGCTGCTCGATGGCCGCCATGTCTTCCGGCGTGAACGGACGCTCGTAGGCGATGTCGTAGTAGAAGCCCTCCTCGATCACCGGGCCGATCACCATCTTTGCCGTGGGATAGAGCTGCTTCACCGCGTGCCCGACCAGGTGGGCCGTCGAGTGGCGGATGATCTCCAGGCCCTCGTCGTCCTTCGGCGTGATGATCTGGAGCCTGGCGTCGTGGTCGATGATGTCGCTGGCATCGACGAGCCGACCGTCCACCTTGCCGGCGACCGTCATCTTGGCGAGCCCGGGGCCGATGGACTGGGCCACATCGGCCACCGAGACGGGACCGGGGAACTCGCGGCGCGAGTTGTCGGGAAGCGTGATCTGGATCATGTGAAAACCTGGTTCGGAAAAACAAAAAGCGCGGCCGGGAGCCGCGCTTAGCTGGGGTTCATGGGCTGGTGCGTACCAGCGTGCGCGGGCTACCGGCCCATTCCCTTCGGAAAGAGGCCGCTCGATGCGGTGCCGGTAGTTCGCGGTGTCATAACCACAGTGCCTTTCTCGCCCTTGTTGGTGGGGTGACGGTCGAAGCTTTCGATTCTAGCGCGCCGCTCGACGGCCCGCCGGCAGCCGCCCCAGCACGAAAAAGCCCGGTCGGCGCCGGGCTTTCGGATCACGGCCGGACGGCCGATCACTCAGTGGAACTGCTCTTCTTCCGTCGAGCCCGTCAGCGCCTTCACGCTCGACGAACCGCCCTGGATCACGGTGGTCACGTCGTCGAAGTAACCCGCGCCGACTTCCTGCTGGTGCGACACGAAGGTGTAGCCCTGCTCGCGAGCGGCGAACTCCGGCTCCTGCACCATCTCGACGTAGTGCTTCATGCCTTCGCCGTTGGCATAGGCATGGGCAAACTTGAAGGTGTTGTACCAGTTGACGTGGATGCCGGCCAACGTGATGAACTGGTACTTGTACCCAAGCGCCGAGAGTTCTTCCTGGAAGCGGGCGATGGTCTTGTCGTCCAGGTTCTTCTTCCAATTGAACGAGGGCGAGCAGTTGTACGACAGCAGCTTGCCGGGCGAGGCGGCGTGCACGGCCTGCGCGAATTCGCGGGCGAAGCCGAGGTCGGGCGTGCCGGTCTCGCACCACACCAGGTCTGCGTAGGGCGCATAGGCGACGCCGCGGCTGATGGCCTGTTCCAGACCGTTCTTCACGCGGTAGAAGCCTTCCTGCGTGCGCTCGCCCGTCAGGAAGGGCTTGTCGTTCGCGTCATGGTCGGAGGTGATCAGGTTGGCCGCCTCCGCGTCGGTGCGCGCCAGCACGATGGTCGACACACCCATGACGTCAGCCGCGAAACGGGCGGAAATCAGCTTCTCGCAGGCTTCCTGCGTCGGCACCAGCACCTTGCCGCCCATGTGGCCGCACTTCTTCACGGCCGCGAGCTGGTCCTCGAAGTGCACGCCGGCGGCGCCCGAGGCAATCATGTTCTTCATCAGTTCGAAGGCGTTCAGCACGCCGCCGAAACCGGCTTCGGCATCCGCCACGATCGGCAGGAAGTAGTCGATGAATTCCTTGTCGCCAGGATTCACGCCACGCGACCACTGGATCTCGTCGGCGCGCTTGAAGGTGTTGTTGATGCGGCGGACCATCGTCGGCACCGAGTCGTACGCGTACAGCGACTGGTCGGGGTACATGGTCTCGGAGGTGTTGCCGTCGGCAGCCACCTGCCAGCCGGACAGGTACACGGCTTCCAGGCCTGCCTTGGCCTGCTGCATGGCCTGGCCGGCGGTGATGGCGCCGAAGGCGTTGACATAGCCCTTCTTGGCGCCACCGTTGATCTTCTCCCACAGCTTCTCGGCGCCGCGCTTGGCGAGCGTGTGCTCGATCGGCAGCGAGCCGCGCAGGCGGACGACGTCCGCGGCGCTGTAGCCACGCTTGATGCCCTTCCAGCGGGGGTTGGTCGCCCAGTCCTTCTCGAGGGCGGCGATCTGCTGTTCACGGCTGAGTTGTTCGGTGATGGTCTGAGGCATGGTCACTCCAGGGTGCGGTGATGAAAAAAACGGTGCGGCGCGAAACCGTTGCACTCACTGTATCTCAGCCATTCACTCTTATGTCTTATATAAGACATATTTTTCTTCTTTTGAAATCAATAACTTAGCGTGCAGTTTTCTCAATGTGGAATTCAATTTCTTGCATTGAGAAAATATGCGGCGGCGCAGCACGCCCGTTTCTCACGATGAGAAAAGCATTTCTTGGGTGTGAAAGGCGAACGTGACGCCGCGATCACCCACCCGACAAGCGATGCTTCATCCAGTCGCCGCTGGCGATCTCTGGCGCCGTACGCACCCGATCGGGATGGATCTCGTAGATCAGGCACTCCACGTCGCCCACGCCAGCGACCGCCACGCGCACGCTGCGACGACGGTACTCGCCGGAGTCGTCGTCCAGCACCTCCTCCAGGCGGTCCAGTGCGGCCTCGACGTCGGCATTGACCATGTACACCTCGCCGACCACCCGTCCCTCGCCGCCGATCGTCATGCCCGGATAGGCGCCCAGGTCGTAGAGCGTGCCGGGCACGCAACCCTGCCCCACCCAGTGCGGCGTGGGCCGGAACCGGCGGATGTCATTGCTGCCGCCCGCACGCAGCGTGCCGTAGACGAAGACATGACGCGGGGGCGAAGGTTCGGGGTCGGGCATGATCCGGCGCTCGTGTCGATCCATATGCCTGCAGTCTATTGACCTCCGCTGCCCCACCTCGCCTCCTCGCCTACGGCTGCCTCGCACTGAGCATGTCGCTCGTGGGCAGCTACGTCGCCCTCTCCAAGCCGCTCGCGGCGGCTTTCCCCGTGCTGCTGCTGGCCTGGCTGCGCTTCGGCATCGCTGCCCTGGCCATGCCGCACTGGCTGCGGCGCCCCGCCGACGAACCGCCCATGACGCGCAGGACGCGCGGCCTGGTGTTTCTCGAATCCTTCCTCGGCAATTTCCTGTTCTCGATCTGCATGCTCTTCGGCGTGAGCCTGACCAGCGCGGTTTCGGCCGGCGTGATCATGGCGTCGATCCCCGCGGTGGTGGCCATCGCGAGCTGGCTCTTCCTGGGCGAGCGCATCACGCGGCGCATCGCTGCCGCCATCGCATGTGCGGCGCTGGGCATCGGCCTGCTGGCGCTCACGCCGCACCACGGCGGCACCGGCGGCGGTGCGGCGGACAGATCGGCGCCCTGGCTGGGCAACCTGCTGGTCTTCTGCGCCGTGCTGTGCGAGGCGGCCTACGCGGTCATCGGGAAGTCGTTGACCGGCCGCCTCGGCCCCAAGCGGATCTCCTCGCTCATCAACCTCTGGGGCTTCACGCTGTCGACGCCCTTCGGCATCTGGTTCGCGCTGCGCTTCGATTTCGCGGGTGTCTCGACCGGGCTGTGGCTGCTGCTCGTGCTCTACGCCCTGGCGGCCAGCATCTGGACCGTGTGGCTGTGGATGACCGGCCTGCGCAGCGTCCCGGCCTCGCAGGCCGGCGTGTTCACCGTGATGCTGCCGGTGAGCGCCGCGCTGGTCGGTGTGCTCGTGCTGGGCGAACCCCTGTCGGCCACGCAGATCGTGGCCTTCGGCATGGCCCTGGTCGGGGTCGTGCTCGCCACCTGGCCATCACGTCGTGCGCCGACCTTGCCGGCGGTCTGAAGAACGCCCGCGCCAAAGGCCGTTTTCAGAGGGAAAACACCCTCGAAAAAAACAACAGCTCCCAATGAAAAATTCGCTTTCTCCCTTGGAAACGCGTTTTTTCTCCTTTAGCATCCGCAATGCCAGTGGAGACGCTGTTTTTCATTGGTAGAACGTTCTATCGAAATCACAAGGAAATCAACCATGGCAACTGCAAAGAAAGCACCGGCGAAGAAAGCGCCGGCGAAGAAGGCGGCTCCGGCCAAGAAGGCTGCAGCACCCGCGAAGAAGGCCGCACCGGCCAAGAAGGCGGCTCCTGCGAAGAAGGCCGCACCGGCGAAGAAGGCGGCTCCCGCCAAGAAGGCCGCGGCGAAGAAGGCCCCCGCCAAGAAGCGCACCCCCAACGCCGCCTTCATGAAGGCCCTGACCCCCAGCCCCGCGCTGGCCGCCGTGGTGGGCTCGACCCCGCTGCCGCGCACCGCCATCGTCTCCAAGCTGTGGGACTACATCAAGAAGAACGGCCTGCAGGACAAGGCGAACAAGCGCAACATCAACGCCGACGCCAAGCTGAAGGAAATCTTCGGCAAGGCCCAGGTCTCGATGTTCGAGCTGGCCTCGCTGATCGGCAAGCACGTCAAGTAAGACGGCCCAGCCCCCAAAGAAAAAGCCGGCGCAAGCCGGCTTTTTCTTTGCCCGTGCGCCGGTCGCCGCATGGCGGGTTCAGCGCCTCTCCAGAGCCCCGCGCGTGATGGCGCTCAAGGTGCCGCGCGTGGTGATGACCTCCGGGTCCAGCGGGATCTCGATCAGCGTGCCGCGGTCGTGCGCCAGGGCCCGCAGCAACGCGTCCTCGAATCCGGCCGTCTGCGTCACCCGCTCGGCCGCATAGCCGTAGGCCCGGGCCAGCGCGCAGAAATCGGGGTTGTGCAGCGCCGTGCCGCTGACCCGGACGGGGTACTCGCGCTCCTGGTGCATGCGGATGGTCCCGTACATGCCGTTGTTGAGCAGCACGATGATGCTCTTGCCGCCATGCTGCACGGCCGTGGCGAGCTCCTGCCCGTTCATCAGGAAGTCGCCGTCGCCCGCGATCGTGAAGGCCACGCGCCCGGTCGCGATGCTGGCGGCGATGCCGGCCGGCACGCCATAGCCCATCGCACCACTGGTGGGCGCCAGCTGCGTCTTGAAGCCCTTGGCCAGTCCGTGGTGGCGGAAGAAGCGATGGATCCAGCTGGCGAAATTGCCGGCGCCGTTGGTCAACACCGCATCGGCCGGGAGGTGCTTCTGCAGGCACTGCACGATCGCCGGCATGTCGATCGGGCCGGGGAGTGGCTGCGGCACGAGATTGGCCTCGTAATCCGCATGCACGGCCTGCGCCCAGTCGCTCCAAGGGAGCTCGGGCGGCGCCGTGAGCACCTCCAGGGCCCGCGCCGCGGCGTTCATGGTCGTGTTGAACACCAGATCGGCCTGGTACACCCGATGCAGCTCCTCGGCGCTCGCATGGAAATGCACCAGCTTCTGGGCCGGGCGGGGCGCCTCCAGCAGGGCGTAGCCGCCGGTGGTCATCTCGCCCAGGCGCGGCCCGATCGCGATCACGAGGTCGGCGTCGCGCACGCGGGCCGCGAGCTTCGGATTGATGCCGATGCCCACGTCGCCCGCGTACAGCGGGTGGTGGTTGTCGAAGGTGTCCTGGAAACGGAAGGCATTGCCCACCGGCAGTTGCCAGTTCTCCGCGAAGCGCTGCAGCGCCTGGGCGGCCTGCGGCGTCCACCCGCCTCCGCCGGCGATCACGAACGGCCGCCGGGCCGCCAGCAGCAGCTGCCGCAACTCGCGCAGCCCGCCCGGGTCGGCCCAGGCGAGTGCCGGCTCCACGCGCGCCAGCGGCGCGGCGTCGACGGCGCTGCGCAGCATGTCCTCCGGCAGCACGAGGACCACCGGCCCCGGCCGCCCGTTCATCGCCGTGGCGAACGCACGCGCGACGTACTCCGGCAGGCGTGCCGCCTCGTCGACCCGCTCCACGCGCTTGGCGAAGCCCTTGGTGCTCGGCCCGAAGAAGCTCTGGAAATCGACTTCCTGAAAGGCCTCGCGGTCGCGGAAGTCGCTGCCGACGTCGCCCACCAGCAGCACCATCGGCGTCGAGTCCTGGAAGGCGGTGTGCACGCCGATCGACGCGTTCGTCGCGCCCGGCCCGCGGGTGACGAAGCACACCCCGGGTCGCCCGGTCAGCTTGCCGTGCGCCTCGGCCATGAAGGCGGCGCCGCCCTCCTGCCGGCAGACCACGAAGCGGATCTCGTCCGCATGGTCGTGAAAGCCGTCCAGCGCCGCCAGGTAGCTCTCGCCCGGCACACCGAACACATGGGTCACGCCCTGGGCGATGAGGCATTCGACGAGGAGGTGTCCGGCGATCTGGGTGGTCATTGGAAAAAGTCGTGCTGCAGAGTTCGGCGATTATCGGCAGTGCCGATTGCGGCCCATAAGAATTAACCATATAGTGAATTGAAGCCCAGACCATGTCCGCCGCCGCCCCCGTCGTCGAAACCCGCCTGCGCGATGCCGACCGCTCGCAGGCGGCGATCCTCCTTGCCGCACGCGACGAGTTCGCCAACCACGGCCTGGCCGGTGCAAGGGTCGACCGCATCGCCGAGCGCGCCGACGTCAACAAGCGCCTCATCTACTACTACTTCGGCAGCAAGGACGACCTCTTCCTCGCGGTGCTCGAGCGCACCTATGCCGACATCCGCGAAGCCGAGCAACGCCTGCACCTCGACGAGGTGGAGCCGGTCGAGGCCATCCGCCAGCTGATCTCGTTCACCTGGCACTACTACCTCGAACACCCCGAGTTCATCACCCTGCTCAACAGCGAGAACCTGCACAAGGCGGTGCACCTGAAGCGCTCGGAGCGCATCCAGGAGATGAACTCGCCGCTCGTCCAGCTGCTCGACGGCATCCTCGAGCGCGGCCGGCGCCAGCACCTGTTCCACGCCGGCATCGACCCGATCCAGCTCTACATCTCGATCGCGTCGCTGTGCTATTTCTACCTCTCCAACAACCCCACCCTGTCGGCCATCTTCGGCCGTGACCTGCGCGCGCCCAAGGCGATGGCGCAGCGCCTGTCGCACATGACCGAACTGGTGCTCGGCTACGTGATGCGCTGACACGGGTATCTACCGAGACGGGCCGCGTTGACGGCGTGGCGGCCGGCTCCCTAGAATTCTTTAATTCACTCTCTGGTGAATAAAAGAACAGGAGACAAGCATGCGCATTGCCGCACTGGCCGCCACCGCGGCCTTCGTGAGCCTGAGCACCGTTGGCATCCAGGCCCAGAACGCGTATCCCAGCAAGCCGATCCGCGTGGTCGTGCCCTTCGCCGCGGGCAGCACCACCGACATCATTGCCCGCGCCATCACCGACAAGATGGGCCAGAGCATGGGCCAGACGCTGGTGGTGGACAACCGCGGCGGCGCCAGCGGCACCATCGGCCAGCAGGCCGTCGCCACGGCAGCCCCCGACGGCTACACCATCCTCATCCACTCGTCCTCGCACACGGTCAGTCCCTCGACCTTCGCGAAGCTGCCCTTCGACACGGTGAACGACTTCGCCGGCGTCACGCCGATCTCGTCGCTGTCGAACGCCCTGGTGATCTCGCCGGCCAAGAACATCAAGTCGCTGCAGGAACTGCTCGCCGCCGCCCGCGCCAAGCCCGGCAGCCTGAACTTCGCCTCGGCCGGCCAGGGCAGCGCCACGCACCTCAACGCGGAAAAGTTCAAGCTCGCGGCCAAGATCCAGGCCACCAACATCCCGTTCAAGGGCTCGGCCGAGGCGGTGACCGAAGTGCTGGCGGGCCGGGTCGACTACTACTTCTCGCCCATCGCGCCGGTCATCGGCCAGATCAAGGACGGCCAGCTCCTGGCGCTGGCCGTGGGCTCGCCCAAGCGGGCCAGCGCCCTGCCCGAGGTGCCGACCACGGCCGAGGCCGGCGTGCCGGGTTCGGAGTTCAACTTCTGGATCGGGATGATGGCCCCCGCCAGGACCCCGCGCGAGATCGTCGACCGGCTGCATGCCGAGGTCGAGAAGGCGCTCGCCACCCCCGAGGTCAAGGAACGGTTCGCCAAGCTGGGCGCCGACCCCTGGACGCTCAAGCCGCGCCAATTCGATGCCTACATCAAGGAAGAGATCGCCAGCAACGCCGACGTGGTGAAGGCCGCGGGCCTCGCCGGGCAGCAGTGACACCACACAGGAGCACAGCGCCATGGACGCCTACGACGTCGCCTACTACCGGCACCACGGCCACCTCACGGTGAACCATGTCTTCGAGCCCGGCGAGATGGACGCGGTGGTGCGCGACATCGAGCAGTGGGGCGAGAGCTTCCTCGCCGGCCTGCCGGAGCAGCAGCGCGCCTGGTACATCGACGGCGGCGTGCAGGCGCGCACCGTGCTTCGCAAGCTCGACAACCCCCATTTCCACCGCCCCGCCGTGCAGGCGCTGGCCCGCGACCGGCGCCTGCTGGACCACGTCGAGACCCTGATCGGCCCGGGCGTGTCGGTGTACTTCAGCCAGATCTTCTTCAAGCCGCCCGAAGGCGGTGGGCCGAAGCCGGCGCACCAGGACAACTTCTACTTCGGACCGGCCGACCCGGAAGGCATGGTCACTGCCTGGATCGCGCTGGACGACGCCACGCTGGAGAACGGCTGCCTGTACTTCGGCGACGGCACCAACCTCGGCCCCGTCTACACCCATTTCGCGCCCGAGAACGAGCCCTACAACCTGCAGATTCCGCCCGAGATCCTCGACAGGCAGCCGATGACGCCCGCCCCCGTGCGCAAGGGCGGCGTGAGCTTCCACCACGGCAACACCTTCCACCATTCCGGCCCCAACCACAGCAGCAAGTGGCGCCGCGCCTGCGCCCTGCACTTCGTCAGCAACGCGAACAGCTTCGACAACCCGGCGCTGCCCTACGACCACTCCCTGAAGTTCCAGGTGTCCTGACATGAAGCCTCCACGCTCATCGCTTCCCCCCAAGGGGGCACGTCAATGCCTTCGGGCGGCCGGGCGCCACTGACATGAGTCGCTGGATCACCCACCCCGCCGCGCGGCCCTTCTGGCTGCTGCTGGTCCTGCTGATCCTGTGGGACCTGCTGGTGCGCATCTTCAAGATCCCGCCCTACCTGATCCCGCCGCCGATGGCCGTCATCAAGCAGCTCGGCGCCGACTGGTCGATGCTGCTCCAGCAGAGCCTGCCGACGCTCTACGCGACCCTGGGCGGCTTCGTCGCCTCGGCGCTCATCGGCGTGCCGATCGCCATGTGGATCGCCTACTCGCGCACGGTCGAGAGCTTCGTCTACCCCCTGCTGGTGTTCTCGCAGTCGATTCCCAAGGTCGCCGTCGCGCCGCTCTTCGTGGTGTGGTTCGGCTTCGGCATCGTGCCCAAGGTCATCGCCGCCTTCCTGCTGGGCTTCTTCCCGGTGGTGGTGTCGACGGTGCAGGGCTTCAAGTCGGTCGAGCCCGACGTGATCGACCTGGCGCGTTCGATGGGTGCCGGGCCGATGAAGATCTTCCTCAAGTTCCGGCTGCCCCAGGCCCTGCCGGCGATCTTCAGCGGCCTGAAGGTCTCGGTCACGCTGGCCGTGGTCGGTGCGGTGGTCGGCGAGTTCGTCGGCTCCAACTCCGGCCTGGGCTTCGTGCTGCAGCGCGCGACCGGCACCTTCGACCTGCCGCTGATGTTCGCCGCCCTGGTGGTGCTCTCGATGATGGGCGTGATCCTGTTCCTCATCGTCGAGCTGGTGGAGCGCTGGCTGATGCCCTGGCACGCCTCGCAACGCCACGACCTGCAGGCCACCGCCTGACGCCTCTTTCGTTCCCCGCACCACAACCACACGGAGACACGCATGCAACGACGCAAACTCATCGGCGCCACCTGCGCCGCCGCCCTCGCCCTGGGCATGGCAACCAGCGCAGTGGCGCAGACGCGCGAGAAGGTGACGCTGCTCTTGAACTGGTACGTCTACAGCGAGCACGCGCCCTTCTTCATGGGCAAGGCCAAGGGCTTCTACGAGGCCGAGGGCATCGACCTCGACATCCAGGAAGGCCGTGGGTCGGCGGTGTCGATCCAGGCCGTGGCCGCCAACTCCGCGACCTTCGGCTACGTCGACGTGCCCACCATGATCCGCGCCGCCACCAAGGGCGCGCCGGTCAAGGCCGTGGGTGTGGCGCTGCAGGTCAGCCCCATGTCGGTGATGGGCCTGGCCGAGAAGAACATCAAGACGCCCAAGGACATCGTCGGCAAGACGGTGGCCATGACGCCCGGCGACTCGATGAGCCAGATCTGGCCGCTGTTCCTCAAGAAGACCGGCCTCAAGGAAGGCGACTACAAGGTCGTCTCCGGCGACGCGCAGACCAAGCTCAACGCCGTCATCAACGGCCAGGCCGACCTGCTGCTGGGCTACCTGATGGACCAGAACATCAAGGTGCAGGACGCGACCAAGAAGCCGGTGCAGGTGATCCGCTTCGCCGACTACGGCATCGAGATGGTGAGCTCGGGCATCGTGGCCAACAAGGACACGCTCGCCAACAAGGGCGACCTGGTCAAGCGCTTCATGCGTGCCACCACCAAGGCCTTCGAAGCGACCGAGAAGGACCCGGAAGGCGCGATCGACGCGATGCTCAAGGCCAACGCCAAGGCCGGCCAGCGCGACACGCTGATCATCGGGATCAAGCTGACCACGCCGCTCTACCACACGGCCGAGACCAAGAACCTGCGGCCGCTGCGCGCCTCGATGAAAGACATCGACGCCTCGCTCGACCTGCTGGTGCAGTACGGCGGACTCGACGCGTCGCTGCGCGGCAAGGCCGACGACTGGGTGACCAACGACTTCCTGCCGCAGTAAGACGCCCTTTCCCCCGCTCCCCAGCCAAGCCCGATCCGATGAGTGCCGTTCCCACCAACGTCGTTCCCTTCGATGCGCCCGGCGCCGGCCGCGGCGCCGAGCACGCCCTGCGCGAGGTGCTGATCGAGGGCCGCGGCGTCAGCAAGACCTACCGCACCCGCGAGGGCGAGGTCGAGACCCTCAAGCCGCTGGACTTCGACATCCGCGCCGGCGAGTTCGTCTCGGTCGTCGGCCCCTCGGGCTGCGGCAAGAGCACGCTGATGAAGATGGTCGCGGGCCTGTTGCCGATCAGCGGCGGCGACCTGCGCCTGGCCGGCCATACCGTCAAGGGGCCGCAGACCGACGTGGGGATCGTGTTCCAGAACGCCCTGCTGCTGCCCTGGCGGCGGGTCATCGACAACATCCTGCTGCAGGCGGAGATCCGCCGCATGCCCATGGCCGCGGCGCGCCGCCGGGCCGAGGAATTGATGGCGATGGCGGGGCTCCAGGGCTTCGAGCACAAGTACCCGTGGCAGTTGTCGGGCGGCATGCAGCAGCGCGTGGCCATCCTGCGCGCGCTGCTGCACGACCCGCCGGTGCTGCTGATGGACGAGCCCTTCGGCGCGCTCGACGCCATGACGCGCGAGCGCATGAACCTCGAGCTGCAGCGCATCTGGATGAGCGCCGGCAAGACGGTGCTGCTGATCACGCACAGCATCCCCGAGGCGGTGTTCCTGTCCGACCGGGTGCTCGTGATGAGCGAACGACCCGGCCAGATCGCGGCGGCCTACGACATCGACCTGCCCCGCCCGCGGCCGCTCGACGTGATGGGCCACGAACGCTTCGCGGCCTACACCCGCACCCTGCGCGCCCACTTCTTCGCCCAGGGCAACCTGGACGCGCACTGAGGCGCCGCCCGGCCCTTCCCGCTCCCGTGATGGCCACCGCCACCAATGCCCCGGCACCCATGCTGCGCGTGCTCGGCGTCGAAGCCGGCGTGCGCGACATGCACCTGCGCCTGCCCTTCAAGTTCGGCGCCGTCGTGCTCACGCGCTGCCCGCAACTGTTCGTGCGGGCCACGGTCGAGGTGGCCGGCCTGGGCACGGCCACGGGCTTCAGCGCCGAGATGATGGTGCCGCGCTGGTTCGACAAGCGGCCCGCCCGCAGCCAGGCCGACAACGTGCAGGATCTCCAGGCCAGCCTGGCGCGCGCCGTCGACGCCTACAGCGGCGATGCGCCGGCCACCGCCTTCGGGCTCTTCGAGCGCCACTACCAAGCGCTGATGGCCGCCGGCGCCGCACGGGGAGAAACCGCCCTGTCCTCGGCCTACGGACAGGCGGTGCTGGACCGTGCGGTGCTGGACGCGCTGTGCCGCGCCGCCGGGTGCAACATCGCCGCCGGCCTGCGCCGCAACATCGCCGGCCTGGCCGACACGCCGCTGGCGCCCGAGCTCGCCGGTTTCGACTGGCCGGCCTGGCTGGCCGCGCGTCGGCCGGCAGAAACGATCGAGGCGCGGCACACGGTCGGGATGCTCGATGCGCTGGATGCCGACCCGGACGCCGACCCCGCGGCGCTGCCCGTGCACCTGCCGGACGTCGTGCGCCGCTACGGCCACCGCAGCTTCAAGGTCAAGCTGGGCGGCGACCCTGCCGCCGACATCGACCGTCTGGACGCGGTGCTGTCCGTGCTCGACGCCATCGCGCCCGGCCACCGCTTCAGCCTCGACGGCAACGAGCAATATGCGGGCGTCGATCCGCTCGCCGATCTGTTCGAACGCCTTCGCGCCCTGCCCCGCCTGGCCGCACGGCCGAAGGCGCTGCTCTACATCGAGCAGCCGCTGGCGCGCGATGCCGACCTCGACGCGCCGCTGCGCACGCTCGACGCCCCCGCACCGCTGCTGCTGGACGAGGGCGACGGCACGCTCGATGCCTTTCCGCGCGCCGTGGCGCAGGGCTGGCAGGGCGTGTCGAGCAAGGGCTGCAAAGGCGTCTACAAGGCCTTGATCCATCGCGCGCGCTGCGAGCGCAGCGGCGGCATGCTCTTCATGTCGGCCGAGGACCTCACCTGCCAGGCCGGCCTGGCGGTGCAGCAGGACCTGGCCATCGCGGCGCTGCTGGGCCTCACGCACTGCGAGCGCAACGGCCACCACTACGTCGACGGCTTCGGCCCGGCGCCCCGGGCCGAGGCCGAGCGCTTCGCCGCCGCCCATCCCGATCTCTACCGCCACGAAGGCGGGCAGGTCCGCCTGGCCATCGCGGACGGCCGGCTGCAGCTCGGCAGCCTGCTCGCAGCCACCGGCTTCGCGCACGCGGCCGACCCCCACTTCGACCACCTTCAACCCCTCGAGCGCGCCGCCGAACTGGTCTAGCGCGCGACCGCCACCCGTCATTCCAGGAGGAACACCATGGCACAACAACGGCTCGGACTCATCATGCACGGCGTCACCGGGCGCATGGGCATGAACCAGCACCTCATCCGCTCGATCTGCGCCATCCGCGCCGAAGGCGGCGTCACGCTGTCGAACGGCGACAAGGTGATGCCCGACCCCATCCTCATCGGCCGCAACGCCGAGAAGATCGAGGCCTTGGCCAAGGCCCACGGCATCGAGCGCTGGGGCACCGACCTGGAGGCCGCGCTGGCCAACCAGGACGACGCGATCTTCTTCGACGCCGGCACCACCCAGATGCGCCCGCAGCTGCTGGCCCAGGCCATCCGCGCCGGCAAGCACGTCTACTGCGAGAAGCCCATCGCCACCAACCTCAACGAGGCGGTGGAGATCGCGCGCCTGGCGCAGGGCTCGGGCCTGAAGCACGGTGCCGTGCAGGACAAGCTCTTCCTGCCCGGCCTGCGCAAGCTCGACATGCTGCGCCGCGCCGGCTTCTTCGGCCGCATGCTGAGCGTGCGCCTGGAGTTCGGCTACTGGGTCTTCGAAGGCGACCTGCAGCCCATCCAGAGGCCGAGCTGGAACTACCGCAAGGAAGACGGCGGCGGGATGATCCTGGACATGATGTGCCACTGGCGCTACGTGCTGGACAACCTCTTCGGCGAGGTGAAGTCGGTGAGCTGCCTGGGCACCACGCACATCCCCAAGCGCTGGGACGAGGCCGGCGAGCCCTACGCGGCCACCGCCGACGACGCGGCCTACGCCACGGTGGAGCTGACCGGACACAACGGCGAGCCGGTGATCGCGCAGATCAACATGAGCTGGGTCACGCGCGTGCGGCGCGACGACCTCGTGACCTTCCACGTCGACGGCACCGACGGCTCGGCCGTCGCCGGCCTGCAGAGCTGCCGCGCCCAGTCGCGCGTGGCCACGCCGCGCCCGGTGTGGAACCCCGACATCAAGCAGACCATGAACTTCTTCGACCAGTGGCAGGAGATTCCGGACTCGCAGGTCTACGACAACGGCTTCAAGATCCAGTGGGAACACTTCATCCGCCACGTGGTCGAGAACGCGCCGTACAGGTGGACGCTCCCCGAGGGCGCCAAGGGCGTACAGCTGGTCGAGGCCGCGCTGCAAAGCTGGGACGAGCGCCGCTGGATCGACGTGCCGACGCTACAGATTTGATAGCTGCCTGCGCCCGCCCCGCGGGCGCTGCAGCCCGATTTGGCTTGAATTTCCCTGGATCCCGCCCATGGCCCTGACCCTCACCCTTCCGACGCCGGACCGCGCACTGGCGGCCTACACGCTGCGCGGCCACCCGCCCGTCGAGCCTGCACCGGGCGTCAAGTTCAACCGCATCGCCTATTCGGCCGCCCATGTCGTCTCCGACCCGCTCGCAGCCGTCGACCCGTGGCTGACCGCCGCCGTCGACTGGGACGCCACGATCGCCTACCGGCGGCACCTGTGGTCGCTGGGCCTGGGCGTGGCCGAAGCCATGGACACTGCACAGCGCGGCATGGGCCTGGACTGGCCGAGCTCACTGGAACTGATCCGCCGCTCGCTCGACGCCGCCAAGGACGTGCCCGGCGCGCTCGTCGCCTCCGGTTGCGGCACCGACCACCTGAACCTTGACGAGGTGAAGAGCGTCGACGACGTGATCCGCGGCTACGAGGAACAGATGGCCGCCATCGAGAAACTCGGCGGCAAGCTCATCGTCATGGCCAGCCGCGCGCTCGCCCGCGTGGCGAAGAGCCCGGCCGACTACGAGCGCGTGTACGACCGCGTGCTGGGCCAGGCGAAGCAGCCGGTCGTGCTGCACTGGCTGGGCGACATGTTCGACCCGGCCCTCAAGGGCTACTGGGGCACCACCGACCTCGACGCCGCGATGGACACCGCCTTGGGCATCATCGCCGCGCACCCCGACAAGGTCGACGGCATCAAGATCTCGCTGCTGGACAAGGACAAGGAGATCGCCATGCGCCGGCGCCTCGCACCGGGCGTGCGCATGTACACCGGCGACGATTTCAACTACGCCGAGCTGATCGCCGGCGACGGCCACGGCAGCGAGCCCACGCACGGCAAGAGCGATGCCCTGCTGGGCATCTTCGACGCCATCGCGCCGGCGGCCAGCGCCGCGCTGGGCGAGCTGGCGCAGGGCAGGCCGGACCGCTTCCATGCCATCCTGGGCCCCACCGTGCCGCTGTCGCGCCACATCTTCCAGGCGCCCACGCGCTTCTACAAGACGGGCGTGGTCTTCATGGCCTGGCTCAACGGCCACCAGTCGCACTTCACGATGGTGGGCGGCCAGCAGAGCACGCGCTCGCTGCAGCACCTCGCCGAGTTGTTCCGCCTGGCCGACGCGGCCGACCTGCTGCAGCAGCCCGAGCTGGCGGTGCGGCGCATGAAGGCGCTGCTGGCCATGCACGGCGTGGAATGACGATGCGCGACTTCTCGCAGAACCACGACTGGCTGTCCATCAACACCGCCACGGTGCGCAAGCAGCGCGGCACCGAGGTGCCGCTCACCCGCATCATCGACCAGTGCGCCGAGCGCGGCATCCGCGCCATCAGCCCGTGGCGCGACCAGGTGGCGGCGGTCGGCCTCGACAACGTGGGCAGGCAGTTGAAGGACCTCGGCATCGGCCTGTCGGGCTATTGCCGCGGCGGCTTCTTCCCGGCGCCCGACACGGCGGGCCTGCGCGCCGCGCTGGACGACAACCGCCGCGCCATCGACGAGGCGAAGGCGCTCGACTCGCCCTGCCTCGTGCTCGTGGTCGGCGCCCTGCCCGGCGCGCTCGAAGGCAAGGCGGCCTACAAGGACATCGCCCGCGCGCGCAGCGAGGTGCGCGACGGCATCGCCGCCTCGCTGGAGCATGCGCGCGAGGTGGGCATGCCGCTGGCCATCGAGCCGCTGCACCCCATGCAGGCGGCCGACCGCGCCTGCATCAACACGCTGGAGCACGCGCTGGACCTGTGCGACCAACTCGACCCGGACCGAAGCGGCATGCTCGGCGTGGCGCTGGACATCTACCACGTGTGGTGGGACCCGAAGCTGCAGCAGCAGATCGAGCGCGCCGGCAAGGAGCGCCTGCTGGCCTACCACGTCTGCGACTGGCTCACGCCCACGCGCGACCTGCTGTCCGACCGGGGCATGATGGGCGATGGCGTCGTCGAGCTGAAGAAGGTGCGCGGCTGGGTGGAGGCCGCGGGCTTCGCGGGCTTCAGCGAGGTCGAGATCTTCTCGCAGCTCGACTGGTGGCAACGCGACGGCGGCCAGGTGCTCGACACCTGCATCGAACGCCATCGCAGCGCGGTCTGATCGTGGCCGTGGCCGCGGCGCATCGGGTACCCTCGCCGCGCCCATGACCGCCTCTCTCCTCTCCACGCACGCCAGCGCCACCGCCCGGCGCAGCATCCTGCTGATGGTCGGCGCGTCCGGCTGCTTCGCCACCAACGACGCGATCGTCAAGTTCGTCAGCCAGTCGCTGCCGGGGCCACAGCTGATCTTCCTGCGCAGCCTACTTGCCGCCGCACTGTTCCTCCTGCTGATCCGCCAGCAGGGCGTGATGCCGCGGCTGGCCGGCGCTTTGCAGCCGCGCGTGCTGGCACGCAGTGCGTGCGACGCCTTCGGCACGGTGCTGTACCTGCTCTCGCTCTTCCACCTGCCGCTGGCCAACGCCACCGCCATCAACCTGGCCGCCCCGGTCTTCATGACGCTGTTCGCCGTGCTGTTCCTCGGCGAGCGCGCGTCGCCGGCGCGCTGGATCGCAGTGGCCCTGGGCTTCGCCGGCGTGCTCGCCGTGGTGCAGCCGACGGGAGACGGCTTCAATGCCTGGGCGCTGCTGTGCGTGGCCGGCACGCTGCTGCAGGCGCTGCGCGACCTGCTCACACGCGGCATCGATCCCACGCTGCCGTCGATGGTGATCGCGCTGTCGACGACCGTCTTCCTCGCGCTGGTGGCCGGCGCAATGACGCTCACCGAGGGCTGGCAGCCGGTCGCGCCGCAGCACCTGCTGCTGCTCGCCCTGGCCGCGGGCTTTCTTGCGACGGCCTACCTGCTGCTGATCGCGAGCCTGCGCACCGGCGACATCTCGCTCACCGCCCCCTTCCGCTACTCCGCCCTGCTCTTCGCCGTGGTGCTGGGCCAGGTGCTGTGGGGCCAGTGGCCCGACCCGTGGGCCTGGGGCGGCATCGCGCTGCTGGTGGGCTCGGGCGTGTATGCCGCACACCGCGAACGGGTGCGGCATGCCCCTACGCGCGCGGCGGGCACGCCGCGCACGTGACAGCGGCTCCCCCACGGCCTGCCTAGAATCGGCCGGCTGCCTGCATCCGACCACGGATGTGGCAGCAAGCGTTCTCAGGGCGGGGTGCAACTCCCCACCGGCGGTGATGGCGGCGCATGGCATCCATGCAAGGCACGAGCCCGCGAGCGCCTTCCGCCCGCAAGGGGCGGAAGGGTCAGCAGACCCGGTGCGATTCCGGGGCCGACGGTCACAGTCCGGATGAAAGAGAGCGCGATCGCCGGGGCCGGCGTGCGTCTTCCTGCGTGGGGCGCGCGGTGGCCATGCGCTCGTGCGCCCTGATTCATGTTCCTCTCTTCATTCCAGGATCACCATGAGTCAGCCCAACGACCTCCCCCTCGGTTCCCTCGCCAGCCAGGACGGCCGGCGTATTGCGCTTGTCGAGGCGCAGTGGCATGCCGACATCGTCCACCAGGCACGCGACGCCTTCCTCGCCGAGATGGAGCGCCTGGGCGTGCCGGCCTCGCGCATCGACATCCTCGACGTGCCCGGCGCCTTCGAGATCCCGCTGCACGCCAAGCGGCTGGCACTCTCGGGCAAGTACGCGGCCGTGGTGTGCTGCGCGCTGGTGGTCGACGGCGGCATCTACCGCCACGAGTTCGTCGCCAACACGGTCGTCAGCACGCTGATGAGCCTGCAGCTGGAAACCGGCGTGCCGATGATCTCGGCCGTGCTCACACCGCACCATTTCCACGAGCACATCGAGCACCGCAAGTACTTCCACCGCCACTTCGCCGTGAAGGGCACAGAGGCGGCGGAGGCCTGCGTCAAGACCATCGAAGGGCTCAAGCGCGTCGACGCGCTGGTCGCCGCGTAGCAGGCCGCACGCGGCCGGCGCACGAAGCGCCCCGGTCCGACTTGCGGCGCGACGCCGGCACCACCACACTGGGGGCATGAACGACGCAGCCCCCTATGTGCTCCATGGCGCGCCCGGCTCGGGCGCGGTGCCGGTCCACGCCGCGCTCACGCTCATCGGCGCGCCCGTGCAGGTGATCGACGTCGCGCCCTGGCAGAGCGAGGACGAGCGCGAGCGCCTGCGCGACGTGAACCCGATGCGCCAGGTGCCCGTGCTCCGCCTGCCCGACGGCCAGACGATCACGGAGAGTGCGGCCATGCTGATCTGGCTGGCCGACCGCCATCCCGAAGCCCGCCTCGCGCCGGCACCCGACGCACCGCTGCGCGCGCAGTTCCTGCGCTGGATGTGCTTCATCCCGGCGTCGATCTATTCGATGTTCTGGGTGCGCGACGTGCCCACGCGCCTGGTGGCCGGCGACGCCGGCATCGCGCTCATGCGCGAGCGCACGGCCGAGCGCATCGCCGAATGCTGGCGCACGATGGACGCGCAGGTGCGCGAGCAACTGCCGCGCGGCACGCCCTACCTGCTGGGCGACGACATCAGCGTGCTCGACCTGTATGTCACCGTCGCTTCCCGCTGGACACCGCGCCGCCGCCGCTTCTACCGCGAGGCACCGCGCATGGCCGAGGTGGTGCGGCGTGTCGATGCCGATCCGCGCCTGGCCGCCTTCTGGGCGGCACGCTTTCCCTTCGACGACGACTGGGAAGACTCGGGCGCTTGAAGCGCGGGCCTCGACGTCGCCCGTCAGCAGCGCACGAAGCGCGTGTCCCTCGGCAGCCCCGCGGCGCCGGCCGCCACCCGCAATGCACCGTCGTCCCAGGCCAAGGCCGGGCGCGGCGGTCCACCCACCGGCGCCGGAAGCACCGTGCCGCGGATGCGGCCCGACCACGCCGCACCGGCCTGCCCGCCGCGCTCGATGCGTGCGTCGAAGGACTGGAAGCGCTGCGCCACGTGCAGCGTGGACGGACCGGCGCACCAGCGCCCCTGCACCGGCGCCGGCACCTGCCACAGGTGCAGGCGGCTGAGCTTCTCGCGCCCCACGGCCTTGTCGGGCACCTCGACGGTGACGGTGCGGTCGGGCTGCCAGTCGCCCAGGTCCCAGTCGTGCGACACGATGCGCGTGCCCGGCGCCAGGGCCAGCAGGCGGGGCCGCAGCTTCAGGTTCACCTCGGGCAGCAGGTACATCGTGACGACGCTGGCCGCCGACAGGTCGGCGTCGAAGAGGTCCTGGACACGGAACTCCGTGCGATCGGCCACGCCGGCCTGCCGTGCATGGCGCTCGCTCTTCGCGACCAGGTCGGGCACGATCTCCAGGCCGAGGCCGCTGGCGCCGAAACGCCGGGCGGCCGTGATGACGATGCGCCCGTCGCCCGAGCCGAGGTCGATCAGGTGGTCGCCGGCGCGCACCTGCGCCAGCTCGAGCATCGCCAGCGTCACATGGTCGGGCGTGGTGATAAAAGGCACCTCCTCGACCCATGCGGGTGCGGGCTGTGCGAGCGCGGCGGCCGACGCGACGGCGAGGGCCGCGAGGGCAAGAGATCGACAGGGCATGCCGCCAGTATGGCGACGGCTGCGGCCACCGGCCAATAATCCCCCATGACCTCCGCCGATCCCTCCATCGTCCTGTACCACAACCCCGGCTGCAGCACCTCGCGCAACGTCCTGGCCCTGCTGCGCGAGCGGGGCATCGAGCCCACCGTCGTCGAATACCTCAAGACTCCGCCGGGCAAGGCGCGGCTTCGCGAGCTGGTGGACGCCATGGGCGGCCCGGTGCGCTCGCTGCTGCGCACCAAGGCCGCGCCCTACGAGGAACTGGGCCTGGCCGATCCGAAGTGGACCGACGAACAATTGCTGGACTTCATGGTGCAGCATCCCGTGCTCATGGAGCGGCCGGTCCTCGTCACGCCGCTGGGCACGCGGCTGGGACGGCCGAAGGAGAAGGTGCTGGAGGTGCTGCCGGCCGATTGACCGGCGCCGCATCGCACCGGCTCAGGCACGCGCCGGCCGCACGGCCACGGCTTCGATCTCCACCTTCACGGGCGCGATCAGCCCGGCGATCACCGTCGAGCGCGCCGGTGCGGCGTCGGCGCCGAAGCGCTCCCCATAGGCGGCATTGAAGGCCGGATAGTCGGCCGCATCGGTGAGCCACACCGTGGTCTTGACCACATCGGCCAGCGAGCATCCCGCGTCGGCCAGGGTGGCGGCGATGCCGTCCAGCACGGCGTGCGTCTGCCCGGCGATGTCGGGCGCGCTCGGCGCGCCGCCGCGCATGGGCACCTGGCCCGAGACGAACACCAGCCGGTCCCAGGCCACGGCCGCCGAGATCGGCTGGCGCTGCCCCGCGCGGACCACCGGGCCGAACCGCTCCAGTTCCTGTCCGGGCGCCGCCATCAGTCCGCCCTGGCGCCGGACACCTTGACGATGGCCGACCACTTCTTCACTTCCGCCTCGAGGAAGGTCCTGAACGCCGCCGGGGTCGTGCCTTCGACGAGGAAGCCGCGCGCGGCGAAATAGTCGCGCACATCGGCCGCCTGGACCGCCTTGTTGACATCGGCGCTGATGCGTTCGACCAGCTCCGGCGGCGTGCCGGCGGGCGCGAACACGCCCTGCCAGGACAGGGCCTCGAAGCCCGGGTAGCCGCTCTCCGCGACCGTGGGCACGTTGGGCAGCTGGGGATGGCGCTGCTTCGAGGTGACCGCCAGCGGACGCAGCTTGCCGGCCTCCAGTTGCGGCATCACGACCAGCAGGTCGCCGAAGGTGGCTTCGATCTGCCCTGCCATCAGGTCGGTCAGCATGCCGGCGCTGCCGCGGTACGGGATGTGCACCATCGAGGTCTTGGTGGCCTGCTTGAACATCTCGCCGGTCAGGTGCATCGAGGTCCCGTTGCCGGCCGAGCCGTAGCTCAGCGATCCCGGCTTGGCCTTGGCAAGCGCCACGAACTCGGCCAGCGTGTTGGCCTTGACGGCCGGGTTGACGGTCACGACCAGCGGCGAGCTCACGACCATGGACACCGGCGCGAAGTCCTTCAGCACGTCGTAGGGCAGACGGGGGTACAGCGCCTGGGCGATCGCATTGCTCCCGGTCACGCCCATCAGCAAGGTGGTGCCGTCGGGCGCCGACTTGGCCACGTAGTCCGCGCCGACCGTGCCGCCGGCGCCGGCGCGGTTCTCGACGATCACCGGCTGGCCCCACGCGGCCGACAGCTTCTCGGCGGTCCGGCGTGCCAGCAGGTCGGTGCTGCCCCCTGGGGGAAAGGGAACGACGATGCGGACGGTCTTCGCTGCCGGCTGGGCGTGGACCGCCAGCGGTGCGAGCCACGACGCGGCCAGCAGGGACGAGGCGCCGATCGCCACGCGGCGGATCGACTGGCGACGGGACAGGGAAGGTTTCATGGCGCAATCAGGAACGAAGGGGGTTGGAAACATGGCCGACGCGCACGAGGCGTGCCTGCCGGGGCGTGGTGCGTGCGCTGCGCAGCGTCATGCGGTTGTCTCCGTGGGCGCCGGCTGTCCCCAGCCGCCCCCACCCGCGGTTTCGATGATCAGGCGGTCGCCGGCCTGCCACTGCGCGCGCGCCTTGGCAGGCAGGACCTCGATGCGGCCGTCGGCCCGCTCGATGCGTGCGGCGGCGCAGGCGCCGGGGCTTCCGCCGGCGACACCCTGGGGCGCCGTCTCGTGGCGCTCGCCGCGGTAGGAAATCGTGCCGCTGCCGTGCAGCAGCCGGTAGACGCGCACCACGCCGTCGCCGCCGCGGTGGCGGCCGGCGCCGCCCGAGCCGGCGCGCACGGCCACGCGCTCGACGCGCAACGGTGCCTGGGCTTCGATGGCTTCCGCCGGCGTGCTGCGTGCATTGCCCACATCGGTGGAAACGCCCGAGCCGCCCGCAGCCCATGGCGCGCCCCCGGCGGCCGAGGCAATGATCTCGGTCAGCAGCCACGGACTGCCGTCGGCGCGCGCACCGCCCAGCGAGAGCACCACCACCTCGCCCGCGTTGGGCGCCGGCATCTGCGCGGGCAAGGCGCGCGACCAGGCGCCCAGCAGCGCATTGGCCAGCAGCTTGACGAGGTTGGTGCGGGCATTGACCGCCGCCGGGAAGGCCGGCTCCACGATGCTGCCGGGCCGCGTGACCACCCTGAGCGGCGCCAGGCTGCCGTCGTTGCAGGCCGCCTGCGGCGCCAGCATGCGCGCGAAATAGGCAACGGCCGCCTGCACCGCGCCGCGCGATGCGTTGACGGGACCCGTGGTCTGATCGGCGCAACCGGTCAGGTCCAACTCGGCGCTGCCGCCGCGCTTGCGGATGCAGACCGACACCCGCACCGGGTCTGGACGAATGCCATCGCCGTTGAGTGCGTCGTCGAAGAGGTAGTCGCCATCGGGCGCTGCAGCCAGGGCGGCGCGTGCCGCCGCTTCGGAAGCGGCCAGCGCGGCGGCACAGCGCTGCGCCATGCCGGGCGTCGCCCGCCACAGCCGGGCCAGTTCGGCAGCCCCCTGGGCCAGGCATTGCCATTGCGCCGCCAGGTCGCCCTGCAAGTTGTCGGGCATGCGGCTGTTGGCCCGCAGCAGGCGCAGCAACGCCGTGTCGACCTGCCCGGCGTGGTACAGCTGCATCGGCGGGATGCGCAGGCCCTCCTGCTGGATGCTGGTGGCGTGCGTCGGGACCGAGCCCGGTGCGATGCCGCCGACGTCCTGGTGGTGCAGCACGCAGGCCACCAGGGCGACCACCTGCGCGTCCACGCACACGGGGCGCACCACGGTGATGTCGGGCAGGTGCGTGCCGCCGTGCCAGGGGTCGTTGAGCACGAAGCCGTCGCCCTCCTGCATCCCGGCCGCCGGATACACAGCCAGCAGCCCGGCCACCGCCGGCGACAGGCTGCCCAGCAGCAGCGGCAGCGTGCGCGCCTGGGCCACCAGGCGTCCATCGGGCAGGAAGACCGCAGCCGCACAGTCCATGGCTTCGCGCACCACGCTGGACACCGCCTCGGCCACCAGGCGCTGCTGCATCCGGTCGGACAGCTGCTCCAGTTGCCCGGGCAGCGGGTCCGCGTCGTCCGGGCGACGTGGCGCCTCTTCCACCACAGGCACCTGCAGGCCCAGGGCCTGCACCGTGGCCAGCGTGCGCTCGTATTCGCCGTCCTGCGGCAGCACCTCGTGCGAGCAGGCCACACGCAGGTCGGGCCAGCGCTGACGGATGGCCTCGGCCAGCACCCGTTCGTGCGCCGGGTTGCGCTGTGCGAACAGCAGCGCGATGGCAACGGCGCGCGGCGGGCGCGGCAACGCCGCCAGCGCATGGAGCACCGCCGACGCATCCAGCGGCTCGACTTCGGCGCCCGCGGCATCGATGCGCCCCGCGGCCTCGATGCGCCACGCCGAGGGCAGCCAAGCCGGCCAGGGCGAGGCCGGCACGTGCAGCGCATACGGGTCGGCACGGTTCTGCCGTGCCAGCGTCAGCACGTCGGCGAAGCCCCGGGTGCAGATCAGCGCGATGTCGCTCATGCGCACCTCCGGGGCGCCACGCGCCGCTTGCCGATCCCAGGGGCAGGCCGGCTGTCCATCAGAACCGCGCCGGGCTGAAGGGGGCGAGATCGACCTGCGTGGCGCGCCCGGCCACCAGGTGCGCCACTTCGCGCCCCGTGCTCGCGCCCATGCACATGCCCATGTGTCCGTGCCCGAAGGCCAGCCAGGCGTTGTCCGCAGCCCCCGCACGGCCGATGACCGGCAGGCTGTCGGGCAGGCAGGGCCGGTGGCCCATCCACTGCGTGGTGTCGCTGGTGTCCAGGTGCGGAAAGAGCTGCTGGCCCAGGCGCAGCAGGGCCTGCGCGCGCTCGTAGCGCGGCGGTGCCTTCAGCCCGGCGAACTCGACCGTCCCGGCCAGGCGCAGGCCCATCGCCATGGGATTGACCATCAGGTTGTTTTCCACCGCCATCACGGTGTGGCGCAATTGCAGGTTGGAACTGCGCACCGTCACGTGGTAGCCGCGCTGCGTTTCCAGCGGCACGCGCGAACCCAGCTGCGCGGCGAGCCTGGCAGACCAGGCCCCGGCCGCGACGACCACGCCGTCCACGGGCGTGCGCTGTCCGTCGGCCGTCCGCACGGCCGTGACCTGCCGCGAGCCGCGGCCCTCGCGTTCGAAGCCGGTGACCGCCTGCCGCACGGACGCCGCCCCCTGCGCGACGCAGTGCGCATGGAGCGCCTTGACCAGCGCCTCGGGGTCGAGCGTGGAGCCGTTCTCGGGTGCGCGGATGCCGAAACGGAAGCGCCCCTTGAGGTCGGGCTCCAGCGCCTCGAGTTCGTCCTGCCCGACGTCGACCATCTCGACGCCCAGCGAGCGCCGCAGGTTCATGCCCCAGCTCCATTGCGCCGCCTTCTCGCGCGACGAGTACACGTACAAGCAACCCGAACGGCGCACCAACTGCTGCGCCCCGGCCTGCTCGAGCAGCGGACCGTAGCACTCGAAGATGGGTTCCAGCAGGCTGCGAAGCGCCGTGGCGATGCGGGTGACCTCCTCTCGCGTGGAATGGCGCAGCATGCGCACCAGCCAAGGCACAACGGCGGGCGCATAGCGCCAGCGCACCGTGAGCGGCCCCAGCGGGTCGAGCAGCCACTGCGGCACGCGCTTGACCATGCCCGGCATGCCCACCGGCAGGCAGGCACTGGGCGAGAGCGAGCCCGCGTTGCCGAACGAGCAGGCCTCGCCCGGCGGCAGTGGATCGAAGAAGGTGACCTGGTGACCGTCGCGCTGCAACCATGCTGCGGTGCAGGTGCCGACGATGCCGGTCCCGATGACGGCGACATGCATGGGGCGGATTGTGGGCAGGACTTCGGCATCAAGCCAACGAATTCATTTGATTGATGCATGAGGATTTCTGATTCGACGGCACCGATGGCGCCACAATGGTGCAACCATGAACCTCACCCTCCGGCAGATGCGTGCGTTCTCGGTGGTGGCGCGCACCGCGAGCTTCACCCTGGCCGCCAGGCAGCTGCACCTCACCCAATCGGCCGTCAGCATGCTGGTGCAGCAGCTGGAGGACGAGCTCGGCCTGAAGCTGTTCGACCGCTCGCGCCATGCCGTCACCCTCACCGAGGGCGGGCAGCAGCTGCTGCCGTTGGCGCGCCGCATGCTGGACGACCTGCGCCAGATCGAGGAAGGCGCGAGCGACCTGCGCCTGCTCAGGAGCGGCGTGCTGCGCGTCGTCGCGCCACAGCTGATGGCCTGCACCTGGGTGGCCGACGTGCTGGCGCGCTTCGAGCAGGCGCACCCCACGGTGGGCCTGCGCATCGTCGATGGGTCGGCCGACGACATCGTGGGCGCGGTGCGCCGCGGCGATGCCGAGCTGGGCATCGGTCCGGAGCGCGTGACCGGCGAGGACGTCACGCGCAGTTTCCTCATGCACGTGCCCATGCGCCTCGTGTGCGCCGCCAACCATCCGCTGGCCGGGCGGCAGACCGTCTCCTGGCGCGATCTGCGCGACCAGCGCTGGGTGGTGTATTCGGGGGACTTCAGCCGCTACGTGGCACAGCGGCTGCACGAGCACGACGCGTCGCTGTCGATGCAGACCGCCACCGAGGTGCGCTACCTGACCACCGCGCTCGCGCTGGTCGGCGCCGGGCTGGGCGTGGCCATGGTCCCGGACTACGCACGCACCTTCGCCGGCAATTTCGGCATCCGCTTCCTGGGGCTGCGCTCGCCGGCCCTGAACCGGGAATTCTTCGTCTACCAGCGCCGCAGCCTGACGCTGTCGCCGGCGGCGCAGGCCTTCGCGGCCCTGCTGCAGGCGCAGTCGCACCGGCACTGACCGGGCCGCGAGGCCGCGCCTCAGGCCAGGCGCGTCTTGCGGTAGCTGGCCCGGTCCATGTCGACGACCTCGACACTCAGGTGGGCCTGCAGGCCCGAAGGCAGGGGCGGCATGTGCTCGAGCATGCCCTCGGTGACCCGGTCGCTGAAATCCTTCCTGGCCTTCTCGTCGCGCCCGGCCAGGATGCGCACGGTGACGTGGATGAAAGCCCGCGCGGACTCGGCCAGGCCGACGCGAAAGGCCTCGACGCAGATCACCCGCGCCTTCAGGTCCGCCTCGTCGGCGACTTCCTCGCTGTCGGCCAGCCGCCGCGTCACGGACGCCAGCATGGCGTCCAGCGGCAGGCCTCGGAGGTTGGGTGTGTACTCGATGACGATGTGGGGCATTCGGTTCGCGAAGGCGGGTCGAAGGGAGGTCGCTGGAGCCGGCAGGACGGCGTCAGGGGGCGGCGCGATACACCGACCGGCCGCCGACGATCGTTTCCATCGCGACGATGTCCTTGATCTTCTCCTCGGGCACGCCGAGGTAGTCCGCGGACAGGACCACCATGTCGGCCAGCTTCCCGACCTCGATGGAGCCCTTGCGCTTTTCCTCGAACGTGAGGTACGGGCCGGCGTTCGTGTACAGGCGAAGCGCCTCTTCCCGCGAAATCTTCTGGTCGGCCCCGTAGACGACGCCGCGCGGGTCCTTGCGCGTCACCATGAGGTACATGCCGATGAAGGGGTTGAGCAGGTTGACTTCGTTGTCGGTGCCGGCAGAGGTGCGTTCCATGCCCAGGACGTCGATCAGGCGCCGCGTGGGAACCGCGCGGTTGGCGAGCAGCGGCCCCATGTAGCGCTCGACGGTTCCCGCCTTGTCCCACAGGAACGCGTTCTGGGCGTCGATGCGCACGTCCAGGCTTCGTGCGGTCTCGATCTGGTCGGCCGCGACCAGGCTGCCATGCACCACGCTGAAGCGCCGGCCGGCGATGGAGCTGTCCGCATTGGCGGCCGCGTAGGCCTTCAAGGTGAGGTCCACGGCCGCATCGCCCACCGCGTGCGTGTGGACCCGCCATCCGTTGCGGTTGGCCGCCCGCACCATGCGCACGTAGGACTCCGGATCGACGGCGACCATGCCGTGATTGTTGGGCTCGTTCGCATAGTTGCCGCGGATGTAGGCGGACTTGAGCGTCATGCCGCCATCGGACACCAGCTTGATGCCGGCCACCCGGGCCCAGTCGTTGCCCTGGCCGTCCTTGAACGGCGCCGCTTTCAGCCTGGCCTCGAAGTCGGGGGCGGCAGCCGCCGGGAAGAGCCAGAACATGCCGGCCCGGACCGTCGACTGGCCGCGCTCGGCGGCCGCGTAGTACGCCTTGATCTGCTCTTCGTTCAGGCCGGCGACCACCGTGCTGGTGATGCCCGAGCGGTTGTACACCCGCTGGCCCGCGATGTTCTGCGCCACGCGCTGCTCGAAGCTGGGTGGCGGAATGATCTTCTCGACGAGCTGAAGCGCGCTGGATTCGACCACCCCGGTCGGTTCGCCGCTGGCGTCGCGGTGGATCTTTCCGCCGACCGGGTCGGGCGTGTCGCGCGTGATGCCGGCGGCGGCGAGCGCCTTGCTGTTGGCCATCGCGAAATGGCCGACCGTCTGCACGTACACCGGGTGGTTCGGCGCCACCGCGTCGAGTTCCTGGCGCGTCAGGTAGCGCTGCTCCTTCAGCTGCGATGGCGGGTGCCAGCGGCTCGTCTGCACCCACTGGCCCGCGGGGATGGCCTTGGTGCGGATGAAGTCGCCGATGATGGCTTGCGCTTCGGCGACGGTGCGCGCCTTGATCACCTGAGCCGTCGTCTCCACGGTCCCGGCGCCGTCCATGTGCGTGTGGGCATCCATCAGGCCGGGCACGACGGTGCGTCCCTGCAGATCGACGACCCGGGTCTGCGGGGCGATCAGTTGACGGATGCGCTCGTCGGTGCCGACCGCCACGAAGCTGCCATCCTTGATCGCCACGGCCTGTGCGATCGAGAAGCTCTTGTCGGCGGTGATGATCCTGCCGTTGACGTAGGCCACGTCGGGCTCGGCGGCGGGGCGATGCGCACAGCCCGCCGCCAGCACTGCGGCGGCGATCGCCAGCGAGGTGATGGCCAGGTGGCGAGCGCGGGTGCTCGTGCGACCGGCCGCGCGACCGTGTCGGGAGAAGGCTTGGGTTGTCATGTCGTTGGTGTCCTTGTTGGATGAGGCGATACCTGCCCTGAACGGCCCGCTGGGCCCGAAATCCTGTCGCGAATGGGTCAGCGCCGCGGCGAGCGCCGATCCGGTCGTGGCCCGCTCAAGCAGGCATGCCCACGCCCAGCAGCCGGTCCAGGCGCTCCGGATCCGCGGCCAGCGCCGCGCTGGGCCCGGCATGCACCACGGTGCCGCGCTCCAGCACGATCGCCTGGTGCGTCATCTCCAGCGCCAGCACCGGGTGCTGCTCGACCACGATGGAGGCCAGCCCCTCGCTCTCGCACAGCCGGCGGATGGCCTGGGCCAGCTCCTCCACGATGATGGGCGCCAGGCCCTCCATGGGTTCGTCGAGGAGCAGCAGCGTGGGGTTGGTCATCAGCGCGCGGCCGATGGCCAGCATCTGCTGTTCGCCGCCCGACAGCTGGTTGCCGTAGTTCGCGCGGCGCTCGCGCAGGCGCGGGAACAGGCCGTACACGCGGTCGAGGCTCCAGGCACCCGGCCGGGCCACCACGCCCAGGTTTTCCTCCACGGTCAGCGACGGAAAGACCTCGCGCTCCTGGGGCACCCAGCCCAGTCCGGCGCGCACGCGCAGGTGTGCCGGCAGGCGCGTGATGTCCTGCCCACGCCAGCGGATCGCGCCGCCCGTGACGCGCGTGTTGCCCATCAGCGTCTCGAGCGTGGTGGTCTTGCCCACGCCGTTGCGGCCCAGGATGGCCAGGCTCTCGCCGGCCTGCAGCGAGAAGCCGAGGCCGTGCAGCACGATCGCATTGCCGTAGCCGGCGGTGACGGCATCGAAGGCCAGCAGTTCAGGCATCGGTGGCCTCCTTGCGGATGTTGACGTGGGTCTTGCCCAGGTAGACCTCGCGCACGCGCGGATCGCGGCCGATCTCGGCCGGCGTCCCCTCGGTCAGGATGCGCCCCGCCACCAGCACCGAGATGCGCCGCGCGAAGCGGAACACCAAGTTCATGTCGTGCTCGATGAAAAGGACGCTGATGTCCTGCGGCAGCTCGGCGATGGCCTCGAAGAGCTCGCCGCTCTCGTCCACCGGCACACCGGCGGCCGGCTCGTCCAGCAGCAGGATGCGTGGCCGTGCCGCCAGCGCCAGGGCAATCTCCAGCAGCCGCTGCTTGCCGTAGGCCAGCTCGGCCACGGGCACGTTGGCCAGCGGCCCCAGGCGCAGCCGGTCCAGCAGCGCATGGGCCTCGTCGAACGCCGCCCTGCTGCGGCTGAAGGGCCGCCACCAGGTCGCGCCCTGCCCTTCGCGCTCGTGGATCGCCAGCACCACGGAGAGCAGCGGCGTGAGGCTGGGGAACAGCGTGTTGATCTGGAACGTGCGCGCCAGGCCGCCGCGCGCGCGCCGGTCCGCGGCCCAGGCCGTGATGTCCTCGCCGTTCATGCGGATGCTGCCGGCGCTGGGCCGGTAGATGCCCGTCAGCAGGTTGATCAGCGTCGTCTTGCCGGCGCCGTTGGGGCCGATCAGGGCCTGGCGTGCGCCGGGCTCCAGCGACAGGTTGACGTCGGCCACGGCCTGGAAGGCGCCGAAGCTGATGCCCAGGCCCTGGGTCTGCAACGCGGTCATGACGTGCTCCCCCCCTCGACGCATGCGCTGCGACGACCGTGATGCGCCACCGTGCTCATCGCGCGTGCTCCTTCGTGCGGATGCGGCGCGACAGCGCGCCCATGATGCCGCCGCGACCCAGCATCACGGCGGCGATGAGGAAGATGCCGAGCCAGAACATCCAGTACTCCGGGTTCATGTCGGCGAACCAGTCGTGCACCAGCATGTAGACGATCGCGCCGACCAGGCCGCCGTACAGCCGGCCCGTGCCGCCCAGCACCAGGATGATCAGGATCTCGGCCGAGCGGTTGAAGCCGATCGACTCGATGCCCACGAACTGCGTCGTCTGTGCGAGCAGCGCACCCGCCACGCCGGCCACCGCCGCCGAGAAGGCGTAGGCCATGCGCAGCCGGGCCTCCACGGGCGAGCCGATGGCCAGCATGCGCTTGCGGTTGTCATGGATGCCGCGCAGCGCCAGGCCGAAGGGCGAGCGCAGCACCAGCCGCACGAGCAGGAACATGGCCAGCACGACGGCGAAGGCATAGACGAAGGCGGTCTTGCCGAAGAGGTCGAACTCGAACAGGCCGAGGACCGGCTTCACCTGCATGCCCTGCAGGCCGTCGGTGCCGCCGGTGATGCCCGAGAGCCGGTTGGCCAGCTCGGCCAGCAGCACGCACACGCCGATGGTGATCATCAGCCGCGTGAGGTCGGCACCACGCACGATGAGGTAGCTCAACGCGTAGCCCAGCACGCCGGCCACGAGCAGTGCGGCCAGCAGGCCGCTGAAGGGCTCTCCCCAGCCGTGCTTGGCCAGCAGCCCCGCGGTGTACGCACCCGCACCGAAGAAGGCCGCGTGGCCCACGGTCAGGATGCCGGCATAGCCCAGCGCCATGTCCAGCGCCACGGCGAAGAGGCCGAAGATCAGGATCTGGCTGAGCAGCGTGAGGTGGTTGGGCGCGATGAAGTAGCTGCACGCCAGCAGCAGCCAGAACGCGATTTCGGCCGCGCGCAGCTGGCCCGGCGAGAGGGTGATGGCTTTCATGCGAGCCCCTTCTTGGGAACGATGCCGTTCGGGCGCAGCAGCAGCATGCCGATCATGAAGACGTAGATCAGGAAGACGCCGGCCTCGGGCAGGTAATACTTGCCGGCCACGTCGACGATGCCGACCAGCAGCGCGGCGATGAAGGGTCCGACGACGGTGCCGGCGCCCCCCACGCAGACCACGATCAGGAAATACACCATGTACTTGAGGGGGAACGAGGGCTCCAGGCCCAGCATGCCCAGGCTCAGCGCGCCGCCCAGGCCTGCCAGCCCGCAGCCGAGCGAGAAGGTCAGGAAGAACAGCCGCTGCACGTGGATGCCGGTGCCGCCCGCCACGCGCTGGTTGTCCACGGCCGCGCGCACCATCGCGCCGTAGCGCGTCCGGCCCATGAGCAGCAGCAGAAGGACCAGCGTCGCCGCGCCGCAGACGATGAGGAACAACCGGTAGCGGCCCAGTCCGACGCCGGCGAACGAGAACTGCCCCTGCAGCGCGGGCGGCAGGTGGAACGGCAGCATGGTCGGCCCGAAGAAATAGGTCAGCGCGGCGATCGACACGAACACGACGCCGATGGACAGGAGCACCTGGTCCAGCGGATGCGCGCGGTACAGGCGGCGGTAGAACGCGAACTCGAGCACGGCGCCGAGCAGGGCCGCGGCCACGAAGGCCGCCACCAGCGCCAGCCCGTAGGGCACGCCCAGCCGGTTCATGAGCACTGCGGCCGCGTACCCGCCCACCACCGCGAAGCTGCCGTGCGCGAGGTTGACGAAGTTCATCAAGCCCATGGTGATGGACAGGCCCACCGCCATGAGGAACAGGAGCATGCCGTAGGCCACCCCGTCGAAAAGGACGATTCCCATTGGATTCCCGATGCGAGGCGCGGGGCGCCCTGGCGTGCGCCCCGTGCCGGAGTCAGCGCCCGGTGGGCGCAAGCGTCACTTGGTTTCCTTCGCCGGATCCTTGACGCGGTCGAACTTGTCGAACTCCACGTTGACCAGCTTGCCGTTGACCTTCTCGGTCTTGCGGATGTAGACCGTCTGCACGATGTCGCGCGTGGCGGCGTCGATCTCGATCGGGCCGCGCGGGCTCTCGAAGGCCAGGCCCTTGAGCGCATCCATCACCTTGTCGCCGCTGGTGTCGCCGCCGGTCTTCTTGAGGGCCAGGTCGATGGCGGCCATGGCGTCGTAGGCGGTCACGGCGAAATAGCTCGGACGCAGGCCGGTGCCGAACTGCGCTTCGAAGTCCTTCACGAACTTCTGGTTCTTGGCCGAGGGATGGGCGTAGGAGTAGTGGTGGCTGGTCACGAGGCCGAGGGCCACGTCGCCGGTGGCGTCGAGGTAGCTGTCGTCGGTGGCTTCGCCGGTGGCGTAGAGCTTGATGCCGGCCTCTTCCATGCCGCGCTCCTTCCAGACCTTGAGGAACGCGGGCGGCATCACGCCGGAGGGAAAGAAGAAGAACACGGACTGCGGCTTAGCGTCCTTGATGCGCTGCACGTAGGCGGAGAAGTCCGGGTTGTTCATCGGCGTGCGCAGTTCGCCGACCACCTTGCCGCCGCCGCCTTCGAAGGCCTTCTTGAATGCCGTCAGCGAGTCCGTGCCCGAGGCGTAGTCGGCCACCACGACGTAGGCCTCCTTGGTGCCGTTGCGCAGCATCCAGCGCGCCATCGGGTCGGACACCTGCTGCACCGTGAACGACAGCCGCGCGACATAGGGCGAGCTGGTGGTGATCGCCGACGAGGAGGCGTTCATCACCACCGTGGGAATCTTGGCCTGCGTCGCGACCGCCGCGACGGCGTACGCGTTGGGGCTGAAGTCCAGGCCGGTGAGGATCTGCACCTTGTCGCGCACCACCAGTTCCTGCGCGATGCGCTTGGAGGCATCGGGTGCGGGCCCGGCCGTGTCCTTCTTGATGATCTCCACCGGGCGGCCGGCGATCTTGTTGCCGTGCTCCTTGAGGTACAGCGCGACGCCCGCGTCGAACTGGCGCCCGTAGTCGGCGTAGGGCCCGGAATAGGTGCCGATCAGGCCGATCTTGAGCGCGTCCTGGGCTTGCGCCGCGCCGGCAACGCAGGCCAGCACGGCAGCGGCGAGCAGGGTACGTTTGGTCATCTTCATCGTGGAACTCCGTGGGAAGAACTCAGCCCGCAGGCCGGGGGATGGAAAAAGGCTTGAGGTCGCCGGCCGGGTCGGCCAGCACCTCGGGGGGAATGGCGGCGCCCTGGGCGATCAGCTTGCGGGCCAGCATGTGCTCGGCCGGGCGATTCACCGAGTGGGCCGCGGCGACGCGCCCCTCGCGCAGGTAGAACAGGGTGAAGCGGTCGTCGGCGAGTTCGCCGCGCAGCACGGCCTGGTCGCCGGGCGCAGGCAGCCCCGCCATCTGGAACTTGAGCTCGTGCTGGTCGCTCCAGAACCAGGGCACCGCCGTCAATGGCTGTGGCTGGCCGACCAGCACCGACGCCGCGGCGCGCGCCCCGTCGTTGGCGGCCTGGATGGATTCCAGCCGCATGCGCGCCGTGCCCGGCGCTGCGGTGGACGGCAGCGCCATGCTGGCGACATCGCCGGCAGCCAGCACGTGCGGGGCGCTGGTGCGACCCAGCGTGTCGACGAGGATGCCGCCGTCGCATGCGATGCCCGCGGCCTGGGCCAGCTCCACATTGGGCAGCACGCCGATGCCCAGCACCACCAGGTCGCATTCGATCTGGCGGCCGTCGTCCAGCAGCACCGACGCCACATGGCCCTGGGCATCGCCCACCAGGGCGGCCACGCCCCGACCCAGCGCCAGCGCGACACCGCGTGCGCGATGCGCGTGCGCGACGTAGTCGGACATGAGGGCGGGAAAGCTGCGTGCGAGCAGGCGCGGCTGACCCTCGACCACGGTGACGCTCGCGCCCGCCGCCGTCAGCGCCGCCGCGACTTCCAGCCCGATGAATCCGCCGCCGATCACGCAGGCCCGCCGGCTGCGGCCCAGCGCAGCCTGCACGGCGAGGGCGTCGTCCAGCGTCCGCAACTCGTGCACGCCCTGCAGATCGGCGCCGGGCACGGCCAGCGGCCGGCAGCGCGCACCGGTGGCGAAGGCGAGCCAGCCGTAGTCCAGTTCGCTGCCGTCGCCCAGGTGCACACGCCGCGACGCGAGATCGACGCCCGTGGCCCTGGTGCCCAGGCGCAGCTCGATGCCCTGCTGGGCATAGAAGTCCGGGCCGCGCAGCGCGAGCTGGTCGGCGGCGGTCTTGCCGGCGAGCAGGCTCTTGGACAGCGGCGGCCGCTGGTACGGCGCGTGGCGCTCGTCGCCGAGCAGCACGATCGGCGCCTCGAAGCCCAGCTCGCGCGCAGAGGCCGCGAGCTGCACCCCGGCATAGGACGCACCGACGATGACCAGCGCATCGGCCATCAGACCTGGGTCTCCGGCACGCGCACGGTCAGGCCGTCGAGTTCCGCCGTCACCGGGATCTGGCAGCTGAGGCGGCTGTTGGGCGCACGCTCGCTGGCCGTGCCGTCCAGCAGTTCGTCTTCCATCTCGTCCGGCGGCGTCAGCCGGTCGACGAAGGCCTCGTCGACGTAGACATGGCAGGTCGCGCACGAGCAGCTGCCGCCGCACTCGGCGTCGATGCCGCGGATGTTGTGCTGGATGGCGGTCTCCATCACGCTGGCGCCGAGCTTGGCCTCGACGCTGCGCGTGCTGCCGTCCTTGAGGATGTAGTGGATCGTGGGCATGTGGATCTCGGGTGTCGTCGGCGTTCAGAACATGTCGAAGTACTCGCGGTGCTCCCACTCGGTGACTTCGAGGTTGAAGCGCGCGATCTCGGCCTGCTTGATGTGGCAGTAGTAGTCGACGAAGGGCCGGCCCAGCCCCTCGACCAGTTCGGCATCCGCCTGCAGGGCCGCCAGCGCGGCGTCGAGCGTGCGTGGAAGCTCCTCGGCCGGGGTGTCGTAGGGCGCGTCGGCCGACGGCCCGGGGTCCAGTCCGCGCTCCACGCCGTCCAGGCCGGAGAACAGCTGCGACGCGAGGTACAGGTAGGGGTTGGCGGTCGGCTCGCCGATGCGGTTCTCGATGCGCGAGGCGGTGTCGCCCGGCGCGCCGAGCACGCGCAGCATGGCGCCGCGGTTGTCCTGCGCCCAGATGGCGCGATCGGGCGCGAGCGAGAACGGCCGATAGCGCCGGTAGCCGTTGAGCGTCGGGCTCGCCAGCGCCGCGGCACCGCGGGCATGGGCCTTCAGGCCGGCGAGGTAGTGCATGCCGAGCGGGCTCAGCGCGGGCGCGTCGTCGCCGGCGGCTTCGGGCATGAAGGCGTTGGCCCCGCCCTTGGCATGGCGCAGCGACTGGTGCAGGTGCCAGCCGCTGGACATGACGCTGGGAATGCGCGGACGGCACATGAAGGTGGCGTGGTAGCCGTGGCGCTGGCAGATCTGCTTGATGGCGCTGCGCAGCAGCACCATCGTGTCGGCGGGCGCCATGCCCACAGTCGGGCCGAACACCAGCTCGAACTGGCTGGGGCCGAACTCGATCTCCAGCGAGTGCAGCGGCAGGCCCAGCGCCTGCAGCTGGGTACGCAGCAGCTCCATGAGCGCATCCACGCGGTCGTAGCGCAGTTCGGTCAGGTACTGGTGGCCGTGCGTGAGCAGCGACACCGCCGGGGGCGTGCCCGGCTGGCCCGCGTCGGCCAGGCGCATCTGCGCGTCGTCGAGCTTGAACACGTGGAACTCGACCTCCAGCCCCGCCACGAACTCCAGGCCGCGCGACGCCAGCCGGTCGATCGCGCGCCGCAGGATCTGCCGGGTGTCGAAGGGGCAGCGCCGGCCGTCCTTCATGAACGCATCGCACAGCACCCAGCCGGTGCGCGGCGCCCAGGGCAGCATGCGGAAGGTGGACGGGTCGGCCAGGACCGTGAAGTCGGCGCCGCCCTGCAGCCCTTCGAGCGCGAAGCCGCCGCCGGCCGAGAAGACCGGGAACACCGAGCGGTGCGAGGTGTCCTTGGCCAGCAGCGTGGTGGTGAGGTTCACGCCGCGCGCCAGCGCCCCGCGGGCCGCTTCGGCCACCAGGGTCTTGCCGCGCAGCACGCCGTGCTGGTCGGCCCAGGCGAAGCGAAGGACGTCGAGCTCGCCGGCGTCGATGCGCCCGACGATCTCGCTCGCCTGGGCCTGTTGTTCGTCGCTCCAGAGACCGAAGCGTTCGGCAAATGCGCTCATCTCAGGCCGCCAGGCGGGCCGAGGCCCAGTCCGAAGCCTGCCGCCGGGCCCGGTCGGCCTCTTCGCAGTAGCTGGCCGCCCTGTCGGCCGCCGCCACGCCGTCGATCGACGGCGGACCGGTCAGGGTGCCGGCCTCCTCGGCCGTGGGTCGCATCGGCACGGCTTCGCCCGCCTGCGCCGCCTCGATGGCCTTCACCAGCATCCGGCGGTACAGCATGATGCCCTTGTCGGTCGTGCCGAGGTGCTCGCGGGTGCGGTCCTGGATCGGCCCCATCGATTCGCAGGCCCACTGGTCGTGCACGTTGATGTCCTGGCCCATGCCGGTGTAGGTCTGGGTCAGCTGCTCCTCGACGCTGTAGCCGTACTCGTTGCGCTTGTTCTTGCGCGAGGTGTACAGCGGCAGCTCGATGGTCTGCAGGCGCTGCTCGCGCATCTGTTCCTTGTCCACCGGGCCGGTGAAACTGGTGAAGATCGCATACCAGTAGCAATGCGTGTCGTCGACCGGCACGTGCCACTGGGAGATCGTCATCTCCGAACTCATCGGGATCACGAAGGCCTGCGGGAAGACGACGTTGGTCACGCGCACGTGGGTCTGCTGCTCGGAGAGCTTGCGCAGCGTGGTCAGCTTCATGCCGTAGGGCGCGGGCTCGGCGGCGATGTCGGGCCGGTCGTATTCGCGCAGCACCTGCGTGATGGCCAGTTCGGAGTCGGCCGAGGCACCGCGGAACTGCTTGCCGTAGCTCTCGGAGGTGTCCTCGTCCTCGTAGAAGCGGTGCAGGAAGGAGGCGTGCGCCGGGTCCATGCCCACCTCGAGCGCCTGCAGCCAGTTGCATTCCCACAGTCCCTTGAACGCGAAGGTGTGGCTGTCGGGCGCGACGAAGCAGTCGAACTCGGGAAAGGCGGGCGGCTCGCCCTCGCCGATGTACGCGAAGACGATGCCGCTCTTCTCCACCACCGGGTAGGCGCCCTGGCGAATGCGCGTGCACAGCTTGCTGCCTGCCGGCTCGGCCGGCGTCTCCAGGCACTGGCCGGTGGCATCGAACAGCCAGCCGTGGAAGGCACAGCGCAGGCCGCCGTTCTCGAGCCGGCCGTAGGCCAGGTCGGCGCCGCGGTGCGGGCAGTCACGGTCGAGCAGGCCGACGCGGCCGGTCTCGTCGCGGAACAGCACGAAGTGCTGGCCCATGAGCTGCACCGGCCGCAGCGGGCGCGGGCCGCGCAGCTCCTCGGACAGGGCCACGGGCTGCCAGTAGCGGCGCAGCAGGGTGCCGGCGGGCGTGCCGCGTCCGACGCGGGTGATGAGGTCGTTTTGTTCGGCGCTGATCATCGTGAAGCTCCAAGCCTTTCAGTCAATGCATTCAGTTGTATGCAATGGGATGCATTGTCGTGAAAAGTGGCGTGGGGTCAAATGTTTTTTGCTGCAGATCAATGCACTGATTCGGTACCGGCTGCACTAAAGCGGGAAAAAGTATTCGCCCGACGCGGGTTGCACCCATCAATGCATGCATGATCCGCGCCAGAAGTCCCTTCATGCGTGCACCAGACGACGCGCCTAGAATTTGCTTCGCTTACTGCATACAAGGAGAGCCATGGATTCCCAACAGTCACGTGTCCTGGTTCAACTGCGCGACCTGATCCTCAAGGGGGAGTTCGGCCCCGGCGAGCGGCTCGCCGAGATTCCCCTGGCCGAGAAACTGGGGGCCTCGCGCACGCCCGTGCGCCTCGCGCTCGCCAGCCTGGAGCACGAGGGCCTGATCGAGCCCTCCCCCGCCGGTGGCTACCAGATGCGGCGCTTCACCTCGCAGGAGATCGCGGATGCGATCCGCGTGCGGGGTGTCATCGAGGGCTTCGCCGCCCGCCTGCTCGCCGAGGACGGCGCGCCTCGACAGTTGCTGCGCGAGTTGCACGAGTGCCTGGACGCGGGCGACAAGGTCGTGAACAAGCCCACCATGGAGCTGGACGACTACGCCGGCTACGTGGAGATGAACGACCGCTTCCACGCCATCATCATCCAGGGCTGCGGCAACGCGTCGGTGCGGCGCATCATGGAAATGCTCGACAGCCAGCCCTTCGCCGCGCCCAGCGCCATGCTGCCCATGCAGTCGTCGATGCGCGAGGGCCAGCAATGGATGCAGCAGGCCCACCGCACCCACCATGCGCTGGTGCAGGCGATCGAGCGCGGCCAGGGCTCGCGGGCGCAGGCCCTGGGCGAGGAGCACGTCGAGATCGCCCGCATGAACCTCGACTACGCGCTCGAGCGCCCCGAGCTGGCGGCCGAGCTGATGCCCGGGATGAAGCTGGTGGCGGGTCGCGGCCGCTGAGCGATCACGCGGGCCCTGCCGCGTACCCCCGTCGCGCGCCGGTCAGCGCAGCAGGTCCTCGATCACGGCCCATTCCCCGGCCGTCACCGGCGTGATCGACAGCCGGTTGCCCCGCTGCAGCAGCCGCATGCCGGCCAAAGCGGGCACGGTGCGCAACTCGGGCAGGCCCAGCAGGCGCGTCTTGCGCAGGGCCTGCACGTCCAGCAGCAGCCAGCGCGGATCGTCGGGTTTCGACGCGGGATCGAAGTAAGGCGAGTCCGCTTCGAACTGCGTCGGATCCGGCTTCACGCCCGAAGCCACGCGCGCGATGCCGGCGATGCCCGGCTCGGGACAGCTCGAGTGGTAGAACAGCACGCCGTCGCCGATGCGCATGGCATCGCGCATGAAGTTGCGCGCCTGGTAGTTGCGCACGCCGGTCCAGGGCACGGTGCGCTGCGGCGCCGCCAGCGCGTCGTCGATCGAGCACTCGTCGGGCTCGGACTTCATCAGCCAGTACTGCTGGGTCGCGGTCATGGGCGGATTGTGCGTTCCGGTTCAGCCGCGATGCAGCAGCACCGGCACCGACGACACCAGCAGCGCCAGCCCCGACACCGTGAGCAGCCCCAGCACGATGCGGCGGAAGGCCAGCTCGCTCAGCCCGATGTACAGGCGCGCGCCCAGCAGCACCGGCACCAGCACGCACACCGCGACCACCGCGAGCAGCGGCAGCATGCGCACCGTGACGTTGCCCGCGCCGACCTGCAGCGTGAAGGCGACGGCCAGCATGGCGAGGTTGAAGTTCTGGATCACCGAGCGCTGCGCGTCGCGCGCCATGCCGCGCAGGGTGCACCACAGCGTGGGGATGGGCCCGGTGAAGCCGCCCACGCCGCCGCAGATGCCGCCCAGCAGGCCCGACACCGCGTCGGCCAGCCGCCCGCCCCAGCGCACCTGCGGCAGGTTGCGCGCGAACAGCATCGCCAGGCACCAGGGCACGAGCAGCCCGCCCAGGCAGGCCTTGAAGATCACGATGTCCAGCCGGGGCAGCAGCCACACGCCCAGCGGGACGCCGAGCAGCCCGCCGGCCACGAAGGGCCGCAGCACCCGCCAGTCGAAGCCGCGGCGCACGGTGGCGGCAGCGATCACCTGCCCGATGAGCGCGCCGAAGGTGGAAAGCACGGCGGCGAGCTGCGGCTCCAGCCCCCAGGCCCAGAAGGACATCGCGACCAGCCCGAAGGCGAAGCCCGACAGTCCCTGCACGAAGCCGGCCACGCCGGCACCGAGCGCCACGAGGAGGTAGAGCGACGCGCCGTCCGCCATGCGTCAGCGCGCCGGCGTGCAGCGGCCCGGCTGCGCACGCCCGCCAACGCTACGAAAAAGATAGCAGCTCGCGCAGGCGCGGCGGGCGCCCGGGGCACGCCTGGCCTGAAAGCGATGCGCGCCGTGGCCGCCGCGGCGCATCAGGCCGGCACCGCCGGCAGCGCCTCGCGCCGGGCGCGGCGCACGTTGAAGGCGCTCGCGATCAGCACGCCCTGCACCAGCGCCAGGCCGACGATCACGCTGGTGTACTGGCCCGCGTCCATCAGCCGGCCGAAGATCAGCGGCGCCACCGCCTGCCCGATGTCCAGGCCCGCATAGACCACGCCGTACACGCGCCCGCTGGCATTGGCCGGCGTCGAGCGCTTGACCAGCAGGTCGCGCGAGGGCCCCGCGATGCCGGAGGCGAAGCCCATGGCGCCGAAGAGCACCGGCACCACCACCGGCGGGAAGTCGGCCAGCGCCATCACCAGCGCAAAGGCAGCCGCGATGCCGAAGCCGATGCCCACGATGCGCTCGCAGCGCGAGGGGTCGGACGCCAGGAAGCCGCCCACCACCATGCCCGCCGAGCTGGCCACCATGTAGACCGTCAGGCAGATCGCCACCAGCGCCACCGGCACCGCGTGCAGCTTGCCGGCCGCGACCGGCGCGAAGGTCTGCACGATGCTGATGACCATCGCGTAGAAGAAGAAGAACCCGAAGCACATCCACACCGCCGGGATGCGCAGGAAGTCGAACTCGCCGCCCGCCGGCGCCGCGGCGCCCTGCCCCGTGGCCTTCTGCACGGCCTTCACATCCAGCGCCAGTGCCCCGCGGTTGAACCACAGCACCACCAGCACCGCCAGTGCGAGCGCGCCGGCCGAGGCCAGCGCCACGCGCCAGCCGTAGGCGATGGCGATCGGCACCACGAAGGCCGGCGCCAGCGCCCAGCCCAGGCTGCCGGTGATGCCGTGCACGCTGTAGGCATGGCCCAGCCGCGTGGGCGCCACCTTGCGGTTGAAGAGCGTGTAGTCGACCGGGTGGAACACCCCGTTGCCGACGCCGGCGAGCACCGCACAGGGCAGCAGCGCCCAGTAGCTGGGCGCCATCGCGTAACCGAAGGCGGCCAGGCCCAGGCAGCCCAGACCGACGAAGAGCACCGGGCGCGGCCCCATCTTGTCGACGATGAAGCCCGACGCGGCCTGCACCGCGCACGAGACGACGAAGAACACCGTGAGCACCGCGCCCAGCTCGGTGTAGCTGACGTGGAACGCGTCCTTCAGCCAGGGGAAGAGCGGCGCCAGGATCAGCTGGCTGAAGTGGCTGATGCCGTGGGCCAGCCCGACCAGCCCGATGAGCGAGGCGTCGGAACGGAAGGTGGAGGCAGCAGCGGTAGTGTCGGAAGAAGCAGACATGAGGCGACCGGAAAAAGAGGCTGCCCGATGCTAGGCGCGCCGCGCGCGGCAGAATAGCGACACCTTGCCAACATTTGCCGAAAACCAGCCATCGCCGTCGCAGGCCGCCGAGACGCCGGTGCAGGCGCCCCGGCCGCGCCGCCAGGCGCTGCCCCGCAGCCTGCAGGCGCCGACCACCAGCGTCGGTCCGCTGACCCCGCACCTGTACGCGCCCGACGCGATGCGTCCGCTGCGCGCCAAGGAGCACTTTCTGCGCGCCGACACCTTCGTCGAGCTGCACCAGCATCCGTGGCCGCAGCTGACCTTCTCGACGCGCGGCGTCATCCGCCTGAGCACCGCCGACGGCAGCTACATCGTGCCGCCCTCGCGCGCCCTCTGGGTGCCGGCCGATGTGCCGCACAGCATCACGCTGATCGAGGACGCGGAGCTGCGCACCGTCTACCTGCACAGCTGGCTGGGCCCGGCCTGGGAGCGCTGCGAGGTGCTGGAGATCAGCCCCCTGCTGCGCGCACTGATGCTGGCGCTGGACACCACGCCCGACGGCCTGCCGCCCGCCGATGCACACGCCGCGCAGCGCGAGCGCTGGATCGCGCCGCTGCTGGTCGACGAGCTGGAGCGCGCCACGCAGATCCGCATCGACGTGCCCCTGCCCGCCGACAAGCGCCTGCGCCAGCTGTGCGAGGCGCTGCTGCGCAACCCGGCCGACCGCGCCACCCTGGCCGAGCGGGCCGCCACCATCGGCGCCAGCGAACGCACGGTGGCGCGCCTGTTCCGCGACCAGCTCGGCATGAGCTGGCAGCAATGGCGCCAGCAGGCCGTGCTGGCCCACGCCCTGCCGCTGCTGGCGCGCGGCATGGCCGTGAGCCAGGTCGCGGCGGCCAGCGGCTACGCGACCGACAGCGCCTTCTGCGCGATGTTCAAGGCCGCCACCGGGCAGTCCCCGACGGCGTTCCAACATAAAAAGAGGTCGTAGCGCCCGTCCCGCCTGTGCGAGCAGCTACATTTTTCATAGCAGACCGATCCCTCACCGCACGTCAAGGAGTCCACCCATGCCCCGTTTGCCGCTTCGCCCTTTGCTGCGAATTCCCGTCGGCGCCCTTGCGCTTGCCGCGATGCTCGCCACCCCGGTCCACGCGAACAAGCTCATGGACGCGATGAAGGACCAACTCGCCGGTTCGGGCATCGGCAACTCGCTGCCCGCCATCGGCGCCAGCACCGCCGGCAACGCGGCCGGCGTGATCCAGTACTGCGTGAAGAACAACTACCTGAACGCCGCGAACGCCAACGGCATCAAGGACAAGCTGCTGGGCATGGTCACCGGCCAGAAGCCGCAGCAGACCGGCTACGCCAACGGCGCCAAGGGCCTGCTCATGGGCAGCGACGGCCAGTCGCTCAACCTCAAGGGCCTGTCGGGCAAGCTGAAGGAAAAGGCCTGCGACTACGTGCTGAAGAACGCGAGCTCGCTGTTCTGAGGCAGGCACCGGCGCGCTCGCATGCACGTCGACCTGGTGTCCGAGGCGCAGCACGGGTCGCTGGCCGACCTGCTGCGTCAATGCGCTTCGGCCAGCATCGTGAGCCGCTCGGCCTGCCAGGCGTACTCGGGTTCGAAGGACTCGGGGTCGGCGACCGCGCCGTACCCGCCCTGTCCGTAGACCGCCGCATAGGCCGCGTACTCGGCCGCCTGCAGCGCCTTGCCCGCCACCGCGCAGGCCACGGCATAGGTCGCCGACACGGCGGCATGGCCGCAGCCATCGAGGGAGCGGGAGCCGGGGTGCCGATTGGCCAGGCGCGCCGCGTCCGCGGCCACGCGGGCCAGTGCGTCACGGTCGGTCTCGCCCGCCAGGAAGCGTCCGAGCGCCTGCAGGGCGGCGACGGCCTGCGGGTCTTCGAGCAGGTGCGCCACCCGCTGGACGCAGGCGTGCGCGAAGGCCAGGCGCAAGCGCTCGTTCACCGGCGAGTCGAGATCGAGCGTGCGGGCCACGCGCTCCAGTGCATGGTTCATGGCGAGCTCCCGCAGAAACCGGCGCCGCGCTCCACCGCGAGCCAGACGGCCGCCACGGCCGGGTCGGGCATCCTCGCTGCGCCGCGGCACACGGCGGTGCGCTCTCAGCGCGGCGTCGCCGGCCGGTGCAACGCGCAGAGCTTGTTGCCGTCCGGGTCGCGCACGTACGACAGGTACATCGCGCCGAGCTTGCCCTCGCGCAGGCCGGGCGGCTCCTCGATGGAGGTGCCGCCGTTCGCCACCGCCACGTCGTGGAACTCGGTCACCTGCTCGGGCGAGCTGCACTTGAAGCCGATGGTGCCGCCGTTGGCGCCGCAGGCCGATTCGCCGTTGAGGGGCTCGCTGATGCAGAAGCTCGCGCCGTCGTGGCGGTAGAACAGGCGGGTCTGGCCGGTGAGGTTCTGGTTGCGCACCGGCTCGCCGGCGCCGAGCACGGCGAGCACCGCGTCGTAGAAGCGCTTGGAGCGCTCGATGTCGTTGGACCCCACCATCACATGGCTGAACATGGTTGTCTTGTCTCCGGTTGTGGACCGGCGATGGTAAGTGCCGCCGCCCTGCATCCCCTCCCCCAACCCGGCCCATCCCGCACAATCGGCGACACCGCGCGGCCGGATCACCGGCATGCCGCCACATCCTCCGCCTTGAGCAAAAAATGCCTGCAGCGCCCGTCCATCGGGCGCGGACAGCTATGAATTCGATAGCAACGACCGCCGCCCGCCACGAACGCCTCGCGCGCTGGCTTCCCTTCCTGAACTGGCCGCGCCCCGACCGCGCACTGCTCGTCAACGAAGCCACGGCCGGCATCACCGTCGCGCTCATGGTGATCCCGCAGGGTGTGGCGTACGCGGCGCTGGCGGGCATGCCCCTGATCACCGGGATCTACGCGGCGCTGTTCCCGGCGTTGATCGCCGTGCTGTTCAGTTCGTCGGCCCGGCTGTCGGTCGGGCCCACCGCGCTCACCAGCCTGCTGGTGGGCGCCTCGCTGGCCCCGCTGGCGGTGCCGGGCAGCCGCGAATGGGTGTCGCTGGCGGTGTGGCTCACGCTGCTGTCGGGCGCGATGCAGGTGCTGCTGGGCGCGGCGCGCTTCGGCTGGCTGCTGCGGCTGGTGAACTCGCCGGTGCTGATGGGCTTCACCCAAGGTGCGGCGGTGCTGATCACGCTGTCGCAACTGCCGGCCCTGCTGGGCTTCACGGGCCGCAGCTTCGCGCAGGCACTGCACGGGCCGGCCCCGGACTTCGTCGCCATCGCCTTCGGCCTGGGCAGCATGGCGATGCTGTGGGCAGGCAAGCGCTTCACGCCGCGCTTCCCGACCACCATGGCGCTGGTGGCGCTGAGCGCCGCCCTGAGCTTCGCCGTGAGCTATGCGCTGCGCGGCGGCGCGGTGATCGGCGCCCTGCCTTCGGGCCTGCCTTCGTTCTACCTGCCGATGGGCCTGTCGTGGAACGAGCTGGGTGCCCTGCTGCTGCCGGCCTTCCTGGTCACGCTGGTGAGCTTCCTGGAGACGGCCTCCAGCGCCAAGGTGGACAACGCGCGCGCCGGCAAGCTGTGGAACGAGAACCAGGACCTGATCGGCCAGGGCCTGGGCAAGATCGCCTCCGGCCTGAGCGGCTCCTTTCCCACCAGCTCGTCCTTCTCGCGCTCGGCGATCACGCTGTATGCGGGCGCCAAGTCGCAGTGGTCGACGCTGTTCAGCGTGGCCGTCGTCGCTGCCGCGCTGCTGTGGGCCATGCCGCTGCTCTACCACGTGCCGCAGGCGGTGCTGGCGGCCATCGTGGCCACCGCCACGATCGGGCTGCTCAAGCCCTCGGCCTTCGTGGCGCTGTGGCGCATCTCGCGCATCGAGGCGGCCATCGCCTTCGGCACCTTCGTGCTCACCATCGCCACCGCGCCGTCGATCTACTGGGGCGTGCTGGGCGGCCTGCTGGCGGCGCTGGCGCACTACATGTACCGGCACCTGCATCCGCGCATCGTCGAGGTGGGCCTGCACCCGGACGGCAGCCTGCGCGACCGGCACCTGCTGAGCCTGCCCGCACTGGCGCCGAACCTGTACGCGCTGCGCATGGATGCGGAGCTGGACTTCGCCTCCGCCAGCACGCTGGAGCGCGCCATCACCTCCGCCGTGGCCGAGCGGCCGGGCCTGACGGACGTGTGCCTCTTCGCCCACCCCATCAACCGCGTGGACCTCACCGGGGCCGAGGTGTTCGGCAGCATCCGCCGCGCGCTCGAGAACCAGGGCATCCGGCTGCACGTGTCGGGCCTGAAGCTGCCGGCGATGCAGGTGCTGGAGCGCGCCGGGCTCCTGCAGCCCGGGCCGCTGCTGTTCACCTACCGCACCGATTCGGAAGCCCTGGCGGCCCTGCGCCGCCGCGCCGCGGACTGAGCGGGCATGGGCATCGCCGACTTCCTGCTGTCCCTCGAGGTCCAGGAGATTCTCAAGACCGCCTACGCCCGGCCCGCCGAGCCCTTCACCGCCGGCGACGTGCCGCGGGCCGGCCGCGCCGACCCGGCCGCGTTCGAGCTGGCCCTGGAACACCTGCTCGCCCAGCGCGTCCTGCTGCCCGGCCCCGCGCCCAGCGACGACGGCGATGGCGACGGCCGGCCGGCCACGTACCTGGCCAACACCGGGTTCCTGTTCTACCCGGAGCTGCGCCGCATGGCGCTGAAGTCCTTCGCGGCCGCGGAACCGCTGCGCCAGATGCTGCGCACGAAGTTCCGCCGCGCGGTGCGGCAGGCCTGGATCCTCGGCGAGAACGTCGCTGCCGGCACGGTCTCGGTCCTCGTCGTGCACGGCGAACAGATGCCCGAGCGCACCGAGCTCGACGCGGCCCTGCGCAAGCTGCTGAAGTCGGGCCGCATGCGCATGCACCTGGAGGTGCAGGTGCTGTCGGAGGCGGCCCTGCACCGGCAACGGCAGGTCGAGCCGCTCAGAAGCCGGCTGTCGGGCGAGGACTGCATCGAGCTGGTCGCACCGGACAAGGCCCAGGCCGATGCAGGGACGGCGCCGCGCGGGCTGCTGGCTCGTGCACGGCACCGGCTCGCGGCGCTGTCGGGCCGCTCGCGCTGAGGCCGCGCGCGAAGCTCAACCGTCCTGCACGCGTCCACGCAGCTTCTTGACCTGCGCGCGCTGCGTCTTGCCCTCGAGCCGCCGCCGCACGGACCCGAGCGTGGGCTTCGTGGCGCGCCGCACGCGCGGCGGCAGCGCCGCGCTGTCGACCAGCGCCTGCAGCCGCGCCAGCGCGTCGGCGCGGTTGAGTTCCTGCGTGCGGTGGCGCTGCGCCTTGATGACGATCACGCCCTCCTGCGTCAGCCGCGCGTCGCTCAGCGCCAGGAGCCGCGCCTTCACCGCCTCCGGCAGCGAACTCGCAGCCACGTCGAAACGCAGGTGCACCGCGCTCGACACCTTGTTCACGTTCTGCCCACCCGCGCCCTGGGCCCGGATGGCGGTGAACTCGACGTCGCGCTCGTCGACGAGGATGGAGGTCATGGCAAGCGAATGCGGGCAGCCGGACGCGAAAGAAATACCAAGGTCACACGAAGAACGCGAAAGGATCCAAGAATTGCTGTTCCTGCTTTCGCGACCTTCGCGAAACCTTCGCGCCCTTCGCGTACGGATGTCCGCCTTCAGACCCGCTCGAAGATCGCCGCGATCCCCTGCCCGCCGCCGATGCACATCGTCACCAGCGCATAGCGGCCCTGCACCCGGTGCAGTTCGGCGATGGCCTTGACGGTGATGATCGCGCCGGTGGCGCCCACGGGATGGCCCAGCGAGATGCCCGAGCCGTTGACGTTGACCTTGGCGGGATCGAAGTCCAGTTCCTTCATCACCGCACAGGCCTGCGCGGCGAAGGCCTCGTTCGACTCGATCACGTCGAGGTCGCCCACCTTCAGGCCGGTGCGCTCGAGCACCTTGCGCGTGGCGGGCACCGGGCCGATGCCCATGTAGGCCGGCTCGACGCCCGCATGCGCGTAACCCACCAGGCGGGCCAGCGGCTTGAGGCCCAGCGCCTTCGCGCGTGCCCCCTCGGCCAGCACCACGGCACCGGCGCCGTCGTTGATGCCCGAGGCATTGCCGGCGGTGACGGTGCCGTTCTCCTTCTTGAAGGCGGGCTTCATGCCGGCCAGGACCTCGACGGTGGTCGCGGCCTTCACGTGCTCGTCGGTGTCGAACACCACCACGCCCTTGCGGGTCTTGATCTCGACCGGGACGATCTGCTCCTTGAAGCGGCCCTCGGCAATGGCGGCCGCGGCACGGCGATGGCTCTCGGCGGCCAGCGCGTCCTGCTGCTCGCGCGTGATGCCGTGGCGCGCGGCCACGTTCTCGGCCGTGATGCCCATGTGGATCTTCTGCCAGGGGTCGTGCAGGATGCCCAGCATGTAATCGACGAGCGCCACGTCGCCCATGCGCGCGCCGTAGCGTGCCGCGGTGTCGAAGTACGGGCCGCGGCTCATCGACTCGGAGCCGGCGCCGATCGCCACGTCGCAGTCGCCCAGCGCGATGGCCTGGGCCGCCGACACGACGGCCTGCAGCCCCGAGCCGCACAGGCGGTTGACGTTGAAGGCCGGCGTCTCGATCGGGCAGCCGGCGTCGATGGCGGCCACGCGGCTGAGGTAGGCGTCCTTGGTGTCGGTGGGGATGACGTTGCCCATCACCACGTGGCCGACTTCGGCGGGCGCCACGCCGGCGCGTTCGATGGCCGCCTTGACGGCGGTGGTGGCGAGCTGGGTGTTGGGCACGTCCTTCAGCGAGCCGCCGAAGGTGCCGATGGCGGTGCGGGCGGTGCCGACCACGAAGATGTCGCGAGAGGTCATGAGCAAACTCCTGGGATGAAAGATCAGCGGGATCAGCGCCGACTATGCCGCGAAATCCCCGGCTCGACTGCCGCCGACCGGACGCCTTGCCCGGCATCGCGCCGCCAGCTGCGCCAGCGCAAGGCGCATGGCGTGCCGGATCGGCCCGCAGCGCCCGTCCTGCCTGCGCGAGGCGCTATCGAATCAGGAGCAGAAAAGAAAGCGCCGCTGCGGGCGGAGCCGGCAGCGGCGCGGGGACGCGTTCGACGCAGGAGGCGCGTCAGTCCCGACCCGGGACCGGGCGGGCCCGCACGTCGGTCACCTCGTCGCTCCCGCGGCCGATGTTCGCCACCGGGCTCTGGACGGACTCGCCGCGCGCACGCGCGCCGGCGACGTCGGCGGCCGTCGGTCCGCCCTGCCGGGCGGCCGCGGCGCGAAAGCGCTCGAAGCCGGCCCGCGGGTCGAAGCGGTTGCCGAACATCACCGTCCACGGCGTCAGCGGCTTGCCGGTGAGCCGGGCCCACCCGGCGCGGGCCATCCACACCCCGACCAGCAGCAGGGCCGCCACGGCCAGGCTGGCCGCGAACAGCAGGCCCATGAAGAACAGGATGACGCGGATCAGAAAGCTGAACATGAACGCTTAGGCCAGCACGGAGGCGTCAGGTTCCGTCGATTTTTCGAAACCGAAGGTACCGGGCGAACGGATCGGGTCGCTGGTCACCTTGACGGTGTCCTTCGGCCCGAAGGCGCCTTCCAGCAGCAGCTTGGACAGCGGGTTCTCGATGCGCTGCTGGATCGCGCGCTTGAGCGGCCGCGCACCGAAGACCGGGTCGAAGCCGACCTTGGCGATCTCGGCCAGCGCACCGGGCGCCACCTCGAAGCCGATGTCCATCTTGGCCAGCCGCTTTTCCAGCACCTTGAGCTGGATCTTCGCGATCTGCGCGATGTTCTCGGCGTCCAGGCCGTGGAACACCACCGTCTCGTCGATGCGGTTCAGGAACTCGGGGCGGAAGTGGTTCTTCAGCTCGTCCCACACCGCATCGCGGATCTCCTGCTGGTCCCGGCCGGCCATGGCCTGGATGATGGGCGAGCCGATGTTGCTCGTCATCACGATCACCGTGTTCTTGAAGTCCACGGTGCGGCCCTGCCCATCGGTCAGCCGACCGTCGTCCAGCACCTGCAGCAGGATGTTGAAGACGTCGGGATGCGCCTTCTCCACCTCGTCGAGCAGCACCACGCTGTAGGGCTTGCGACGCACCGCTTCGGTGAGGTAGCCGCCCTCCTCGTAGCCCACGTAGCCGGGCGGCGCGCCGATCAGGCGCGCGACCGAGTGCTTCTCCATGAACTCGCTCATGTCGATGCGCACGAGGTGGTCCTCGCTGTCGAAGAGGAAGCCCGCCAGCGCCTTGCACAGCTCGGTCTTGCCCACGCCCGTGGGGCCGAGGAACAGGAACGAGCCCGTCGGCCGATTGGGGTCGGACAGGCCCGAGCGCGAGCGGCGGATGGCGTTGGACACGGCCGCGATGGCTTCATCCTGCCCCACGACGCGTTCGTGCAGCTTGTCTTCCATCTGCAGCAGCTTCTCCTTCTCGCCCTGCATCATCTTGGCGACCGGGATGCCGGTGGCACGGCTCACCACCTCGGCGATCTCCTCGGCGCCGACCTGGGTGCGCAGCAGCTGGTTGCCGCCCTTCTTCTCGAGGCCTTCCTCCTTGGCCAGCGTTTCCTTCAGGCGCTTCTCCAGCTCGGGCAGCTTGCCGTACTGCAGCTCGGCGACCTTGTTGAAGTCGCCGCTGCGCGTGGCCTGCTGGATCTGGGTCTTGAGCTGGTCGATGTCCTTGCGGATCTGCTCGGTGCCCTGGGCACCGGCCTTCTCGGCCTTCCAGATCTCCTCCAGGTCGGCGTACTCGCGCTCGACCTTGGCAAGCTCTTCCTCGATCAGGGCCAGCCGGCGCTGCGAGGCCTCGTCCTTTTCCTTCTTCACGGCCTCGCGCTCGATCTTGAGCTGGATCACGCGGCGGTCCAGCCGGTCCATGACCTCGGGCTTGGAGTCGATCTCGATCTTGATCTTGGCCGCGGCCTCGTCGATCAGGTCGATGGCCTTGTCGGGCAGGAAGCGGTCGGTGATGTAGCGGTCGCTCAGTTCGGCCGCGGCCACGATCGCCGGGTCGGTGATCTCCACGCCGTGGTGGACCTCGTACTTCTCCTGCAGGCCGCGCAGGATGGCGATGGTCGCCTCCACGCTCGGCTCGCCCACGAGCACCTTCTGGAAGCGGCGCTCCAGCGCGGCGTCCTTCTCGATGTACTTGCGGTATTCGTCCAGCGTGGTGGCGCCCACGCAGTGCAGTTCGCCGCGCGCCAGCGCGGGCTTGAGCATGTTGCCGGCGTCCATCGCGCCCTCGGCCTTGCCGGCGCCGACCATGGTGTGGAGCTCGTCGATGAAGACGATCACGCGGCCCTCTTCCTTGGCCAGCTCGTTGAGCACGTTCTTCAGGCGCTCCTCGAACTCGCCGCGGAACTTCGCGCCGGCCAGCAGCGCCGCGAGGTCGAGCGAGAGCACCCGCTTGTCCTTGAGCGTGTCGGGCACCTCGCCGGCCACGATGCGCTGGGCCAGGCCTTCGACGATGGCGGTCTTGCCCACGCCCGGCTCGCCGATGAGCACCGGGTTGTTCTTGGAGCGGCGCTGCAGGATCTGGATCGTGCGGCGGATCTCCTCGTCGCGGCCGATGACGGGGTCGAGCTTGCCCTGGCGGGCGCGTTCGGTGAGGTCGAGCGTGTACTTCTTGAGGGCCTCGCGCTGGCCTTCGGCGTCGGCGCTGTTCACGCCCTGGCCGCCGCGCACGGCATCGATCGCCGCCTCCAGGCTCCTGCGCGTGAGGCCGTTGTCCTTGGCCAGCTTGCCGACCTCGGATTTGCTGTCGGCCACCGCGAGCAGGAACAGCTCGCCGGCGATGAACTGGTCGTTGCGCTTGATCGCCTCCTTCTCGGTGGCCTGCAGCAGCTTGGCCAGCTCGGGGCCGACCTGGACCACGTCATGGCCCTGCACCTGCGGCAGGCGCTTGATGGCCCCTTCGGCAGCGATGGCCAGGCCTTGCACGTTGACGCCGGCGCGCTCGAGCAGCGCACGCGGGCCGTCGTCCTGGCGCAGCATGGCCAGCAGCAGGTGCACGGGTTCGATGTAGGCGTTGTCATGGCCCAGGGCGAGCGACTGCGCGTCGCCCAAGGCCTCCTGGAACTTGGTGGTGAGTTTGTCTTGTCGCATGAAAATAAACCTCCGGACTGCCGCGCATTTGCGGTTTCTACCCTCGAAATCAAGGCGTTTCCATTGGCCGCGGCCGCTTTTTTTGGGCCAAGGCTTGTGCTGGATCAGGCGCGGCCCGGCGGCACGCTCCGGGCGATCCCGGTGTCGGCGCCATGGGCGAAGGCCCACAATGCGGCCCGGCCGCCCGTCGCGGGCGCAGTTCCTGCATGGCGTCGCGCCTCTTTGCAGCTTTCCCATCGGAGTTTTCTTCCATGCCCTTTTCCTCCCCGACTTCCCTCCTCGCCGGCGGCACGCGCCTGCTGCGGCGGACCTTCACCGTCGGCGCCCTGCTGGCTGCCGCCGGGCTGGCCCAGGCCCAGCCCACGGGCGCCCCGATCCGCCTGCTGGTGGGCTTTCCCGCAGGCGCCGGCACCGACGCCATCGCCCGCACGCTGGCCGACAAGCTCAAGGACGAACTGGGCACCGCGGTGGTGGTCGAGAACCGGGCCGGCGCGGGCGGGCAGATCGCCGCCCAGGCGCTGCGCGCCGCGCCGGCGGACGGCCACACGCTGTTCCTCACCCACGACCACAGCATCTCGATCCTGCCGCTGGTCACGAAGAACCCGGGCTTCAATCCGGCCACCGATTTCACGCCGGTGGCGGGCTTCGCCACCTTCGCCAACGTGCTGGCGGTTTCGGGCGCCACGCCGGCCAAGACCATGAACGAGTACGTGCACTGGGTGAAGACCCAGAAGGGCGGCAAGGAGACCATCGGCGTGCCCGCGCCGGGCTCGATCCCGGTCTTTCTCGTGCAGCTGATCGCCAAGAAGTACGGCATCGACGTGCAGGCCGCGCCCTACCGCGGCAGTGCGCCCATGACCGCCGACATGCTGGGCAACCAGATCTCGGCCGGGATCGCCTCGGTGCCCGACTTCATCGAATACCAGAAGACGGGCAAGGTGCGCATCGTCGCCACCATCGGCGCCAAGCGCGACCCGCTGCTGCCGCAGGTGCCCACCTTCGCCGAACTGGGCTTCGAGAACCTGACCGACTACCCCTGGTACGGCGTGTTCGCGCCGGTGGGCACGCCGCAGCCGGTGGTCGACAAGTTCGGTGCCGCGCTGCAGAAGGTGCTGGCCATGCCCGACGTGAAGAAGAAGCTCACCGACCTGGGCCTGAACGTGGCCTACGAGTCGCAGGGCCAGTTCGCCGGCCGCGTGCGCAGCTACACCAACACCTGGGCGGGGATCATCCAGGCCAGCGGCTTCCAGCCGCAGTGATCTCGCCGGCGGGAGCACGCGCCACCATGAACAGGGGGTCCTTCGGGACCCTTTTTCTTTCGGCCCCCGGCCGGCCGCCGACCGCCCGCGTGATGAAGTTGACCGTTTGTCAATAAATGTGACGAAGGTCAGGTGGGGCCCAGCCGCGATCGAGACCCTACGTCCTCCAGCCGATTCCACGCGAAGCGGCGACCCGCGAGGACCCCATGCAGCACCCCGACCGAACACCGACCCGCCGTCGCACCCGCCTGCGCCACCGGCCCGGTCGCGGCTTCACGCTCATCGAGGTGATGGTCACCGTGGCCATCGTCGCCATCCTGGCCGCCATCGCCTACCCGTCGTACCGCGACTACGTGCTGAGGGGCCGGCTGGTGGATGCGACCACCGGCCTGGCCAGCTTGCGCGCCAACATGGAGCGGTACTTCCAGGACAACCGGACGTACAGGTCCACAGGCACATTCACCTCGCCCTGCCTCGCGACGCCGGCCCCGACGTCAGGCTACTTCCAGCTCGGTTGCACCAGCGGCCAGCCGACCGACACCACCTTCACGCTGCAGGCCGTCGGGTCCGGGCCGGTCGCCGGGTTCACCTTCTACGTCGATCAGTCGAACTCGCGATCCACCACGGTGAGCGGCGTCCCCGGCTGGAGCACGTGCAACAGCGACTGGGTCACGAGGGCCGGCGCATGTTGACGTGCCCGTCCCGTCCCGCCGGCCCGCGCGGCTTCTCCCTCATCGAGCTGATGGTGACGGTCACGTTGCTGGGCGTGCTGGTGCTGCTCGCCATGCCCAGCATGGCGGCCTGGATCCGCAACAACAAGGTGCGCACCGTCGCCGATGCCCTGGAGAACGGCCTGCGCGTGGCGCAGGTCGAGGCCACCCGCCGCAGCCGCCAGGTGGTGTTCGTGCTGACCAACAGCCCGACGCCTGCCAGCAGCCTCACGGCGGTGGCCAATGGCGGCTACTGGGCCACGAAGACGATCAAGCTGGCAACCGGCAGCAGCGACACGGCCGAGTTCATCGAAAGCGGCACGCTGAACGGCACGGCGGCCAACGTGCAGATCAAGGGCCCCACGGCGGTCTGCTTCAGTGCACTGGGCCGCGTCACCTTCCCTGCGAACACCGGCATCACCGGCGGCAGCTGCGCGCCCCCCGCCGCGGCGACGGCCGATGCGGCCCGGTACGACATCAGCCTGGACGGCCCCGACGCACGACCCCTGCGGGTGCTCGTCGGCCTGGGCGGCCAGGTGCGCATGTGCGACCCGGCCAAGGCCCTGTCGTCCACGCATCCGGACGGGTGCCCCCCATGAACCGGCAGCCACCCTCGCCTCAGCCGCAAGGTTTCGCATTGCTCGAAGTCCTCGTGGCCGTCCTGCTGTTGTCCTTCGGCATCCTGGGCATCGTGGGCCTGCAGGCACGCGCCATCAACTTCTCGGTCGATGCCGAGGACCGCAACCGCGCGGCCCTGCTGGCCAACGAGGCGGCCACCGACATGTGGGTCCACCGGTCGGTGACGATCCCGGCCGCGCTGCTGTCGGCATGGCAGGCCAAGGTCGGCAATCCCGCCGCCGGGGGCCTGCCCGGTGCCAGCGCCACCATCACCTCCATCTCGGCCAACAGCGCCGACATCCTCATCACCTGGCAGGAGCCGGGCCATGCCGGCGACCCGGCCAACACCGGCAGCCGCTTCCAGACCCGGGTGACGCTGCCATGAACCGTGCGGCCGTCCGCCCCCGACCTCGTCGGTCCATCCGCGGCCTGACCCTGGTCGAGCTGCTCGTGGCCATCACCATCGGCCTGGTCCTCACGCTGGCCGTGACCGGCATCGTCGTCGTGAGCGAATCGCATCGCCGCTCGATGACGGCGGTGAACGATGCCAACCAGTCGGGCGCGTACGCCGCCTCGGTGCTGGACCTCGCGGTGCGCAGCGCCGGCTCGGGTTTCGTGCAGGCAGCCGACCACGGCGCCTTCGGCTGCCAGCTCGGCGCGGGCACCGTGCTGCCGCACGCGGACCCTTTCCCCGCGCCGTTCAAGAACAGTTTCCTGACCGGCAGGACGACGAGCCTGCGGCTCGCGCCCGTGCTGATCGCGAAGAACCAGTCCGACGCCGGCTCCGACGTGCTGGTGGTGATGAGCGGCAACGGCGCCGCCGGCGACGTGCCGCGCCGCATCACCAGTGCCGGCGACGCCCACACGCTGAAGCTCGACGCATCGACGGGGTTCAGCGCGAACGACCTCGTGCTGGTGAGCCGTTCGGCCACGCCGGACTGCCTGGTGGAGCCGGTCAGCTCGGTCGGCCCCGGCACGCTGACGCTCGGCGGCGCCGGCTACGCTGCCAGCGGCCCGACCACGGCCATGAGCAGCTTCGCCAGCGACCTGGGCACCTACGTCACCCACCTGGGCAGCAGCGGTGCCGGCAACGCGCCGTTCCAGCTGTTCGGGGTCGGCGACAACGACACCCTCTTCGCGTACGACCTGCTGAGCTCCGGCACCCCTGCGATGTCGGAGCCACTCGCCAACGACGTCATGGGGCTGCATGCGCTCTACGGGCTGGACAGCGATGGCGACGGCATCCTGGACAGCTGGGCGAGCCCGGACGCCACCGGGAACCCGGCGGAGACCGCCGCGCCCGGCTACGACATCGACACCGTGATGGCCACCCCCGCCAAGATGAAGCGCATCGTCGCGGTCCGCCTGGCCCTGGTGCTGCGCGACACGCAGTACGAGAAGGACATGGTGGCGCCGATGGCGCTGGGCTACTTCGCCGACCTCAGGAACTCGGCCGGCGCTTCGCTCGCGGGCGCCACGACGCTGGCGACCGACCCCACGGTCGACGTCGAGGCGCGCCACTACCGCTACCGCGTGGTCGAAACCACGATCCCGCTGCGCAACACGCTGATCCTCACCGCGCCATGACCGCACGCCCTTTTCTCCGCCCGGCTCGCGCGCGTCAGCACGGCGTCGTGCTGCTGCTGTGCCTCGTGGTGCTGGTCATCCTGATGGCCGGCGGCGTGGCGGTGATCCGATCGATGAACGCCTCGCTCTTCACGGCGGGCAACCTCGCCTTCAAGCGCGACCTCGTGAACCAGGGCGAACAGGCGCTGTCCACGGTGCTCGCGCAGTTCGGCCCGGGCGGCGCCCTGGCCAATGCCACGGGCAGCGACCAACCCTCGCTGAACTACAAGTCCTCGATGCTGGCGGCCAACGCACAGGGCATTCCGACGGTGCTGCTGGACGACGCCACCTTCGCATCCGTGGGCACCGCCGCCGACCTGCCCGGCGCCACGCCGGGCGTGACGATCCGCTACGTGGTGGACCGCCTGTGCGCCGCCACCGGCGCCGCCGTGACGACCGGCTGCATCCAGTCGGTCGGCGCGCCGCCTGGCGGCACCGCCGGCACCCTGCGGCCGAACCCGCCCACGGCCACCGTCTACCGCCTGAGCGCCCGCGTGAGCGGCCCGCGCAACACGCAGGTCTTCGTCCAGTCGTCCATCACCAAACCCGATTGAGCCCGCCGGGGACACGCACCATGCCGCTTCCTTCATGCCTGCGACGGGCGCCGCGCCGATTCCTCGCGCCCTGCATCGTGCTCGTGCTGGCGGCCGCCGCCGGCGGCCCGGCCGCGGCCGTCGCGCTGGCCGACCAACCCGTGTTCGCCTCATCCGACGTGCCGGGCAACCTCGCACTGGCCCTGTCCGTGGAATACCCCACGGCCATCAGCGTGGCCAACCTCGGCGACTACGCCGACGCCAGCGAGTACCTGGGCTACTTCGATCCCAGGAAGTGCTACAGCTACCAGGCGAACACCGCCGCGCCCGCGCAGGGCTACTTCCAGCCGGCCGGCGCCGCCACCGGCACCCACAGCCACGGCTGCTCCGGCAAGTGGAGCGGCAACTTCATGAACTGGGCGACGATGCAGACCATCGACCCCTTCCGCTGGGCGCTGACCGGCGGCTACCGCTCGGTCGACACGGTCGGCACGACGGTGCTGGAGAAGGCCTGGGGCTCGGCGCAGGGCTCGCAGTCGAACTTCCCCCTGCGCGGCACCTCCGCCGGCACGGGGCACAAGCTGGCGAGCGGGCTCATCCCGTCGGTGACGCCCTTCGCGTGGAGCGCGTTCAACATGAGCGTCTGGAAGCGCGGCAACCGCCTGGTGTTCAGCGGCACCAACAGCGCCTACAGCGACACGGGCAAGAACGGGGCCGACTGGGTCGGCACGACGAGCCAGAACGACGCCGGCACGGTCTACCAGGTGTACGTGCGCGTGAAGGTCTGCGACCCGTCGACGGGCACGGGCGGCGTCGAAGCCAATTGCGTGAAGTACGGCGACACCAACTACAAGCCCGAAGGGCTGATGCAGCAGTACGCCAACAAGATCCGCTACAGCGCGTTCTCGTACCTCTACACGAGCGATGGCAACACCCAGGGCGGCGTGATGCGCGCGGCCATGGGCTTCATCGGGCCCACCTACCCGCAGCCGCTGTCGACCACGGTGGTGACGAACCCCAAGGCCGAATGGGACCCGACGACCGGCGTGATGACCGCCAACCCGGACAGCACGCTCGACAGCACCGTGACCAACAGCGGCGCGATGAACTACCTCAACAAGTTCGGCCAGTCGGCGCAGGCGTACATGACCTACGACAACGTCAGCGAGCTCTACTACGCCGTCCTGCGCTACTTCGAGAACCTGGGCAACGTGCCCGAGTGGACGAACAACCTCGACGCCACCAAGCGCGACGGCTTCCCGGCTCCCACGAGCTGGGCGGGCAAGGACCCGATCTCCTACTCGTGCCAGAAGAACTTCGTGCTGGGCATCGGCGACGACAACACCCACTTCGACGTCAACACGGGCGGCGGCACGCTCACCAGGTCGGGGCGCGCGAAGCCGCCGCTGGTGGCCAGCGACAGCTTCAACCAGTCGCAGACCTGGACCCGCGCGATCGAGACGCTCGAAGGACTGACGGGCCGCAACGCCGCCTGGGCCGACGCGGGCTCCGAATACATCGCCGGCCTGGCCTACGGTGCGCACGTGCTGGACATCCGCCCCGACCTGACCGGCACCCAGACGCTGTCGACCTACTGGATGGACGTGATGGAGTACCAGTACGCGCTCGACCGGAACCCCTACTGGCTGGCCACCAAGTACGGCGGCTTCAGCGTGCCTTCGGGCTACGACATCGCGACGACCACGCCGCTGGCGCAAAGCGCCTGGAACAGCGCGGGCGACACCATCAGCATGAACGGCACGACGCGCCCACGCCCCGACAACTACTTCCTGGCCGGCAACGCCGCGCTGATGGTGGCGGGCCTGAAGGCCGCCTTCACGAACATCGCCAACGCGATCAAGGCCTTCACCACCTCGTACGCCCTGGCCAGCGCGGCGGTGCAGTCGGGCGACGCGGCCTACGCGTCGCAATACGACTCGAAGGGGTGGACCGGCGTGGTCACGGCGCGGCAGGTGAGCTATGCGACCGACGGCACGCCCTCGTCCACCGACGCCTGGAACACCACCACCACGCTGGAGAGCCAGCTCGCCGGCGCCGGCTGGAACACCGGGCGGCAGGTCGTGACCTGGAACGGCACGGCCGGCGTGCCCTTTCGCACCGCCAACGGCGGCACCGCCACGGGCATGACCAGCGCGCAGATCGGCGCCCTGAACACCAGCTACCGCAGCGGCGACGACAGCAGCGACTACCTCGACTACCTGCGGGGCGACCGGTCGCAGGAGGCGTCGTCGACCGTGGCCGGCAGCAGCAGGGCGTACCGCACGCGCCCGCTGCTGCTGGCCGACATCGTCGACTCGAAGGTGGTGCCGGTCGGGCCGCCGGCCGCCCCCTACGCCGAATCGTCCAACCTGGGCTACGGCGTCTTCAAGGCCAACAACACGGGCCGCACCACCATGGTCTACGTGGGTGCCAACGACGGCATGCTGCACGCCTTCGACGGCTCGCTCACCGGCAGCACGGCGGGCAAGGAGAAGTTCGCCTACATCCCGGGCGGCATGTACCTCAAGGCCAGCACGACCGACACCGATTCGCTGCTCGGCCTGCTGGGCAATCCCGGCTACGTGCACCATGACTACGTCGATGCCACGCCCACCGTGGCCGACGTGGACTTCAACAAGGCCGCCGGCGCCTTCACGACCAGCGGCACGGGGGCCAATGCCGACTGGCGCACCCTGCTGGTCGGCGGCCTGGGCAAGGGCGGCACGGGCTGGTTCGGCATCGACGTGACGAACCCGGCCGCCATGAGCTCCGAGACGGCCACCGCCGGCAAGGTGCTGTGGGAGGTGAACGACCCCACCATGGGCTACAGCTTCGGCAGCCCGGTCGTCGTGAAGACGCGCAAGTACGGCTGGGTGGTGGTGCTGACCTCGGGCTACAACAATGCCGACGGCTACGGCTACCTGTACTTCGTCGACCCGCGCAACGGCACGGTCCTGGAGAAGGTGAGGACCGGCACCGCCTCGCACGGCCTGGCGCAGGCCGCCGCCTTCGTGCAGGACTTCGGCGACTACACGGCCGACGCCATCTACGCGGGCGACCTCGACGGCAACGTCTGGCGTTTCGACCTGACGGCTGCGACGGGCAGCTATCCGGCGCCCACGCGCCTCGCCACGCTCACCGATGCCAGCGGCAACGCGCAGCCGGTGACCACGGCGCCGGTGATCGAGATCCACCCGGTGAGCCGCGCGCGCTTCGTGATGGTGGGCACCGGCCGGCTGCTCGACAGCACCGACGTGAACACGGGCGCCGGCCAGAGCTTCTACGCCCTGCTCGACGGAACCTCGGGGGCCTTCGACAGCGTGTCGACCCCCATCACGCGCACGCAGCTCACGGCGCTGACCGACCCGAGCGCCGGCATCAACCTCGCGTCGACCAGCAAGGGCTGGTACATGGACCTGGGCAGCGGCTCCGGCGTGGCGTGGCGGATCGTCGCCAGCCCCAGCGCCTACAACGGCATCGTCGCCTTCAGCCCGCTGCTGACCACCGGCGACGCCTGCAGCCCGGCCGGGCAGAGCCGGCTGTACGTGCTCAACTACGGCACCGGCAAGACGGTGCTCAACACCGCCGCGGCGTACGAGAGCTTCACCGCGGCGCTCACGGACGTGCGCTTCGTCAGCGTCAATGGCAAGCCGCAGCTGATCGTCGGCGACAACCAGGGCGGCACGAAGAGGATCGATGCGAACCTGGTCAGCGGCACCTCGCTGCGGCTGCTGAACTGGCGCCAGATCGCGATCCCCGAATGAGGCCGTAGCGGCATCGAATCCTGGGGCGAAAAGTGCCCGCAGCGCCCGCCACACGGGCGCCAGCAGCTATCGATTCGATAGCAGATCCGGCTCTTCAGGCGTTGCGCGCCCGGATGCCCCAGCGCGCCAGCGCTTCGTCGTCCGCGACGCGGGCATCGACCCAGCGGCCGCCCTCCGGCGTGTCTTCCTTCTTCCAGAAGGGCGCCTGGGTCTTGAGGTAGTCCATCAGGAACTCGCAGGCCTGGAAGGACTCGCCGCGGTGGGCCGAAGTGACGGCCACCATCATGATCTGGTCCTGCGGCGCAAGCGCGCCCACGCGGTGCACCACGCGGACGCCGAGGATGTCGAAGCGGCGATGCGCCTCGTCGATCATGGCCTCGATGGCCTTCTCGGTCATGCCGGGGTAGTGCTCCAGTTCCATCGCACGCACGCTGCCCGCGGCGCCGCCCTCGGCGACGTGGCGGTCGCGCACCGTGCCGACGAAGGCGCAGACCGCGCCCACACGCGGATCGCCGGCGCGCAGTGCCGCCACCTCGGCGCCGAGGTCGAAGTCCTCGGCCTGGACGCTCACGCGCGCGGCGCGATCGGGAAGAGATAGGCTCATCGGCAAATTGTGGCATCGCCACCCTGCCCGCAGAATGCGCGCCGTGCCGACCCTGACCCCCGAGCCCCTGAGCGCCACCGACCGCGCGGTGTTGCGCGACTGGGCCCGCGGCGGACGCCGCCTGGCCCGCGTGTTGGCCGTCGTCGCGTCGGTGGCCGGCCTGGGGGGCCTCTGGCTCGTCGTGCACGCGTTCTCGCTGCCGCCGGTGGAGGTGCTCGCGGCACGGGCGGTCGCCGGCGCGGCGCTCGCGACCGCGGCCGTGCTGGCGTGGCTGCGCAGGCGTGCGCGGCGCGAAAGTGCGGTGCCGGCCATGGCGGCCCTCGCGGCGGGCCGCAAGACCGTGGCGCAGGGCCGGCTCGACGGCGTGCAGGTCGCCGGCGCGCGCCTTCGCTACCGCCTCGACGGCGCCGACTTCGACCTGTTCAACCTGCTGCCGGACCACGGGCGCTCGCAGCTGAGCGCCGGCCGTCCGCTGCGCGAGGTGCTGGCGCCGACCGCCCAGACCGTGGCCCTGCACTGGGTGGAGGACGGGCAGGGCCGCCGATGGCTGATCCAGCTGCACGTGCCGGCCTGGGCGCCGGCCCAGCCCGCGAGCCGCCCCGCCGCTGCAGCCGACCGGCGCGCCGCAGGCAGGCAGGCATTCATCGCCATGGGCCTGCTCACGCTCGCCATCCTGGCGTGCTTCGCCTTGTTCTCATGGTTCGGCGGCTTCGAGCGGCGCGACATGCACGCCATCGGCCTGCTCCTGGCCGGCGTGTGGGCATTGCTGATGGCGGTCATCGTGCTGCCGACGCTGCTTCGGGCGCAGCGGCAGACCCATGTCCAGGTGCTGCGCGGGCCGGTCGTTGAACGGCTGCGCGGCAGGATCTCGTCGGGCAAGACGTCGGTCGATGCGCATTGGTACCGCGTGGGGGGCCTCGCGCAGGCGGCGACGGGCTTCGACGCCACCCTGCGGCCGGGCGACGAGGTGCAGATGGAGTGGCTGACGCGCGCCCATGCCCCGCCGGGCGACGGCACGCTGATCCGCGTGCAGCGGATCGCGGCCAGGCACTGACCGCGCGGCGCACTTACACTCGCCGACCATGGCAGCCCTCGCACGTCCGGCACGACGCCGGTCTTCGAATGAAGACCGCGCCCCGGCACGTGGGGCGGCCGCCAAAGCCAAAAAACTTCAGCTCGTCTGACCGGAGCTGCGGTTCCGTCGTCGGATGAGCGACGGAGCCTGCAGTCCCACCTCCCTCCCCGGTCGGGCTTCCCTGCATTGCGATGCGCGCTTTCGCCGACGGTTCGTCCTCGGTCGTGTGTCCATGTCTGCAAGGAAGCCTTTCCATGTCCCGTCCTGCCTCCCTCTCTTCGCGTCCCGACTTCTCGGGGCTGTGGATTCCGCTGGTCACGCCCTTTCGCGACGGCGCGGTCGACCACCCTGCCCTTGCCGCGCTCGCCAGGCGCCTGGCCGGCCAGGGCGTCGCCGGCTTCGTGGTCTGCGGCTCGACCGGCGAAGCCGCCGCCCTGGACGAGGACGAGCGCCTGGCCGTGCTCGACACGGTGGCGTCCGCCGCGTCGGACGTGCCGCGCATGATGGGCCTGGGCGGCGAGCACCTGGGCCACCTGCTGCACGCGGTGCGCCGGCTTGCCGGACGCGGACTCGCCGCCCTGCTGGTGCCGGCGCCGAGCTACGTGCGTCCCTCGCAGGCGGGGCTGCAACAGTGGTTCACGGCGATCGCCGATGCGAGCGACGTGCCCGTGCTGGTCTACGACATCCCCTACCGCACCGGCAGCACGCTCGCGCGCGAGACGCTGCAGGCGCTGGCCGCGCACCCGAACATCGTGGGCGTGAAGGACTGCAGCGGCGACGCGGCCAAGGTGCGCGCGCTCATCGCCGACGGCCGCCTGCAGGTGCTGGCCGGCGAAGACGCCCAGGTGCTGGCCACGATGGCCGAAGGCGGCACCGGCGCCATCGCGGCCAGCGCGCACGTGCACACGGTGCGTTGGGTGCGACTGGTCGCCGCGTTGGAGACGGGCCGGCTGGCGCAGGCGCGCGCGCTGTGGCAGCCGCTCGCGCCGCTGGTGGAGGCGCTGTTCGCCGAGCCCAATCCGGGCCCGGTCAAGGCGCTGCTGGCAAGCGGTGGCGAGATGACCGGCGAGCTGCGGGCGCCCATGACCGGTGCCAGCCCTGCCCTGCTCGAACGCCTGCGCGCGATCGACGCCGCGATCGCGCCGGTCGAAGGCTGATCAGCCGCCGGTGACCGGCGGGAAGAACGCCACCTCGGCCCCGTCGGCCAGGGCGGCGTCTTCGCCGCTCATGAGCTGGTTCAGCGCCATGCGCACCGCCTTGCCGCGCGCCAGGGCGCCGGCGTAGGGCTCGCCGCGCGCGATGAGCTCGTCGCGCAGCGCGCCGAGCGTGTCGGCAGCCGTCTGCACCGGCTCGCTGCCACGATCCAGCGCCTCGCGCACGGAGGCGAAGTAGCGCACCGTGACGGTCTTGCGGGCCATCACGCGAGCCAGGCCGAGAAGGGGACGAAGCGCACCGTGTCGCCGCGCGCGATCGCCTGGCCGCCCGGGTTGTCGACCACGCCGTCGCCCCACACGGTGGAGGTGAGCACACCCGAGCCCTGGTTGGGGAACAGCGCCAGCCCCCCTTCGGCCGTGGTGCGCACGCGCAGGAATTCGCGCCGCTTGTCGGGGCGCGGCCAGTCGAAGTCGGCCCGCATGGTCACCGCCTGCGGCGCGGTGCGCGACGCGCCCTGCAGCGCCAGCAGGAAGGGGCGCACCAGCAGCAGGAAGGTCATGAAGCTGGACACGGGATTGCCGGGCAGTCCGCAGACATGGCACTTCGTTTCCACGGGACCTTCCCCCCCCGCCTGGCGGGGGGGCCAAGGGGGGGTGCGCCCATTCGGCGCCTCGCGTCGGCTCGATGGCGAAGCGATCGAGCCGTAAGCGAAAGGCTTGCCGGGCTTCATGGCCACCAGCCAGAGGTCGAGCGTGCCCAGCGCCTGCACGGCGGCGCGCACGTGGTCTTCCTCGCCCACCGACACGCCCCCGGTGGTGATGATGAGGTCGTTGCGCGCGGCGGCGGCGCGCAGCGCGTCGATGGTCGCGTCGAGCCGGTCGGGCACCAGTCCCAGGTCCTGCACCTCGCAGCCCAGGCGCTGCAGCAGCCCCCGCATGAAGAAACGGTTGGAGTTGTAGATGGCGCCCGGCGGCATGTGCTCGGGCGGCACCTCGCCGGGCATGACCAGTTCGTCGCCGGTGGACAGCAGCGCCACGCGCGGGCGCCGAACGACCGGCAGCTTCGCGAAGCCGATGCTGGCCGCCAGGCCCAGCGCCTGCGGCGTCAGGCGCTCGCCCCGTGCCAGCACCGTGGTGCCGGCCTGCACGTCCTCGCCCGCACGGCGGATGTTCTGGCCCGGGCGCGGCACCGGGCGGATGCGCACCTGGCCCAGGCCGTCGCCGGCGATGGCCTCGGTGTCCTCCTGCATCACGACCGCGTCGGCGCCCTCGGGCACCTGGGCGCCGGTGAAGATGCGCGCCGCGGTGCCCGCTGCGAGCGGCTGGCCCACGGTGCCGGCCGGGATGCGCTGCGACACCGGCAGCACGGCGTCGCCGGTGCAGTCGGCCAGCCGCACCGCGTAGCCATCCATCGCACTGTTGTCGCGCGGCGGCACGGTGAGGCCGGCAACCAGGTCCTGCGCCAGCACGCGGCCGTCGGCCTCGAAGGTGGAGAGCTGCTCCACCTCCTGCAGCGGCGCCGCCTCGGCGAGCAGGCGTGCGACGGCGTCGTCCAGCGCCATCAGGGGCGCACGGGCACGGGGGGCGGCGGAGGCGGCAGGGTCACTCATAGATTTCGGGGCGGTAGGCAAAACGCTCGCCGCTGGCCATCAGCCACTGCGCGACACCGGCGGCATCGTCGAGATCGAACACCGGCAGCCCCGTGGGCTCGGGGAGGTTGACGGCGCTGTCGGTGGCGATGGCGCAGATGAAGTCGTCCAGCGGATAGAGCGCGGGGCGTGCGGGCTGGCCGGGTTCGACGGTGCGCATCACCTCGATCTTGTGCAGGTCGCTGTGCTTGAAGCCCTCGACCAGCACCCAGTCCACGCCGTCGTACAACTCGGCGATGAGGTGGTGCACGTTCAGCTCGGCGGGGCGCTCGAACTCGCGCATGAGGGCCAGGCGCTTGTCCGAAGCGACCACCACCTCGAAGGCGCCGGCCTCGCGGTGGCGGTACGTGTCCTTGCCGGGGTGGTCGATGTCGAACTTGTGGTGCGCGTGCTTGACCACCGACACCCGCAAACCGTGGCGCTTGAGTTCGGGGATGAGCCGCTCCACCAGCGTCGTCTTGCCGGCGCCCGAATAACCTGCGAAGGCAATGACTTTCATGCGTTGCTATGGATTCGATAGCTGCTCGTGCAGGCGGGACGGGCGCTGGAGGCCGATTTGGCTTGAAATTTCAGGCGCAGTGCTCGGCGATGTAGCGCTTCACCGCCTCGGCGTCCGCCGGCAGCTTGACCACCCGCTTGGGCAGCGACTCGATGCCTTCGAACTGCTTCGGGCGGTCGGGCTCGTGGCCCAGCGCCTCGACGATGGTGGCGGCGAACTTGATGGGCAGCGCGGTTTCCAGCACCACCATCGGCACGCCCGGTTCGACGTACGCGCGCGCCACCTTCAGGCCGTCGGCCGTGTGGGTGTCGACCAGCACGGCGAAGCGCTTGTCGGTGTCGCGGATGGTCGCCAGGCGGTCGGCGTGCGTGCTGCGTCCGCTGGCGAAACCGAACTTCGACGCCGCATCGGCGAAGGCCGGATCGGCACCGAGGTCGAAGCGGCCGGTCTCGGCGATCTGGTCGTGGAACAGGGCACGCGTCTTGGCGCCATCGCGGCCCAGCAGGTCGTACACGAAGCGTTCGAAGTTGCTGGCCTTGCTGATGTCCATCGAAGGGCTCGACGTCTCGTGCGTGTCGGCCGCACCGCGCACGCGGTACACGCCGGTACGGAAGAACTCGTCGAGCACGTCGTTCTCGTTCGTGGCCACCACCAGCTTGCGGACCGGCAGGCCCATCATGCGCGCCACGTGGCCGGCGCAGACGTTGCCGAAGTTGCCGCTGGGCACGGTGAAGCTCACCTCGCCGCCCTCGGGGCCGGTCGCCTGGAAATAGCCCGCGAAGTAGTAGACGACCTGCGCCAGCAGGCGCGCCCAGTTGATCGAGTTGACGGTGCCGATGCGGTAGCGGCGCTTGAAGGCCAGGTCGTTGCTCACCGCCTTGACGATGTCCTGGCAGTCGTCGAACACGCCCGCGATGGCGATGTTGTGGATGTTGGCATCCTGCAGGCTGAACATCTGCGCCTGCTGGAAGGGGCTCATGCGGCCGTCGGGCGAGGTCATGAAGACGCGCACGCCCTTCTTGCCGCGCATGGCGTACTCGGCCGCGCTGCCGGTGTCGCCGCTGGTGGCGCCCAGGATGTTGAGCTCTTCGCCGCGCCGGGCCAGTTCGTACTCGAACAGGTTGCCCAGCAGCTGCATCGCCATGTCCTTGAAGGCCAGCGTGGGGCCATTGGACAGGCCCTCGAGGTACACGCCGTCTTCCAGTTCGCGCAGCGGGACGATGTCCTCGCTGCCGAAGACCTCGGCCGTGTACGTCTTCGCGCACAGCGCGCGCAGGTCCTGGGCCGGGATGTCGTCGATGTAGAGCGAGAGGATCTCGAAGGCGAGCGCGTGGTACGGCAGGCCGCGCCACTTCGCCAGCATGGCGGCGTCGACCTGGGGGTAGCGCTCGGGCAGGTACAGGCCGCCGTCGGGCGCCAGGCCTTCGAGCAGGATTTCGCAGAACTGGCGGGGCGTGGCGTCGCCGCGGGTGGAGATGTAGCGCATGTCAGTGCCGCCCGGCGGCCCGAAGGCATTGCCGCCCCGCCACGAGGGGCGGCGACAGGCGAGTGGATGAACGCGGGAGCTGGTTCACTTCAGCTCCTCCTTGCGGATGCGCACGATCGGCGCGAGCACGCTGGGCAGGCCCTGCAGGTGGGCCTGCACCTCGTCGAGCGTGCCTTCGCGCGTGTCGTGCGTGAGGATGATGAGGTCGGTCTGGGTGGAACCTTCGCCGCCCACCTCGTCGGCCTCGCGCTGCAGCACGGCGTCGATGCTGATGCCGGCGCCGGCCAGCAGGCCCGTGACCTTGGCCAGCACGCCGGCCTCGTCGGCCACGCGCAGGCGCAGGTAGTAGCTGGTGACGACCTCGCTCATCGGCACCACCTGCAGGTCGCTCATGGCGTCGGGATGGAAAGCCAGGTGCGGCACGCGGTGCGCCGCGTCGGCGGTGTGCAGGCGCGTGATGTCGACCAGGTCGGCGATCACGGCGCTGGCCGTGGGCTCGCTGCCCGCGCCCTTGCCGTAGTACAGCGTCGTGCCGACGGCATCGCCGTGCACCACCACGGCGTTCATGGCGCCCTCGACGTTGGCCAGCAGGCGCTTGGCGGGCACCAGCGCGGGATGCACGCGCAGCTCGATGCCCTTGGCCGTGCGCTTGGTGATGCCCAGCAGCTTGATGCGGTAGCCGAGCTGCTCGGCGTAACGGATGTCCTGCGAGGCCAGCTTGGTGATGCCCTCGACGTGCGCCTTGTCGAACTGCACCGGGATGCCGAAGGCGATGGCGCTCATCAGCGTGGCCTTGTGCGCGGCGTCGACGCCTTCGATGTCGAAGGTCGGGTCGGCCTCGGCATAGCCCAGGCGTTGCGCTTCCTTGAGCACGGTGTCGAAGTCCAGACCCTTGTCGCGCATCTCGGACAGGATGAAGTTCGTCGTGCCGTTGATGATGCCGGCGATCCACTGGATGCTGTTGGCTGTCAGCCCTTCGCGCAGCGCCTTGATGATCGGGATGCCGCCGGCCACCGCGGCCTCGAAGGCCACCATCACGCCCCTGGCATGGGCGGCCGCGAAGATCTCGGTGCCGTGCACGGCCAGCAGCGCCTTGTTGGCGGTGACCACGTGCTTGCCGGCCGCGATGGCCTCCAGGACCAGCGCCTTGGCGACGCCATAGCCGCCGATGAGCTCGATGACGATGTCGATGTCGGGGTTGGCGATGACCTCGCGCGCGTCGCCCACGACCTTCACGCCCTCGCCCACCGCGGCCTTCGCGCGGGCGGTGTCCAGGTCGGCGACCATGGTGATCTCGATGCCGCGGCCGGCGCGGCGCTTGATCTCTTCCTGGTTGCGGGCCAGCACCTTGAAGGTGCCGCTGCCGACGGTGCCGATGCCCAGAAGGCCGACCTGGATGGGTTTCATGGATGCAGTCTTTTCAGTCACGGGAATCACGGGGCGGGCCCATGCGGGCCGCCAGGAGAAATCAGGCGAAGCGGGTGCGGTAGCGCTCGAGGAACTTCGCGATGCGGCCGATGGCCTCGCGCAGGTCGTCCTCGTGCGGCAGGAACACGATGCGGAAATGCTGGTTGTCGGCGTAGTTGAAGCCCGAGCCCTGCACCAGCATCACGCGCGTCTCGCGCAGCACCTGCATGAAGAACTGGCGGTCGTCCTCGATCGGGTAGACCTTGGGATCGAGCTTGGGGAACATGTACAGCGCCGCCGAGGGCTTGACGCAGGTCACGCCCGGGATGGCGGTGATCAGCTCGTAGGCCAGGTCGCGCTGGCGGCGCAGGCGCCCGCCCTCCTTCACCAGGTCGTTGATGCTCTGGTGGCCGCCCAGCGCCGTCTGGATCGCCCATTGGCCCGGCACGTTGGAGCCGAGCTTGAGGTTGGCCAGCATGTTCAGGCCTTCGATGTAGTCGCCCGCCGCATGCTTGGGGCCCGACACCACCATCCAGCCCGCGCGGTAGCCGCAGGAGCGATACGCCTTCGACAGCGAATTGAAGGTGAGCGTGAGCACGTCGCTCGAGAGGCTGCCCATGGCGGTGAACTTCACGCCGTCGTAGAGCACCTTGTCGTAGACCTCGTCGACCAGCAGCACGAGCCCGTGCTCGCGCGCGATCTGCACGATGCCCTTGAGCATCGCATCGGGGTAGATCACGCCGGTCGGGTTGTTGGGGTTGATGACCACGATCCCGCGCGTGCGGGGCGTGATCTTGGCGCGCATGTCCTCGAGGTCGGGCAGCCAGCCGTTGTCTTCGTCGCACTTGTAGTGCACCGGCGAGCCGCCCGAGAGCGAGGTCGCCGCGGTCCACAGCGGGTAGTCGGGCATGGGCACCAGGAGCTCGTCGCCCTCGTTGAGCAGCGCGTTGGTGGCCATCACGATGAGTTCGCTGGCGCCGTTGCCCAGGTAGATGTCGTCCAGCGTCACGCCCTCGATGCCCAGCTGCTGCGTGTAGTGCATGACGGCCTTGCGCGCCGCGAAGATGCCCTTGCTGTCGGAGTAGCCCGCCGAATCCGGCAGGTTGCGGATCATGTCCTGCTGGATCTCTTCCGGGGCATCGAAGCCGAACGGCGCCATGTTGCCGATGTTCAGCTTGATGATCTTCTGCCCCTCGTCCTCCATCTGCCGCGCCGCGTCCACGATGGGACCGCGCACGTCGTAGAGCACATTGGCCAGCTTGTCCGATTTCTTGAGCGTTTTCAAAGTCCCTCCGAGGGGCGCCTGTACCAGGGGAAAACCTATAATTGGACCACAGTTCACCCCCGTGCACGCCCCTTGCGGGCCCCGCTCCACGCACACCGCATTCCCCCTTTTCCCATGAAGCTCCAACCCGACAGGCCCGACGTGCAGACCGTGACGGGGCACGGGCCCGGCTGGGTGGCCGTGAACGGCGAACGCATCGACCGCAGCGTGGTGGTCGGCGCACGCGAGGAGCGCTTCGACTGGCCCTGCGGCCGCTTCGACGACCTGGGCGAGGAACACTTCGCGCAGCTGGCGCAGTTGAATGCCGAGGTCGTCATCTTCGGCAGCGGCGAGCGCATCCGCTTCCCGCGCCCCGCCTGGATTGCGCCGCTGGTCGCGCGCGGCGTCGGCGTCGAGACCATGGACACGGCCGCCGCCTGCCGCACGTACAACATCCTGGCGGGCGAAGGACGCCACGTGGTCGCGGCGCTGCTCATCGAAGAGCCCGCACGTGGCGGTTAACAAACGATTCGGGGTAAAATAGCGGGTTGCAGACCGGACTGCCCGCCGACTGCGTGACGCCTCGACGGGCGCTGCGCACCGGTGGTGTCGGCTCGATGCGTGACCCTCTGGATGGGCGCTTGCAGGCTTGCCAAGGCCTGTTCGGCATCAATGCAGTATGGCACGCGCCGGCCGACCCCTGGCAGTTCCGCGTTTTTACTCGGGAACCCTCAGCGGAGAAAACAATTTTCATGGCGATCGTTGTCAACAAACCCATTCCCGAATTCGAAGCCAACGCCACCGGCGGCATCAAGGTCTCGAACACCTCGCACCTGGGCCACGTGCTGGTGCTGTACTTCTACCCCAAGGACAACACCCCCGGCTGCACCACCGAGGCGATGCAGTTCCGCGACCACTACAAGGACTTCGTGAAGGCCGGCGCCACGGTGTTCGGCGTGTCGCGCGACAACATGAAGTCGCACGACGAGTTCAAGGCCAAGCTCGAGCTGCCCTTCGAACTCATCGCCGACACCGAAGAGAAGATGTGCCACATGTTCGGCGTGGTCAAGAACAAGATCATGTACGGCAAGAAGGTCAAGGGCATCGAGCGCAGCACCTTCCTGATCGGTGCCGACGGCGTGCTCAAGGCCGAATGGCGTGGCCTGAAGGTGCCGGGCCACGTCGACGAGGTGCTCAAGGAAGTCAAGGCGCTCAAGAAGGCCGCCTGAGCCTCGCGCGGCGCGCTGGCGCCACGCGTCCTGCGCCTACGTTGGCGCAGCGCAACGGGCCGCAGGACCTGCCACGCGCGATGTGCATAATGGGTCCATGCCGTTGAGATTCACGACTGCATCCCCCGAACAAAGCCGCTCTGGTCTCCAGGCGGCTTTTTCGTTTTTCAGGCCCCACGCGCTGTCGGCGCACCATCCCGCGAGTACCACCGCCCATGCCCCTGCCTCCCGCCCCCACCCGACGTGCCGCCCTGCTCTCGCCGGAAGCGCTCGATGCGCCGGCGCGCGCGGCGCCAAAAAACGGGCGCCGTCCAGCCGCTGAGCGGCATTCGGACGACCCGCGGACCCGGGGAGGCCAGGCGCTCGAACTGTTCGACGATCGCCGCGTGGTCGACGCCGGCGGCAGCGAGGACCTGCGCACGCCCTCCTCGCGCGGCCGGTCGGCGCCGCCCGAGGCGACGGTCGACGCACCCGTCGTGGCGCCCGCCCCGCGCCCTGCTGCCGAGCCGCCCGCTCGCCCGAAGCGGGCCAAGAGCACCGGCCCGGCCAAGCTCTTCGTGCTCGACACCAACGTGCTGCTGCACGACCCGATGAGCCTGTTCCGCTTCGAGGAGCACGACATCTACCTGCCGATGATCGTGCTGGAGGAACTGGACGGCCACAAGAAGGGCACGACCGAGGTCGCGCGCAACGGCCGCCAGGCCAGCCGCACGCTCGACGCGCTCGCGGCCGCGCAGGGCGCCGACATCGCCAAGGGCCTGAAGCTCGACGCGACCGGCCACAAGGAAGCCGGCGGCAAGCTGTTCTTCCAGACCGAGCCGCTGGCCTACACGCTGCCCACCAGCCTGCCGCAGGGCAAGGCCGACAACCAGATCCTCGGCGTGGTGCAGGCGCTGCGCGAGGTGCACGAGAAGAACAAGAGCGGTGCCGACCGGCGCGAGGTTGTGCTGGTGTCCAAGGACATCAACATGCGCGTCAAGGCGCGCGCGCTGGGCCTGGCCGCCGACGACTACCAGAACGACAAGGCCCTGGAAGACGGCGACCTGCTGTACTCGGGCTCCTTCGCGCTGCCGCCCGACTTCTGGACGCGCCAGAGCAAGACCGTCGAGAGCTGGCAGTCGGGCAGCAGCACCTTCTACCGCATCAGCGGGCCGATCGTGCCGAGCCTGTACATCAACCAGTTCGTCTACTTCGAGGCACCCGGCGAGCCCAGCATGTACGCGCGCGTGACCGAGATCCGCGAGAAGACCGCGGTGCTCAAGACGCTGAAGGACTACGCCTCGGGCAAGAACGCCGTCTGGGGCGTGACCACGCGCAACCGCGAGCAGAACTTCGCCATGAACCTGCTCATGGACCCGGAGATCGACTTCGTCACGCTCACCGGCACGGCCGGCACCGGCAAGACGCTGATGGCGCTGGCCTCGGGCCTCACGCAGGTGCTGGACGACCGCCGCTACACCGAGATCATCATGACCCGCGCCACCGTGAGCGTGGGTGAGGACATCGGCTTCCTTCCCGGCACCGAGGAGGAGAAGATGGGCCCTTGGATGGGCGCGCTGGACGACAACCTCGAGTTCCTCGCCAAGGGCGACGGCTCGGGCGCCGGCGAGTGGGGCCGCGCGGCGACCAACGAACTCATCCGCTCGAAGATCAAGATCAAGAGCATGAACTTCATGCGCGGGCGGACCTTCCTCAACAAGTACGTGATCATCGACGAGGCCCAGAACCTCACCCCCAAGCAGATGAAGACGCTGGTCACGCGCGCGGGCCCGGGCACCAAGATCATCTGCATGGGCAACCTGGCGCAGATCGACACGCCCTACCTCACCGAAGGCTCCTCGGGCCTGACCTTCGCGGTCGACCGCTTCAAGGGCTGGCCGCACAGCGGCCACATCACGCTGGCACGCGGCGAGCGCTCGCGCCTGGCCGACTTCGCGAGCGACGTGCTGTGACCTGAAGCGCTACGCTTTTCATAGCAGCCTGCGCACGCCCCACGGGCGCCGCAGGCTTTTTTTTGCCCGAACGACGACCCCTCGACGGACGACGCCTGCCAGCCTCCTGACAACACGTTGTCAGGAGGCCCCGCGCAGCATGCAGCCTTCCTCAACCCCTGGAGAAGCTCCATGCACAGCGCCAACACCTGGTTCGAAATTCCCGTCGCCGACCTCGCGAAGTCACAGCGTTTCTACGAAACCCTGCTCGACCGCCCGATGCGCGGCACCGAAGACTTCGGCGGCGAGACGATGGCCGTCTTCGCCCACGAGAAGCCCGGCGCCGGCGGCTGCATCGTGCACCGCCCGGCCCAGGCGGGCGGCCGCGGTGGCACGGTCGTCTACCTCGACTGCGCACCCGGCGTGGATGCCGCGCTGGCGCGCGCGCAGGCCGCGGGCGGAACGGTCGTCGTCGGCAGGACGCTGATCGCGCCGGGCGTCGGCTACTTCGCTCAGGTGCAGGACCTGGACGGCAACCTCGTCGGCCTGCACGCGGCGGACTGAGCATGCCGATGCGCCTGCCCCTGCGCCTGTACCTGCAGGCCCGCGACGGTGCCGCGGCCGGCCCTCGCGCCAGCCGCGCCGACCGTGCGCCACGCAACTGGATCGTCGTCGCGAGCGCAGAGCACGCGCGCCGGGGTCGCGACCACTTGCCGGCGGGCTTCATGCAAGCCGGCCACGGCAAGGAAGCGCCGTTGCGGCGCGTGGCGCCAGGCGACCGCATCGCGTACTACGCGCCTTCCACGGTGCTGGGCGGCAAGGACCGCCTGCAGTCCTTCGTCTCGCTGGGCGTCGTGCTGCCGGGCGTACCGCACACGGTCGACATGGGCGGCGGCTTCGTCCCCTGGCGGCGCGATGTACGCTACGTGCCCGCGCACGACGCGCCGATCGGCCCGCTGATTCCTCGCCTGGCCTTCATCGACGATCCGGCACACTGGGGCTCGAAGTTCCGCTTCGGCCTGGTGTCGGTCGGCGATGCCGACATGCGCTGCATCGCGCGGGCCATGGACGCGGACCTGGCCGCGCTGGCCCTGTAGCACCGCCGCCCACGACCGAACCCGCCCCACGGACTGCCCCTCCCGCCATGCGACGCGCCGACCGCCTGTTCCAGATCGTCCAGCTCATCCGTGGCCGGCGCCTGACCACGGCGGCCTTCCTCGCACAGCGGTTGGAGGTGTCGGAGCGGACGGTGTACCGCGACGTGGCCGACCTGCAGCACCAGGGCGTGCCGATCGAGGGCGAGGCGGGCGTGGGCTATCGGCTGGGCAACGGTTTCGACCTGCCGCCCCTGATGTTCACGCAGGACGAGGCGGCCGCGCTGACGGCAGCCGCACGGCTCGCGCAGAGCTGGGTCGACCCGGCGCTCGCGGCCGACATCGACAGCGCGCTGGGCAAGATCGTCTCGGTGCTGCCGCCCGCCGCGCGCGTGTCGGCCGAAGCCGTTGCGCTGTATGCGCCGGCGCTCGGCATGGACGCGGCCACGCGCAAGCACCTGCAAGCCCTGCGCGAGGCGGTGCGGGGCCGCCGAAAGCTCAGGCTGGCCTACCGCGACGAGGGCGGCGCCCCGAGCGAACGCACCGTGCGGCCGCTGGGCTGCTTCTACTGGGGCAAGGTGTGGACGCTGTCGGCCTGGTGCGAATTGCGGCAGGACTTCCGAGGCTTCCGGGCCGACCGCATCGACGCGCTGCAGGTGCTGGACGAGCGCTTTCGCGACGAGCCCGGCAAGACCCTGGCCGACCTGCTGCGACGGGTGCGCGCCGAATTCGCCGACCGTCCGGCATCGACGCTACAGAAAACATAGCGCCTCGCGCAGGCTGGACGGGCGCGACAGGCGCTTTTCTTCAATGAAAACGCTGCCCGGCAAGCCGCGCACCGACGCTTCAGAAATCGTCGCCGCCGCCCATGCCGGGCGCCAGGTTCTCGAACTTGGTGAGCGGCTTGAGGAAGGCCAGCTTCACCGTGCCGGTGGGGCCGTTACGCTGCTTGGCGATGATGACTTCGGCGACGCCGGGCTCCTTGGAGTCCTTGTTGTAGTAGTCGTCGCGGTAGATGAACATGATCACGTCGGCGTCCTGCTCGATGGCGCCGGACTCGCGCAGGTCGCTCATCATGGGGCGCTTGTCGGTGCGCGACTCCACGCCGCGCGAGAGCTGCGACAGCGCGATCACCGGACACTTCAGCTCCTTGGCCAGCATCTTCAGGCCGCGCGAGATTTCGCCGACGGCCGTGGCGCGGTTCTCGTCGGCCATGCCGCCGGACACGCTCATCAGCTGCAGGTAGTCGACCACGATCAGGCCCAGCTGGCCGCACTGCCGTGCCAGGCGGCGCGCGTTGGCGCGCAGCTCGCTGGAGGTCAGGCCCGGCGTCTCGTCGATGTGCAGCGAGATGGTTCGCAGCTTCTCGATCGCCTCCGTCAGGCGCGGCCACTCCTCATCGGTGAGCTTGCCCGTGCGCAGGTGGCCCTGGTCGATGCGGCCGATGGAGCCGACGATACGCACCGCCAGCTGCGCGGCGCCCATTTCCATCGAGAACACCGCCACCGGCAGGCCCTCGTTCAGCGCCACGTGCTCGGCGATGTTGATGGCCAGCGAGGTCTTGCCCATCGAGGGGCGCGCGGCCAGCACGATCATGTCGCCGGCCTGCATGCCCGAGGTCATCTTGTCGAAATCGTAGAAGCCGGTCGGCACCCCCGTGATGTCGTTCGGGTTGTCGGCCATCTCGGTCACGCGGTCGAGCAGCTCGACCACCAGGGAATCCATGCTCTGGAAGCCCTGCTTCATCCGCGAGCCTTCCTCGCCGATGTTGAAGATCTTCTGCTCGGCCTCGTCGAGGATCTTGTCGACCGCCTTGCCCTGCGTGTTGAAGGCGTTGGTCGCGATCTCGTCCGAGGCGGAGATCAGCTTGCGCAGGATCGAGCGCTCGCGAACGATCTCGCCGTAGCGTCGGATGTTGCTCGCGCTCGGCACGTACTGCGCCAGCGAGTTCAGGTACTGCAGGCCGCCGACTTCCTCGGCCTTGCCGAGGTTCTGCAGCTGCTCGTAGACGGTGATGACGTCCGCCGGCTTGTTGGCGTTGATCAGGCCGCCGATGGCCGCGTAGATCAGCTTGTGCTCGTGGCGGTAGAAGTCGCCGTCGACCAGCAGGTCGCCGACGCGGTCCCAGGCGCCGTTGTCCAGCAGCAGGCCGCCCAGCACGCTGGATTCGGCTTCGAGGGAGTGCGGGGGGATGCGAAGCTGTGCGACCTGGCGATCCGGCGGATCGTTGTCGGCGTAGGAGAAGACGGCGGACATGGAACTCTGCATGCTATGCCTCACACACCCGGCCGTGTGTGGACAACGCTGTGTAAAAACGGTGATCTTCCGGTGCAAGGCCAGGGACAACCCGGGCCACAAAAGCACAAGCCGCCCGAGGGCGGCTTGTGATCGACGCAGGGAGCACCGCGCAACCGGCCTGGCCGGGCCGCGGGTGCTGCCCCCCGGTCGGGGGTCGGCGCTGCGGCACGGCGTGCCGCGCAGCCGGTGGCGGGCGACGGTTAGGCCGTCTCGCCGTACACCGTCACGGTGATCTCGACCGTCACGTCGGTGTGCAGCTGCACGGCCACGGTGGTGTCGCCCACGGTCTTGATGGGGCCGTTGGGCAGGCGCACCTGCGACTTGGCGACGTCGTAGCCCTGCTTCTTCAGCTCGTCGGCCACGTCGTGGTTGGTGACGGAACCGAACAGGCGGCCGTCGACGCCGGCCTTCTGCGTCAGCTTGACGGTCGTGCCGCCGAGCTTCTCGCCCTGCTTCTGTGCTTCGGCCAGCTTGGCGGCCGCAGCCTTCTCGAGCTCGGCGCGCTTGGCTTCGAACTCGGCCTTGGCGGCTTCGGTGGCGCGGCGTGCGCGGCCCGACGGGATCAGGAAGTTGCGTGCGTAGCCGTCCTTGACCTTGACGATCTCGCCCAGCGCGCCGAGGTTGACGACCTTGTCCAGAAGAATGACTTGCATGGTGGGTCGCTCCTTAGATGCGGTGCTGGTCGCTGTACGGGACCAGGGCCAGGAAGCGCGCGCGCTTGATGGCGGTGTTGAGCTGGCGCTGGTAGATCGCGCGCGTGCCGGTCAGGCGCGCGGGGATGATCTTGCCGTTTTCGCTGATGAAGTCGCGCAGGGTGTCGATGTCCTTGTAGTCGATCTCTTCGACGCCGGCGACGGTGAAGCGGCAGAAGCGCTTGCGCTTGAACAGCAGCGACTGGGTGTTGCGCTTCGGACGCTTGTCCTTGTTGAATTTCTTGAACGTGGCCATTTCGGGACCCTCTATCGAAAATTAATCTTGCTGGAAATCCGTGATGTGAAGCACCGGGTGCTTGCCGTTGCGCGGCGTGGCCAGGAAGCCCTGGAACCGCCATCCGCTGCCCAGCGCTTGCCGGGCCAGCCGCTCGGCCACCGAACCGAAGGCCACGGCCTTCAGTGCCGCCTTCACCTGCCGGGACTGTCCTGCTTCATCGAGGGTGGACTCGTGTTCGAGCCGCAGATCGATGGCGGGCAGGCCGGCCGGGGTGAAACGCAAGGCGGCGAGTTCGGCGATGCAGGCACTCAGCAGAAGCTGGTTGACCGCACCGGCGGCAGACGTCACACCAATGAGCGAATCAGTTGCTGCTGTTGTTGGCAGCGTACTCGGCCTGCTGGGCCTTGCGGGCCTCTTCGCGCTCGACCGTCTTCATCATCGACGACGGGCCGGTGTCGGCCTTCTTCTTCTGCACCGTCAGGTGGCGCAGCACGGCGTCGTTGAACTTGAAGGCGTGTTCGAGCTCGGACATCACGGCCTGGTCGGCCTCGATGTTCACGCACAGGTAGTGCGCCTTGTTCAGCTTGTTGATCTGGTAGGCCAGTTGGCGGCGGCCCCAGTCTTCGACACGATGCACCTTGCCGTTGCCGGCGGCGATCATGCCCTTGTAGCGTTCCAGCATGGCCGGAACTTGTTCGCTCTGGTCCGGATGGATGAGCAGAATGATTTCGTAGTGACGCATGGCACTCCTTGTGGGTTGAAGCCCGACATCGCGCAATGCCAAAGCATCGATCGACTCCCGGGCCTGGAAAGCCACCTGCCGCGTCCAGGCAGTGTGGCAAGGCAAAGCCCACGATTGTAGCAGCCCGGCGTGAGACTGTCAGTTGCCCAGGGCCTGCTCGAGCGGTGCGGCTTTCTCCGGGCCCACCGCCGACCTGATCTTCGGCGCGAGGGCGGCCAGTTCCTCGTACGTGGTGGCCGCCTCCACGGCGAGATTGAGCCTGAAGCCTCGCAGGCCCAGGCCGGCCGTCAGGCGCGTGGCGACGGGGTAGGCATCCTGGTAGCGCTGCTGCGTGCTGCGCCCGTGCGCGGCGGAAGCGGGAGCCACTGCCGCCGGGGGCTCGGGCACGGCGGTGGGCGATGCGCCCTCGGCCTCGGGCACGGCGGCAGCCGAACCCTCCAGCAGTCCCAGGTCCACCAGCTGTTCGACGTCCTCCTGGGCAACGCCCATGCCGGCGGCCAGCACATCGGCCACCGAGCGTCTGCCGTCGAACAGGATGAAAGCGGAGCGCTGGCGCGGCGTCAGCCGCACCGACCGGTCCTTCAGGACCTGCTGGCCCATCTCGGTCTTCACGAGAATCATGGTGTCGTCCTCTCCGTCAGTCGAAGTGAGTGGTTCCCCGCTCTGAATTGACGCGAAGTCTGACACCAAATTCACAATTTATTTCAATTACACCGAACTTACAGGGTCATGCCATGGAAAAAGGCCGGGTTGCCCCGGCCTTTGCGTCGTCGCCCTGCGACAGTGGCTGGCTGAAGACCAGGCGGCGCGTGCGCCCGCCCGCCCCCCCCAGGCTTCAACCCTGGGCCAGTCGCTGCCAGGTATCGATCACGCTGTCGGGGTTCAGCGAGATGGACTCGATGCCCTCGGCCGCCAGCCACTGCGCGAAGTCCGGGTGGTCGCTGGGGCCCTGGCCACAGATGCCCACGTACTTGCCCTGCGCCTTGCAGGCCTTGATCGCGCGGCTGAGCATGGCCTGCACGGCCGGGTCGCGCTCGTCGAAGTCGGCCGCCAGAAGCTCCAGTCCCGAATCGCGGTCCAGGCCCAGCGTGAGCTGCGTGAGGTCGTTCGAGCCGATCGAGAAGCCGTCGAAGAACTGCAGGAATTCATCGGCCAGGATGGCGTTGCTCGGCACCTCGCACATCATGATGACCTTCAGGCTGTTCTCGCCGCGCTTGAGGCCGTGCTGGCCCAGCAGCTGCGTGACGCGCTCTGCCTGCTTCAGGGTGCGCACGAAGGGCACCATGATCTGCACGTTGGTCAGGCCCATGTCGTTGCGCACGCGCTTGAGCGCTTCGCACTCCATCGCGAAGGCCTCGCCGAACTCGGCGCTGATGTACCGCGCCGCGCCGCGGAAACCCAGCATCGGGTTCTCTTCCTCGGGCTCGTAGCGGCTGCCGCCGATGAGCTTGCGGTACTCGTTGGACTTGAAGTCGGACAGCCGCACGATCACCGGCTTGGGCCAGAAGGCCGCGGCGATGGTGGCCACGCCCTCGGCCACCTTGTCGACGTAGAAGGCCTTGGGCGACGCATGGCCGCGCGCCACCGACTCCACCGCCTTCTTCAGATCGGCATCCACCTGCGGGTAGTCGAGGATGGCCTTGGGGTGGACGCCGATGTTGTTGTTGATGATGAATTCGAGCCGCGCCAGGCCCACGCCTTCGTTGGGCAACTGCGCGAAGTCGAAGGCGAGCTGCGGGTTGCCCACGTTCATCATGATCTTGGTCTTGATCTTGGGCATCTCGCCGCGCTGCACCTCGGTGACCTCGGTCTCGAGCAGGCCGTCGTAGATGTGGCCCGTGTCGCCCTCGGCGCAGCTCACGGTGACCAGGGTGCCGTCCTTCAGGCGCTCGGTCGCGTCGCCGCAGCCGACCACCGCCGGGATGCCCAGTTCGCGCGCGATGATCGCCGCGTGGCAGGTGCGCCCGCCGCGGTTGGTCACGATGGCGGAGGCGCGCTTCATCACCGGCTCCCAGTTGGGGTCGGTCATGTCGGTCACGAGGATGTCGCCGGGCTGCACCAGGTCCATCTGGCTGATGTCGTTGACCAGGCGCACAGGGCCGGTGCCGATCTTCTGCCCGATCGCGCGGCCCTCGGCGAGCACGGCGCCCTTGCTCAGCAGCTTGAAGCGCTGCTCGGCCTTGCCGGCCTGCTGGCTCTTCACCGTCTCGGGGCGGGCCTGCAGGATGTAGAGCTGGCCGTCGGTGCCGTCCTTGCCCCACTCGATGTCCATCGGGCGGCCGTAGTGCTTCTCGATGACGATGGCGTACCTGGCCAACTGCTCGACTTCGTCGTCGGTCAGCGAGTAGCGGTTGCGCAGTTCGGCCTTGACGTCGGTGGTCTTGACCAGCTTGCCCGTGGCCTTCTTCTCCTCGGGCGTGGCGAACTCCATCTGGATCAGCTTGGAGCCGAGGTTGCGGCGGATCACGGCCCGGTTGCCCGCCTCGAGCATCGGCTTGTGGACGTAGAACTCGTCCGGGTTCACCGCGCCCTGCACCACCGTCTCGCCCAGGCCGTAGCTGGAGGTGATGAACACGACCTGGTCGAAGCCCGATTCGGTGTCGATGGTGAACATCACGCCCGCGGCACCGAGGTCGGAACGCACCATGCGCTGCACACCGGCCGACAGCGCGACCACGTCATGCGCGAAGCCCTTGTGCACGCGGTAGCTGATGGCGCGGTCGTTGTAGAGGGAGGCGAACACCTCCTTCATCTTGTGCAGCACGTCCTCGATGCCGACCACGTTCAGGAAGGTCTCCTGCTGGCCGGCGAAGGAGGCGTCGGGCAGGTCTTCCGCCGTGGCCGAGGAGCGCACCGCGAAGCTGGCCTGGTCGTTGCCGGCCGAGAGCGTGGCGAAGGCCTCGCGCACGCCCTTCTCGAGGTCGGCCGGGAAGGGCTGCGCCTCGATCCAGCCGCGGATCTCGGCGCCGGCGGCGGCCAGCGCGCGCACGTCCTCGATGTCGAGCGTGGCCAGGCGCTGGCTGATGCGCTCCGTCAGGCCCTCATGGGCCAGGAACTGACGGAAGGCGTGGGCGGTGGTGGCGAAGCCCGTGGGCACCCGCACGCCCTGCGGCAGCTGCGAGATCATTTCGCCGAGGCTGGCGTTCTTGCCGCCGACCGCCTCGACGTCGGTCATCCTCAGGTTTTCAAACGGTACGACCAGGGCGGTCGCTTCGAAGAGTTGAGACATGGGAAAGCTCCGGAAGTTGAAATCGGCGCGGTCGCATGCAGGCGGGCGTGGGGCACGGTCGTTCTTCTTGCTCTGGGTGCGCGGCCGGGCTGCATGGAGGTGTGAGTGGGGTCGGATCGGCGGCAGTGCGCGATCCCGATAATGGCGCGGATTGTAGGCGTCGCCCCGGGCCGGCGCCGCAGGACTGGAACTACAGCGAAGGCACCCCCGCACCATGCGCACCCGCACCGTTTTCTATGTCTCCGACGGCACCGGCATCACGGCCGAGACCTTCGGCAACGCCGTCCTCAACCAGTTCGAGATCAAGCCGCGGCACGTGCGCCTGCCCTTCACCGACACGGTCGACAAGGCCCATCAGGCGGTGCGGCAGATCAACCACACGGGCGAGGTCGAGGGCCTGCGGCCCATCGTCTTCACCACGCTGGCCGACATGGAGGTGCTGGAGGTGATCGAGACCGGCTGCAAGGGCATGCTGCTGGACATGTTCGGCACCTTCGTGCGGCCGCTGGAGATCGAGCTGGCGATGAAGTCCAACCACCGCATCGGCCGCTTCTCCGACGTCAGCAAGAGCAAGGAATACAACGACCGCATCGCGGCCATCGACTTCAGCCTGCAGCACGACGACGGCCAGAGCAACCGCGACCTGGAGGGTGCCGACGTCATCCTGGTGGGCGTGAGCCGCAGCGGCAAGACGCCGACCTCGCTCTACCTGGCCATGCAGCACGGCCTGAAGGCGGCCAACTACCCGCTGATCCCCGAGGACTTCGACCGCCGCCAGCTGCCTCCGGCGCTGGTGCCGCACCGCAAGAAGATCTTCGGCCTGACCATCGCGCCGGACCGGCTGGCCGAGATCCGCAACGAGCGCCGCCCCAACTCGCGCTACGCCAGCATCGAGAACTGCCGCCACGAGGTGAGCGAGGCCGAGGCCATGATGCGCCGCGCCGGCATCCGCTGGCTGTCGACCACGACCAAGAGCATCGAGGAGATCGCCACGACGATCCTGCAGGAGCTCCGGCCCGAGCGGCTGAGTTACTGAGCGAGGCGCCGGCGGGAGGCACCGGACCATTCGGTTTACTACAAATTTCATAGCGCCCTGCGCTCAGCCGGCGGGCGCGATCCTCATATTTTTTCTTTGGATTTACTAAGCCTGATCTTATGATTCGGGCATGACGCATCCCGCCGACGCCCTGCCCACGGCCATCCAGCTGCGGGCCGCCCTGTCCGGCCTGCAGCGCGAACTGCGCAGCCAGGCGCCCGGCGATGGCCCCTCGACCGCCCAGCTCGGCGTGCTCGCCCTGCTCTATCGCCTGGGGCCGTTGCCGCCCTCGCAGGTCGCGCGCCACGAGCGGGTCAAGCTGCAGAGCCTCACGCGGCTGCTGGCCGAATTGGAAGCCGCGGCCCTCGTCACCCGCGACCCCGACCCGGCCGATGCGCGCCGCACCCTCCTCGCCCTCACGCCCGCCGGCGCCCGTGCCCTGACCGACGAAGCCCACCGGCGCGAGGCCTCGCTGGCCGATGCCATCGCCACCCGACTCACGGCGGCCGAGCGCGCCCGGCTGCGGGCCGCCTGCGGTCTGCTCGACCGGCTGGCACAGGCGATGGCCGACGCGCCTTCAGCCATCGAGAACTGAGCGCCCAGCGCCATGCAGGCCCGCGCCGAGACCCCCCGGGATGCCGCGGACTGGACGCACGCCGCCCAACTGGGCGCCGCCGTGGGCCTGGCCTGGGGCGCATCGGCGCTGTTGCGGTTGCCCGAGGGCTTCTGGGCCGTGATGAGCGCGTTGATCGTGCTGCGCCCCACGGCAGGCGCCACCCTGGGCGCGGGCTGGGACCGCATCCGCGGCACGCTGGCCGGCACGCTCCTGGGGCTGGCCGGCGTGGCGCTGCGCCACGTGCACGGCTTCGACGGCGCGGCCACCACGCTGCTCCTCGTGGGCCTGATTGCGGCGGCCAGCGCGCTGCTGCCCTGGCTGCGCAGCGCGCCGATCACGGCATTGATCGTGCTCGGCAGCGGCGGCATGGCGCAGCACTCGGCCCTGCAGGTCGCCGCGCTGCGCGCGGTCGAGATCGGCATCGGTGTCGGGATCGGGCTGCTGCTGTCCTTGGCCAGCCTGTGGCAGGCCACCGCGCGGCGCTTCGACTCGGCCTGCGCGCAACTGCTACGGCGGATTGCCGACCAGGTGAGGCGGGACTTCGCCGCCCCACCGCCCGACGCCGAAGAACGCGAGCGCCGCACGGACGCCCTGCGCGCGCAGCTGCGCGCCCTGGCCGTGCTGGCCGTCGGTGCGCAACGCGAGGCCCGCATGGCCGGCTGGCTGCGCCGCCGACCGGTGCAGGGCGAGCCGGTGCGCATGGCGCGCATCGCCGCACGCACCCTGCACGACGCCGCCGCGTTCACACGCCACGCGGCCCTGCGGCGGCCCGGCGAGCCCCACGAAGATGGCGCGGCCCTGGCTGCTGCGGTGGCCGCCGCGCTCGAAGCAGCGGCGGCTCAGCTCGAAGGCGGGCCGCCGTTCGATGAGGCCGCGCGGCGCATACACGGCCGCGCCATCGCGTCGAGTGCGCAAGGCGCCACATGGGTGCAGCCGTCGACGCGGCTGCTGCTGCAGGACCTGGCGGCGCTGACGAAGCGCCCTGGCACTTCAGCGCCCCATCACGCCTCGGCCGCATGCGGTCGCGAGGCAACCCCATAGGCAACAACCGTTCGGGCTGGGCTTGTCGAAGCCCTGCGCGGGCTTCGACGGGCTCGGCGCGCAGAGGCGCCGAACCTTCCACTCACTCAGGCCGCCACGGCCTCCTGCGCTTCCACCGGAGCGGTGGTGCGGATCAGGTGGTCGAAGGCACCCAGCGCCGCCTTGGCGCCATCGCCGGCCGCGATGATGATCTGCTTGAAGGGCACCGTCGTCGCATCGCCGGCCGCGAACACGCCCGGCACCGAGGTCTGGCCGCGGTCGTCGACCACGATCTCGCCATGCCGGCTCAACTCGAGCGTGCCCTTGAGCCAGTCGGTGTTGGGCACCAGGCCGATCTGCACGAACACGCCTTCGAGCTCGACGCGGTGCGCCTCGCCGCTGCTGCGGTCCTTGTAGTTCAGGCCGTTCACCTTGTCGGTGCCGGTGATCTCGGTCGTCTGGGCGTTGGTTACCACCGTGACGTTGGCCAGGCTGCGCAGCTTGCGCTGCAGCACCTCGTCGGCGCGCAGCTTGGTGTCGAACTCGATCAGCGTCACATGGCCGACGATGCCCGCGAGGTCGATCGCCGCCTCGACACCCGAGTTGCCGCCGCCGATCACCGCCACGCGCTTGCCCTTGAAGAGCGGGCCGTCGCAGTGCGGGCAGTAGGCCACGCCCTTGTTCTTGAACTCCTTCTCGCCCGGCACGTTGATGTTGCGCCAGCGCGCACCCGTGGCCAGGATGACGGTGCGGGCCTTGAGCGTCGCGCCGCTCTCGGTCTGCAGCTCGATGAATTCGTCGCCCGGCACCAGCGCCTTGGCGCGCTGCAGGTTCATGATGTCCACCTCGTAGTGGCGCACATGTTCTTCCAGCGCCAGGGCGAACTTCGGTCCCTCGGTTTCCTTGACCGAGATGAAGTTCTCGATGCCCAGCGTGTCCAGCACCTGGCCGCCGAAGCGCTCGGACGCGATGCCCGTGCGGATGCCCTTGCGCGCGGCGTACACGGCCGCTGCCGCGCCGGCCGGGCCACCGCCGACGATCAGCACGTCGAACGGTGCCTTGGCGGAGATCTTCTTGGCCTCGCGCTCGACACCGCTGGTGTCGATCTTGGCGAGGATCTCCTCCAGCGTCATGCGGCCCGAACCGAACTGCGTGCCGTTGAGGAAGACCGTGGGCACGCCCATGATCTGGCGCTCCTTCACTTCGTCCTGGAAGGTGCCGCCCTCGACCATGGTGGTCTTGATGCGCGGGTTCTGCACGGCCATCAGGTTGAGCGCCTGGACCACATCGGGGCAGTTGTGGCAGGTGAGCGAGACGTACACCTCGAACTCGAAGTCGCCGTCGAGCGACTTGATCTGATCGAGGATCGCCTGCTCCACCTTGGGCGGATAGCCCCCGACCTGCAGCAGCGCGAGGATCAGGGAGGTGAATTCATGGCCCATCGGCAAGCCGGCGAAACGCGGGCCGTGGCTCTCGCCGGGGCGATTGATGGAGAACGACGGCTTGCGCTGGGTGTCGTCGCGGCTCTCGATCACCGTGATCAGCTTCGACGTCTCGGCGATGTCCTTGAGCAGTGCCTGCGTCTCGTTCGATGCCTGCGAGTCGTCGAGCGAGGCGACGACCTCGATCGGCTGCGAGATGCGTTCGAGGTAACTGGCGAGCTGGGCCTTGGTGGCGGCGTCGAGCATGGTGATCTCTCCTTCGGATGTCCTGAAAAACGAAAAAGCCCGGGTGCGTGGCGCCCCCGGGCTCGACTCGGGGCGGCTGGTGAAAGCCGCCGGGCTGACGCGTTCAGGCGAGCGCCATCCACCTTCCATCGAAGGTGGGGGCGGTGGGCCCGAAAGCCAGCCGGTGGCCGGTCATTGGGAAACGCTCAGATCTTGCCGACCAGGTCGAACGAGGGCTTGAGCGTGGCGGCGCCTTCTTCCCACTTGGCGGGGCAGACTTCGCCGGGATGGGCGGCGACGTACTGGGCGGCCTTGACCTTGCGCAGCAGGTCCTTGGCGTCGCGGCCGATGCCTTCGGCGGTGATTTCCAGCGCCTGGATCACGCCCTGCGGGTCGACGATGTAGGTACCGCGGTTGGCCAGGCCCTGGTCTTCGCGCAGCACTTCGAAGTTGCGGCTGATGGCCAGCGTGGGGTCGCCGATCATCGTGTACTTGATCTTGCCGATGGTCTCGGACGAGTCGTGCCAGGCCTTGTGGGTGAAGTGGGTGTCGGTCGAGACGGAGTAGATCTCCACGCCCAGCTTCTGGAACTCGGCGTAATGGTCGGCCACGTCGCCCAGTTCGGTCGGGCACACGAAGGTGAAGTCGGCCGGGTAGAAGAAGAAGACGGCCCACTTGCCCTTCACGTCGGCATCGGACACGTCGACGAACTTGCCGTCCTTGTATGCGGTGGCCTTGAAGGGTTTGATTTCGGTGTTGATCACGGACATTTGATTTCCTCTGTCGGTTGGTCAGAAAAATGGGCGAACCATGAGTATATGCATGAATGACGCACTTTCAATAGAAATAGACTATTGATGGCGATCCTCTCGGCTATGACGGATCGCCGGCGGTCATCGTGCGGTCATGCATGCAGCCCATGTTGCCCCATGCCCTTGGCCGCGTGTGCAGCAGGGCAATACGAACGCCTATCACGATCAAACGCATGCAGACCGCCGGCGCGGGGCCTTCGCTTGAAGCGGCTGCATCGCGCTCGCAGAATCGCGCCCTGATCCGGATCAACATCAAGGAAAAAAACATGAAGGGCGACCCCCAAGTCATCGACCACCTGCAGGCGCAGCTGAAGAACGAGCTCACCGCCATCAACCAGTACTTCCTGCACTACCGCATGCTCAAGCATTGGGGTCTGGACAAGCTGGCGAAGAAGGAATACGAGGAATCCATCGGCGAGATGAAGCATGCCGATTGGCTCATGGACCGCATCTTCATGCTCGACGGCCTGCCCAACCTGCAGGACCTCGCCAAGCTCAATGTGGGCGAAGACGTGCCCGAGATCCTGCAGTGCGACCTGAAGGCCGAGTACGGCGCCCAGGCCACCATCAAGGCCGGCATCGCGCATTGCGAATCGGTGCGCGACTACGTCTCGCGCGACCTGCTGCAGAAGATCCTCGACGACACCGAAGAGCACATCGACTTCCTCGAGACGCAGATCGAGCTGGTCGACAAGGTCGGCCTGCAGAACTACCTGCAGTCGCAGATGGGCGAGGTGAGCTGAGATCGTCCCTGCGCCGCCACCGTGCGGCGCCCGCGAACACGAGGCCCTTCGGGCCTCGTTTGCGTTGGGGCGTCCAGTTCTTGCCGGACCGCTCCCCGAACCCTGGCCGCACACGCCCGCCCGCCGGGCGCCAGCGCCACCTTCGACGGCACATGGCATAGACAAATGACATCGATTCTCATTTGTATCGTTAGAATGCGCCGCGCCGATGTCCGCCCCTTCCACCGCCCCCCGCCGCGCCTACTGGCTCAAGACCCTGCACGAATGGCACTGGGTCAGTTCCGCCCTGTGCCTGGTGGGCATGCTGCTGTTCAGCATCACCGGCATCACGCTCAACCATGCCGGCCAGATCGAGGCCAAGCCCGCCGTCACGCAGCGGACCGCCACGCTCGAGCCTGCCCTGCGCGCGCAACTCGAGAAGATGCAGCCCGAGGTGCAGCAGGCCCACAAGGGCAAGGCGCCACTGCCGGTCGAGCTTCAGCGCTGGGCCAGCCGGCAGTGGCAGATCGACACGGCCGACCGTGACGCGGAGTGGTCGCAGGACGAGGTGTACCTCTCGCTCCCACGGCCCGGCGGCGACGCCTGGATGCGCGTCGACCTCGGCGACGGCGCCGCCGAGTACGAGCTGACCGACCGCGGCTGGGTCTCCTACCTCAACGACCTGCACAAGGGCCGCAACACCGGCGCGGCGTGGCGCTGGTTCATCGACATCTTCGCGGCGGCCGCGCTGGTGTTCTCGGCCACCGGGTTGCTGATCCTCAAGATGCATGCCGGCAACCGGCCCTTCACCTGGCCGATGGTCGGCATGGGCCTGTTGGTGCCCCTGCTGCTGGCGCTGCTGCTCATCCACTGATACCGCGTCTTCATCGTTTCCACCGCATTTCGCAAAGGACTTTCCGTGCAGCTTCGCTATCCACTCGCCCCCATCGCGCTGTCGGCACTGTTCGCCGGCCCGGCCGTCGCCGCCGGACTGGGCGTCAACATCGAGATTCCTCGGCTGAACGTCTCGGAGTACCACCGCCCCTACGTGGCCGCCTGGATCGAGCGCGCCGACAGCACGATGGCGACCACGCTCGCGGTCTGGTACGACGTGCGCACCAAGACCAACAACCCCGAGGGCGAAGGCACGAAGTGGCTGAAGGACCTGCGCCAGTGGTGGCGCCGCGGCGGTCGCGAACTCGCGGTGCCGATCGACGGCGTGACCGGGGCGACCAAGCCCGCCGGCAAGCATGCGCTGAGCTTCACCGAAGGCAGCAAGCCCTTGGCCCAGCTCGCACCCGGCAGCTACAAGCTGGTGGTGGAGGCCGCGCGCGAAGTCGGCGGCCGCGAAGTGGTCACGCTGCCCTTCCAGTGGCCACCCGCCAAGGCCGACAGCGTCACGGCCACCGGCCAGGAAGAACTCGGCGAAGTCAAAGTCGAACTCAAGCCCTGATCGTCGCGATCTAGACCATCCCCTTCATTTCCCGGAGTCCCTTGCCATGAAGCCGACCCTGCGCACCGCCGCCGTCGCCACGACCGCCCTGCTGGCCGCCCTCGCCGCCCAGGCCCACAACGCCTGGCTGCTGCCCTCGACCACCGTGCTGTCCAAGCCCGACCGCGTGACGGTCGACGCCGCGATCTCCAACGACCTGTTCGTGGCCAACCATGCGGCGATGAGCCTGGACAACCTGCAGATCACCGCGCCGGACGGCGCCGCGTTGAAGGCCGAGTCGCAGGCCAAGCTCAAGCAACGCAGCGTGTTCGACGTCGAGTTGACGCAGCCGGGCACCTATCGCATCGCCGTGGTCAACAGCGGCGTGTTCGCGAGCTGGAAGGACAAGGCCACCGGGCAGCCCAAGCGTGCGCGCGGCACGGCGGAGAGCATCGCCGGCCAAATTCCGGCCGACGCGAGCGACGTCAACGTCACCCAGTCGGTGGGTCGCAACGAGACCTTCGTGACGGTGGGCAAGCCCTCCGCACTCAAGCCGGTCGGCGTCGGCCTGGAGTTGGTGGCTGCCGGCAGCCCGACCGACAACGTCAAGGGCGAGAAGTCGACCTTCACGCTGCTGCTCGACGGCCAGCCCGCGAAGGACATGGAAGTCGGCATCACGGCCGGCGGCACCGTGTACCGCGACAAGCTCGAGGAGCTCAAGCTCAAGACGGACAGCAAGGGCCAGTTCAGCGTGACCTGGCCCGCTGCCGGCATGTACTGGCTGGAGGCGAGCACGCGCGACAACAAGACCACGCTGCCGCAGGCCAAGGAGCGGCGCGTGAGCTATTCGGCGACGCTGGAAGTCGCGCCATAACCCGCTTGGGCGTTCCCTCTTTCGCGGCGCGCGTGTCGGGCTACCGCCTGCCCGAGGCGCCGCGCGCCGCCGATCCGTCACGCCTGCAGCAGCTCGGGGGCGAGACGATGGGCACGACCTGGTCGCTGCGCGTCGACAACCCGCGCATGCTGCCGCTCGATGCGCTGCGGCACGCCGTCCAGTCGGCGCTGGACGAGGTGGTGGCGCAGATGAGCCACTGGGACCCGGACTCGGCACTGGGCCGCTTCAACCGCGCGCCGCCCGGCAGCACGCACACGCTGCCGGAGCCGTTCAACGCCGTGCTTGCCCGCGCGCTGCATTGGGCCGAGGCCAGCGGCGGCGCGCTCGACCCCGGCATGGGGCCGTTGGTGGCGCTCTGGGGATTCGGGCCCGACGCGGTGGAAGATGACAGCCTGCCGCCCGATGCCGCCGCCCTTGCCGCCGCCCGCGCGCGCTGTGGCTGGCAACACATCGCCCACGATGCGGCCGGCCGCAGGCTCGTGCAACCCGGCGGCCTGTCGCTGGACCTGTCGGGCATCGCCAAGGGCTACGGCGTCGACGCCGGCGTGGCCGCGCTGCAGCGCTTGGGCGTGGGCAATTTCCTGCTCGAGGTGGGTGGCGAACTGCGCGGCGCCGGCCGACGGCCGGGTGGCCTGCCGTGGCAGGTGCAGGTCGATCCCGGGACCGGTCCCGGCCTGCGCATCGCGCTGGCCGACCGCGCGGTCGCCAGCTCGGGCGACCGCTGGCACGTGCGCGAGCAGGGCGGACGGCGCTGGTCGCACACGCTCGATCCGCGCACCGGCGAGCCGGTCGCCCACGCGCTGGCCTGCGTCACCGTCCTGCACGAACACTGCATGGATGCGGATGCGCTGGCGACCGTGCTCACGGTGCTGGGGCCGGACGAAGGCATGGCTTTCGCCGAGCGGCACGGCGTGGCGGCGCTGTTCGCGCGACGCGCGCCCGAGGGCACGCTGGCCCTGCATCCCAGCGCCGCTTGGCTGGCGCAGGCTGGGGCGTGATGCGGCACCGCAAGTTGCGAGCCGAATCGGCCGCCAGCGCCCACTGGACGTGCGCATGCAGCTATGAATTCGATAGCATCGTGCGGAGTGCTGGGTGCTGAGTGCTGAGTGAACCGCTTCGCTGGGCCGCCGCCGGCGCCTGCGTGGCCGCCTACGGTGCGCTGTGCGCCGGGATCTGGTGGCGCGAGCGCGCACGCGCCAGCGCCGCAGCGGCCGACGCCGCCGCGCTGGCCGGCCAGGGCGACGCGGTGCTGATGGTCCATGCCAGCCAGACCGGCCAGGCCGAAGCGCTCGCGTGGGACAGCGCCCGCTGGCTGCATGCCGGCGGCACGCCCGTGCGCGTGGTGGCGCTCAATGCGCTCGATGCCACGATGCTGGGCCAGGCGCGGCAGGCCTACTTCATCGCCAGCACCTACGGCGAAGGCGACGCACCCGACGGGGCGAGCGTGTTCGTCGAACGGCTGATGGACGGCCCCGCACCGCCCACGTTGAAGCAGCTCTCGTACGGCGTGCTGGCGCTGGGCGACCGCGAATACGCCAACTTCTGCGGCTTCGGCCGGCGCCTCGACGACTGGCTGCAGGCCCAGGGCGCGCAGCCGGCCTTCCCGCGCATCGACGTCGACAACGGCGCCCCCGCCGCGCTGGCGCAATGGCGCCGCCGGCTGCGACCGGATGCCAGCGAACAGGATCTGGCCGACGCCTCGCCCGTCGCGGACTTCGCCCCCTGGCGCCTCGTGGCGCGCGAGCACCTGAACCCCGGCAGCGACGGCGGACCGGTGTTCCTGCTCGGCTTCATGCCGCCGCCCGGCCCCGACCCGGTGTGGGAGGCCGGCGACCTGGTGGAGGTTGCCGTGGTCGCCGACCCCGGCCGGCCGCGCGACTACTCGATCGCGTCGACGGTGGACGATGGCGAACTGCAGCTCATCGTCCGCCAGGAGCGCCACCCCGACGGCAGCCTGGGCGCGGCATCGGGCCTGCTCACCTCCACGCTGGCCCTGGGCGATACGGTCGCGATGCGGCTGAAACCTCATCCCGGCTTCCGGATCTCGGGCAACCAGGAGCGGCCTCTCCTCCTGATCGGCAACGGCACCGGCCTGGCAGGCCTGCGTGCCCACCTGCGTGCACGCGGGGCCGCCGGGAAGAGGCCGAACTGGCTGGTCTTCGGCGAACGGCGCGCGGCGCACGATTTCCTGTGCCGCGCCGAACTCGAGGCCTGGCGCGCGGACGGCACCCTGGCGCGGCTGGACATGGTCTTCTCGCGCGACGCCGAAGCGGCGCAGGGCGAACGCCTGTACGTGCAACACCGCCTCCTCCAGCAGGCCGACGAGGTGGTCGCCTGGATCGAGCGCGGCGCGGCCATCTACGTGTGCGGCAGCCTGCAGGGCATGGCCGCCGGCGTGGACGGCGCGCTGCGGCAGATCCTGGGCCCGGATCGCCTGGCCGCGCTGGCGGCCGAGGCCCGCTACCGCCGCGACGTCTATTGACGCCGATCGCCCCCTCGACATCGAAGCCCGCGACACTCATTCCCTGGCGCGCCCCGGCCGCCCCTCGACCAGCAAGGAACCTTCCCATGATGCTGCACGTGCCCGAAGTGCTGACCCGCGAAGAAGTGCGCGCGCTGCGCGCCGCCCTCGATGAGGCCGACTGGGTGGACGGCCGGGCCACCGTCGGCGAACAGGGCGCACGGGTGAAGCAGAACCGGCAGATCCCCGAACTCTCGCCCGCCGGCCGCCAATGGGGCGAGCAGATCCTGAAGGTGCTGCTGAAGAACCCGCTGTTCTTCTCGGCTGCGCTGCCCTTCCGCTTCGTGCCGCCGCTGTTCAACCGCTACGAGGGCGGCGAGCACTACGGCCTGCATGTGGACGGCAGCATCCGCAACGTGCCCGGCACCCACTTCCAGTTGCGCACGGACCTGTCGTGCACGCTCTTTTTGTCCGACCCGCAGGACTACGACGGCGGCGAACTCGAAGTGGTCGATACCTACGGCTCGCACGAAGTCAAGCTGCCGGCCGGCGACCTGATCCTCTACCCCTCCAGCAGCCTGCACCAGGTGCATCCGGTGACGCGCGGCGCGCGGGTCTGCTCCTTCTTCTGGGTCCAGAGCATGGTGCGCGACGACGGGCGGCGCTCGATGCTGTACGAACTCGACCAGAGCCTGCAGCGCCTGCGCCACCGGCTGGGCGAAACCGAGGAGACCGTCGCGCTGACCGGCCACTACCACAACCTCCTGCGCATGTGGTCCGAGGTCTGAGCTGCCCTGCAGAAAGACGATAGCGATTGCAAATGCGAGAGATTCGTATTTATAATCAGTGCATCGTCCAACAGCCAGCCAACTGCTGCCCACCATGATCGTCTGCGTGTGTCGTCGAGTCTCCGATCGCGAAATCGCACGGCACGCGCGCGCGGGCATGACCTTCGACGAAGTTCAGTTCGAACTCGGCGTCGCCACCCAGTGTGGCCGCTGCGAAGGTTGTGCGCGCGACGTGGTGGCGCAATGCAGCGCATCGCACCCGGTCGCGGCCCTGAGCTGCGATTTCGAGCCACGAGCGATCCAGCTTGCCACCGCCATCACGGAGAGCAACGCATGGAATTCGTCTCGGCCATCGCCGGCAGCCTGATCTTCGTGGCAGGCTCTGCCTGGTGGATATTTCGTAAGTAGCGCGCTGCGGCCTGCGCCGCACCCCACGTGCGTGCGCGCGTGGCGGCCTGACCTTGGTGGATCGTGTCCAGTCGTTTCTCGTCTTCCCCCCCCTCCTCGCCCCTTGGACTGTCGCGCACCGCGGTGATTGCGGGCGGTGTCATCCTGTTCCACGCAGCGGCGCTGTGGGCGCTGCAAAGCGGCCTCCTGCGCAAGGCGGCCGAAGTGGTCGTGCCGGTGGAACTGCTGGCGCAGATCATCGAGCCGCCCCGTCCCGCACCACCGCCACCTCCTCCCCCGCCGCCGCCCGCACCGCCGAAGAAGGAGGTGGTCAAGCCGCCGCCGCGGCCGCAGGCCGTGCGCCAGACGCGGCCGACGCCGCCGCCGCCCAATGCGCCGACAGGCGTGGTGGAGCCGCCTCCTCCGGCCCCGCCCGCACCCGAAACGCCCCCCGCACCGCCGGCACCTCCAGCACCGCCGCCCGCACCGCCAGCGCCGCCCGCCGCCCCGGCGCAGAAGGAACTGACCGGCGCGCAGGCGCAGTGGGTGGTGAAGCCCCCCCTCGTGTTCCCGGCCATGAGCAAGCGGCTCGGCGAATCGGGCACGGTGGTCCTGCGCATCATTTTCGATTCCGAAGGCAACGCCAAGCGCGCCACGGTGGTCACTTCGAGCGGCTACGAGCGGCTCGATGTTGCAGGCCGCGAAGCGGCGCTGCGGTCGCGCATCGCGATCAACCTGCCCGCGGGCACCCCACGGTCGCCGGAATACGCCTACACCGCGCCGCTGGCCTTCGTCCTGAACTGATTTTTTTCCTGGAGCATTTATGGATTCCCAATTCGGCTTGATGCACGTCTGGCAACAGGGCGACTTCGTCACCAAGGCGGTGGCCATCCTGTTGGTGGGCATGTCGCTCGCCTCCTGGATCGTCATCCTGGTGAAGGCCTTCGACATCGTGCGCTACAAGCGCATGGCCCGGCGCTCCGCCGACTTCTGGCACAGCGAGGACTTCGCCACGGCGCTCGACAAGCTGGGCAAGGACGACGCCAACCCCTTCCGCGTGCTGGCGCTGGAAGGTCGCGAGGCCGCGGCCCACCATCGCAACACCAAGGCGCACCTGCACGACGCCCTCGACGTGAGCGACTGGATCACCCGCGCGCTGCGCAACACCATCGACGAATTCACGGCGCGGCTGCAGACCGGGCTGGCGATCCTGGCGTCGGTGGGCTCCACCGCTCCGTTCATCGGCCTCTTCGGCACCGTGTGGGGCATCTATCACGCACTGATGAGCATCGGCTCGGCCGGCCAGGCGACGATCGACAAGGTGGCCGGCCCCATCGGCGAAGCGCTGATCATGACGGCGCTCGGCCTGGCCGTCGCCATCCCCGCGGTGCTGGGCTACAACGCCCTGGTGCGCGGCAACAAGTTCGTGCTGACCAAGCTCAACAGCTTCGCGCACGACCTGCACGCGTACTTCGTGACAGGCGCCCGCGTGCAGGCCGGTGGCGACGCGACCGTCGTCGCGCTGAAAAAGGGTTGAGACATGCGCTCCCAAGCTCACATCCGTCCGCTGCCCCCCGAGGGCGCACATGCCTCCCCAGAGGCGGCTCGTCGGGAGGCATGACGCATGGCCTTCGGTACCCAGGACGAACCCGATGACGTGATGAACGAGATCAACATGACGCCGCTGGTCGACGTCATGCTGGTGCTCCTCATCATCTTCATCATCACCGTGCCGGTGATGAAACATGCCGTGAACATCGACCTGCCGCGCGAGACGACGCAGCGGGAAGAAACCAAGCCCGAAACGATCTCGCTGAGCGTGGATGCCGACGGCAGCTACTACTGGAACCAGGAAAAGATCGACGACGCCACGCTGGAGTCGCGGCTGGCCGCCGCGGGCGCCCTGTCGCAGCCGCCGGAGCTGCACATCCGCGCCGACAAGGCCGTGCGCTACGAGCGGGTGGCGGGTGCGATGGCCGCCGCCACGCGCGCCGGCGTGCACAAGATCGGCTTCATCAACGACCCGACGAAGAACTGACAGCGGCACACAAAAAAATACATCGCGGCGATTGACTTCTTATTGCGAATCATTATCATTTGGTCATCGCCTTCCAGAAGGACTTCCTCCCATGCAAGCCTCGCCGACCGCTTTCCAAGTTCTGAGCCATCCGTCACTGGACCAAGCCGGCGGCGGCACGGCCGCTGCCATGGCCTCCACCGCGCATCCCGCCCACCTCGTCCAGAGCAACGAATTGCTCAAGGGCCAGAAAACCATCGGCATCATGCACAACGGTTCGCTCTACCGTCTGCAGGCCACCAAGCTCGGCAAGCTGATCCTCACCAAGTAAGGACCGGCGCCCCTCGCAAGTTTCATCGTGGGGCGACTCGAGGAGATCACTCTCCGAGGGTCGTTTTTGGCTAGCCACGGTTCTCCCAGCCAAGCCCTTTTTTCCACGCTGCGACGCATCTGAAAAAAGAAAAAGCCGGCCTCGAGCCGGCTTTTTCATGGGCGGGCAGCGCGCGCCGCTGCAAGCGATCAGAGGCCGAGTGCGGCGATGCCCGCCTTGGCGATCTGCGCGTCCTCGTTGGACTTGACGCCGCTCACGCCGACGGCGCCGATGACCTGCCCGTCCTTGACGATCGGCACACCGCCTTCGAGCATGCCCTTGACGGCCGGCGCCGTGAGGAAGGCCGTGCGGCCGCCGTTGATGACGTCCTCGTAGCCCTTGCTCTCGCGGCGGCCCAGGGCCGCAGTGTGTGCCTTGGCCGGGGCGATGTGCGAGGACAGCGCGGCGGCACCGTCCAGGCGCTGCAGCCACAGCAGGTGGCCGGCGTCGTCGCTGATGGCGATCGTCACCGCCCAGTTGTTCTTCAGCGCTTCGGCTTCCGCGGCGGCAGCAATGCGCTTGACGTCGTCGAGTTCGAGGTAGTGCTTGGTCTTCATGGTGTTGTGCGAAAGGGCAAAAGCAGCAAGCATAGCGCCCGGCGCCCCGCGCGCGCGACGGCCAGACGGCGCCGCCGGTGGGCTTGCTGCCCGCACGGTTTCTGTCGGCCATCCCTTGCAGGCTCCTAGAATCCGCCCCATCTTCCCCCCGTGCCTCCGCACCCGCGTTGCGCAGCCACCCTTTTCCCAGGAGTTCCTGCCATGACCGATCGCGCCGACACCTTCGAATCCCCCGTCGCCTATGGCCAGACGCTGCCGCAGGCCGAGCGACAGCGCGTACTGCGCAACACCTACTGGCTGCTGGCGCTGAGCCTCATTCCCACGGTGCTGGGCGCCTGGCTCGGCGTGGCGACCGGCCTCACCCGCTCGCTGACCGGCGGGCTCGGCCTGGTCGTGTTCCTGGTGGGCGCCTTCGGCTTCATGTTCGCCATCGAGAAGACCAAGAATTCGGCCGCCGGCGTGCCGGTGCTGCTGGGCTTCACCTTCTTCATGGGCCTGATGCTCTCGCGGCTGATCGCGATGGTGCTCGGCTTCAAGAACGGCTCCGAGCTGGTGATGACCGCCTTCGGCGGCACGGCCGGCGTGTTCTTCGTGATGGCCTCGCTGGCCACGGTCATCAAGCGCGACCTGTCGGGCATGGGCAAGTTCCTGTTCGTCGGCGTGCTCGTGCTCTTCATCGGCTCGATCATCAACGTGTTCGTCGGCTCGACGGCCGGCATGCTGGCGATCTCGGTGGCGGCCATCGGCATCTTCTCGGCCTACATGCTGTACGACCTGAAGCAGATCATCGACGGCGGCGAGACCAACTACATCAGCGCCACGCTGGCGCTGTACCTGGACCTGTTCAACGTGTTCCAGAGTCTGCTGGCGCTGCTGGGCATCTTCGGCGGCGAGCGGGACTGACGCACGCTTCACGGCAACGACAAGGGGGCCGCTGGCCCCCTTGTCGTTTGGCGACGGCTCAGGCGGCGCGCTCGAACACGGCAATCGACTCCACGTGCGCCGTGTGCGGGAACATGTTGATCGCCCCCGCCAGCGTGCATCGGTAGCCCGCCTGATGCACCAGCAGCCCCGCGTCGCGGGCCAGGGTCGAGGGGTTGCAGCTCACGTAGACGATGCGTCGCGGCGCAGTCCAGCCGCCGGTGCGCAGTTCGGGCTGCTGCTCCAGGTCGGCCAGCGCCTTGGCCAGCGCGAAGGCACCCTCGCGCGGCGGGTCGACCAGCCAGCGGTCGGCGCGGCCGTCGGCCACCAGCATCTGCGGCGTCATCTCGAAGAGGTTGCGCGCTACGAATTTCGTAGCGGCCAGCGCCCGTCCCTCCGGCGTTGCGGCCCGATTCCGTTCAAAGTTCTGCTGGGCGCGCGCCACCAGCACCTCGCTGCCCTCGATGCCCAGCACCTCGCCCGCCTGCGTGGCCAGCGGCAGTGTGAAATTGCCGAGGCCGCAGAACCAGTCGATCACGCGCTCACCGGCGTGCACGTCCAGCAGCCGCAACGCGCGCGAGACCAGCACGCGGTTGATGTGCGGGTTGACCTGCGTGAAGTCGGTCGGCTTGAAGGGCATGGTGATGCCGAAGTCCGGCAGTTCGTACGCCAGCTGGGGGCCGCCCTCGTCCAGCCGATGCACGGTGTCGGGCCCCTTCGGCTGCAGCCACCACTGCACCCCGGCATGCGCGGTCGCGAAGTCCTTCAGGCGCTGTACGTCGGCCCCGCTCAGCGGCTCCAGGTGCCGCAGCACGAGCGCGATCACGCCGAGCTGCGTGGTGCCGGGCGCGTCGCCACACGCCACCTCGATCTGCGGGCAGCTCTGGCGCGCGTCGAGCGAATCGATCAGCCTGCGCAGCGGCACCAGCATGTCGCTCACCGCCCGCGGCAGCACGGGGCAGACGGTCATGTCGGCCACGTAGCGGCTCTTGCGCTCGTGGAAGCCGATCAGCGTCGTGCCCTTCTTCTCCACGTAGCGCACCGACAGCCGCGCACGGTAGCGGTAGTGCCAGCTCGGGCCCTCGAGCGGTCGCAGCAGCGTCTCGGGCTTCACCTTGCCCAAGTGCCACAGGTTGTCCTCCAGCGCGCGCTGCTTCACGGCGACCTGCGCCGCCGCATCCAGGTGCTGCATCTTGCAGCCACCGCAGGCGCCCGCGTGCAGGCCGAAATGCGGGCAGCCCGGCCGCACGCGCTGGGACGATTCGCGACGCAGCGCCGACAGCGTGCCCTGCTCCCAGTTGTTCTTCTTCCGGTGCACGTTCACGCGCACCTGCTCGAAGGGCAGCGCGCCGTCGATGAACACCACCTTGCCGTCGGGCCGGTGGGCGACGCCCTGCGCGTCGAGGTCGATCGACTCGACGTTCAGCCAGCCGTCGTCGGGAAGGGGCGTCGTGGGCGCCGTGTTGTTCTGGGTCGGATCCGTCATCGGGTGATTGTCGTTGGCGGGCCATCCGCCGGAGGCCGTCGAAGCCGCAGCTGCTCCCGTTCGGTCAGCGCCTTCGGATTGCTACGAAATCGATAGCTGGCTGCGCAAGCGGGATGGGCACTGGAGGCCCATTTGGCTCATGAAAAAACAAATGCCGAGCCGGCATGCGCCTGGCTCGGCACGACGAAGGCTGCGCCCGCAGCCGCTGGGTGTCAGCGCGCCGGCAGGTAGCGCGCCGGATCCACCGGCTTGCCCTGGCGGCGGATCTCGAAGTGCAGCTTGACGCGGTCGGCATCGCTGCTGCCCATCTCGGCGATCTTCTGCCCCTTCTGCACCGACTGGTCTTCCTTCACCAGCAGCGTCTGGTTGTGGGCGTAGGCCGTCAGGTAGGTGTTGTTGTGCTTCAGGATGATGAGGTTGCCGTAGCCGCGCAGCCCTGCGCCGGCGTAGACCACCCGGCCATCGGCCGCGGCGAGCACCGCATCGCCGGCCTTGCCGCCGATGTCCAGGCCCTTGTTCTTCACCTCGTCGAAGCCGGCGATCAGGCTGCCGTGGGCGGGCCAGATCCAGCCCACGTCCTCGTCGCCCGACGCGGCGGCGGCGGGCGCCACCGACGAGGTCGTCACGGGGGGCGTGGGCTTCACCGCCGGCGCGCTGGCGGACGCGGTGGGCGCCGTGGCCGCTGCGGCAGCAGCCGCGGCGGCGGTGGCGGGCGGGATGCCGGACGCTGTCGGCGACGTGGAGGACGCAGGGGCCGCGGCGACGCCACCGGCGGCCGGAGGAATCACGCGCAGAACTTGGCCGACCTCGATCAGGTCGGGGTTGTCGAGATTGTTCCAGCGGGCGAGATCGCGCCAGTTCTGGCTGGTTTCCGACGCGATGCGACGGATGGTGTCGCCCGGCCGCACGGCGTAGTAGCCGGGCTTGCCCAGGTTCTCGACGCCCGGCAGCGGCTTGCCGTTGGCATCGGTGATGGGCAGGCCGTTGGGCCCGATGACCGGTCCGGGGGCGGCCGGTGCCTGGCTCATGGTGCCGCGGTCCTCGACGGGCGCCGGCCCGCGCTTGGCGGTGCTGCAGCCCGCGACTGCCAACACGAGCGCCAACGACGACCACACCAGCCAGCGCCGGTTACCAAAACCCTGCATTTTTGTTTCCTTCAAGCAATCCCGGATTTTAGAGGGACAAAGTGCACGGCCTCAAGAACACGCCGCTCGATCCCACGGGCATTTTTGTCAATGACGACAAGCGTTTGGCCGCCATTTGCAGAAACCGTCGGAGCTACGATGCGCCCGCCTACGGCCAACTGCTCGACCCACTGCGCAGGCACATCCTCCCCGCCGGCCGCCGCGATGATGCCGGCGTAGGGCGCACCGCGCGCGTAGCCGATGCGGCCGTCGGCCAGCATCAGGTGCACATTGGCCAGGCGGAAGGGCCGCAGGTTGGCACGGGCCCGCTCGTGCAGTCCGCGCAGGCGTTCGATGCTGTAGACCTCGCTCGCGACATGGCTCAGGACCGCGGCCTGGTAGCCGCAGCCGGTGCCGATCTCGAGCACGCGGCCGAGCCGCTCCTGCGGCTTGCCGGCCAGGGCCGGTGCGCCGAGCAGCAGTTCGATCATGCGCGCGACGACGTTCGGCTTCGAGATGGTCTGGCCCAGCCCGATCGGCAGGCTGGTGTCTTCGTAGGCCTGGTTGACGAGGGCGCTGTCGACGAAGCGATGCCGCTCCACCGCGCCCATGGCACGCAGCACCCGCCCGTCGGCGATGCCCTGCTGGGCGAGCTTCTGGACCATGCGCGCGCGGATGGCTTCGGACGCCATCGAGGGCGTACTGCTGACCACCGGGCTGGCCGGCACGGCCGGTTGGCGGCCGCGCGTGGCGGCCGACGCGGTGGGCGTGAGCTTGACCGGGAACGTGGGGCGCTGCTGGGCCATGCGCTCAGTCGGCCGCGTCGAGGCGGGCCACGGCCTCGCCCCACTCGCCCAGGCGCGCGTGGTCGGTCAGGTCGATCTGCAGGGGCGTGAGGGCCACGTGGCCGGCCGCCGTCGCGTGGAAATCCGTGCCCTCGCCACTGTCCTTCGCGCCACCGGCGCCGGCGATCCAGTACATGGTGTCGCCGCGCGGGCTGTCCTGCGTGATCACCTTTTCGGCCGCATGGCGGCGACCGAGGCGGCAGACCTTGATGGGCTTGAGCTCGTCCACCGGCCGGTTGGGCACGTTCACGTTCAGAAGCCAGGCCGAGCCGCCGAGCATGCGTTCGCGCTCGATGCGCTGCACCAGGCGCTGCGCCACCTGCGCGGCCGCGTCCACGTGCGCCCACCCCTTCTCGATCTGCGAGATGGCGATGGCCGGGATGCCGAACAGGTAGGCCTCCATCGCCGCGCCCACGGTGCCCGAATAGATGGTGTCGTCGCCCATGTTGGCGCCGTTGTTGATGCCCGAGACCACCAGGTCGGGCCGGTAGTCCAGCAGCCCCTTGAGCGCGATGTGCACGCAATCGGCCGGTGTGCCCGTCACATAGCGGAAGCCGTTGTGCGCCTGATGCACGTACAGCGGCGCGGACAGCGTCAGTGCGTTGGACTTGGCGCTGTTGTTGTGCTCCGGCGCGATCACCTCGACGTCGGCGATCTCGGCCAGGGCCTTGTGCAATGCGACGATGCCGGGCGCCTGGTAGCCGTCGTCGTTGGATATGAGAATCTTCATGGCAGAACGCGCGATTCTAGGCCGCCCCTGTGGCCATTCACGCCGCGATCCCGGCGTCGGATGGCGGTCCCGCCAGGGACATCGTGCCTGCAGGGCCGGCCCGTATCATGCGCCGCTTCACAGACGGAGACTTTCGGATGCATGCATGGCTTTGCGAGGATCCGGTGGGCGTCGACGCGCTCACCTGGAAGGAGTTGCCCACGCCGGAGCCCGGACCGGGCCAGGTGCTGGTGGAGATCAAGGCCGCGAGCCTGAACTTCCCCGACCTGCTCATCGTCCAGAACAAGTACCAGATCAAGCCGCCCCTGCCCTTCGTTCCGGGTTCGGAGTACGCCGGCATCGTGCGCGCGGTGGGCGAAGGGGTCACGCACCTGAAGACCGGTCAGAACGTGGCCTGCCTGTCGGGCACCGGTGGCTTCGGCACCCACACGCTCGCGCCGGCTGCGCTGTGCATGCCGCTGCCCGACGGTTTCTCGTACGTGGACGCGGCGGCCTTCATCATGATCTACGCCACCTCCTGGCACGCACTGATCGATCGAGCCCAGCTCAAGGCCGGCGAGACGGTCCTGGTGCTGGGCGCCGCCGGCGGTGTGGGCACCGCCGCGATCCAGATCGCAAAGGCAGCGGGCGCCCGCGTGATCGCGGCGGCATCCACCGACGAGAAATGTGCGCTGTGCACGTCCATCGGCGCCGATGCGACGATCAACTACAGCACCCACGGCCTGCCGGGCGCCTTCCGCGAAGCGGTCAAGGCGGCCACCGATGGCAAGGGCCCGGACGTGATCTACGACCCGGTGGGCGGCGATTTCGCCGAACCGGCATTCCGGTCCATCGCGTGGCGTGGCCGCTATTTGGTGGTGGGCTTCGCCTCCGGCCCCATTCCTGCCCTGCCACTCAATTTGATGCTGCTGAAGGGTGCCTCGCTGGTCGGCGTGTTCTGGGGCGATTTCGCCAAGCGTGAACCGAAGGCGAATGCGCAAATGATGGCCGAGCTGGCCAATTGGTACGCGCAGGGCAAGGTCAAGCCAGTCATCGACCGCACGATGCCGATGGCCGAATTGAAGGCGGCCTATGCCCACATGGGATCGCGCGGCGTGATGGGCAAGCTTGTGCTCGTCAACTGACGCGTGAGCCGCCCCAAATACAAAGGCCCGCAAATGCGGGCCTTTGTTCTGGCACCTGGGCGACGTGCCGGAAGACGCTCAGTTGACTTCGAATTCGCTGAGCGATTTACCTGCAGCGAGCGCCTCGGTCACCCAGCGCGGCTTGCGGCCGCGGCCGCCCGACCAGGTTTCGCCCGTCGGACTGCGGTATTTCACCGCCGGCTTCGCCGCCGGGGCCGATACGGCGCGCTTGCCGGTGCCACGGACCGTCAGCTTGAGATCGGCGGCGGTGATGCCGTAATCGGCAATCTTCTTGCGAATGTCCTCGATCACGCCGGCACGCTCGTGGGTGCGCAACTCTTCGGCCTGCTTGCGCAATTGCGCAATGAGCTCGTCGTGCTGCTGAATCTGGGAATTGATCTCGGCAAGGGTGATGGCCATTCGAAGGGTCCTTCCAATTGAAACGCCGCGAATTCTAATTCAAGTCCAAATGGATGGAAGAACAAATTGGCCCTGCATTTTGATTGCCCGTTCGAAACAAAATGTTTCCATCACCGCCGGCGCGCTGCAAGGAATTGACCGGGCACGGCATTCGTTGCCTGCAAGAAAAAACCCCGCGTCCTTGAGAACGCGGGGTTTTGCTTTTGCGTGACCTTCGCCGAACGACGAACGAGATCAGAAGATGGGGTGGCTGATGGGACTCGAACCCACGACAACCAGGATCACAACCTGGGACTCTACCAACTGAGCTACAGCCACCGGAGAACTTCGAATTGTACTGTGAAAATGCTCAGCTTCGCGCGCCGCCGGCCACACTTTCAACAGGTCGCGGCACGAGGATCTTGACCTTGAGTCGATCCTTGAGCACCTCGTAATACGCAGCCGCCTCGGCACCGCCCGTGGCCTGGGCAAGCTGTGCGCGCTCCTGCTGCTGGACACCCGCGGGGGACGCGGGACGCGGCACGTCCTTGTTCACGCGCATCACCGCATAGCCATCGTTGCCCAGGTCCACACCCACCCAGGCGGGCAGCTTGGCGCCATCGGCGCGCAACGCCGCCTCGATCAGTGCGGGAGCTTGCGACTGCGCCTGGGCGCGCGAGAGCACGATCGGCGCTCCCAACGACGCACCTGCCGCATTCGCCTGCCAGGCTGCGAGCTTGGCCTCACCGTCGGCCTTGGCCAGCGCGGCTGCGCGTTCAGCCACGAGCAGATCGCGCACCTTGTTCTTGACCTCGGCGAAGGGCAAGGCGCGCGCAGGGGCGTACTGGGTCACGCGGCCGGACGCGAGCTGGTTCGAGCCGATCTCGATCGCCTCGGTGTTGTGCTTGCGGTCCAGCGACTCGGGGGCGAACAGCGCCGACAGGAAGTTGCGGCTCGCCAGCGCACCCTTGGCGTCCGGTGCCGGCGTGCGGGTGACGCCCGACGCCTTCTGGATCGTCAGCTTGAGCTTGTCCGCCGCCGGCTGCAGGCTGTCGGCCTGCTGGTAGACCAGGTCGCTCATCGTTTCGGCCGCCTTGGCGAATTCCTGCGTGGCCTGCTGGGTCCGCACGTCGTTCTCGATCTGCGCACGCACCTGCTCGAACGGCGGCACCACGGCGGGCTTGACCTCGTCCAGGCGGATGATGTGGTAGCCGAACTCGGACTCGACCACATTGCTGATCTCGCCCTTCTTCATGGCGAAGACGGCGTCCTCGAAAGGCTTGACCATCGCCCCGCGCGTCACGAAGTCGAGTTCACCGCCCTTCTCGGCCGAGCCCGGGTCCTGCGAATTCTTCCGAGCGAGATCGCCGAAGCTCGCCGGCGCCTTGCGCACCTCGGCCAGCAACTGCTCCGCCTTGGCCTTCGCCTTCTCGCGCTCCGCGGCCGGCGCGTCCTTGGCTGCCGTGATGAGGATGTGGCTCGCGCGCCGCTCCTCCTTGGTCCCGAAGCGCTCCTTGTTCTGCTCGTAGTAGGCCTTCAATTCGGCATCGCTCACGGCGACGCCCTTCTTGGCCGCATCGAGGTCGAGCACGATGTATTCGATGCTGGCCTGCTCCGGGGCCTGGAACTGCGCCGAGTGCGCCTTGTAATAGGCCTCGAGGTCCGCGTCGCTCACGCTGACCTTGGCCGCGAAATCCTTCGGCGAGAAGCGGGCCACCTGCACCTCGCGCTGGTCGTAGATGGCATTCAGCGCCACGTCCGCCTGCGCCTGGCTCGCCAGCGCGGTGACGGTGACGCCGGCCAGCACCTGCTGGGTCGTGAGCTCGGCGCGCACGGCACGCGCGAACTGGTCGGGCGTCATGCCCACGCCGAGGCGAAAAGCGCCCTCGTCGAGTTCGCCCTTGGCATTGCGGAAGTTTTTCACGCCGCGATCCTCGGCCGCCAGGCGCACCGCCATGTCCGACACGGTCAGGTTGGCCTTCGACGCGGCAGCGACGAGCACGCGGTCGCGCACCATCCGCTCGAGCGTCGCGTAGCGCGCGGCGTCCGAATCGAGCATGGCGGGATCGACCCCGGGCATCTGCTGGCGCAACCGGTCGGCCTCGTTGCGATGCTGCGCATCCCACTCGGGCCGCGTGATGGCCTGCCCGTCCACCGTGGCGACGCTGTCGCCACCGCGGTTGAGTTCCGTGTAGCGCTCGACGCCGAACAGCACGAACGACGGGATGATCAGCAAGAACAAGAAGAACATCGCGAACTTGTTGTACTTGCGGAAGAAATCAAACATGCCTGGACACTTTCTCTGGCTGCGCGCCGCAGCGCATTCGACGAGACCAACAAAAAAGGCGAACCGATGTTCGCCTTTGCTTCGGGTGGTGGGTGCTGACGGGCTCGAACCGCCGACCTACGCCTTGTAAGGGCGCCGCTCTACCAACTGAGCTAAGCACCCCACCGTCAGTTCCCCATCAGTTCAGCGCGTCCTTGAGCGCCTTGCCGGGGCGGAACTTCGGGATCTTGGCGGCCTTGATTTTAATCGCGGTGCCGGTGCGCGGATTGCGGCCGGTGCGGGCAGCGCGTTTGCCCACGGCGAAGGTGCCGAAACCGACGAGCGACACGGAACCGCCTTTCTTCAACGTGGTGCGGATGGCACCGATGGTCGACTCGAGCGCGCGCGTGGCGGCTGCTTTGGAGATATCGGCGTTCTTTGCGATGTGCTCAATCAGTTCGGTCTTGTTCACAAGGGCCCCTTGTTCGGAAGAGTTGATCGGGTGACGTCAAGTGCGCGACCGGCCCTGCGGCAATGCCGGGCATTTCGGGCGAGGGTGGGAGGCAGTCCTGACGCTTCGGCAGCGCGCTGCCGAAGGCGATTAAAGCCACGCAGCCAGAGGGTGTCAATAAGACAAAGGCCTCCCCGGCGCAGTGGGTCCGACGATTTTAGGGGCGTTTCGTGAAGTCCTCTGTCAAAGGGCCTGCGCGATGGCCTTGCCCAGGTCGGCAGTGCCTGCGTTGCCCCCGATGTCACGCGTGCGCGGCGCGTCGCTGCCGGGTGCCAGCACCGCCTCGATGCTGCGCAGGATCGCGTCGTGCGCCTCCTTGTGGCCGAGGAATTCCAGCATCATCGCGCCGCACCAGATCTGCCCGATCGGGTTCGCGATGCCCTGCCCCGCGATGTCCGGCGCCGAGCCGTGCACCGGCTCGAAGAGCGAGGGCGTCGTGCGGTCGGGGTTCAGGTTCGCGCTCGGTGCGATGCCGATCGTGCCGGTGCATGCGGGGCCCAGGTCGGAGAGGATGTCGCCGAACAGATTGCTCGCCACCACCACGTCGAAGAAGTCCGGACGCTGCACGAAGTGCGCCGTCAGGATGTCGATGTGGAACTTGTCGAGCGCGACGCCTGGGTACTGCTTCGCCATCTCGGCCACGCGCTCGTCCCAGTACGGCATGGTGATCGAGATGCCGTTGCTCTTGGTGGCACTGGTCAGATGCTTCTTGGGACGCGATTGCGCGAGCTCGAAAGCGAACTTGAGCACGCGGTCGACGCCGTGGCGCGACATCACGGTTTCCTGCACCACGATCTCGCGCGGCGTGCCGGCATACATGCGCCCCCCGATGCTGGAGTACTCGCCTTCGGTGTTCTCGCGCACGATGTACATGTCGATCTCGCCCGGTTCGCGCGGGCTGCCGTCGCGGCGCACCACCGGCGCGGTGATGCCGGGCATCAGGCGCGCGGGGCGCAGGTTGATGTACTGGTCGAACTCGCGGCGAAACAGCAGCAGCGAGCCCCACAGCGACACGTGGTCCGCGATCTTCTCGGGCCAACCGACGGCGCCGAAGAAGATGGCGTCGTGCCCGCCGATCCGGTCCTTCCAGTCGTCGGGCAGCATCTGTCCATGCTTCTCGTAATAGTCCCAGCTCGAGAAATCGAAGTGGTCGAAGGCGAGGTCGATGCCGAACTTGCGCGCCGCCGCATCGACGACGCGAAGGCCCTCGGGCATGGTCTCCTTGCCGATGCCGTCGCCGGCGATGACGGCGATGCGCTTCTTGCTGCTGCTCATGGTGTGTCTTCCTTGGACTCGGTGAAAAACCGGAGGGCCTCGGCCGCCAGGGCCTCGGGCGCCTCCTCGGGGATGTAGTGGCCGCAGGGCAGCGGCGCGCCGCTCACCTGCACGGCCCGCTCGCGCCACAGCGCGAGCACGTCGAAGCAGCGGCCGACCACGCCGTGGGCACCCCACAGCACGCGCAGCGGCTGATCGAGCCGTCGGCCCGCGGCGATGTCCTCGCGGTCGAGCGTCAGGTCGATGCCGGCCGAGGCGCGGTAGTCCTCGCAGATGCCGCGCGCACTGCCGGGCAGCGCGATGCAGCGCTCGTACTCGGCCATCGCCTCCGGCGCGAAGGGACCCAGACCGGCGTAGCGCCCGCCCATGGTGCTGCGCACATAGCGCGCGGGGTCGGACTCGATCAACGCCTCGGGCAAGGGCGACGGCTGGATGAGGAAGAACCAGTGCCAGTAGGCTCGCGCGAAGGCCAGGTCGGTGCGCTCGTACATGGCCAGGGTCGGCGCGATGTCGAGCAGCATCATCCGCTCGACTGCCGACGGGTGGTCCGCCGCAAGCCGATGCGCGACGCGGGCGCCGCGGTCGTGCGCCAGCACGCCGAAGCGCGCGAAGCCGTGGTGCCGCATGGCCGCCAGCACATCCCCCGCCATCTCGCGCTTGCTGTAGGGCCGATGTTGCGCATCGGTGGGCGGCCGGCCCGAATCGCCGTAGCCGCGCAGGTCGACCATCACGAGCGTGAACTGGCGCGCCAGCGCCGGCGCGACCCGGTGCCAGATCGCATGCGTCTGGGGATGGCCGTGCAGCAGCAGCAGGGGCGCGCCCTGCCCGCCGACGCGGCCATGGATGCGCACGCCGTCGCGTTCGATGTCGAAGGGGGTGAAGTCGTCCAGCACGCGACGATTGTGCGTTGCGCGATGCCTGCGGATCAAGCAACAATCCGCCAATCGACTCTTTCCAACTTGGAACGAATGGAACGCGCGGATCTCGAGCTGGTGTTGAACGTGCGCGACCGCGGCAGCCTGGCGGGCGCTGCGGCGGCGCTGGGCGTGGTGCCCTCGGTCGTGACCAAGCGCCTTGCCGCACTCGAGGCGCATCTGGGCCAGCGCCTGTTCGAACGCACCACGCGCCGTCTGGTGCTCACGCGCGAGGGCGAGGCCGTGTGCGGCCATGCGCAGAAGCTGCTCGAAGGGTTCGCGGCCCTGGAGTCCGACCTGCGCGAACGCCAGCAGGCCCTCAGCGGCACCATCCGGCTGGCCGCCACGCTGGGCTTCGGCCGTCGCTGGGTCGGCCCGGCCCTCGCCACGTTCCAGCAGAAGAACCCCGGTGTGCGGATCGACCTGCGCCTGAGCGAGCAGCTGCCCGAGCTCGGGGCCGAGGGCTACGACGGCGCCGTCTGGCTCTGGTCCGTGCAGGCGCGGCACGCGGCCGACTGGACCACACGGCGCCTGGCGCGCAACCAGCGGGTGGTGGTCGCTGCGCCGAGCTATCTGGATGCGCACGGCGCGCCGGCGTCGCCCGACGACCTGGCCCACCACGCCTGCCTCTCGGTGCAGGAGAACGAGGACAGCGGCCGCACCTCGAATGCCCGGTCGGTGTGGACGCTGCGACACGAGCGCGACGGCACGGTGCAGCGCGTGCGCGTGGAGGGCCCGCTGTCGAGCAACTCGGGGGAGCTGGTGCGCGACTGGTGCCTGGCGGGCCACGGCCTCATGCTGCGCAGCCTGTGGGACGTGGCGCCGCACCTGGCCGCCGGCCGGCTGGTGCGTGTGCTCGCGCAGTACGCCATGACCGATGCCGACATCCACTGGATCGCGCCCTGGCAGCCGAAGACGCCGCGCCGCGTCCGCCTGCTGGTCGACGCGCTGGCGGAACACTTCCGCGGCGAACCGTGGAGGCCGCCGTCACCGGCCCGGCGGAAAGGGTGAGGCTCAGACCGCGCGCGGCTCGCGCACGACCAGGCTCACGCCGACGGCGGTCAGCGCGATACCGGCCACCGTGAGCACGGTGATGGGCTCGTCGAACAGCAGCCATGCCATGACGGCGGTGCAGGGCGGCACGAGGTACAGCAGGCTGGTCACGGCCGTGGCGGTGCCGCGCTGGATGAGCATGTACAGCAGCGAGCTGCCGCCCAGCGTCAGCGCCACCACCGACCAGGCCATGGCGCCGACCGAGCCCGCGGTCCATTCGATGGACGAACGCTCCAGCAGCAGCGCAACCGGCAGGGTCACCGCCAGCGCCGCCAGCTGCTGCACGGCGCTGGCCGAACGCACGTCGCAAGGCGCCACGAAGCGCTTCTGGTAGAGCGTGCCGGCGGTGATGGACAGCAGCGCCAGCAGGGCCAGCGACAGGGTCAGCGCGCTGACCTCGCCGCCCTGCTCCAGCTTGCGGGCCACCACCAGCGCCAGGCCCGCGAAACCCAGCAGCAGCCCGAGCCATTGCCGCGGCGCGATGCGCCCGCCATGGAAGGACATCCACACCGCCGTGAGCACCGGCTGGATGCCCACCAGCAAGGCCACCAGCCCCGAGCCCATGCCAGCCTTGACGGCCGCCCACACGCCGCCCAGGTAGCCGGCCTGCATCAGGATGCCCGTCACGGCCAGGTGCAGCGCCTGCGCGCGCGAACGGGGCCAGGCCACGCCCGCCGCCATCACCCAGACCAGGAAACAGGCCGAGGACAGCGCATAGCGCACGGCGAGGAACTTCAGCGGCGGCGCGTGCGGCATCGCATAGCGCGCCACGATGAAGCCGGTGCTCCAGATCAGGACGAAGACCGCGGGCATGGCGCGCAGCCAGCCGTCGCTGCGCGCCGCGGCGCTCATCGCGCCCGCGCCCGGATCTCGGGGATCGCCTTCTGCAGGTAATACACCATCGACCAGATGGTGAGGACGGCCGAGATCCAGATCAGCCACTGGCCCCAGGTGCCCGTGTCGATGACACCGAACAGCCGCCCGTCGTACAACAGGAAAGGAATGGCCACCATCTGCACCGTGGTCTTGACCTTGCCGATCATGTGCACGGCCACGCTCTTGCTGGCGCCGATCTGCGCCATCCATTCGCGCAGCGCCGAGATGGCGATCTCGCGCCCGATGATGATCAGCGCCACGAAGACGTCGCAGCGGTTCAGGTGCACCAGCACCAGCAGCGACGCGCAGACGAGGAACTTGTCGGCCACCGGATCGAGGAAGGCGCCGAAGGCGGAGGTCTGGTTGAGCTTGCGCGCCAGGTAGCCGTCGAGCCAGTCGGTGGCGGCGAAGACGATGAACATCACCGTCGCGATCAGGTTGCGCATCGGCTCGGCGATGGGCAGGTAGAACACCCCCACGATGAGCGGGATCGCGACGATGCGCGTCCAGGTCATGATGGTGGGGAGCGTCCAGAACATGCGGGTGATTGTGTCATGCGCCCGTGAAGCCCCGGCCGGCGCGGGCCATGGCTGCGGGCCGCATCAGTGCAGGGCGCGGTAGATCTCCTCGGCCAGGTCGAAGGCGATGCCGTCGACCGAGGCGATGTCCTCCACGCTGGCCGCCGCCACGCCGCGGATGCCGCCGAAGCGCTGCAGCAGCCGGGCACGCCGCTTGGGGCCGATGCCCGGGATCTCCTCCAGCTGGCTGCCCCCCACACGCACCTTGGCGCGCTTGGCCCGCATGCCGGTGATGGCGAAGCGGTGCGCCTCGTCGCGGATCTGCGCCACCAGCATCAGCGCCGCCGAGTCGCGGCCGAGGTACACCTTCTCGCGCCCGTCGGCAAAGACCAGCTCTTCCAGCCCGACCTTGCGGCCCTCGCCCTTCTCGACACCGACGATCAGCGACAGCGGCAGCCCCAGTTCGCTGAAGACCTCGCGCGCCATCGACACCTGCCCCTTGCCGCCGTCGACCAGCACCAGGTCGGGCATGCGTGCACCGACGGTGCCGGGCGGGGCGTCGGCGCCGGCCGCGTCGCCCGGCGGCGGCGCATCGGCCTCGGCGGCGATGGCCTCGGCGATCTTGCCGTAGCGGCGCTGCAGCACCTGGCGCATGGCGGCGTAGTCGTCGCCGGGCGTGATGCCCTCGATGTTGTAGCGCCGGTACTCGCGGTTCTGCATGGCATGGTGCTCGAACACCACGCACGAGGCCTGCGTCGCCTCGCCGGCCGTGTGCGAGATGTCGAAACATTCGATGCGGAAGCTGTCCAGGTCGTCCGGCGCCAGCTCGAGCGCGTCGACCAGCGCGCGCGTTCGCGCCTGCTGCGAGCCCTCCTCGGCCAACAGCCGCGCAAGCTGGATATCGGCATTCTTCTGGGCCATCTCCAGCCACAGGCGCCGCTGGGCGCGCGGCTGGAAGACGGCGGTGGTGCGCTGGCCCGCCTGCTGCGCGATGGCCTCGATCAACTCGCGCCCCACGGCTTCGCCCAGCACCAGCGTCGGCGGCGCGGGCGAATCGATGTAGTGCTGCGCGATGAAAGCCTCGAGCACCTGCTGCTCGACCGTCTCGACCTCGGCGCCGACATCGGGGCCGCCCTCGTCCTGCGCCTCGGCCTGCGCCACCAGGGCGGCATCCTCCACGTGGGCGGGGAAGTACGCCCGGTCGCCCAGGTGCCGCCCGCCGCGCACCATGGCCAGGTTGACGCAGGCCTTGCCGCCCTGCACCTTGACGGCCAGGATGTCGACGTCCTTGTCCGAGGCGATCTCCACCGACTGCTGGTGCAGCACCTTCGACAAGGCCGACATGCGGTTGCGCAGCTCGGCCGCCTGCTCGAACTCCAGCCTCTCGGCGTGCTGCATCATCCGCCCCTCGAGCTCGGCCAGCACCTGCTGGGTGTCGCCGCGCAGGAAGGCCTCGGCGTCGGCCACGTCGTCGGCATAGGCCTGCGGCTCGATGTGCCCGACGCAGGGCCCGGTGCAGCGCTTGATCTGGTAGAGCAGGCAGGGGCGCGTGCGGTTGGCGTACACCGTGTCCTCGCAGGTGCGCAGGCGAAACACCTTCTGCAGCTGCTGGATGGTCTCCTTCACGGCCCAGGCGCTCGGGTAGGGCCCGAAGTAGCGGTGCCGCCGGTCGGTCGCGCCGCGGTAGTAGGCAAGGCGCGGCACGCTGCCGGCCGCCAGCCCGTCGGCGCCGTCGCGCTCGCGCGTGCCGGTGATCTTCAGGTAGGGATAGCTCTTGTCGTCGCGAAACAGGATGTTGTAGCGCGGCTTGAGCGTCTTGATGAGGTTGTTCTCGAGCAGCAGCGCCTCGGCCTCGGAGCGCACCACTGTCGTCTCCATGCGCGCGATCTTGGCCGTCATGTGGCCGATGCGCGTGCCACCGTGGTTCTTCTGGAAGTAGCTCGACACCCGCTTCTTGAGGTTGCGCGCCTTGCCCACGTAGAGCACGCCGCCGGCCGCATCGAAGTAGCGGTAGACGCCGGGCATCGAGGGCAGCGCGGCCACCTCGGCCAGCAGTTGTTCGGAATGCACGTCTGACATGGCGGCTATTGTGGCTTGGCCCCGCGGCCCGGCGGTTTCAGGCCGAAAGTGCCCGCAGCGCCCGCGGGGTGGGCGCCAGCAGCTATCAATTCAGTAGCAACGACCCTGCAGCGACCTCCCACGGACAATCGCCGCCATGCCGACGCCCGACACCGATCATCTGCGCTGGGACCTGTTCTGCCGCGTCATCGACAACCACGGCGACCTGGGCGTGTGCTGGCGCCTGGCCCGGCAGCTCGCCGATGGCGGCGATGCGGTGCGGCTGTGGATCGACGACGGCAGCGCGCTCGCGTGGATGGCACCCGCCGGCCACCCGGGCGTGACCGTGGTCGACTGGGGCGACGCCGACGCCGTGCGCCGCGCCGTGGCGGGCGCGCCCCCACCCGACGTGCTGGTCGAGGCCTTCGGCTGCGACCCGGCGCCCGAGCTGGTCGCGCACTTCGCGCGCCACCGGGGCACGGCGCGCCGCCATGCCTGGATCAACCTCGAATACCTCTCGGCCGAGCCGTACGTGGAACGGCTGCACCGCCTGCCCTCCCCCGTCTTCCGCGGCCCGGGCGAGGGCTTGACCAAGTGGTTCTTCTACCCGGGCTTCACCCCGGCGACAGGTGGGCTGCTGCACGAGCCGGGCCTGTCCGCGCGGCGCGAGGCCTTCGACAGGCGCGACTGGCTGGCCGGCCAGGGCATCGCGTGGCAAGGCGAACGGCTCGTGTCCCTGTTCTGCTACGAGCCGCCCGCGCTGGCGCCGCTGCTGGGGCAATGGATGGACGGCACCGAAGCGACGCGCCTGCTGGTCACCGCCGGCCGCGCCGCCGTCGCGGTGGACCGGGCCCTGAAGGCGCTGCAAGCCCCGCCGGGCGGGCGCGGTGCGCTCTCGGTGTCATACCTCCCCCATCTGCCCCAACCCGCGTTCGACGCGCTCCTGTGGGCCTGCGACCTGAACCTGGTGCGCGGCGAGGACTCGTTCGTGCGCGCCCACTGGGCCGGGGCGCCCTTCGCCTGGCAGATCTACCCGCAGGACGACGACGCCCACCACGTCAAGTTGAACGCCTGGCTCGACTGGCTCGGCGCGCCGGTTTCCCTGCGCGCCTTCCACCACGCCTGGAACGGCTTTTCGGACGCCCCGGCGCTGGCGCCCGACACGGCGGCACTCGTCGACTGGCGCCGCACGGCGCAGGCGGGCCGCGCGCGGTTGCTGGCCCAGGACGACCTCGCGACCCAGCTGCGCCGCTTCGTCACCCAAAAAAGCTAAAATAGCGGGCTTTGCGGAAATCGGGGACGCGACCTCGACGGCCTTTTCGGGGGCCTTCCGCCCAACCCGCCGCGGGTTCGCAGCGCGCCGTCCACGGAAAGTGGGCCGGCGACCTGCACCGAGCGGCCAACGTCCACCCAGGACACACACTCATGAAAATCGCTCAAGAAATCCGCGCCGGCAACGTCATCATGCACGGCAAGGACCCGATGGTCGTGCTCAAGACCGAATACAGCCGCGGTGGCCGCAACAGCGCCACCGTGCGCATGAAGATGAAGAGCCTGATCGCCAACTTCAACACCGAAGTGGTCTTCAAGGCCGACGACAAGATCGACCAGATCGTGCTGGACAAGAAGGAGTGCACCTACTCCTACTTCGCCGACCCGATGTACGTCTGCATGGACAGCGAATACAACCAGTACGAAGTCGAAGCCGAGAACATGGGCGACGCCCTGAACTACCTCGAGGACGGCATGCCGCTGGAAGTCGTGTTCTACGACGGCAAGGCCATCTCGGTCGAACTGCCCACCAGCGTCGAGCGCGAAATCACCTGGACCGAACCCGCCGTCAAGGGCGACACCTCGGGCAAGGTGCTCAAGCCCGCCAAGATCGCCACCGGCTTCGAAGTGCCCGTGCCGCTGTTCGTCTCGCAAGGCGACAAGATCGAAATCGACACCCGCACGGGCGAATACCGCAAGCGCGTCTGATCGCCGCGCGGCACGTCCTGCCAGGGGCTCCTTCGGGAGCCCTTTTCTTTGGGCCCCGCAGCGGCAGGACGCCCCCCGCGGGCATCGCTAGACTCGCCGCCTTCACCGTCCGCAGCGTCCGCACCGTCCCATGGCCAAGACACCGTACTCCGAGGCATTCAAGCGAGAACTCGTCGACGAGGCATTGAACCGCACGCCGCGCGGCGGCTTCCCCGAACTGGAGAAGCGGCACGGCCTCAAGCCCGGCACGCTCTTCGACTGGGTGGAGACGCTGGGCCCGCCGTCCCCACCGGCCCCTTTCTCCTCGCTGCACTTCTGGATCGGCACCACCGCCCTGTCCGACGCCGACTTCGGCGCCTACTTCGACGCGGCCGACGACTACTGGTCGCACGAGGTCGAGGACATCGAGGCGGCCGACACCGACCTCACGGGCTGCGGGTTCTGCGTGGACCTGGGCATGCGCTTCCTCTACGACGAGGACCTGCTGCTGGTGATCCGGCTCGAAACGCCTGTCGCCGTGCGCGAACTGGTCGAGATGAGCGCGATCGAATCGCAGGCCTCGGTGCGTGCCATCGTGGCCGCCTGTGCGCGGCGAGGCATCCGCACCGCCAATGCGATGTTCGTGTACGCGGACCCCACGCAGCCCGTCGCCGATGCGGCCAGGCCGTACAACGGACTGCCCTACATCGGCCTGTTCCCGAGCAAGCCCGCCGGCAAGTGATCCGCAGGCGCCGGCCGGCGTAAGCTGGCGCGATGCACGCCGATCCCAGCCCACCCGCCGTCCGCACCGAGACCGACGGTCCCGTCAGCACCATCGTCCTGAGCCGCCCGCAGTGCCGCAACGCGGTCGACGGCCCGACGGCCACCCTGCTGCGCGAGGCCTTCGAGCGCTTCGAGGCCGACGACAGCCAGCGCGTGGCCGTGCTGTGGGGAGAGCACGGAACCTTCTGCGCCGGGGCCGACCTGGGCGCGGTGAACGACCCCGCCCGGCGCCACGAACTCGACCCCGAGGGCGGCGGCACCGGTCCGATGGGCCCGAGCCGCATGGCGCTGAAGAAGCCGCTCGTCGCCGCCATGGCGGGCCATGCCGTCGCCGGCGGGCTGGAACTGGCGTTGCTGGCCGACCTGCGCGTGGCGGAGGACAACGCGGTGCTCGGCGTCTTCTGCCGCCGCTGGGGCGTGCCGCTGATCGACGGCGGCACGGTGCGGCTGCCGCGCATCGTCGGCATGGGCCGGGCGCTGGACCTGATCCTGACCGGCCGGCCGGTGGCCGCCGGGGAGGCGCTCGCCATGGGCCTGGTCAACCGCGTGGTGCCGCCGGGCCAGGCGCGCGCAGCGGCCGAGCAGCTGGCGCGCGAGATCGCCGCCTTCCCGCAGCAGTGCATGCTGGCCGACCGCGCCTCCGCCTACGGGCAGTGGGACCTGCCCCTGGCCGAGGCCCTGCGCGCCGAGGGCCGCCAGGGGGTGCCCATCGTGGCGGCCGAAGGCGCCGCCGGGGCGGCGCGCTTCGTCCAGGGCGCGGGGCGGCACGGGCGGTTCTGACCGAGCCTGCGGCCCGACTGGCCCGATGCTTGCTGGGCGCACAATCACTGTCACCCAAATGCATCCGCGACCCCGCCCAAGAATGAGCCCCAACGACACGCACGACCTCCACGACAAACGCCTCGCCGACGCCTGGGCCACGCTCCAGGCGCATGCCGACAAGGGGCTGCCCCTCGACCACGACCCCTCCCGCCTGGCTTTCGCCGACCCCGAGTTCCTGCTGCGCCGCGAGACCCGCGGCCTGCGGATGCAGCTCGAGTTGATGAAGCCCGACCTGGAGATGCGCGCGCACGGCATCGAGAACACCATCGTCGTCTTCGGCAGCGCGCGCTTTCGCAGCGAGGAGGAAATGGGTGCCCTGATCGCCCAGGCCGACGCCGCCGGCGACGCCAAGGCCGCCGCTCGCTGGCGCAAGCTGGCACGCGGCAGCCACTACTACGAGCAGGCCCGCGCCTTCGGCAAGCTGGTCGCGCACTACAGCAACGACAAGGACCCGGCGGACCAGCTCTTCGTGTGCACGGGCGGCGGCCCCGGCATCATGCAGGCCGCCAACCGCGGCGCCTACGAGGGCGGCGGCCTGTCGGTCGGCCTGGCCATCGCCCTGCCGATGGAAGAGGCCGCCAACCCCTACGTCACGCCGGCGCTGTCGTTCAAGTTCCACTACTTCGCCATCCGCAAGATGCACTTCATGATGCGGGCGAAGGCACTGGTGGCCTTTCCGGGCGGCTTCGGCACGCTGGACGAGCTGTTCGAGGTCGTCACCCTCGTGCAGACGCGCAAGTCCAAGCAGGTGCCGATCGTGCTGTTCGGCTCCGAGTACTGGAAGCGGCTGATCGACTTCGACTTCCTGGTCGAGGAAGGCGTGATCTCGCCCGAGGACATCGACCTCTTCGAGTACGTCGACACGCCCGAGGACGCCTGGTCGGCGATCAAGCGCTTCTACAAGCTCTGACCGGTCTCAGGGGCCGAATCGGGCCGCAGCGCCCGCGGGGCGGGCGCTGGCAGCTATCTTTTCAATAGCAGGGAGCGCCCGCCCGACCTGCGCTTCTCACAGGCGCTCGGCAACGGATCCGTCGGACGGCGCAGCATCCGCGCCGTCGTCGGCAGACCGGTGCGATGCGCCCAGCCCCATGCCCATGCCGGCGCCGGCCATCGCACCACCGCCTCCGCCCGCGCCGCCGCCGCGGCCGCCCGCGGCGCCGCCCCCCGGCCCGGCGGCACCCCCGCGCCCGCCCGCGCCGCCCGCGGCGGCAGGACGCGCCGGGCCCTGCGGCGGCACCATCAGGTCGGCCGGGACGGGCGCGAGGTCCAGCGCCTCGCGGATGAAGCCGCGCAGCGAGGCGACCAGCGGCCCCACCAGGACGACCCGTCCCGCCACCATGTCCTGCGCGGCCTGCACGGCCAGGCGCACCTGGTCCTCGGTGCCCAGCAGGATGACGTCGGACAGCGCGGCCTCCACCGCGTCGCGGATGCGGCGGCGCCGCTCGGCAATGCCCGCCGGCAGCTCGCGCCCCACCGGCAGCACGGCTTCCACGTCGCCGGCCGCGGCGGCCTGCGCGCGGACGCGACCGCCGCCGTGCGAGGGGTCGACCTCCAGGTTGCCGGTGAACGAGCCGCCCAGCGTCTTGTAGGCGGCGATCAGCGTGCGCAGGCGCTCGTTGATCTGCCGGTTTTCACGCTCGCGCCGCCGCTGCAGCGTCTGCATGAAGACCAGGCGGATGCCCACGGCGACCAGCGACACGAGCACCAGCCCGAACAGGGTCGTCGCGGCCGCGGACCACGAGGAGAAGTCGAAGGCGTTGCGCATGGCGGCAGTGTCATGCGACGACCGGCGTGCTCACGTCGGCGCGCCGCCCGCGAGCGTTCAGGACGGCGGCGCGCGCAGCCCCCACACCGCGCGCGCGCCCGAGGCCACGACGGCGCCCACCACCCAGAACACGCCGCCGATGCCGATCAGCGCGCCCAGCGAGCCGAAGAGCATGGGCATGGCCACGCTGGAGGCGTTGATGGTCATGAGCCGCAGGCCCAGCGCCTCGCCGTGCCGGGTGTGCGGCGTGATCTGGTGCAGCATGCTCATCACCATCGGCTGCACGGCACCGAGCGCGAAGCCCAGCACCACCGAGCACAGGCCCATGAGCCAGGGCGACTCCAGCAGCGGGTAGACCGAGAACACCAGGGCCGTGACGATGGTCGAGGCGAGGATCACGCTGCGCTCCGACGCGCGCGCCGCCAGCACCGGCAGCAGCACCCGCACCACGGCGGCGGCGATGGCGAAGGCGCCGAGGATCGAGCCGATGACCGAGGCGCTCAGGCCGCGCTCGTGGCCCAGCACCGGCAGCACGAAGGCATGCACGTCCCAGCTGGAGGATTGCAGCCAGTTCACGAACAGCAGTCGGCGGAACATCGGCTCGCGCAGCAGGTCCCAGGCGCGCGTGGGCGCAGCACCCGCGGCGGGCGGCGTGCGCTCGGGCTCGTCCACGCCGCGCACCAGCAGCCAGCACACCAGGGGCAGCAAGGCCATGACCGCGAAGCAGACGCGGAAGGACGGCAGGTCGGCCGGCGCGCCGCCCCACAGCCGGCTGCCGTGGTCGATCAGCAGGCCGGCGACGAAGGGGCCGAGGAAGTTCGCGCCGGCCGGCGCGATCGCCAGCCAGCTGAACACGCGCTTGAGCTGCGTCGGGTCGCCCGCCGCCCGGCCCACGTGGCGCTGCAGCGCGATCACCGTGGCGCCGGTGGAGCCGCCGGTGAGCAGCGCCGCGACGCACATGGCCGGGAACACCGGGAAGGCCAGCACCAGCGCCGCGCCGGCGGTCGCCGCGATCACCGACAGGGCCAGCGGACGCTTGAGGCCGTGCCGGTCGGCGAAGCGGCCGGCCGGCAGCGCGAGGAACACCTGCGTGAGCGCGAACAGCGCGATCAGCACCCCGACCGCCGCCGGGCTGTAGCCCTGCTGCAGCGCCAGCAGCGGCGTGGCCAGCCGCACCCCGGCCATGGTGGCGTGCAGGCAGACCTGGGCGAGGATCAGGCGCAGCAGTTCGGCGCCGTTCATGGGCGCCCCGCCGTTTCGAGCCAGATCGGCCCGCAGCACCCGTCCCGCTTGCGCGAGCAGCTATGAAATCGATAGCAAACGGTCGACATGGGCACCGTCACGGCGCCCCGTCGTCGTCGGTCGGACCCGGCTCGGCGTCGAGCCCGGGCAGGAGGTTCTGGGCCTGCACCTCCGGCACCGCCTCGACCTTGCGCAGCGCCAGCCGCATCTGCTTGGCGCGGGTGTCGGCCTTGTCCAGGGTGTCGGAGGCCTTGGCCACCTGCTCCTTGAGCTTCTCGACCCAGTCGCCGAAGCGGCCGAACTCGGTCTTGACCGCGCCCAGCACCTTCCACACCTCGGACGCCTGCTTCTCCAGCGCCAGCGTGCGGAAGCCCATCTGCAGCGAATTGAGCATCGCCAGCAGCGTCGTCGGTCCGGCCAGGGTCACGCGGTGCTGGCGCTGCACCGCGTCCATCAGGCCCGGGCGGCGCAGCACTTCGGCATACAGGCTTTCGACCGGCAGGAAGAGGATGGCGAAATCGGTGGTGTGGGGCGCCGCGAGGTAGTTCTCGGCGATGGACTTGGCCTCGGCCCGCACCCGCGCCTCCAGCGCCTTGCCGGCCAGCTCGACCGCCGCGGCGTCCACGCGCTCGTGCGCGTCCAGCAGCCGCTCGTAATCGTCGCGCGGGAACTTGGCATCGATGGGCAGCCACACGGGGGCGCCGTCGTCGCCGCGGCCCGGAAAGCGCACCGCGAAGTCGACGCGCTGGCCGCTGCGGGGCTTGGTCTCGATCTGGCGCGCGTACTGCTCGGCCGTGAGCACCTGCTCCAGCAGCGCCTCGAGCTGCACTTCGCCGAACACGCCGCGCGTCTTCACGTTGGTCAGCACGCGCTGCAGGCTGCCCACGCCGACCGCCAGCGTCTGCATCTCGCCCAGGCCCTTGTGCACCTGCTCCAGCCGCTCCGCCACCTGTCTGAAGCTCTCGCCCAGGCGCGCCTCCAGCGTGCTCTGCAGCTTCTCGTCGACCACCTGCCGCATCTCGTCGAGCTTGGTGGCGTTGCTGGCCTGCAGCTGGGTGAGCTGCTGTTCCATGGTCGCGCGCACTTCGGCGATGCGACGGGCGTTGGTTTCGCTGAGCGACTGCAGCTGGGTGTTGAGCGCCTCGGCCAGCGACTGGCGCAGCGTGTCGATCTGCCGCGCGAAGGCGTCCAGCCGTTCGGCCTGCGCCTGCATCGCATGCGTGCCCTGCTGCACCAGCGCCGCCTGGAAGGCCGCCAGGCCCTCGCCCTGCTCGCGCCGCGCGGCCTGTGTCGAGAGCGTCACCTCTTCCAGCTTGCCGGCATGGGTCTGCTGCAGCTGGCCGAGCAGCTGTTCGGTGGTGGTGCGCACCTCGGCGAGCCGGCGGGCGTTGGATTCGGTCAGCCCGTGCAACTGCGTGTTGAGCGTTTCGCCCAGCGTGCCCTGCATGCGCGCGAGCTGCTGTGCGAAGGCATCGATCTGTGCGTTCTGCGTGCGAGCCGTCTCGGCGCCCTGGGCCAGCAGCGCCTGCTGGAAGGTGGCGAGCTGCTGGGCGCTCTCCTGGCGAGTGGCGCGCGCCGAGTCCGACAGCTCCTGCCGCAGCGAGCGCTCGGCCTTGTCGACCGCTCCGTCGACGACCGCCGCCAGGACGGCGCTGTCGGGCGCTGCGGGCCGGCGCAGCAACAGCACCAGCAGGAGAACGACATTCAGGGCCGCCAGTGCGAGCAGCAGCCAGGTTTCCAGGGAGAAGGCAGGCATCCGGGAGATTCGTCGCTCAGTTCTTGGCCAGCACGGCCGGGTTCACAGGAGTGAGGGGCTGGCCCTTCACGAGGTAGCCGACCAGGTTGTCGACGGCCAGGTCGGCCATGGCCTTGCGCGTGGGCACCGTGGCGCTGGCGATGTGCGGCGTGAGCACGACATTCGGCACGGTGAGCAGGTCGGGATGCACCTTGGGCTCGCCCTCGAACACGTCCAGGCCGGCGGCGGCGATCCGCCTCTCCTTCAGGGCGAGGGCCAGCGCGGCGTCGTCGACGATGCCGCCGCGCGCGATGTTGATCAGCGTGGCGGTCGGCTTCATGAGCGCGATCTCGGCCGCGCCGATGGTGTGGTGCGAGGCCGGCGTGTAGGGCACCACGAGCACGACATGGTCGGCCGTCTTCAGCAGTTCCTCCTTGCCCACGTAGCTGGCCTTGCATTCGGCCTCCAGCGCCGCATCGAGGCGCGAGCGGTTGTGGTAGATCACCTTCATGCCGAAGCCGTGCGCACCGCGCCTGGCGATGCCCTGCCCGATGCGCCCCATGCCGATGATGCCCAGCGTGCTGCCATGGATGTCGCTGCCCGAGAACATGTCGTAGGCCCACTTCTGCCACCGGCCGGCCCGCAGAAAGTGCTCGCTCTCGGCGATGCGCCGCGCCGTGGCCATGAGCAGCGCGAAGCCGAAGTCGGCCGTGGTCTCGGTCAGCACGTCGGGTGCGTTGGTGCCCAGCACGCCGCGGGCGGTCATGGCGTCGGTGTCGAAGTTGTTGTAGCCCACGGCCATGTTGGCGCAGATCTTCAGGTCGGGGCAGGCGTCGAGCAGCTCGGCGTCGATGCGCTCGCTGCCGGTGGTGAACACGCCCGCCTTGCCCTGCAGCCTCTCGATCAGTCCGGCCTTGCTCCAGGCCTCGTCGGCCTGGTTGGACTCGACCTCGAAGTGCTGCGCCAGGCGCTCGATGGTTTCGGGAAAGATCGCTCGGGCGACCAGGACCTTGGGCTTGCTCATGGGCGTGACCTCAACGGAAAAAGATGAACGTGACCAGCACGAAAAGCGGCAGCAGGATGGCGCCGGACCAGGCCATGTAGCCGAAGAAGCTCGGCATCCTGACGCCGCGGTCCTCGGCGATGGCCTTGACCATCAGGTTGGGCGCATTGCCGATGTAGCTGTTGGCGCCCATGAACACCGCGCCCGCCGAGATGGCGGCCAGGGTGCTGGCGTAGGTGGTCATGAGCGCCGCCGGATCGCCGCCGGCGGTGTTGAAGAAGACGAGGTAGGTCGGCGCGTTGTCCAGGAAGGAACTGAGGATGCCCGTGGCCCAGAAATACATCGCCGGGTCGGGCTGGCCGTCCGGCCGCGTGACCGCGGCGACGATCGCACCGAAGGGCCCGTTCACCCCGGCCTTGAGCATGGCGATGACCGGCACGATCGTGAGGAAGATGCCGGCGAAGAGCTTCGCCACCTCGGCCATCGGGCCCCAGCCGAACTGGTTGTCGGCATGCACCTGCGGTGCGGTCATCTTCAACGACAGCAGCGTCACGCCGATCAGGCCGACGTCGCGCACCAGGCCCGGCAGCCCGACCGGCGTGCCGAACACGTCGACGCTCAGGTCGGACTTCCACACGCCGCTCAGCAGCACCAGCACCACGATGGCCGCCAGCAGCGCGAAGTTGGCGGCGCCTTCGAAGCGGATGCCGCGGGTGTCGGGCGTCGGGTCGACCGGCAGCACGCCTTCCTTGCGGTAGTAGTGGCGATCGACGACGTAGAACAGCCCCAGCAGCACGGCCAGGCAGAACAGCGTGTCGGGCAGGATGTTGCGCAGCGTCCAGAAGAAGTCCACGCCCTTGAGGAAGCCCAGGAACAGCGGCGGATCGCCCAGCGGCGTGAGCGAGCCGCCGATGTTCGAGACGATGAAGATGAAGAACACCACGACGTGCGCCTTGTGCACGCGGTTGTCGTTGGCACGCACCAGCGGCCGGATCAGCAGCATCGAGGCGCCGGTGGTTCCCATGACGCTGGCCAGGGCGGCGCCGATGGCGAGCATGGCGGTGTTCAGCCCCGGCGCGCCGTGCAGGTTGCCGCGGATGTGGATGCCGCCGGCCACCGTGAAGAGCGCCGTGAGCAGGATGATGAAGGGGATGTACTCCGCCACCAGCGCGTGCACCAGTTGCGTGCCGGCCGTGGGCAGGCCGTACAACGCCGCGAAGGGGACCAGGAAAGCCAGCGCCCAGCCCGCGGCGACCTTGCCGAAGTGGTGGTGCCAGAAGGAAGGCGCCAGCAGCGGCATGAGCGCGATCGACAGCAGGATGCCGGCGAAAGGCACGCCCCACCACGGCGACAGCCGGGCGCCGTCGAACTCGGCGGCATGCGCGAGGCCGGGCAGCAGCGCGGGCAGCAGCAGGCCCGCCAGGAGGCGAAGGGCGGGTTTCATCGGGGAGCTCGACGCGGTCAGGAGCAAGGTCGGCAGCCGCATCGTCACTCGGCGGGCTGCTCGATCTCGAACACCTGGCGCAGGTAGGCCAGGTATTTCTCGTCTTCGCACATGTTCTTGGCCGGTGAATCCGACAGCTTGGCCACCGGCTGGTCGTTGCAGCGGACCATCTTGATGACGATCTGCAGCGGCTCGTAGCCCAGGTCGTTGGTGAGGTTGGTGCCGATGCCGAAGGCCAGCTGGCAGCGTCCGCGGAACTGCTGGTAGAGCTCGATGGTGCGCGGCACCGTGAGGCTGTCGCTGAAGATCAGCGTCTTGGTCTTCGGGTCGACGCGGTTGGCGATGTAGTGCGCGATCATGCGTTCGCCCCAGTTGAAGGGGTCGCCGCTGTCGTGGCGCGAGCCGTCGAAGAGCTTGCAGAAGTACAGGTCGAAATCGCGCAGGAAGGCGCTCATGCCGTACACGTCCGACAGCGCGATGCCCAGGTCGCCGCGGTATTCGCGCGCCCACATCTCGAAGCCGAAGATCTGGCTGTCGCGCAGGCGCGGACCCAGCGCCTGGCAGGCCTGCAGGTACTCGTGGGCCATGGTGCCCAGCGGGATGAGGCCCAGCTTCATCGCATAGAGCACGTTGCTGGTGCCCGCGAACTGCGGCTGCGCAGCGGCGCCGGGCACCGGGCGCGGCGTCACGGCGCCGAGCTGGCTGGCGAGCGTGCGCAGCACCTCTTCGTGCCACTGGGTGGAGAAGCGCCGGCGCGTGCCGTAGTCGGCGATCTTCAGGTCGGACAGGCCGTCGGCCTGCAGCAGCGCGATCTTCTCGTCGAGCCGGCGACGGCCTTCGGCGAAGTCGGGCCGGCGCTGGGTGTTGCGGAAGTACACCTCGTTGACGATGGCCAGCACCGGGATCTCGAACAGGATCGTGTGCAGCCAGGGACCGCGGATGCTGATGTCGAGTTCGCCCGTGTCCTTGGGCGTGATGTCGATGTACTTCTCGTTGAGCTGGAAGAGGCCGAGGAAGTCGACGAAGTCGCTCTTGATGAAGCGCATGGAGCGCAGGTAGGCGAGCTCGGGCTCCTTGAACTTCAGCGAGCACAGTGCGCGCACCTCCTCGCGGATCTCGTTGGCGAACTGCGCCAGGTCGACGCCCGGGTTGCGGCACTTGAAGCGGTACTCGACGCGCGCCCCGGGAAAGTGGTGCAGCACCACCTGCATCATCGTGAACTTGTACAGATCGGTGTCGAGAAGGCTCTGGATGATCATGGTGCGCGCGGGGGCCGCTTGTCTCGGCGGCACGGGGGGTTCAGGAGAGGGGGGACAGGGGTGTGCGACCGATTATCACGGGCCCCGTCGGCCTCTGCCTACGGGGCGTCCCCGGAGCGTCCTACCACCCGGAACGAGGGGGTGCCGGACAGTGCGTGCACGGCGGCGCCGCAGACCGCCGGACACCTGTTCAAGCAAAGGAGTGCGTCATGAACAAAGACACCATCGAAGGCAACTGGAAACAGCTCAAGGGCAAGGTCAAGGAGCAGTGGGGCAAGCTGACCGACGACGACTTCGACGTCATCGCCGGCAAGCGCGACCAGCTGCTGGGCCGCATCCAGGAACGTCACGGCATCACCAAGGACGAGGCCGAGAAGCAGGTCAAGGCATGGGAGAGCGCCGAAGGCCGCACGCCTGCCGCCCTGTGGTTCGAGAAGTACTGAGCACGCTGCCGGTACCCATCACCCCGCTCCATCCATCCCCCCCGAACACCACCAAGAACCTCAGGAGATCCAAACCATGAAAAAGCACCTGTTGATGATGGCCATCGCGTCCACCTGCTTCATCGGCGTCCACGCCAGCGCCATGACCAGCGACGAGTACAAGGCCGGCAAGGACAAGATCGAAGCCGACTACAAGGCTGCCAAGGCCCAGTGCGACACGCTCAAGGACAATGCCAAGGACGTGTGCGAGAAGGAAGCCAAGGGCAAGGAGAACGTTGCCAAGGCCGAGCTGGAGCAGCAGTACAAGCCCAGCGCCTCGCACCAGCGCAAGGTCGCCGAGGAAAAGGTGAAGGCCGACTATGAAGTCGCCAAGGAAAAGTGCGACGACATGAAGGGCGACGCCAAGAACGCGTGCGTCAAGGAAGCCAAGGCCATGGAAGCCAAGGGCAAGGCCGACATCAAGGCCATGAAGATGTAATGAGGCCTTGGGCCTTCATCTGAACGGCGCCTTCGGGCGCCGTTTTTCGTGGCTCAGCCTTCCGCGCTCGCCTGGAGCGGGCCGATCACGCGCAGCAGGGCCTCGGGCAAGTGCACCGGCCGCTGGCTCGCGCGATCGACGTAGACATGGACGAAGTGGCCCTGGGCGGCGGCGGTGGGCGCCCCCTGCGCGAACAGCCCGATCTCGTAGCGCACGCTCGAGCTGCCCACGTGGGCCACGCGGATGCCCGCCTCCACCGTCTGGGGAAAGGCCAGCGGCGCGAAGTAGTTGCACTGCGTCTCGACCACGAAGCCGATCGTGGTGCCCTGGTGGATGTCGAGCGCCCCTTCCTCGATCAACAGGGCATTCACCGCCGTGTCGAACCAGCTGTAGTAGACGACGTTGTTGACGTGGCCGTAGAGGTCGTTGTCCATCCAGCGGGTGGGGATCGCACGGAAGGCGCGATAGCTGCTGCGGGGCTGAGGCGAAGGGCGGCTGCTCATGGTGGGGCGGCATTCTGCCAGCGCCGACCGGCAGCCCCTGTCCCGGCCGAGCGCCCTCCTCCCCGGCGCCGCGCCGCCAGCCGGAAACGCCGAGTTAGGTGGCGGTCCCTAAATTTGCTGCATCGCAGCAAAAAGAGCTTGAACCGGACCCGCGGCGCTGCCATACTTCGATCCATGCTGCACCGCAACAAAAAGAGCAGCGACCGGTCATCCCACCCACTTCATTTCTGGAGATCCCCATGGCACTCACCGCTGACCAACTGATCGCTGCCCACAAGGCCAACGTCGAAGCCCTCTTCGGCCTCACCACCAAGGCGTTCGAAGGCGTCGAGAAAATCGTCGAACTGAACGTGCAAGCCTCCAAGGCTGCCCTGAGCGAAGCCGCCGGCACGACGCAAGCGCTGCTGAGCGCCAAGGACGCGCAGGAACTGCTGACGCTGCAGGCCAGCCTGATGCAGCCCATCGCCGAGAAGACCGCTGCCTACAGCCGTCACCTGTACGAGATCGCCCAGGGCACCAGCGCCGAGTTCACCAAGGCCTTCGAAGCCAAGGCGTCCGAAGCCCAGCAAGCCTTCGTCGGCCTGGTCGACAGCGCTGCCAAGAACGCTCCCGCCGGCTCCGAAACCGCCGTCGCCATGATGAAGAGCGCCGTGGCCGCCGCCAACAACGCGTTCGAGTCGGTGCAGAAGGCCGTCAAGCAAGCCAGCGACGTCGCCGAAGCCAACTTCAACGCGGTGTCGGCCCAGGCCGTGAACGCCGCCAAGACCGCCACCGCCAAGGCCAAGCGCTGATCGCCTGCCGGGCCCGGTGGCCCGGCCGCGAATCGATCCGGGTGTCGCGCTCGCTCGCACACCCTGCAAGTTGTCTCCTTGGGTTCCTCGGGACCCAATTCAGGCCCCGTCATCGCGACGGGGCCTTTTTTTCGTCCGGGCGGCCCCGCCTATCATTGGCGGCTTCCCATTCACAGAGAGACACGCAGCATGCAGATCGCGGGCAAGGTTTTCATCGTCACGGGCGGCGCTTCGGGGCTGGGTGAGGGCACGGCCCGCATGCTGGCCGAACACGGCGGCAAGGTCGTGATCGCCGACATGCAGGCCGACAAGGGCGAGGCGGTCGCCAAGGAGATCGGCGGCGTGTTCGTCAAGTGCGACGTGAGCCAGGAAGCCGACGGCCAGGCCGCCGTGGCCGCCGCGCTGAAATTGGGCAAGCTGGTCGGCCTGGTCAACTGCGCCGGCATCGCACCGGCCGAGAAGACGGTGGGCAAGAACGGCCCGCACGCGCTGGCCGTGTTCAGCAAGACCGTGACGGTCAACCTGATCGGCAGCTTCAACATGATCCGCCTGGCCGCCGACGCCATGGCCAAGAACGAGCCCGAGTCCACCGGCGAACGCGGCGTGCTCATCAGCACCGCCTCGGTCGCGGCCTACGACGGCCAGATCGGCCAGGCCGCGTACAGCGCCAGCAAGGGCGGCGTGGTGGGCATGACGCTGCCGATCGCGCGCGACCTGGCACGCAACGGCATCCGCAACATGACCATCGCGCCCGGCATCTTCGGCACGCCCATGCTCTTCGGCATGCCGCAGGAGGTGCAGGACGCGCTGGCCGCCAGCGTGCCCTTCCCGTCGCGACTGGGCACGCCGCAGGACTACGCCAAGCTGGCCAGGCACATCATCGAGAACGACATGCTCAACGGCGAGGTGATCCGCCTGGACGGCGCGATCCGCCTCGCACCGCGCTGAGCCCCGGCCGGCCGATTGCTACGTTTTTGATAGCTGCCGGCGCCCGCCCCGTGGGCGCTAGAGGGCTTTTTTGCTCAGAAACGCACGGCGCTCCAGGCGCTCGTGCCGGGCGATGACCTGGGCGCCGAAGAGCACCAGCGTGGCCGCGATCTCCAGGCTCAGCAGCACCACGATGGCGGTGGTCAGCGAGCCGTAGACCACGTTGACCTGCGACAGGGTCGAGAAGTACCACACCAGCACGCGGCGCGTGAGCTCCCACAGCAGCGCCGCCGTCACGCCACCGATCAGCGCATGCCGGAACGACAGGCGCCCGACCGGCATCACGAGGTAGAGCGACGTGAGCATGAAGATCTCGCCCGCCAGCCCCACCAGGTACAGCAGCACGCCGGACACCCCGCTGAGCGACCAGCTGCGCCCGAACAGGTCGACCTGCTCCTGCCCGATCAGCTGCAGCGCTCCCGACACCAGCGTGACCAGCAGCAGCCCGAAGCACAGGCACAGGATGTAGAGGTAGGGCATCACCGCCGACACCAGCATGTGGCGCCCGTGCGTCGCCTTGCGGTGGTGGAAGATCACGGCCATCGCGCTCTCGAGCACCGTGAAGGCCAGGGAGCTGAAGAAGATCATGGTCACCAGCAGCACCGGGCCCATGAGGTCGCGGTGGTCGAGGAAGTTGGCCAGCTCGTGGACCACGGCGCCCGACTGGCCCGGCAGCAGCCAGCCCAGGTAGCGGCCGATGGTGGACAGCAGCAGGTCCTGCGGCAGCACGTGCGACAGCACGATCACCGACAGGATCAGCAGCGGCACGATCGACAGCAGCGCGTAGTAGGCCACCGCGCCGGCCAGCAGCAGCCCCTGGTTGGCCCGGAATTCCTTGAGCGCCTGCCACATGAAGCCCGGCGGGTTGCGCCAGAGCGTGGCCCCGTCCGCGGCGGCGGGCGGGGGCGCGTCGGTGGGCAGCACGGGCTCGGGCATGGTGTGGCGGCAGTATGCCGTCGGGCGGACGCACGGCGGCGTAGGAAAGGCTTGCGTATCATCGGCCGCTCCCTCCCCGCCTGCCTTCTGCGCGCCGCCATGGCGATCCCCCCGTCTTTCATCCAGGAGCTCATCGCCCGCGCCGACATCGTCGAGATCGTCGGCCGCTACGTGCAGCTCAAGAAGGGCGGCGCCAACTTCATGGGGCTGTGCCCCTTCCACGGCGAGAAGTCGCCCTCCTTCTCGGTCAGCCCGACCAAGCAGTTCTACCACTGCTTCGGCTGCGGGGCGCACGGCAACGCGATCGGCTTCCTCATGGAGCACGGCGGCATGGGCTTTCGCGAGGCGGTGCAGGACCTGGCCGGCCAGTACGGCCTGGAGGTGCCGGAAGACGACGCCTCGCCCGCCGAGCGCGAGCGCGCCGCGGCGCAACGCCAGAAGCAGGCCACGCTGAGCGACGTGCTGGAGAAGGCGGGCGAGGCCTACCGCAAGCTGCTGCGCCAGTCGCCGCGCGCGATCGAGTACTTCAAGGGCCGCGGGGTGTCGGGCGAGGTCGCCAAGGCCTTCGGCCTGGGCTATGCGCCCGAGGGCTGGCGCACGCTGGCGAGCGTGTTCCCCGACTACACCGACCCGCTGCTGGCCGAAAGCGGGCTCGTCATCGTCGGCGAGGACGGCGAGGACAAGCGCTACGACCGCTTCCGCGACCGGGTGATGTTTCCGATCCGCAACGTCAAGGGCGAGTGCATCGGCTTCGGCGGCCGGGTGCTGGGCGACGAGAAGCCCAAGTACCTCAACTCGCCCGAGACGCCCGTCTTCAGCAAGGGGCGCGAGCTCTATGGCCTGTTCGAGGCGCGCACCGCGCTGCGCGACAAGGGCTACGCGCTGGTCACCGAGGGCTACATGGACGTGGTGGCGCTGGCCCAGCTGGGCTTCGCCAACGCCGTGGCCACGCTGGGCACCGCCTGCACGCCGGAGCATGTGCAGAAGCTGTTCCGATTCACCGACGCGGTGGTGTTCAGCTTCGACGGCGACGCCGCCGGCCGCCGCGCCGCGCGCAAGGCGCTGGACGCCGCCCTGCCCTTCGCCACCGACGTGCGCAGCGTCAAGTTCCTGTTCCTGCCGGCCGAGCACGACCCCGACAGCTTCATCCGCGAGCACGGTGCCGAGGCCTTCGCGCGCTTCGTGGCCGAGGCGACGCCGCTGTCGCGCTTCATGGTCGAAGCCGCGCGCGAGGGCTGCGACCTGGGCACGGCCGAGGGCCGCGCGCACATGGCGGCCAATGCGCGGCCGCTGTGGAGCGCGCTGCCCGACGGCACGCTCAAGCGGCAGATGCTGGGCGAGCTGGCCGAGCTGATCCAGCTGGACAGCCGCGAGCTGGGCGGCCTCTGGGCGGCCGCGCCGGCGCCGCGCGCCGCGCCGCAGAGGGAAGAGCGCTATCAAAATGAGAGCTGGTCGCGCCCGGACGACGGGCCTTTCGAGGCTTTTTCGCCTCAGGAAGGCCGCCGCGGCGGGCGCCCGTCGCGACGCGGGCCGCCACCGGCGCGGGGACGCACCCAGCCGCTCTCGCGCGCCGATGTCGCGGTGCGGCTGCTGCTGTCGCAGCCCACCGAGTGGGACGCCCTGTCGCACGAGCTGCACGCGCTGCTGTGCGAGCTGCCCGGCGAGCACGGCGAGTTCTTCACCTGGTTCGACAGCCAGGTGCATGAGCACGGCATCCAGCCCTGGGCGGCCTTGCGCGAAGGGCTGCGCGGCCTCAACTTCGAACCGCTGGTGGACCGGCTGATGGCGCCTTCGGCCGCCGCCGGCCCCGAGGCGGAGGCGGCCGCGCCTGCCGAGGCGGCGGCGGAGCTGCGCAACGTGCTGGATTTCATGCTGGACGAGCACCTGAAGGCGCAGCAGACCGCCGTGCTCGCCACGGTGGGCAGCGACCCGCAGGCCCTGGAGCGCTACAAGGCGCTGGAGCGGCGCCGGCTCGAGCTGCGCCAGCGCCTGGCGCGCAGCCGCTACACCGGCTGATGGAGGCTCCGCGGCGCCAAAGCGCTTGAAAAAGCGGCATCGCGGTATAATGTAAGGCTTCGCATCACGCGAATCAGGCAAGAGCGACAGCGGCACCTCCGGGCCGGCCCGGCATCCAAGAACGGATGCAGCATCCCACCAGCAGGATCAGGGCCCCTTCCGTCCCCGGGCGGAAGGACCACCGCAAGGACCGCACACCAAATGTTCGCCCGCACATCTTGCCGCGGAAGACGCCTTGCGGCTTGTTGCCCGCCAGGAGCCTTCCGGCTATCGATTTCCGTCTGCCCCGCGCCGGGCTTTCGCCATCGGCGCCTGTGTTTCCGCTCGTCCGTCGTTCTTGTTTCATGAGGTCTTATGCCCAGTTCTAAGAAGCCAGCAGCCACAGCGTCCGTGAAGGCCCCTGCCAAGTCCGCCCCCAAGGCACCAGCCAAGGGGACGGCCAAGGCCGCTGCGGCAGACAAACCCGTGAAGGCCGCCGCTTTGGCGGCCACCAAGCCCAGCGCATCCGCCAAGACCGTGACCAAGAAAACGACCGCCCCCGCCGAAAGCAAGAAGCCCGCTGCTGCTGCAGCCGCCACCGAAGACGCGCCCAAGAAGAAGCCCGGCCGCCCGCCCAAGGCCGCCGCCGCAGGCGCGCCCGCCGCCACCGGCGCCAAGCGTGGCCGCAAGCCCAAGGCCGGCGAGCCGAAGGACATCGAGGAAGACTTCTCCGACGTCGAAGCCGAATTCGCCGAAGAAGAGCCGGCGCCGGCCGCCGAGGCGGCGGTCGAGAAGGCCAAGCCCCTGCGCATGAAGATCAGCAAGGCGAAGGAACGCGCCTTGATGAAGGAGTTCGGCCTGGACGAGACCGTCCTGTCCGAAGAGGACATGGCCAAGCGCCGCCAGCGCCTGAAGACGCTGATCACGCTGGGCAAGACCCGCGGCTACCTGACGCAGGGCGAAATCTCCGACCACCTGCCCGACAAGCTGGTCGACGCCGAGACCATGGAAGTCGTGGTCACGATGCTCAACGACCTGGGCGTGGCCGTCTACGAGACGACGCCCGACGCCGAGACGCTGTTCCAGAACAACGTCACGCCCACGGCCGCCACCGTCGAGGAAGCCGAGGAAGAAGCCGAGGCCGCCCTGTCCACCGTCGACAGCGAATTCGGCCGCACCACCGACCCGGTGCGCATGTACATGCGCGAGATGGGCACGGTCGAACTGCTCACCCGCGAGGGCGAGATCGAGATCGCCAAGCGCATCGAGGGCGGCCTGCAGGACATGATGGCGGCCATCAGCGCCTCGCCTGCGACCATCGCCGAGATCCTGCGCATGGCCGGCGACATCCGCGAGGGCAAGGTCGTCATCTCGACCATCGTCGACGGCTTCTCCAACCCCAACGAGGCCGACGACTACGTGGCCGAGGAAGACTTCGACGAGTTCGACGCCGAGGACGACGACGACGGCAACGGCGGCTCCAAGGCGCTGACCAAGAAGCTGGAAGAGCTCAAGAACGAGGCGCTGTCGCGCTTCGACCGCATCGCCGAGCTGTTCGAGAAGATCCACAAGATCTACGACAAGGAAGGCTACGGCACGCCCGGCTACACCAAGACGCAGCAGGCCCTGTCCGACGAGCTGATGACCATCCGCTTCACGGCCAAGACCATCGAGAAGCTGTGCGACATGGTGCGCACGCAGGTCGACGACGTGCGCAAGAAGGAGCGCGAGCTGCGCCGCATCATCGTGGACAAGTGCGGCTTCCCGCAGGAGCAGTTCATCGCCGAGTTCTCGGGCTTCGACAAGAACGGCAACCGCGTCGCCTCGAACCTGCTGAACCTCAAGTGGATCGAGAAGCAGGCCGCCGCCGGCAAGCCCTGGAGCGCGGTCATGCAGCGCAACATCCCGCCGGTGCAGGAGCTGCAGCAGAAGCTGTCGGACATCCAGGCCCAGGTCGTGGTGCCCCTGTTCGAGCTCAAGGAGATCAACAAGCGCATGAACGAGGGCGAGGCGTCGTCGCGCGATGCCAAGAAGGAAATGATCGAGGCCAACCTGCGCCTCGTGATCTCCATCGCCAAGAAGTACACCAACCGCGGCCTGCAGTTCCTGGACCTGATCCAGGAAGGCAACATCGGCCTGATGAAGGCGGTGGACAAGTTCGAATACCGCCGCGGCTACAAGTTCTCGACCTACGCCACGTGGTGGATCCGCCAGGCCATCACCCGCTCGATCGCCGACCAGGCGCGCACCATCCGCATCCCGGTGCACATGATCGAGACGATCAACAAGATGAACCGCATCAGCCGCCAGCACCTGCAGGAGTTCGGCTTCGAGCCCGATGCGTCCATCCTGGCCGAGCGCATGGAGATCCCCGAGGACAAGATCCGCAAGATCATGAAGATCGCCAAGGAGCCGATCTCCATGGAAACGCCGATCGGCGACGACGACGATTCGCACCTGGGCGACTTCATCGAGGACACGAACAACACCGCGCCGATCGAAGCGGCCATGC
>JAVHYA010000039.1:0-33810 GCA_031119395.1 Pseudomonadota bacterium
ACTTGCATGTGTAAGGCATGCCGCCAGCGTTCAATCTGAGCCAGGATCAAACTCTACAGTTCGATCTTGAATTTTTTGCCCCTTTCGAGGCAACTCATAAAAACGGAATTGAAGTGAACTTCACTTCTATTCTCATGAGCGTTTTAAAGTCTTGCGACTTCGTTCCGAAGAACTTGGCCACTCGCCTCAAACGCCCACGCTTATCGGCTGTATGTTTTTAAGGAACCAGCAAAACTTTTGATTCGTTTTGCTCGACTCGCTGCGATCAGCGAAGCCTTAGATTATCACACGTTTTTCGAAGACCTGTCAACTTCCGGGGTCTTTGCGTCGATCTGCGATCAACCCATCCACCCCTCTCAACCCAAACTCGTCAGTCGCTTTCAGCAACCACCTCGTTTCAGCCGAGCCTGCGATTATGACACGGTTTTTGGAAACTCATCAAGTTATTTTTGATTTCGCTTCCTCGAACCTCCGAGCCGCCTTTCGGTGCCTCGTCGCTTGCGCGCTGTCAGTCGAGCCCGCCAGTATATGCCAGTTTTGGCGCCGTGCACGCCATTTCGTTTTGGTCCAGGCCTTCGAGGTCCCACGGCAAAGGATCCACCACGACGACCCGAGGAGCACCATCCAGCGGACCGATGCTGACATGGCCAATCACCGGGACCTGCAGGGCAACGGCATGCACCCCGGGATAATTTGCCTCACATGGCTCTCATCACCCTCCTCGATGCGCAACTGGCCTTCGGCCACGTCGCGCTGCTCGATCACGCGGACTTCGCACTGCTCGAAGCCGAGCGCATCGGCCTCATCGGCCGCAACGGCGCCGGCAAGTCCTCCCTCCTGAAGATCCTCGGCGGACTCGAAAAGCCCGACGACGGAACGCTGCAGCTGCAAACCGGTCTTCGCGTCGCCTACGTGGCCCAGGAGCCGGCGCTCGACGCCAATGCCACGGTCTTCCAGGCTGCCAGCGCAGGCCTGGCGCACGTGGCGGCCCTGCGCGACGAATACCTCGCCGCCGCGGAGGGCGCCGACCTCGACGCGCTGCAGTCGCAAATCGAAGCCTTCGACGCCTGGAACTGGGAGCAGCGGGTCGAAGAGACCCTGCACCGGCTGCACCTCGACCCGCAGGCGCGGGTGGGCGACCTGTCCGGCGGTACGCGCAAGCGGGTGGCGCTGGCGCAGGCGCTGGTGTCGGCGCCCGACGTGCTGCTGCTCGACGAGCCGACCAACCACCTGGACCTCGACTCGATCGAGTGGCTCGAGCAACTGTTGATCGACTTCAAGGGCAGCGTGGTGACGATCACCCACGACCGCGCGTTCCTCGACCGCGTCGCCACCCGCATCGTCGAGCTCGACCGCGGCCACCTGCGCTCCTACCCCGGCAACTTCGCCCAGTACCTGGTGCAGAAGGACGAGCAGCTCGCGCAGGAGGCCGTCATCAACGCCAAGGCCGACAAGCTGCTCGCGCAGGAGGAGGTCTGGGTGCGCAAGGGTGTGGAGGCGCGTCGCACGCGCAGCCAGAGCCGCATCGGCCGCCTGGAAGAGCTGCGCCGCCGGCGTACGAGCCGGCGCGAGGCACTGGGGAGCGTGAAGATGGACGTTGCCAGCGGCCTGCCCAGCGGCAAGATCGTCGCGGAGCTCACCGAGGTGAGCAAGTCGTACGGCGGCCGGCCCATCGTGCGCGACTTCAGCGCCACCATCCTGCGCGGCGACAAGGTCGGGCTCATCGGCCCCAACGGCGCCGGCAAGACCACGCTGCTCAAGCTGATCCTGGGCGAGCTGGCGCCCGACAGCGGCAAGGTGCGCCGCGGCGCCAACCTCGAGGTGGCGTACTTCGACCAGATGCGCGAGGCGCTGGACCTCGACGCGCCGCTGGAGGACTTCATCAGCCCCGGCAGCGAGTGGATCGAGATCGGCAACCAGCGCAAGCACGTCAAGAGTTACCTGTCCGATTTCCTGTTCTCGCCAGCCCGCGCCAACTCGCCCGTGCGCTCGCTCAGCGGCGGCGAGCGCAACCGCCTGCTGCTGGCGCGCCTGTTCGCGCGGCCGGCCAACGTGCTGGTGCTCGACGAGCCGACCAACGACCTGGACATCGACACGCTCGAGCTGCTCGAAGACCTGCTGCAGAACTACGAAGGCACCGTCTTCCTGGTGAGCCACGACCGCACCTTCCTCGACAACGTCGTGACCAGCACCATCGCCTTCGAGGGCGATGGCCGCTGGCGCGAGTACGAGGGCAGCGTGCAGGACTGGCTGATCCAGTCGCGCCGCGCGCGTGAGATCGCCCTGGCGAACGAGGCGCGCCAGCCGGCCCCGGCGCCCAAGGCCGCGGCCGCGCCCGCGCCCGCGCCGGCCATGGCACCGGCCCCGTCAGTCGCGGCGGGCGCCCGCAGGAAGCTCAGCTACAAGGACCAGCGCGAGCTCGACGCCCTGCCCGAACGCATCGCCGAGCTCGAGGCCGAGCAGAAGACCATCGACGAGACGCTGGCCAAGGGCGGCGGCGCCCTCTACGGCAGCGACCCGGGGCTGGCCGCACAGCTGGCCACCCGCCGCGCCCAGATCGAGGACGAACTGCTGGCCGCCCTGGACCGCTGGGAGAGCCTCGGCGCCGCCTGATCCCGCGCCCGCCCACGACGCGGCGGCGGCTGCATTGCGCGCGCACGGTTGTCCGACATGGACGCCGTGCCGCGCTTGCTATACCCGAGGTCCGTTCCACCCCCACTTTCCGCCATGCCCCCTCGACCGCGCGCCACTGGGCGCTGGCTGCCCACCGCCCTGCGCGCAAGTGCCAGCCTCCTGATCGCCCTGGCCATGACGGCCTGCGCGGAACTTCCGAAGAACGTGGATCGGCCGGAATCGACGGCCCTCGCCTCGCCGGCGGGAACGACGCTCGGCGACCTGGTCACGGCGCGGCGGGGCTCGGCGGCCTCGGCTTCGGGCTTCGCGCTGCTCGACGGGCCGCAGTCGGCCTACGGGGCACGGCTGGCGCTGGCCGACGGCGCACAGAAGACGCTGGACCTGCAGTACTACGCCATCCATGCCGACGCCAGCACCGGCCGCCTCATGCGCAGCGTGCGCGAGGCGGCGGCACGCGGCGTGCGCGTGCGCATCCTCGTCGACGACTTCCACAGCACCGGCCGCAACGCGCTGGTGCTGGCGCTGGCCTACGAGCCGAACATCCAGGTGCGGCTCTTCAACCCCCTGGCCGGCGCGCGCTCGTCCTCGCTCGGCCGCATCGTGAACTCGCTCGGTGACGCCAAGCGCATCCAGCAGCGCATGCACAACAAGCTCTTCATCGCGGACAACGCGATGGGCATCACCGGCGGGCGCAACCTGGGCGACGCCTATTTCGGGCACGGCGACGCGGGCAATTTCGTCGACCTCGACGTGCTGGCCGCCGGGCCGGTGGTGCGCGAGATGTCCAAGAGCTTCGACAGCTACTGGAACAACGAACGCGCCTACCCGGTGCAGTCGCTGGTCAGCCGCGAGGAGCTGGACAAGATCCGGGAGAAGGCCCGCGCCGAGCGCGACCAGGGCAAGGCGTCGTCCGACGCGCCCAAGCCGCCCGACGGCGAGCCGCGCCCTTCGGGCGGCGCCTTCGAGGGCGACGGGGCCAAGGACAAGTCGCAGGCCGAGGCCCAGCGCCGAGCGCGGGTGTGGGACCAGAAGCCGGTGGACCTGAAGACGCTGCCCTTCGTCTGGGCGCCGGCCACCCTCATCGCCGACGGCCCGGCCAAGATCGCGGCCGACGCGCAGGCGGCCGCCGGCCCGGCGCCGAACGCGCCGCGCCCGCCCGCCGGCGAACTGCCCGCAGGCGAGACCGTGGTCGAGGGCCTGCTGCAGTTCATCGGCCAGGCCCGGCGCGACCTGCTCATCATCTCGCCCTACTTCGTGCCGGGGCCGGAGATCAAGAAGGCCTTCGCCGACGCGCGCGCCCGCGGCGTTCGCATCCGGGTGCTGACCAATTCGCTGGCCTCCAACGACGCGCCGATCGCCCATGTGGGCTATGCGCGCCACCGCGACGAGATGCTGGGCATGGGCATCGAGCTGTACGAGATGCGCAGCGAGCAGGCCACCCTCGGCAGCGCCCTGGGCACGTCGGGCGCCGGCGTGACGGGCGAATCGCGCGCCATGCTGCACTCGAAGGTGCTGGTGCTCGACGGCCGGCTGCTGGTGGTGGGCTCGATGAACCTGGACCTGCGCTCCCAGGAGCAGAACACCGAGATCGCGCTGCTCATCCGCAGCACCGCACTGTCGAAGCAGGCGGCCGAGCTCATCGAGACCAGCCTGCGCGAGGGCGCCTGGCACGTCCAGAAGAACCCCGACGGCGCTGGCCTGGTCTGGCGCGCGCCCCAGGGCAGCGGCCTGAAGGACGCGCGCAGCGAGCCCGACGCGAGCGTGGGCCTGCGCATGCTGCTCAAGGTGGTCGGGCCGCTGGCGCCGGATTCGATGCTCTGAACAGGATTGCTATCTTTTTCATAGCTGTACGCGCCCGGGTGGCGGGCGCCGCAAGCACTTTTCGCCTGAGGAATCAGGCCATGGGGACGGCGACTGCCGAGGCCGGCAGCGCGCGCTCCACCGCCCACCACGCGGGCAGGAGCGCCCGCACCGCCGGCTCGCGGAAGCGGTCGTCCAGCAGGAAGAGCGCGCCGCGGTCGGCTTCGGTGCGGATCACCCGGCCCGCCGCCTGCGCCACCTTCTGCAGCCCCGGATAGAGGTACGTGTAGTCGTAGCCGGCACCGAAGCGCGCGTCCATGCGCTGGCGCACCTGTTCGTTGAAGGCGTCATGCGGCGGCAGCCCCAATCCCGCGATGAACACGCCCACCAGCCGGTCCCCCGGCAGGTCCACCCCTTCGCCGAAGGCGCCGCCGAGCACCGCCACCCCCACGCCGCGGCCGCCCGGCGCGAAGCGGTCGATGAAGGCGTGGCGGGCGGCACTGTCCATGGCGGGTGTCTGCGTCCACACGGGCAGATCCGGCTGCGCGCGCGCCAGTGCGGCCGAGAAGGCGGCCACATAGTCCAGGCTGCCCAGGAAGACCAGGTAGTTGCCCGGCCGCTCACGGCAGCGCTCGGCCACCGTGCGCACCAGTTGCGGCAGGGCGCGCGTGCGGTGGCGCGCGCGGCCCGACAGGCCCTCGGCGATGTGAAGCTCCAGCTGCTCGGGCCCGAAGGGCGAGGGCACGTCCAGCGTCGCGGTACGCGCCGGCAGGCCCAGCGTGTCGCGGTAGAAGTCGAAGGGCGCGAAGGTGGCGGAGAAGGCGACGCCGGCATGCGCAGCCGCCCAGCGGCCGCGCAACGGCGTGGCCGGCACCAGGTTGCGCACGGCCAGGCAGCCGTCGTCGGCGTCGCCGGCCACTTCCAGCAGGAAGTCGCGGTCGAAGTCCTCGATCAGCCGATCCAGCTGCAGCAGTTCGAAGAAGCTCGCGTGCAGCGGGCCGTCCCCCGCCGCCGGGTCCTGCGCGAGGTGCTCGGTCAGCGCCACCACCGCCTGGCGCACGGCCTGCGTCAGCCCGTCGGGCACCTGGGTGCGGAAGCGGCTGGCCGCGTCATCGGCGCGGGCGGCGCGCCCGGCGGCCGCCCACTCGCGCTGCACGGCGCGCAGCGGCCCGGCCACGGCGCGCGGTGCCATCGCCACCGCCCGGCGCAGGGCGGCGCCGTCCAGGGCGCCCGAATACATCGCCCGTGCGCGCTCCAGCAGGTTGTGCGCCTCGTCGACCAGCAGCGCGACGCGCCATTCCTCGTCCTGCGCCAGCGCGAAGAGCAGCGCGTGCGGGTCGAACCAGTGGTTGTAGTCGGCCACCACCACGTCGGCCCAGCGCACCATCTCCTGCGACAGGTAGTAGGGACAGACCTGCGCCTCGGCCGCGATGCGCGCGAGCGCCGGCGCATCGAGCCAGCCGGCGTCGGCCGCGGCGGCGCGCGCTGCCGGCAGCCGGTCGAAGAAGCCCCTGGCCAGCGGGCAGGCGTCGCCATGGCAGGCGCGCCCCGGGTGCACGCAGGCGCGCTCGCGCGATTCGAGCGCCAGCACCCGCAGCGCCGGCGCGCCGGGATGCAGCCGCTCCAGCGCCTCCAGCGCCACGGTGCGGCCCGGTGTCTTGGCCGTGAGGTAGAAGACCTTGTCCACGCGCGCACCCGGCCGGGCCTTGAGCGCGGGGAACAGCGCCGCCAGCGTCTTGCCGATGCCGGTGGGCGCCTGCGCCAGCAGCGGCCGGCCGTCGCGCACCGCCTGGTACACGCCGGCCGCGAAGCGGCGCTGCCCGTCGCGAAAGCGCGCCTGCGGGAAGGCCAGCCCGGCGAGCGCGTCGTCCAGCGCCGTGCGGCGCTCGCGCTCCTGGCGCGCCCATTCGGCATAGCGGCGGCACAGCGCCTGGGCATGTGCCTGGAGTTCGGCGGCGCTGAAGCGGGCTTCGACCGGCGTCTCCTCGTCGCTGTCGAGCTCGAGGTAGACGACCGCGATCTCCAGCGCCTCCAGCCCGCGCTCGGCGCACAGCATGGCGCCGTAGACCTTGGCCTGCGCCCAGTGCAGCGCCCGCTGGTTGGTCCGCACGCGGGCGACCGGGCCGCGGTGGGTCTTGATCTCCTCCAGCCGGCCGGCCTCGGCATCGAAACCGTCGGCCCGCCCGCGCAGCAGCAGGCCCTGGCATTCCAATCGCAGACCGACCTCGCTCTCGTAGCCCGCGCCGCGGCGCGCCTGCACGCGACGGTGGCCCTCGGCGCCTTCCAGCCCCGTGGGCGCGGGCGTGAAGCGCAGGTCCAGGTCGCCGGCGCGCGCCGCGAACGCGCACAGGGCGCGCACGGAGACGGGCAGCAACGCGCGGGGTGCCGCTTCGGCCGGGACGGATTCGCTCACGGCGCGACTGTACATCCGTACAGGGGAACCCCTGCGGTCCGTGCGACGAAAGCCGCCGCCCACAATGGCAGACCGCACTCGCCCCCACCCGGACCATGCCGCATCGCGTCGCCTTTCTTCATACCTCACCCGTGCACGTCGCCACCTTCGATCGGCTGATGCAGGCGCTCGCGCCGGCCGTGGCCGTGACGCACGTGGTCGACGAGGCACTGCTCGCCGATGCGCAGCGCGTGGGCCTGGACGACGCGCCGCTCGTGGCCCGTGTGCAGGCCACGATGGCCCGGGCCGCGGCAGAGGGCGCCTCGCTCGTCGTGTGCACCTGCTCCACGCTCGGTGGACTGGCCGAGCGCGTGCCGACCGGCGGCCGTTTCGTGGCCGCCCGCATCGACCGCGCGATGGCCGACCGCGCGGTGCGGCGCGGGCCGAAGGTGCTGGTCGTCGCCGCGCTCGAAAGCGCCATCGGCCCGACCGAAGCGCTGATCCGCGAATCGGCCCACGCGCTCGGCGCCCCCGTGTCGCTGCGCACCCGCGTCGTGCCCGATGCGTGGCCCTTCTTCGAACGCGGCGACCTGCTCGGCTACGTGTCGGCCGTGGCCCGCGATGTACGCGCGCGGTGCGCCGACGCCGACGTGGTGGTGCTGGCGCAGGCGTCGATGGCACCGGCGGCCGCCGCGCTGGGCGACCTGGACGTCGAGGTGCTGGCCAGCCCGGCGCTGGGCGTGCGGGCGGTGGCGGCCCACTTCGGCATCAAGGTGCCGTGACGCGCGCCTGCGCGCCCCTCAGCGCTTCTGAATTGATAGCGCCTCGCGCCCGCCCCGCGGGCGCTGGCGGCACTTTTGACTTGAAATCCGCTCGCGCAGCGATCACTCCGCCTCGATGCCTGCCGCCTTGACGATGCGGCCCCACTTCTGCGATTCGGCGGCCTGGAACTTGGCCATCTCGTCGGGCGTGGTGGTGAAGACCTCGGTGCCGGTCGGCTCGTAGAAGGCACTCTTGGCCGACTCGCTCTTCGCGGCCTTGACCAGCAGCTCGTTGAGCTTCGCCACCACCGCGGGCGGCGTCTTCGCCGGCGCGTAGGCGGCGAACCAGTAGCCCATCTCGTAGCCCTTCACGCCCGCTTCGGCGATGGTCGGCACGTCGGGCGCGAGCGGCGAACGCTTCGCACTCGACATGCCCAGCGCACGCAGCTTGCCGGCCTTGACCTGCGGCAGGCCGGTCGCGGTGTCGGTGATCATCATGTGGATCTGGCCGCCCATGAGGTCGGTCACGGCCAGCGTGTTGCTCTTGTACGGCACGTGCAGCAGCTTGATGTCGGCCATCTGCTGCAGCAGCTCGCCGGCCATCCGGCTGGACGAGCTGCCGCTGCCGAAGCTGTACTTGCCCGGCTCCTTCTTCGCCAGCGCGATGAATTCCGCCACGGTCTTCGCCGGGAAGGTCGGCGCCACCACCATGATCTGCCCGCCCTTGCCCAAGCCGGCGATGGGCGCGAAGTCCTTCACCGGGTCGTAGGGCAGCTTCTTGTACAGGTGCTCGTTGGCCGCATGCGTGGTGTTGGTGGTGACGAGCACCGTGTAGCCGTCGGCCGGCGCCTTGGCGACGAACTGCGAGGCGATGAAGCCGCTCGCGCCGGCCTTGTTGTCGATGACCACCGACTGCTTCGTCTCTGCCGTGATCGCGTTGCCCAGCGCCCGCGCGATCTGGTCGGTGGCGGTGCCGGCGGCGAAGGGCACGACGAAGGTGATGGGCTTCTCGGGAAAGCCCTGCGCGCCGGCGGCGAGGGCGGTGAAGGCCAGCGCGGCGGCGGCGAAGCGGGTGATGAGGTGCATGTCTCTTGTCTCCTGGTTTGAACAATGGGAAAGCGTCAGGCGGGCCCGGCGAGGTGCCGAACCAGTTGCTCGGGCACCTCGACCTCCAGCGCCAGCAGCAGGTACGACAGCGACTTGCCGTGCGTGTCGAGGTTGAGCGCGTCGTTCACGCCGCCGTCGAGCACGTCGTCGATGACGAAATTCATGGCCTGCAGCGTCGGCAGCACGAAGCGCTGCACGCGCGTGGGCCGGCGGTGCGCGAACTGCGCGGCCACGCGGGCCTCGGTCAGCTGCTCGACGAGCAGCGGCCACAGCGCCGGGTGCCAGGCGATCACGCTGATGTTGGAGCGGTTGCCCTTGTCGCCCGTGCGGCCGTGGGCCAGGCGGTCGAGCGGGACGGTGACGGTGCGGCTCATGCGGTCCCTTCCACGATCTCGAAGCGCGTCGGCACCGCCTCGCGCGGCAGCAGGCAGGACACGGTGTTGAGCCGCGGCGTGAGCGCGCTGCGCACGCCGCCGCCGCCGGCCGGGCCGCAGGTGTACAGCGCCATGACCTCGCGTGCCACGCGCTCGGCCTGCGCACGGTCGGCATGGGCGGCGGCCACGCGCAGGCGCACGTCGCGCGCCTCGCCGGCGGGCGTCTGGGCCAGCAGGCGGCCCTCGTCGTCCGCGAACAGGCTCACGGCACCGATCAGGTCCACGCGCAGCGCGAGGCCCGGCAGGCGCTTGCGCAGCGTGTCGGCCGCGAGGCGGGCGCGTGCCTCGGCGCGCGCGCCGGCGTAGGAGATGCCGGCCTCGACCAGCCAGCCGCCCTCGTGGCAGACGTTGACCTTGAGGCTGGGCGGACGCGCGTGGCCGCGCACGCCCGACAGGCGCACCCGGTTCGGCGCGAGCTGCACGACCTCGGCCTTGCCGATGTCGGCCACCACGTCGGGGGTGAGGTAGGCCGCGGGGTCGTGCACCTCGTAGAGCAGTTGCTCCTTGACCGTGGCCTCGCTCACCAGCCCGCCGGCCGCGTCGGGCGTGTCGGCCTTGCCGATGACGACCCCGCCGTCGGCATCGATCTCGGCGATGGGGAATCCGATCGCCTCGGGCGCCGGCACCTCCTTGAAGCCCGGGTCGGCGAAGTAGCCGCCGCACACCTGGGCGCCGCACTCCAGCAGGTGGCCGGCCATGGTGGCGCGGGCGATGCGGTCCCAGTCGTCCGCGGCCCAGCCGAAGTGCGCCAGCGCCGGGCCGACCGTCAGCGACGGGTCGGCCACGCGGCCGCAGACCACCACCTGCGCGCCCGCACGCAGCGCCGCCGCGATCGGCTCGGCGCCGATGTAGGCGTTGGCGCTGACCACCTGCAGCGCGTCGAAGCCGGCGCCGAGCTGACCGCGCAGCAGCGCGCGCTGCGCCGGCGTGGAGAGGTCGTCGCCCTCCACCACCGCGATGGCCGGCACGGCCAGGCCCAGCTCGGTGGCCATGCGCGCGATGTGGCGCGCGGCGGCGCGCGGGTTCGCGGCGCCGAAGTTGCTCACGATGCGGATGCCGTGCGCGAGGCAGCGGGCGAGCACCGGGCGCAGCATGTCGTCCAGCAGCGGCTCGTAGCCGGATCCGGGGTCGGCCCGCCGGCGCAGCTGGGCCAGCGCGAGCGTGCGCTCGGCCAGCGTCTCGAAGATGAGGAAGGCGCGCTGGCCCGCCGGCGCGTCCGGCGCGCGCAGCCGCGCGACCAGCGTGTCGACCACCGGGCCGGCCGCGTCGGTGCGGTCGCCCGAGAAGCCGGCGGCGCAGCCGATCAGCAGGGGGGAAGGCGCAGGGTTCGTCATGTCTCCGATGTCGTCGTTGTCCACGCAATGTAGGCAGCGCATGGCCATCCGTAAAATCGAAAGTTCGGATCGATTGATCCGTGATGCAGATCAATGGCCACGCCCGACCTGTCGACCCGCGCACTGCGCGCCTTCCTGGCGCTGGTGGAACTGCGCAACTTCACCCGCGCCGCGCAGGCCACGCACCTCTCGCAGCCGGCCTTCAGCGCGCTGATCCGCTCGCTCGAGGACGCGGTGGGCACGCGCCTGTTCGACCGCAACACGCGCAGCGTGCAGCTCACGCCCGAGGGGCGGCTGTTCGAACCCTCCGCGCGGCAACTGCTCGCCGATGCGTCGCGCGCGCTGGCCGACCTGGCCGACCACGTGGAGCGCCGCAAGGGCCGCGTGCACGTGGCCGCCCTGCCCTCGCTCGCGGCCGGCTGGCTGCCCGCGCTGTTCGCCGAATACCGCGCCGCGTGGCCGGGCGTGACGATCGCGCTGTCGGACCTGCTGTCGGACGCCTGCATCGACCTCGTGCGCGGCGGCCAGGCCGATTTCGCGCTGGCGGCCGCCGGCCTGCGCGGCAGCGATGCGGCCGAGCTGCACACCCGCGTGCTGGGCAGCGAGCGCTTCCACCTCGTGTGCCGCGCCGACCACCCGCTGGCCCGGGCGCCGCGCCTCACGCTGCGCCAGCTCGCGCCCTGGCCCTTCATCCACATGACGCGCAACTCCAGCGTGCGCCAGGCGCTGGAGGCCGCGCTGCATCCGCTGCAGATGAACACCGTGCTGGAGGTGGAACAGCTCGCCACCGTGATGGGCATGGTCGAGGCGGGCCTGGGCATCAGCGTGGTGCCCACGCTCACGCTCTACCAGTTCAGGCGCGACACGATCGTGACGCGTGCGCTGCCGCTGCCGGCGCTGCGCCGGCGCATGCTGCTGGTGCGGCGGCGCGAAGGCAGCCTGTCGGCGGCGGCGCAGGCGCTGCACGACCTGGTGGTGGAACGCTTCGGTTCGCTATCGATTTCATAGCTGCCTGCGCAGTCGCGGCGGGCGCTGCAGCCCGAAAACATCATCGAAACTGCCGTGGGCGGCGATCTGCGCGACAGGCAGACGGCGTGATCGCCTGCGGCGCCGCGCCCCCAACTGCGTCAGCATGTCGCCGTGTTCCACCCGCCCCGCCCCTCGCGTCGATGCCCTTGTCGCCTGCACCGCCGCGCCGCCGCGCGCCCGCCCTCGCTGTCCTGCTCTCTTCGCTGCGCCGCCGCCTGACGGCGTGCGGCGTCGGCACCGCCCTCCTCGCGGCCGCCCTGCCGGCGCAGGCCCTGCCCGACTGGCATGCGCGGCTCATGGGTGAGTTCGCCGCCATCGACCGGGGCGAGGGTTCGGCCCTGGGCGTGTACGTGCGCGATCTCGCCAGCGGCGAGGACGCCAGCTACCGCGCCGGCGAACGGTGGTACCTGGCGTCGATGGTGAAGGTGCCGGTCGCCATCGCGGTGCTGCGCGCGGTGGAGTCGGGCCGCCTGACGCTGGAGACCCCGGTCACCGTGCGCGCGTCCGACTACGTGGACGGCGCCGGCAGCACCAACCACGCGAGCGTGGGAGCGCAGCGGACGGTGCGCGCCCTGATCGACCAGATGATCATCCACAGCGACAACACCGCCAGCGACATGCTGATCGACCTCGTGGGCCTGAAGGCGGTGAACGAGGTGGTGCAGTCGCTGGTGCCCGAGGGCATCGGCCGCATCACCACGCTGGGCGACGTGCGGCGGCAGGTCTACGGCCAGCTCACGCCGGCCGCGTCGCGCCTGTCGGGCGTCGACCTGCTGGCCATCCACCGAGAGCGCGGCGACGAGGCGCGGGTGCGCAAGGTCTCGCAGCTGCTGGACGTGCCGGTGTCGCGCTTTCGCATGCCGCTGGAGGACGCCTACACGGCCTACTACGCCAGCGGCGTCAACAGCGGCCGGCTCGATGCCTACGGCGAACTGCTGGCGCGGCTGGTGGAGGGCGGCGCCCTGAACCGTCCGATGACGGATTACCTGCTGCAGGTGATGGCGCGCACCGCCACCGGGACGCGCCGCATCAAGGCCGGCCTGCCGCCGGATGCGCGCTTCGCCCACAAGACCGGCACGCAGCGCCGGCGAATCTGCGATGCCGGACTGATCACCACGCCACGCCGATCCGATGCGGCGCCGGTGCTGGTGGTGGCCTGCGTGCGCGGCGACCTGTCGCTGGAGCGCTCCGAGAGCGCGCTGCAGCAGGTGGGCACCGCGCTGTGCCGCTCCGGCCTGCTGACCCGAGGAGTTCCCGATGCGCCGACTTGCCCTGCTGCTGTGCCTGCCGCTGCTTCTGCTGCCGCTCGCTGAACGCGCGCGTGCGGCCGACTGGCGCGAGGCGCTCGGCGCGCAGATCGACCGCATCGACCGCGGCACGCCGGGCGAGCTGGGCGTGTACGTCAAGCGGCTGGACGGCGGCGAGACCTACCGCCACGGCGCCGAGCGCTTCTGGTATCTCGGGTCGATGACCAAGGTGCCGGTCGCCATCGCCGTGCTGCAGCAGGTCGATGCAGGCAAGCTCAAGCTCTCGGACACGGTCGAGCTGCAGGATGCCGACCGCATCGACGTGAGCCGCGTGGTGCGCGAGCGCACCGGCCGGCGCTACACCGTCGACGCCCTGCTGGACCGCATGCTCAAGGACAGCGACAACACCGCCGCCAACATGCTCATCCGCACGGTCGGGGAAGACACCGTGCAGCGCAGCGCCGCCCAGGCGCTGGGCACGCAGGGCTTCAAGCGCATCACCAACTTCGCGACCATGCGGCGCGACGTCTATGCCGAGATCCATCCCTCGGCGCGCGAGCTGCCCAACACGGCGCTGGTGCAGGTGGCCAATGCGCCCCTGGGCCCCGGCCGGGTGCAGGCCGTGCAGCGCGCCCTGAAGCTCAAGGACGGCGACCTGCAGGCGCGCACCATCGACGATGCCTACGACCGCTACTACCGGCACGACATCAATTCGGCCACGCTCGACGCCTACGGCGCGATGCTGGAGAAGCTGGTGCGCGGCGAACTGCTGCAGCCGGCGAGCCTGCAGCGCCTCTATGCCGCGATGAAGCTGGGCACCTTCACCAACCACCGGCTGCAGGCGGGGCTGCCGCGCAGCGAGCCCTTCATCCACAAGACCGGCACGCAGTACGAGCGCGCCTGCCACGCCGGCGTGCTGCGACCGCAGGACCGCGGCGCCCAGGCGGTGGTGGTGGCCGTGTGCGCGGCCGGCATGGACGAGCACAAGGACGTGGACGCCATCTTCCAGCAGGTGGGCCGGGCCGTGGCGCAGACGGCGCTGCGCCCGCAGCAGTCGGCGGCGCGCTGACTCGCAGCCCGGCTCAGGCGGCCTGCAGCATCGCCTCGGGCGTGTCGTTGACGGTGGTGCGGCGCAGTTCGCGGCGCTCGGCGATGTCGTAGCGCCGGCCGCGGTGCAGCGTGGCGCGGTTGTCCCACATCACCGTGTCGCCCACCTGCCATTCGTGGCGGTACACGAACTCGCGCTGGGTGGCATGTTCGAGCAGGTCGAGCAGCAGCATGCGGCTCTCGGCCGTGGGCCAGCCCACGATCTGGCGCGCATGCACGCCGACGAACAGCACCTTGCGGCCCGAGCCCGGGTGCGTGTCGATCAGCGGCCAGACCGCCGGCGGGATCTCCTTCTTCTGCGCGTCGGTGTAGGCCTCGTCGCCCAGCAGCAGCCGCGTGTGCAGCGCATAGTGCTCGGCGCTCAGACCGGCCAGCGTGTCGCGCATGCGGGCGTCGAGCGCGTCGTGCGCGGCGCGCAGGTCGGCGAACTCGGTCTCGCCGCCCCAGCTCGGGTTGATGACCGAATGCAGCATCGAGTACGCCGCGCGCGGGTTCATGAAGGAGCTGTCGCTGTGCCACAGCTGGTTGGCGAAGTTCGACAGGTTCTTGGGCGAATCGCGCCGTGCCACCTGGCCCTGCGCGTCGACGTTGGAGATGTCGATCAGCCGCTCATCCTCCAGCCGCTCGGGCCGTTTGAAGACGCGCTTGAGGCCGATGTCCAGCGGGCCGAAGCTGCCGCAAAGGCGCAGCTGCTGCTGCGCCGTGAGCGGCTGGCCGCGCCACACCAGCACGGCGTACCGGTTCATCGCGGCATTGATGGCGCGCACGTCGGCATCGGCCAGTGGCTGCGCGAGGTCGACGCCGGACGCCTCGGCGGCGAAATGCGGATGCAGGGGTTGAAGGTGAAGGGAGGACATGGGAAGGCTCCGTGTTCAATCGAGGGAAATGCGGGCGTCGGCGACGACCTTGGACCAGCGCTTCATCTCGCTGCGCAGCAGGGCGTCGAACTGCGCCGGGGTGGACGCGACCACCTGCATGCCGAGGTCCTCGATGCGCTTGCGCGTCTCGGGCACGGCCAGCACGCGCGCGGTGTCGGCCTGGATCCTGTCGATGACCGGGCGCGGCGTGGCCGCCGGTGCGACGAAACCCAGCATGCCGATCACCGAGAAGCCGGGCACCGTCTCGCCAGCGGTCGGGAAGTCGTAGCCGGGCACGCGCTTGTCGCCCAGCGTGGCGATCATCTTCATCCGGCCGGCCTGCACGTAAGGAATGACCGAGAGGAAGGGGTCGATCACGATGTCGATGCGCCCGCCCATCAGCTCGGTGTGCGCCGGCGCGCTGCCCTTGAAGGGCGAATGCAGCATGTCGAAGCCGGCCTCGCGCTTGAGCAGTTCGCCGCCCAGGTGCGTGGTGCTGCCGGCGCCGGGCGTGCCGTAGGTCAGCTTGCCGGGATTCTTCTTGGCCCAGGCGATCATCTCGCCCAGGTTGTTGAAGGGCGCATCCACGCGCGCCACGATGGCCTGCTGCAGCACCACCAGCTGCGTGATGCCGGCCAGGTCCTTCGACGTGTCGTAGGGCAGGGTCTTGTGCAGGTACGGGTTGACGGCCAGCGAGGAGTTGGCGATGCCGAAGGTGTAGCCGTCGGGGGCCGACTTGGCGATGTAGTCCATGCCGATGATGGTGCCGGCGCCGGGCTTGTAGTCCACCAGCACGGTCTGGCCGCCCCAGCTCTCCTGCAGCTTCACCGCGATCAGCCGGGCCATGGTGTCGGTCGGGCCGCCCGGCGGGAAGGGCACGATCATCTTCACGGGCTGCTTCGGGAAGGTCGTGGCCGCAGGCTGCGCCCAGGCCAGCGCGGGGAGGCCGGCGGCGGACGCGGCCAGGGCCGCGCCGTGCAGGAATCGGCGTCGTTGCATCGTGTCTCCTATTATTTTGGAACAGTGTTTCGAAATAATCGCATTGTTCGCCGGCGCTGTCCAGCGCCGCGCCACAATCGCGTGGCATGCCACGCCGACCGACGCCCCCCTCCTCACCGCCTGCCGAAGCCATGGAAACGCCTGCCGCGCGCGACGAGGTGTCCGCGCTGGCACGCGGCCTGGCCGTGCTTCGGGCGCTGGCCGATGCGCCGGGCCCGATGTCGAACCGGGCCCTGACGGACGCCACGGGAATCCCCAAGGCCACCGTGTCGCGGCTCGCCGCCACGCTGGTGGCGGGAGGCTTCGTGCAGCAGGACCCGGACAGCGAGCGCTTCCAGCTCGGCCCGGCGCTGCTGGACCTGAGCAGCGCCTACCTGCGCAACTTCGACATGCGCGCCCTGTGCCGGCCCTACCTGGCCGAGTTGGCGGACCGTGCACAGGCCAGCGTGCACCTGGGCGTGCGTGACGGGCTGGACATCCTCATGATCGACACGGTGCGCCCGCGCTCGGCCGTGATCCTCACGCGCACCGACATCGGCACGCGCATGGACATCGCCACCTCGGCCTGCGGGCGCGCGTACTTCGGCGCGCTGCTTCCGGCGCAACGCGAGGCGCTGCTGCAGGACTACCGCCGCGATGCGCCCGAGCGCTGGAAGGCGGCGCGCGAGATGCTGCTGCGCGGCGCCGCGGACGTCGAGGCCCACGGCTACGGCAGCTCCTTCCAGGAATGGCATCGCGACATCAACGCGATCGGCTTCACGCTGCGCGGACCGCGCGGCGAGCTGTACGCGCTGAGCTGCGGCGGGCCGGCCTATGCGCTGTCGCCGAAGACGCTGCGCACGCAGGTGGCGCCGGCCGTGCTCGCGACGCAGCAAGCCATCGGCCGCGCCTGCGGCGTGACGCCGTCGGGCGGTACGCTCAGCTGACCTTGTCGTCCTCTTCCTTGGCCTCGGCCATGGCCTCGGGCTCGAGTTCCTCGGCCTCGCGGTTGTAGTGGATGAACACGCCCCAGCCGGCGAGCAGCACCCCCACGGCGACGACCAGCGCGCCGGCATAGAGCATGTCGGCGGGCTGCTTCTGCGCCTTGAACGCGGCCACCAGTCCCTCGACCGCCAGCGCCACCACCAGCACGACGAGGAAGCGCGACAGGAAGCGGCGCACGCGCGTCGGCCCGCTGATGTGGGCTTCGCGAACGACCTCCTCCTCGGCGATGGTGCGGGAGATCTGCAGCGCCACCACGGCCGACGCGAGCACGCCCAGCGCCTCGATGATGCTGGCCGCCGAGCCGCGGTCGAGGCCGCTGCCGAAGGCGTCCCAGCCGATGCGCGCCGCGATCACCAGCAGCATCAGCGAGGCCGCGGCGAAGACCACGGCCATCAGGGCGTGGACGATGGGGAAAAGATCGAGGATGCGCTTCATGGCGGTGCAGCTTGCCCGCCCGGCGCGAACGCGTCTGTCAGGCAAGGCGGCGGCGCGCGGCCGGACGGCAGCCCGCCGCGGCGCCGCCCTCAGGCCGCGGCGGCCTGCGCGCCGGCCGCCTCGCGCCTGGCCCGGTGGTAGCGGCCCGTGCCGCGGGTGATGACCGTGTCCTCGGGCAGCACCTGGCCGGCCTCATGCTCCGGCCGTCCGGCCAGCCGCTCGTACAGCGGTGCGAAATCGATCCGCGCCAGCTCCAGCAGTTCGTCCAGGTGTCCCAGCACGAAGTAGGTCTCCTGGAAATCGTCGATGCGGTAGCGCGTCTGCATCACGCGCTCGAGCCGGAAGCGCACGCGGTTGGGCGAATCGTCCTCGACCGCGAAGCGCGTCTCGCTGGCCGACGAGGCGATGCCGGCCCCATAGATGCGCAGGCCGTCGGCCTGCTGCACCAGGCCGAACTCGACCGTGTACCAGTACACGCGCGCCAGCTTGTCGAGCACGCCCAGGCGATGCGCCCGCAGCCCGCCCTCGCCATAGGCCTGGATGTAGTCGGCGATCACCGGGTTCATCAGCATCGGCACATGGCCGAACACGTCATGGAAGACGTCGGGCTCTTCCAGGTAGTCGAGCTCGTGCGGCTTGCGGATGAACTGCCCGGCCGGGAAACGCCGGTGGGCCAGGTGGTCGAAGAACACGTCGTCGGGCACCAGGCCGGGCACGGCCACGACCTCCCAGCCGGTGCGCTTCTTCAGCACCTTCGACATCTGCTCGAAATCGGGAATCTGCTCGGGGCCGATGGGCAGGTCCTGCATGCCGCGGATGAACTCGTCGCACGCGCGTCCGGGCAGCAGTTTGGACTGGCGCTCGAAGAGCGTGCGCCACACGGCATGCTCCTCGGCGCTGTAGTTCGACCAGCCCTGGTCGATGGTCCAGTCGGGGCGGGCCGGCGCGTGCCCCTCCCCCGCCGCCAGGCCGTGCTTGGCGGATTCCTTGCGTTGCTCGAGCATGGGGACTCCTTGCGCAGGCCCGGCCGCTGGCGTCAGGCGGTTTCCTTGCGGGCCGACTTCTCGTCCACGGCGAGCACGCCGCGGTTGATCTGGTCGCGCTCGAGCGATTCGAACAGGGCCTTGAAGTTGCCCTCGCCGAAGCCTTCGCGGTAGTCGCCCTTGCGTTCGATGAACTCGAAGAACACGGGGCCCAGCATCGGCTCCGAGAAGATCTGCAGCAGCAGCCGCGGCTGGCCGCCTTCGGTGGTGCCATCCAGCAGGATGCCGCGCGCCTGCAGTTCGCCCACCGCCTGGCCATGGCCCGGCAGGCGCTTCTCGAGGTTCTCGTAGTAGATGTCGTTGGGCGCCGTCAGCAGCGGGATGCCGGCCATCTGCAGCGCATCGATCGACTTCAGCAGGTCGTCGGTCAGCAGGGCGATGTGCTGGATGCCCTCGCCGTTGAACTGCATGAGGAATTCCTCGATCTGCCCGCCGCCCTGCTTGGACTCCTCGTTCAGGGGAATGCGGATCAGGCCGTCGGGCGCCGTCATGGCCTTGGAGGTCAGGCCGGTGTACTCGCCGGAGATGTCGAAGTAGCGGATCTCGCGGAAGTTGAAGAGCTTCTCGTAGAAGCCGGCCCAGTACGCCATGCGGCCGCGATACACGTTGTGCGTCAGGTGATCCACCACCTGGAAGCCGTGCCCCTTGGGGTGGCGATCGACGCCGGGCAGGAATTCGAAGTCGATGTCGTAGATGGACTTGCCGTCCTCGTAGCGGTCGATCAGGTACAGCGGCGCGCCGCCGATGCCCTTGATGGCCGGCAGGCGCAGCTCCATGGGGCCGGTCGGGATCTCCACCGGCTGGGCGCCCAGTTCGAGCGCGCGCCGGTAGGCCTTGTGCGCATCCTTGACCCGAAAGGCCAGCCCGCAGGCCGAGGCGCCGTGTTCGGCGGCGAAGTAGGCGGCCAGGCCCGGCTCGTTGTTGACGATGAAATTGATGCCGCCCTGGCGGTACAGCAGCACGTTCTTCGAGCGGTGGCGGGCCACCAGCGTGAAGCCGAGCTTCTCCAGCATCGGCTCCAGGAAGCCCGGCTTGGGCGAGGCGAACTCCACGAACTCGAAGCCGCACAGGCCCATGGGGTTGTCGAACAGGTCGGTCATTTCATCGTCTCCGGAGGTGGGGCGGCCGGCGGCCGGGGCATCTGTGGACTGTAGGCATTCCGGGACGCATTTATCCTGCAATCTCGGGAGCATTGGCCCCCTTGCACGCCGATTTCATGCGAGCATCGGCCGATGGACGACATGATCGAGCTCGATTCGCTGGACCGGCGCATATTGGCTGTACTCCAGAAGCAGGGCCGAATTTCCTTCGACGAGCTCGGCGGCCAGGTGGGCCTGTCGGCCTCGGCGGCGTTGCGGCGGGTGCGGCGCATGGAAGACGCGGGCGTGATCGCCGGCTACGCCGCCCTGGTCAGCGCCCGGCGCGTGGGCCTGAGCCTCACGGCATACATCAACGTGCGGCTGGAAAAGCACAGCGGCCGCGGCAAGCGCACGCCCATGGACGACTTCGCCGCCGAACTGGCCACCTGGGACGAGGTGGTCGAGTGCGTGTCCCTCAGCGGCGACATGGACTTCCTGCTCAAGGTGGTGGTGGCCGACATGGACCACTACACGCGCTTCGTCATGGAGACGCTGCTCAAGCACCCCAGCGTGCAGGACTGCAAGACCAGCTTCGTGATGCGACCGCTGAAGTCGGGCGTGTCGGTGGTGTAGCGCAGCAGGTGCGGCCGATGGCGTCGGAGCGGCTCTACCTGCGCCTGGAGGGCGACCCTGTCCATGGCCCCGAAAGCACCGTCCCGGCCGCGGCCCTGAAGGCCATCGCCGTGCCTGTGCCGCTGCGCCCCCGGATTGCGAACGTGATCGCCTACGACGAGGCGCTGCCGGCGGACACCGACGTGCACGAACGCGTGTTGCCCGACGGCGCGCTGCGACTCATCGTGGACCTCGTCCAGGGCCGCGCCCGGATCGCGGGCCCCAGCGTGCAGCCCGTGCTGCTGGCGCTGCGCGGCCAGCAGCACGGGCTGTCGATCACGCTCAGGCCCGGCGCGTCGCTGGCGCTGTTCGGCATCCCGGCGCACGCCCTGGCCGACCGCGTCGTCGACTGGGAGTTGCTCGTGGCCGCGCGTCACCGCAGCCTGCCCCGGCGATGGCAGGAGGCGCACGGCGAAACGACGCCCGCCCGCCTGGTGCTGTCCACCCTGCAGGGCCTGATGTGCCCGGCAGACCCCCTCCCCCTGGGCCAGGCGCTGCAGGCCGCCGCACTGCTGCGCACGACCGCCTCGCCACCACCACGCATCGCCGATGTGGCGGCGGCCGTGGGCCTCGGCGAGCGCCGGCTGCAGCAGGTCTTCCGCGCGCAGTTCGGCCTGTCGCCCCGCAGTTGGCGCCGCCTGGCCCGCCTGCACGCCTGCCTGCTGCGCCTGCGCGGTGCCGGAGCGCCGCGCTGGAGCGAGCTGGCACTGGAGAGCGGGTTCTACGACCAGGCCCACCTGGTCCGGGAGTTCCAGGCGCTCTGCGGGCTCACGCCGGGGCAGTTCCTGGTTCGGCGCGGCATTTCGGAATCGTCCAAGACATCGGCGTGAACGCGCCGCACCATGAGGGGCTTCACGAGGAGCACCGCAAGCATGACGAATCTCCAACACCGCGTGGCCGTGGTCACCGGCGCCAGCCGGGGCGCGGGCCGCGGCATCGCCATCGAACTGGGCGCGGCCGGCGCGACGGTCTACGTCACGGGCCGCAGCACGCGTGACGCGCCCGCGCCCACCTACGGCGAGCTGATGGCCCGGTCGGGCCTCGACCGGCTGCCGGGCAGCATCGACGAGACGGCCGCCGAGGTGAGCCGCGCCGGCGGCTGCGGCATCGCCGTGCGCTGCGACCACACGCAGCAGGACGACGTGGCGGCCCTGTTCCAGCGCGTCGACGACGAGCAGCGGGGGCGGCTGGACCTGCTGGTCAACAACGCCTGGGGCGGGCACGAGCACTTCGACGGCGTCTTCCGGTCGGCCTTTTGGGAACGCCCGATGACCCAGTGGGATGCCATGTTCGACCGCGGCGTGCGCAACCACCTGCTGGCCAGCCGGCACGCCGCGCCGCTCTTCGTGCGGCAGGGCCGCGGCCTGATCGTCACCACCACCTTCTGGGACCGCGACCGCTACATGACCGGCAACCTGTTCTACGACCTCGCCAAGTCGACGATGACGCGCCTGGCCTTCGGCATGGCGCAGGACCTGAGGCCGCATGGCGTGGCCTGCGTGGCGGTGTCCCCGGGCTGGATGCGGACCGAGTTCGTGCTGGCCGGCCACCACACCGACGCAGCGCATTGGCACGAGCGGCCCGAGCTCGCCGGCACCGAGTCGCCGCGCTACGTGGGGCGGGCGGTGGCGGCATTGGCGGCCGACCCCGCCGTCCTGGACAGGACCGGCCGCGTCCTGCGCGTGGGCGACCTGGCCCGCGAGTACGGCTTCACCGACATCGATGGCCGGCAGGTCGCGCCCTTCGAGCTCGACGGCGCAGCGCCCCCACGCCCGTGACCGGCATCCGTCGTGCGCGGGCTCATGCCGGGATCGGCCCCAACCCGTCCCGCAGCAGCCCCACGCCCAGTTCGTGCACGCCGTCCCACACGATCTGCACGCCCAGGCACAGCAGGATGAAGGCCGACAGGCGCAGGAAGATGACGGTGCCCGCCTCGCCGAGCGGCCGCAGCAGTCGCTGCGCATAGCGAAAGGCCAGGAAGGTGAGCCCGCCGATGGCGATCAGCGCCAGCACGGCGCCGGTGCTGCGTGCCAGCGTCAGGGTCCAGCGCATGTCGGCCAGCGACACGCCCACCGTGATCGCCGCGGCGATCGACCCCGGCCCGCAGCTGATCGGGAAGGTGAGCGGATAGAAGGCCTGGCGGCTCGCCATTTCCGGCGTGAAGGCTTCGGCCAGCTGGGTGCGCGAGTCGCTGCCGGCCTGGCTGGTGGTCAGCATGCGCCAGGCGTTGGCGGCCACGATCATGCCGCCGCCCACGCGCACGATGGGCAGCGAGATGCCGAAGAACTCCAGCACGTAGACGCCCACCAGCATCGCGCCGAGCAACAGCCACACCATGTTGCGCGCGATGCGCCGTGCCAGCAGGGCCCGCGTGTCCGGCGAGGCGCCCTCGGTCAGGCCCAGGAAGATCGGCGCCGTGGCGGCTGGGTTGAGGATGGGCAGCAGCGCCGCGAGCACGAACAGGAAGCTCTTGCCCAGGGCACCCAGCAGTTCGAGCGTCATGGCGCCGCCGTCGTCAGACCTGGGGCGCCGCCGAGCCCGCCAGCTCGCGAATGCGCCGGCGCAGCGCCCGCTCGCGCCGCTCCTCCTCCTCGTGGTCCTCGCGCAGGCCGCGCCACAAGGCCACGGCCATGAGCAGGATCACCACGGTGAAGGGCAGCGCGAAGACGATGGTCGCGGTCTGCACCGACTTGAGGCCGCCCGCCATCAGCAGGCTGGCCGCCACCCCGGCGATCAGCAGGCCCCAGGCGATCTTGACGCGCGCGCCCGGGTCCTGCCGGCCGCCGGTGCTCATGGTGCCCAGCACCAGCACCGCCGAGTCGCCCGAAGTGACGAAGAACACGACCACCAGCACGGTGGCGATGCCCGACATCAGCGTGCCCAGCGGCAGCTGCCCGAACATGCTGAACAGCGCCGTCGAGACGTCGGCCTTCACCGCCTGCGCGATCGGCATGTGCTGCATGATCTCCAGGTTGAGTGCGGTGCCGCCGAACACCGAGAACCAGAGGAAGGCGGCGATCGTCGGGGCGGCGACCGTGCCCAGGATGAATTCGCGCACCGTGCGTCCGCGCGATACGCGGGCGATGAACAGGCCCACGAAGGGCGACCAGGACACCCACCAGGCCCAGTAGAAGATGGTCCACGTGCCCACCCAGCTGCTGTCGCGGAAGGGCGTCATGCGCAGGCTCATGCGCACGAATTCGCTGGCGTAGCTGCCCAGGGTCGAGGTGAAGGTGTCGATGATCGCCACCGTGGGGCCGAGCACGAAGACGGCCAGGGCGAGCAAGGCCGCAAGGATCAGGTTGAAGTTCGACAGCAGCTTGATGCCGCGGTCGACCCCGCTGACGGCCGAACCGACGAACAGCACCGTGGTCACGGCGATGATGAGCAGTTGCATCTTCTCGCTCACCGGCACGCCGATCACGGCGCTCAGGCCGCTGTTGATCTGCAGGGCGCCCATGCCCAGCGAGGCGGCCACGCCGAAGGCGGTGGCGATCACGGCCAGCACGTTGACGACCGGGCCGAGACGCCGCACCGGCGCCCAGGGCAGGGCCTGCACCGCCGTGCTGACCAGCGCCGAGCCCCCGCGCCGGAACTGGAAGAACGCGATGGCCAGCGCCACGATGCTGTACACCGCCCAGGGGTGCAGCCCCCAGTGGAAGAAGCTGTAGCGCATGGCCGCGTTGGCCGCCTCGGGCGTGTTGGGCACGATGCCCGGTGGCGGCGTGCCGTAGTGCGACACCGGCTCGGCCACGCCCCAGAACACCAGGCCGATGCCCATGCCGGCCGCGAACAGCATGGCGAACCAGGAGCCGAGCGAGAACTCGGGCTCCTCGTCCTCGGCGCCCAGCTTGAGCCGGCCGTAGCGGCCGAAGGCGAGGACCAGGGCCAGCACCACGAGGCCCAGCACCACCCACAGGTAGAACCAGCCGAAGTTGCGGATGATCGTGGCGAGCGCGCCGTCGAAGATGGCGCCGAGATGGTCCGGCGCGAGGACGCCCCAGATGACGATGGCCAGAATCAATCCGGCGGAAACGATGAGCTGCATGGCTCCTCCCTGAATGGCCGGCGGCCGCACCCCTCGAGCGGGTGCGGGCAGGCACGACCGTGGATCGGCGCGCCGGCGGTGGTTGAGACGGAGTGGCAAGACAGGGCGGCCCGATGTGCCAGAGATCGCCACCCGAAGCATGGCGCTGTCAGCAAGGGCCGGCAGACCTGGGGCCGGCCGGCGTCGCGCAGTCGGGACGCCGGCAGGGCCTGTGCCGGACCGGGCATTTTAGCAAGGGCGATGCAGCGCCTGCGCCCAGGCGTTTGCGCCCGGACCTGCGCCGATGCGGCACAGCGGCCGGCGATACTGTCGTCCTTCAACCGGCCGCCGGCGTGCACTCGACCTGCCGTGGCGGCCTTCAGGTAGTCATCGAAAGAAGTGTCCGCTCCCGATCTCCCTCCGCTCCATGGCGAAGACGACCGCTGGACGCAGGCCGCCGGCGGGTTGCTGCTGGCCTTCGGGGCCTCGGCCGTGTGCTGCTACGACACCGAAGAGCGCGTGCGCGCCTGGAACGCGCGCTATCTCGATTTCTTTCCCGAAATGCGCGACCTCGTTCGCGTCGGCCTGCCCGTGGCCGACACGATCCGGCCCTTCCTGCAGCGCCAGCACCCCGACGCCGGCGCGGCCGAACTCGATGCCGCGCTGGCCAATGCCCTGTGGCGCCACAGCCATGAGGAGGGGCCGCTGCGCTACCAGCGGGCCGACAGCGGCCGCTGGCTGGAGCTGCGCATGTTTCCCCTGCCGGGCGGGCGGATCAAGCTGTGGACCGACATCACGCACAGCGGGATCGGAGGCACCGATGCGAGCGTGCTGCTGGAACTGCTCACGGTCACCAACCTCGGCGTCATCCTGCACGACGCCCAGGGGCAGTTGCGCTACGCGAACTCCCGCTTCTTCTCCGAGCACTTCCTGCCGGTGTTGCGCGAGGTGCCCGACATCCGCGAGCGCCACGTGCAGGGCGACTACTGGCGCCGCTACTCGGCGATGTTCGAACCCTCCGACGCCTTCCGCGCGCTGTGCGACAGCCGGCATGGCGGTCCGCTGCCCGTGCCCGTGACGCTGCGCGGCACCACCGGCCGCAGCTACCGCATCGAGGAGCACCCCCTGCACGGCGGCATCGCCTCGCTGTGGACCGACGTGACCGACCTGGCCGACCGCGAGCAGGCGCTGGCGCAGGCGCATGCCGAACTGGCAGGCCTGAACGCGCAGTTGCGGCGCATGGCCCTGACCGATCCGCTCACGGCCCTGCCCAACCGCCGCGCACTCGAACTGGCCCTGGCGCAAAGGAGCGACGTGACGGCGATCGCCCTCGTCGACGTCGACCACTTCAAGGCCATCAACGACCGCTTCGGCCACGAGGCCGGCGACACCGTGATGGCCGAGGTCGCGAGCCGGCTCGCCGGCGCACTGGCGCCGCAGGAACTGCTGGGGCGGCTGGGCGGCGACGAGTTCGCCATGCTGCTGCACAGCGCCGGCGAGGCCGAGACGCTCGCGCGCGCCGACGCCCTGCGACGGGCGGTGAGCGCACGGCCCGTGGACCTGGGCCACGACGCGCTGGTCGTCACCGTCAGCGTCGGGGTCGCGGCCGGCGAGGCATCGGGCGCCCCCGCGGAGTTGCTCCGGCGCGCCGACATGGCCCTGCTCGGCGCCAAGGCGCAGGGACGCGACATGGTCGGCCATGCGCCCGCGCCGACGCCTGTTCGCGCCGGCATCGCCGACGCGCCGTCCGCGGCGACGGCCGACCCGCGCCTGGCCGCCGATGTCGGCCTCGAGCCCGCGGCCCTGGCCGCCCGCCACGGCGCGCAGCATCCGGTGTTCACGCGCGCGCGCTGGGCCGAAGCCCAGCGCCAGGGGCTGACGCTCGACCACTACTGGGGCTGGGTGCACTACAACCTGGGCCTGTCGGCCGCAGGCGACGGAGGCGCTACTGGATGACCCCGGCCTCCTGCAGCGCCGTGATCCGGGCGTCGTCGTAGCCGAATTCCCGAAGCACCTCGCGGGTCTGCTCGCCGACCTTCGGCGCCGGCGAGGATGCGAACGGTGCCTCCCCGTCGAAATGGATCGGCAGGCCCAGGGAGCGGGTCCGGCCGCCGGCACCGTGCTCGACCTCGACCACCATCGAGATCGCCTTGGACTGCGGATGCTCCATCGCCTGCCCGACGTCGTGCACCGGACCGACCGGCACCCCCGCACGGTCGAGCACCTCGACCCAGTGCTCGGCCGTGTGCGTGCTCAGCGCCTCGGTGATCAGCGCCTCCAGCTCGGCCTGGTGCCCCAGGCGGTCGCGCCCGGTGGTGAAGCGCGCATCGTGCAGCCACTCCGGATGGCCCAGGACCTCGGCGATGCGAAGCCAGTTGGCCTGGTTGCCACCGCCCAGCGCGATGGCGCCCTCCTTGCAGCGGAAGGTCTGGTAGGGCGCGATCAGCGGGTGCGAGGTGCCCATCGGCCGGGCGATCGTGCCATCGTGGAAATAGGCGGCCGCGAACCAGTACATCTGCTGCAGTGAGGCCTGCAGCAGCGAGGTCTCGACCCGGCTGCCCACGCCGGTGCGCAGGCGCTTCACGTAGGCAGCCATGCAGCCCAGTGCGGCCAGGATGCCGGCGTTGATGTCGGCCACCGAATTGCCGGGCTTGGCCAGTTCGCCGTCCTTGCTGCCCGTCACGCTGATCAGGCCGGAGAAGGCCTGGAGCACCAGGTCGAAGCCGCCCTTGTCGCTGAGCGGGCCGTTCGGCCCGTAGCCGCTGATGGAGCAGTAGACCAGTTGCGGGTTGACGGCGCGCAGCTGTTCGTAGCCCAGGCCCAGCGCGTCCATCTTCCCGCGGCGGAAGTTCTCCGTGACGATGTCGCAGCGCCGGGCCAGCGTCTTGATGATCTCCCGGCCCGCCTCCTTGCGGATGTCGACGGCAACGGAGCGCTTGCCCCGGTTGAGCATCACGAAGCCGGGCGCCAGGCCCGGGTCGCCGGGGCGGGCGTAGCCCCGGGCGTCGTCGCCGGCGGGGAACTTCTCCACCTTGATGACCTCGGCCCCCATGTCGGCCAGCATCAGCCCGCAGGTCGGGCCGGCCATGATCTGCGAGAGCTCCAGGACGCGGACGCCCGCGAGCGGCAGGTCGGGGTTGCGTGCCGCGCCCATCAGGCCCCCGTGAAGCGCGGCGTGCGCTTCTCGGCGAAGGCCGCCAGCGCCTCGGCGATGTCGCGCGTCTTCAGGCTCGCGACATGGGCCGCCTGGGCCGACGCCTCGTCGTACTCCATGCGGCCGATCTCGTTGAGCGTGGCCTTCATCGTCACCAGCGGGATGGGCGCCTGCGCCAGCAGCTCGTCGATCCACTTGCGCAGCTCGGTGTCGAGCGAGTCGGGCGGCACCAGCGCGTCGAGGTAGCCGATGCGCAGCATCTCCTCGGCCTGCAGGGTGCGCGATGTGAGGAACAGGCGCTTGGCCGCCCCCAGGCCCAGGCGCGACACCCAACGGCGCAGCCCGTGCGGGTAGTAGTGCAGCCCCAGGCGCGCCGCCGGCATGAACATGCGCATGCCCTCGACGCCGATGCGGAAGTCGCAGGCCAGCGTCAGGTCGGTCGAGCCGCCGTACACCGGGCCGTGCAGCCGGGCGATGGTGATGGCCCGGGCGTTCTCGATGTCGTCGGTGAACTGCTGGAACTGGTTCTCGCCGGATGCCGCCGAGGCCCCCAGGCGTCCCAGGTCGAAACCGGAGCTGAAGCTGGTGCCGGTGCTGGCGAACACGATGACGCGGACGTCGCGGTTCGCCTCCAGCTCGGCCAGGTAGCCGCGCAGCACGCCGAGATCCTCGGGCTCGATCCGGTTGTGCGTCGCCGGGCGGCGCAGGGTGATGGTGGCCACGGCGCCGTCGATGGCCAGCGCGGGGCTGGCGGGTGCAGTGGCAAGGGAAGAAGAAGTAGGCGTTTCGGTGCGCATGGGAAGGTCCTGGAAAGGGCTCGGATCAATCGAACTGGAGGTGCTGGGTACGGATGACTTCGCCCCACTTGCGCTGGTCGCGCTTGACCAGCGCCGCCGCTTCCGCGGGCGTCGACGGCTCGGTGTTGCTGCCCTGCTCCGCGAGCTTCTGCTGGACGGCCGGCGCCGCGAGCGCGGCGTTGAGCGCCTCGTTCAATTTGGCGACGACGGGTGCGGGCAGGCCCTTGGGTGCCGCCAGCACGAACCATCCTTCGGCGTCGTAGCCCGGCACGCCCTGCGAGGCGATGGGCTTCACGCCCGGCAGCAGGGCCACCTCGCGGTCGGAGGTCACGGCCAGCGCGCGCAGCTTGCCGGCCTTGACGAAGGGCGCCGCCGGCGCAATGGTGGAGAAGGACACTTTCACTGCCCCGGCCATGACGTCCTGCAGCGCCGGTGCGGCCCCCTTGTACGGGACATGCAGCATCGAGACCTGGGTGCTCGCCTGCAGCAGCTCCGACGACATCTGATGGATGGTCCCGATGCCCGAGGTGGCGTAGCTCAGGCCGCCCGGCTTGGCGCGGGCCAAGGCCAGCAGCTCCTGCAGCGTGTTCGCGGGAACGCTGGGATGCACCAGCACGGCAAGCGGCGAGCGCGAGACGATGCCCAGGTAGCTCAGCGAGGTGGCCGGGTCGTAGCTCACCTTGCGGGCATTGGGAATGATGGTGAGCGGCGCGCCGTCGATCAGCCCGATGGTCAGCCCGTCGGCCGGCGCATTGGCCACGGCCTCGACGCCGATGGCCCCGCCGGCCCCCGGCCGGTAGTCCACCACCACCGGCTGGCCCAGCACCTTCTCCATCTGCGGCGCCAGGTCGCGGGCCACCGCGTCGGCGGCTCCGCCCGGCGTGTATCCCAGGACCATCCGAAGGGGGCGTTGCGGCTTCCATTCCTGCGCGGTGGCGGGAGCGGCGCCCAGCGACACGAGCACGGCCGCCATGGCCGCGAGCGCCCATCCGGCGCGTGGGCCGGCTGTCGTCACCGGTTGGAGGGCGCTCGAGCCGCCCGATAGAATTTGCGACACCGCTTCTTTGTACATTGAACGACTCTATAAAAATATTTAGTACGCTGCTAAATATATTTCTTCACCATGCAATTGCTATCAGGCAAAAACCCTGAGGCCGGTGGCTCGACGCTTGCCGAGGCCATCCGGATGGCGCTGATCAAGGACCTGGCGAGCGGCGCGATGCGCCCGGGCCACCCGATCGACGAAAAGGAACTCGGCGCGCGCTTCTCCACCTCGCGCACGCCGATCCGGGAGGCGATCCTGCAGTTGGCCGCGCAGGGCTTCGTGGTCATGAGCCCGCGCAGCGGCGCGAGCGTGCCGAAGCTGTCCATCCACATGCTGCGGGAGATGCTGGAGCTGCTGGGCGAGCTGGAAGCGATCGCGGCGGGGTATGCGGCACGGCGCATGAAGCCCGAGGAGCGCCAGCAACTGGAGCGCAGCGTCGACGCCTGCCGGCAGGCCGCCGCCAGCGACGACGCGGCCGCCTACGAGCGCGCGAACGACGATTTCCACCAACTGATCTACGACGGCTGCCGCAACGGCGCGCTGGTCGAACAGATCGTGACGCTGCGCACGCGCTGCGCGGCCTACACGATCCGCCGCTTCGAATCGCCAGGCCGCATGCAGCGTTCCGTCAAGGAGCACGAGGACGTGTGCCGCGCCATCGCGGACGCCGACTCCGGCGCCGCCCGCGAAGCGATGCTCGCGCACATCTCCATCGGGGGGAAGGACTTCGCCGAGTTCGTCAGTGGCCTGCCGCCGGAGCTGCTCGGCATCTAGGGCCTGTTGACGCCACGCGAGGGCTTCGCGTTGCTTCGCCCAGGGGATGGATGCAATGCGCCTGCGCACGGCCCGGCCGAGGCCTCGCAGGCGCGGGCGACGCCGCAGGCGGCCCCTTGCCCAGCGTGTACAGGCCCTAGCCCGCGAGCGCCCAGCCGCCGGCGGCCTGCATGAAGCGGTCGGTGGCCGACAGCTGGTCCGCCGCGATCCACTCGTCGGGCTGGTGCGCCTGGGCGATGGCGCCGGGGCCGCACACCACGGCCGGGATGCCCGCCCGCTGGAAGAAGCCGGCCTCGGTGCCGAAAGGCAGGTCGGCTTCCGGCCAGAGCGCGCCCAGCTCGCGCGCGGCCGCCACGGCCGCATCGCTGCCCCGGGCCGAGAGCGGCGGCACGGCGGCCACCTGCTGCGCTTCGACCGTGACGCCGGGCGGCAGGCCGGCCAGCACTTCGCGGACCGCGTCGTGCACCAGCCGCGCCGTGGCCTCGTCCGGCGGCCGGCATTCCCACAGCACTTCGCAGCGGCCCGGCACGATGTTGATCGCGGTGCCCCCGTCGATGCGGCCGATGTTCAGGGTGGCGTGGCCGCCCTCGCGGGCGAAGCGGCGGCGCAGGCCGGCCAGGCGGGTGACCAGGTGCGCCGCGGGTTCGACGGCGCAGGCGCCCAGGGCCGGTTCGCTGGAGTGCGCGGCCAGCCCGGTGAAGAGGGCGCGGTGGCCGAGGAAGCCGCGGTGCCGCACGCCGATGCGCATCTGCGTCGGCTCGCCGACGATGGCCAGCGCGGGCGCCTGCTCCACCAGCCGTTCCACCAGGCTGGGAACGCCGAGGCAGCCGACCTCCTCGTCGTAGGAGATCACCAGGTGGATCGGGCGGCGCAAGGGCTGCCGCTGCCAGGCGGGCACCGCCGACAGGCAGGCGGCGATGAAGCCCTTCATGTCCACCGCGCCCCGTCCGTGCAGCCGGCCGTCGCGCTCGGCCAGGACGAAAGGGTCGGAGCGCCAGGCCTGTCCGGCGACGGGCACGACATCGCTGTGGCCCGAGAGCACCATCCCGCCCGCCGCGTCGGGGCCGATGCGGGCCAGCAGGTTGGCCTTGCGGCCGTCCTCGCTGGGCAGCAGCTGCGCGTCCACGCCGTGGCCGGCGAGGAAGTCCGCGACCCAGTGGATCAGGCCGAGGTTGGAGCGGTGCGAGGTGGTGTCGAAGCCCACGAGGCGCCGCAGGATCTCGGTGGTGGTCATGCGAAGCGCCGCGCGGGAGCCGAGCCGTCTAGCGGGCCAGGCCGATCCGGATCCGCCGGTTGTGCTGCCCCTTGTTCTCGATCTTCAGGATGCGCAGCGGCGCCGACTGCGAGGTGTTCGACAGGTGCGTGCCGCCGCAGGCCTGCCGGTCCAGGCCCTCGATCTCGATGATCCGCGTGGTGCCGTCGGCCTGGCTGGGCGGTGCGACCGAGCGGCTGCGCAGCACGCCGGGCTCGCGTGCGAGCGCGGCGGCGTCGAGGTACAGCGCCTTCACCGGCCGGCCGTCCGCGATCAGGCCGTTGAGGGCCGGCTCGAGCGCGCGCAGCGCGTTGTTGTCCGCCGCGGGCAGGTCGAAGTCGATGCGGGCCGTGCCGTCGGCCGCCATCTGCACGCCGGTGACCAGCGAGCCCTCGAAGCGCTGGTAGACGAGCGCGTTGAGCAGGTGCAGGCCGGTGTGCAGCTGGCTCATCAGGAAGCGGAAGGCCGGGTCCACGTCCGCCACCACCCGGTCGCCGAGCACCCGGCCGGCGTCGGCGTCGTCGAAGCAATGCCAGGCGTTGGCGCCCTGCACCTCGATCCGGTCGATCCTCACGGTGCCGCCGCCTTCCCAGGCGAGCGTGCCGCGGTCGGCCAGCTGGCCACCGCCGCCCGGGTAGAAGAACGACCGGTCGAGCAGCACGGCGCCGGGGCGCCGGGCGACCACGCGGGCCTCGAAGCGCAGGCAGTCCGGATCGATGTGGCAGGGGTAGGGAGACATCTTTCTTCCTCGTGAGGGCCGCGCGGCCCGCTCATGAAAAACGCCGGGCGATCACGATGCCGGCCAGGATGACCACCGCCCCCGCGAACTCGACGGGGCTGAGGTATTCGTGGAACAGCCAGCCGCCCAGCACGGTGGCGATCACCGGCTGCACCAGCAGGGTGATCGAGGACAGCGCGGCCGGCAGCCGGGCCAGCGCATAGGCGATCAGGCCCTGCCCCCCGACGTGCGACACCAGGGCCAGCGCCACCAGCATCCACACGCCGTGCAGCGTGCGCGGCACCAGCGATTCGCCGCGCGCGAGGGTCAGCGGCAGCAGCACGAGCAGCGTGCCGACGCTGCTCCAGGCCATGACGGTCATCGTCCGGTGCTGCGCGCGCACCAGGCTCACGGCGAGCAGGTAGGCCCCATAGAACACCGCCGAGAGCAGCCCCAGCAGGTTGCCGGCCATGTGCCGCGAGCCGAAGTCGAGCCGGTGGCCGATCAGCACGAAGGCGCCGGCCAATGCGCACAGCATGCCGACCAGGAAGCCGGGCTTGAAGCGCTTGCCCAGGAAGAGCCTGGCGCCGAGCACCACGAAGATCGGCGCCAGGTTGGCCAGCAGGTTGGCATTGGCCAGCGTGGTCAGCGTCATCGACCAGTGGTACAGCGCGAGGTTGCCCGAGAAGATGAAGCCCACCAGGACGAGCCGGACCGGGATCGCAGGCGCAGCGGGCACTTCGCCGCGGGCCGTCAACCGGTCGAGCAGGAAGAACACCGGGATCGCCAGCGCCACCCGGTACACCGCGCTGGCCGTGGGCGGCAGCTCGCTGTGCCGCAGGAAGACGCCGCCCAGCGCCAGCGCACCGGCGCCGAGCACCAGGGCCAGGAGGGAGAACAGGCTGCCGGTCGAGGCGGCGGGTCGTGCGAGGGTGGGGGTCATGGGCGTGGCCTGGCGCCGGCCCCGGGCGGTCTTCGGACCGCGCAAGGACAAGGCCGACGCCTGGGCCGCACGGTAGGCCGCCGGCGCCGCGCCGTATTGGCGGAAATTGCCGCGTGCCGCCGCTGCGCGGGCCTCAGCCGGCCCGGGCGCGCACGTATTGCAGCGGCGTCATCCCGAAGGTGCGCTTGAAATGCCGGGTGAGCGCGCTCTGGTCGTAGAAGCCGCTCGCCACGGCGGCGTCGATCAGCGGCAGCCCGGCGCCGAGGTGGCGGATGGCGGCCCGCAGCCGCAGCTGCGTCAGGTAGGCATGGGGCGTCAGGCCGGTCGTGCGCTTGAACGCACCGATGAGCTGGAAGGGCGTCAGGCCGCCCGCAGCCGCCATCTGCTCGAGGCCCAGCCGCTGGGCGAAGGCATCGTTCAGCAGTTCCAGCACCGGCGCGAGCACGGCGGCGCCGGCGGGCGCGGCCGGCACGCGCCGCCCTTGGCTGGCGTGCCGCTGGAACAGCGTGCCGAAGGTGTGCACCACGCGTTCATCGCGCCCCAGTGGGTCGTCCGGCCCGGGGTCGGCATCGAAGGCGCGATGCAGCGCGAGGAAGGCGTCGATCAGGGCCCGATCTGCGAGGACGTTCGATTCGAAGCGCCGGGCCTCGTCCAGCCCCAGCGCCGCCATCAGATGCGCAATGCCGGGCTGCGCCAGGTAGAAGGCACGGTAGCGCCAGCGCGCGCTGCCGCCCATGCGCCCGGAGTGGGGCTCCGACGGGTTGAAGACCAGCAGCGCCTGCGGCTCGGCCACTCCCGGGCGGCCGCGGCTCTTGAACTGGGCACCGCCCACCTCGGTCACCGCGACCACGAAGGAAGGGTGCGCATGCGGCGCGTACTCGTGCGTGGTGAAGTCCGCGTGCAGCAGGTCCATGCCCGGCAGGCCGGGGGCGTGCCAGTAGCGCGAGGTGTTCAGGGGGTCCAGCCTGGCCAACGAAAGCCTCCGTGCGGATCGGCGTTGCCACGCGGCCAGTATCGCGCGGCCGGGGCCTTGGCGACGCAACGCGATCCCCTGGCGTCGCCTCGACAGGCGCTCAGAGCCCGTCGCGCACGCGGCAGAACACCTTCCAGAACGTGGCGTCCTGCGTGGTCGCGAAGTTGATGCGCATCAGCGTGGTGGGCTGGCGGCGGGCGTGGAAGAGCGAGC
>JAVHYA010000039.1:33910-46496 GCA_031119395.1 Pseudomonadota bacterium
GCGAAGTTGATGCGCATCAGCGTGGTGGGCTGGCGGCGGGCGTGGAAGAGCGAGCCCGGCGCGATGAGGTAGCCCTCGTCCAGCATGCGCTGCGTGAGCGCGTCGGTGTCGGCCCCGGTCTCGATCCAGCCGAACAGGCCCGCCGGCTCGGAGGCCAGCGTGCAGCCGTGCGCCAGCGCGAGCTTCACGGCGCGGCTGCGCGCGCCGTCGAGCCGCACGCGGATGCGCTCGACATGCCGGCGCAGCTGTCCCTGGTCGATGCACCAGGCCAGCGCCCGCTCGAAGAGCGCCGGGGTGGTCAGCGTGGCCAGCAGCTTGGTCTCCAACAGGCGCTCCACCAGCGGCGGCGAGGCGGCCAGGAAGCCGATGCGCCAATTGGGCGCCAGGATCTTGGCGAAGCCGCTGACGTAGATGGTGCGGGAGAGGCCATCCAGCGTCGACAGCCGCGTGGCGTGCTCGGGCGCGAGGTGGCTGTAGGTGTCGTCCTCGACGATGTGGAAATCGTGCTGGTTGGCCAGCTGCAGCACGCGGTGCGCGCCGGCCGGGCTCAGGCTGTAGCCGGTGGGGTTGTGCAGCACGCTCACGCTGACGAAGAGCTTGGGCTGGTGCGCCTCGCAGTAGCGCTGCATCACGGCCAGGTCGGGGCCGTCGGCCAGGCGCGGCACCGGCAGCACGCGCATGCCCAGCGCCTCCAGCCGCGCGAACTCCACGGCCCAGCCGGGCTCCTCGACCATCACCGGGTCGCCCGCGCGCAGCAGGGTGCGGCTGACGATGTCGAGCGCGTGGGTGGCGCCGACGGTGGTGACGATCTGCGAGGGCGCCACCTCCAGTTGGATGCCGGCCAGCTTCTTCACCAGGCTGGCGCGCAGGCCGGCGTCGCCCGCCGGGTCGCCGTACTGCAGCGAGAACTCCTGCAGCGCCTTCACGCCCGTGACCTTGCGCACGGCGGTGGGCATGAAGGTGCTCTCCAGCCAGTCGGGCGGCAGCACGCCCATGCCGGGTTGCGGCTTGGCGCTCTGGCGGTGGAACATGCCGCGGATCAGCGTGCTCGCGTCGGCCGGTGCCCGCGCCAGCACGGTGGTCACGGGAGGCGCCGGTTCTGCTACGTTCTTGATCGCTAACGGCGCCCGCCCCGCGGGCGCTGCGGCATCGTTTCGTACATAGAAGCCGCGCTGGCGACGGGCCTCGACCAGCCCCTGTGCGAGCAGCTGGTCGTAGGCGGCCACCACCGTGTGCGGGCTCACGCCCTGCTGGCGCGCACACTCGCGCACCGACGGCAGGCGCGCGCCGGGTGCCATCAGGCGGTTGCGGATGCGCTCGGCGAAGCGCTCGGCGAGCTGGTCGGTCAGGGTCTGGGCGGAGGTGCGGGTCAGCATGTGTGTCGGTGCCCGGGCCAGTACAGACAGGGCACTATGTCCGATCATCTGTACTGGTACTGTAATGGTCTCGAGTTTAGAGTCTGTGTCCATGAACTGGCAAGAATTCACCGCGCTGCTGGTGCTGGCCACCGCGATGAGTTTCTCGCCGGGGCCCAACACCACGCTGTCCACCGCATTGGCCGCCAACGGCGGCCTCAGGCGCGCCATGCGCTTCGTGGTGGCGGTGCCGGTGGGCTGGAGCGCGCTGCTGCTGCTGTGTGCGGGCGGCGTCGGCGCGCTCGTCACGGCCGCGCCCACGGCGCGCGTGGCGATCAAGGTGCTGGGCATCGCCTACCTGCTGTGGCTGGCGTTCAAGCTCTCGCGCAGCGGCCAGCTCGGCCAGGCCGACGCCGGGCGGATGCAGGTGGGCTTCTGGCAGGGCGTGGGCCTGCAGTTCGTCAACATCAAGGCCTGGCTGCTGGCGCTCACGCTGGTCGCGGGCTGGGTCGCCGGCCAGGCCGAGCCGGTGCAGCGCGTGGCGGTGCTGCTCGCCGTGATGCTGGTCTTCGCCTTCGCGAGCAACCTCGCGTACGCCGCCGTGGGTGCCCTGCTGCGCGCCTGGCTGGCGCAGGGCCGGCGGCTGCTGTGGTTCAACCGCGGCATGGCGGCGGTGCTGGTGCTGACGGCGGCCTGGATGGTGAAGGCATGACCCGTCCGCAGCATGTGCAGCGCGAGACGCTGGGCCTGTGGCTCGGCGTGCTGGGCGTCGCGATCTTCGCCGTCACGCTGCCGATGACGCGGCTGGCCACGGGCACGGCCGACGCGCCGCAGCTCTCGCCCTGGTTCGTGACGCTGGGCCGCGCGGCGCTGGCGGGCGGGCTGTCGGCCGTGTTCCTGCTCGCCACGCGCTCGCCGCTGCCGCGGCGCCACCAGTGGAAGCCGCTGGGCATGGCGGTGCTGGGCAACGCGATCGGCTACCCGCTGCTGCTGGCGTACGCGCTGCGCGTGGTCACGGCCAGCCACGCGGCGGTCATCACGGCGCTGCTGCCGCTCGTTTCGGCCATGGTCGCGGCCTGGGTGTTGCACCAGCGCGCACGGCTGGGCTTCTGGGTCTGCGCCGTGCTGGGCAGCGCGCTGGTGGTGGCGTTCTCGCTGCTGCGGGCGCAGCAGCAGGGCCACGGCTTCGGCTTCGAGTGGGCCGACCTGCTGCTGGTCGGCGCCGTCATCGCCGCCTCCTTCGGCTATATCTATGGCGCGCAGGTCACGCCGGCGCTGGGCGCCGAGCGCGTGATCTGCTGGGTCTGCGTGATGGCGCTGCCGCTCACGCTGCCGGCCACGCTGCTGCTGTGGCCCGCGCAGCCGGTCGCCACGTCGGCATGGGTCGGCTTCGTCTACCTCGGCGTGTTCTCGATGTGGATGGGCTTCTTCGCCTGGTACCGCGGGCTGGCCATCGGCGGCGCGCTGCGCGTGAGCCAGACGCAGCTGCTGCAGCCCTTCCTCTCGATCCTCGCCGCCATCCCCCTGCTGGGCGAACCGCTCGACGCGGTCACCCTCGGCTTCGCCGCCGCCGTGGTCGCCACGGTGGTGGTGGGCAAACGCCTCTCGCAACCCCCGACTTCTTCACCGCCCAAGGCGGCACATCCCAGGAGCACGACGACATGAAGTGGACCCTCGCCGCACGCGCGGAAAAAATGAATCCCTCGGCCATCCGCGAGATCCTCAAGGTGACCGAGCGGCCGAACGTGATCAGCCTGGCCGGCGGCCTGCCCTCGCCCAAGACCTTCCCGGTGAGCGCCTTCGCGCAGGCCTGCGCCGACGTGCTGGCCCACGACGGCCAGGCCGCATTGCAATACGCCGCCAGCGAAGGCTATGCGCCGCTGCGACGCGCGGTGGCCGACATGCTGCCCTGGGACGTCAACCCCGACCAGGTGCTGATCACCACCGGCTCGCAGCAGGGCCTGGACCTGATCGCCAAGGTGCTGCTCGACCCGGGCAGCAAGGTGCTGGTGGAAACGCCCACCTACCTGGGCGCGCTGCAGGCCTTCAGCCCCATGGAGCCGCAGCCCGTGAGCGTGGCCAGCGACAGCGAGGGCGTGCTGCCGGACGACCTCACGGCGAAGGCGGAAGGGGGACGCTTCGTCTACCTGCTGCCCAACTTCCAGAACCCCACCGGGCGCACGATGAGCGAGGCGCGCCGCGCCGCCGTGAGCGCCGCCGCGCAGGCCGCCGGCCTGCCGATCGTCGAGGACAACCCCTACGGCGACCTGTGGTTCGACGAGGCCCCGCCGCTGCCGCTCACCGCGCGCAACCCCGAGGGGTGCATCTACCTGGGCTCCTTCTCCAAGATCCTCGCGCCCGGCCTGCGCCTGGGCTTCCTGGTGGCGCCCAAGGCCATCTACCCCAAGCTGCTGCAGGCCAAGCAGGCGGTGGACCTGCACACGCCGATCTTCACCCAGCGCATGGTGTCGGCGGTGATGAAGGACGGCTTCCTCGAGCGCCACGTGCCCACCATCCGCGCGCTGTACAAGCAGCAGCGCGATGCGATGGTGACGGCGCTCAAGCGCGACATGAAGGGGCTGGACGTCGAGTTCAACGTGCCCAAGGGCGGCATGTTCCTGTGGCTGCGCATGCCCGAGGGCATCGACAGCACCGCGCTGCTGGCACAGGCCGTGGAGCGCAACGTGGCCTTCGTGCCCGGCGCACCCTTCTACGCCGGCGAGCCCGACATGCGCACGCTGCGCCTGTCCTTCGTGACGGCGACGGTGGAGCAGATCGACACCGCGATCGGCGCCCTGGCCGCGACGGTGCGCGAGGCGCTGGCGCACCGCACGGCGGCGCAGATCACGCAGCAGCTCGCAGCCGCTGCCTGAGCAATCGGCTTTCAAGCCGAATCGGCCGCCGGCGCCCGCAGGACGGGCGGCGGCAGCTATTGTTTCGATAGCAATCGGGGTTGCCCATGCACATCGCCATCCTCACTTTCGACGGCTTCAACGAACTCGATTCGCTGATCGCGCTCGGTGTGCTCAACCGCATCAAGCGCCCCGGCTGGCGCGTGACGCTGGCGGCGCCGACCACCCGCGTGACCTCGATGAACGGCGTCACGCTCGAGGCCACCGCTTCGCTGGACGAGGCCGCGACGGCCGACGCGGTGCTGGTGGGCAGCGGCATCCGCACGCGCGAGATCGCGGCCGACGCGGCGCTGATGTCGCGCCTGCACCTGGACCCCGCGCGCCAGCTGATCGGCGCGCAGTGCTCCGGCACGCTGTTGCTCGCCCGGCTCGGCCTGCTGGGCCGGGTGCCGGCCTGCACCGACCTCACGACCAAGCCCTGGGTGCAGGAAGCCGGCGTCCAGGTGCTCGACCAGCCCTTCTTCGCCGAGGGCAACGTCGCCACGGCCGGCGGCTGCCTCGCCTCGCCCTACCTCGCGGCCTGGCTGATCGCGCGCAGCGAAGGCCTGGCGGCTGCGAGCTCGGCCCTGCACTACGTCGCGCCCGTGGGCGAGAAGGACAGCTACGTCGCCCGCGCGCTGGCCGCCGTCACGCCCTACCTGCCCGCGGCGGCAGCGATCCACGCCTGAGCCACGGCGCCATGGTCACGCTCCCCACCCTCGGCCTCTTCGTGCTGGCCGCGCTCGCGCTGATGGCATCGCCCGGTCCCAACATGGCCTTCGTGCTGGCGCAGGGCGCGGCGCACGGGCCGCGCGGTGCCTTCGCCGGCGCCATCGGCATCGCGCTGGCGGACTTCGTGCTCGCGCTGGCGGCCGCCAGCGGCGTGGCGGCCCTGATGGCCGCCTGGGCGCCGGCCTTCGACCTGCTGCGCTGGGCCGGCGCGGCGTACCTCGTGTGGCTGGGCGTGCAGGCGCTGCGCTCGGGCACGCCGGGCGGGCGTGCGGCCCACGCGCCGCCCATCCGCCTCGCGCGCGTTGCGCGCATGGGCTTCGTCAACACGCTGACGAACCCGAAGGCGCTGGTCTTCTTCGTCGTCTTCCTGCCGCAGTTCGTGCACCCGGCGCAGGGATCGGTCAGCGGGCAGATGGTGCAGCTCGGCGTGGTGATGTCGCTCGTGTCGCTGCTCTTCAACACCGCGCTCGGCAGCGCGGCCGGCGTGCTGGCGCGCCGCGTGGCGGCCAGCGAGCGCGGCGCCCGGCTGCGCCAGCGGCTGCTGGCGGGCGTGATGTTCGGCCTGGCCCTGCGACTGCTCGTCATGGCGCGGCCGGCCGCGGTGTGAACTCCTCCCTGCCCGTCACAGACCCATGAACGTCCAGCACATCGCCGCCTTCTCCGACGGCGCCCGCGGCGGCAACCCCGCCGGCGTGGTGATCGGCGACGCCCTGCCGCCCGACGCCCGCATGCAGCAGCTCGCGACCGAGCTCGGCTATTCCGAAAGCGTGTTCGCTGCGCCGCATCCCGGCGGCGGCTGGCGCGTGCGCTACTTCTCCCCCGCGGCCGAGGTGCCCTTCTGCGGCCACGCCACCATCGCGCTCGGCGCCGCACTGGCGCTTGCGCAAGGCGACGGCGTGTTCGACCTCGCGATCAACCACGCGCGCATCACCGTCGCGGGCCGGCGCGAGGGCGCGCTGGTGGCCGCCGCGCTGCAGTCGCCACCCACGCGCAGCCGGCCCCTCGCACCGGCGCTGCGGGCCGAGGCGCTCGCGCTCTTCGGCCTGGCCGAGGACGAGCTCGACCCGCGCCTGCCGCCAGCCCTCGCGCACGGCGGCGCCGACCACGTCGTCCTGGCCCTGCGCACGCGCGCCGCCCTGGCCGCGATGCGCTACGACTTCGACGCCGGCCGCGCGCTGATGCAGCGCGCGGGCCTGGCGACCATCGCGCTGGTGCACGCACAGACCGATCGGCACTTCCACGCCCGCAACGCCTTCGCCGGCGGCGGCGTGGCCGAGGACCCGGCGACGGGGGCCGCCGCCGCGGCGCTGGGCGGGTACCTGCGCGACCTGGGCTGGCCGCACGGCGGCGCGATCGACATCGTGCAGGGCGAGGACATGGGCGTCGTCTGCCGGCTGCACGTCGACATCCCGCCCGAACCGGGCGCCTCCGTGCGCGTCTCGGGCACCGCGCGCATGATCACGGCCTGACACGACTTCAAGGAACACGCGACATGCTCAACATCTGGGGCCGCATCAGCTCGATCAACGTGCGCAAGGTGGTGTGGTGCGCGCAGGAGCTCGGGCTCGACTTCCAGCGCACCGAGGCCGGCGGCAAGTTCGGCATCGTCCAGTCCGACGAGTACCGGGCCATGAACCCGAACGCGATGGTGCCGACCATCGACGACGGCGAGGGCGACGCCCGCGTGGTGCTGTGGGAATCGAACGTGATCGTGCGCTACCTGTGCGCGAAGCACTGGACCTACCAGATGTACCCCGAGCAGTTGCCCGAGCGCTTCGACGCCGAGCGCTGGATGGACTGGCAGCAGACCACGCTCAACCGCGCCAGCGGCGGCGCCTTCGTGCAACTGGTGCGCGTGGCGCCGGAGCAGCGCGACGCGGCCGTGATCGACGAATCCGTGCGCGCCACGGAGCCGCTGTTCGCGCTGCTCGACGCGCACCTGGCCACGCGCAGCTTCATGACCGGCGAGCGCTTCACCATGGCCGACATCCCGATCGGCTGCGAGGTGCACCGCTGGTTCGGCCTGCCGCCGGCCGACTACCGCCGCCCCAGCTGGCCGAACCTCGAACGCTGGTTCGCGCAGATGCTGCAGCGCCCCGGCGCGCGCGGCGTGCTCGATCTGCCGCTCGAATAGCGTCTCCTTTCCAACTCCTCTCTCCCCCGCCCCTCCCATGCGCTCGCGTCCGTTCCAGCAAGTCGACGTCTTCACCGACACCCCCTACCGCGGCAACCCGCTGGCCGTGGTGCTCGACGCCGAGGGCGTCGGCGACGAGGCCATGCAGCGCTTCGCGCGCTGGACGAACCTGTCGGAAACCACCTTCGTGCTGCCGCCCACCGACCCGGAGGCCGACTACCGCGTGCGCATCTTCACGCCCGGCGGCGAGCTGCCCTTCGCCGGCCATCCCACGCTCGGCAGCTGCCAGGCGTGGCTGCGCGCCGGCGGCGTGCCGAAGACGCCGGGCCGCGTGGTGCAGCAGTGCGGCGCGGGGCGGGTGCAGATCCGGCGCGAGACCGGTCACGCCGCCGGCGAGCGCCTGGCCTTCGCCGCGCCGCCCCTGAAGCGCAGCGCGCCCAGCCCCATGCTGCTGGCCAAGGTCGCGGGTGCGCTGGGCCTGAAGGCGGCGCAGATCACCGCAGCGCAGCTGCTGGACAACGGCCCCGTGTGGCTGGGCCTGCTGCTGGCCGACGACGAGGCCGTGCTGTCGCTGCGGCCGGACCACCGGGCGCTGCGCGAATTGGGGCAAAAAGTGGGTGTAGCCGGCGTCCCGCCTGCGCCAGCAGCTCCTCTTTTGATAGCGAGATCGAACCGGGAGTCCCGTGCTTTCGGTGGCGCGGGTGCTGCGATCGCCGAACGCGCGCCCGAGTTGGAAGTCGATGTCGAGGTGCGCGCCTTCGCCGCCCCTGTCGGCGTCGACGAGGACCCCGTCACCGGCAGCCTCAACGCCGGCCTGGCGCAATGGCTCATCGCGGATGGCCACCTGCCTGCACGCTACGTGGCCGGTCAGGGCCAGTGCCTGGACCGTGACGGCCGGGTCTTCATCGAGCGCGACGCGGCCGACCAGGTGTGGGTCGGCGGGCATTCCGTGACCTGCGTCGACGGGCAGGTCACGCTGTGACGCCGGCCGCTCGGATCGACCACCTCGTCGTGGCCGCCGCCACGCTCGACGAAGGCGTCGCCTGGTGCGAAGCCACGCTGGGCGTGGTCCCCGGCCCGGGCGGCCAGCATCCGTTCATGGGGACGCACAACCGCTTGCTGGCCCTGGGCGGCGAGCGCTTTCCGCGCTGCTATTTCGAGATCATCGCCATCGACCCCGCGGCGGCGCCCGCGCGCGCCCGCCACCAGCGGCGCTGGTTCGATCTCGACGACCCGGCGCTGCGGGCCGCGTTGGCCACGGCGGGCCCGCGCCTGGTGCACTGGGTGGCGCGCGTGCCCGACGCGCGGGCCGCCGTGCATGCGCTCGCTGCACAGCAGTCGCACATCGACCGCGGCCAGGTGCTGGCCGCCTCGCGCGAGACGCCCCAGGGGCGCCTGGACTGGCAGATCACCGTGCGCGACGACGGCCAGCGCCTGTTCTACGGCGCGCTGCCGACGCTGATCCAGTGGGGCGGCGTGCATCCGGCCGACGGCTTCGCGCCCTCGGGCCTGAGCCTGCTGGCGCTGGAGGCCACGCATCCGCGGCCGGAGGTGCTGCAGGCTGCGCTCGCGACGGTCGGCGCCAAGGACCTGATCACGGTGAAAGCCGGCACACCCAACTTCATCGCACAACTGATGACGCCCAAGGGCCCCGTGGCCCTCGAATCCAAAGGACTGTGAAATGACAAAGCCCCCACGCTCATCGCTTCGCGTATCGCTGGACAAGACGTCGCGAGACGCGACGTCCCTTCGGGCCGCCCCAGCTTGCGCAGGCAAGCTGGGAGCCGCGGCCCTCAGCCCCTCGGGGGCGCTTCAATGCCTTCGGGCGGCCGGGGGGCATTGATGCTGTCGCTGCACGACCTCCTCTTCTTCTCCCTCGCCGCGCTGGTGCTGGTGCTCACGCCGGGGCCGAACATGATCTATTGCGTCTCGCGCGCGCTGTGCCAGGGGCGCGCGGCCGGACTCGTCTCGCTGGGCGGCGTGCTGCTCGGTTTCGTGGTGCACCTGCTGGCGGCGGCGCTGGGCCTCACCGCCCTGCTGGCGGCCGTGCCCTTCGCGTTCGATGCGATCCGCCTGGCCGGCGCGGCCTACCTGATGTGGCTCGCATGGCAGGCGGTGCGGCCGGGCGGCACGGCGCCGTTCCAGGCCCGCGTGCTGCCGGCCGACCCGCCCGGCAAGCTCTTCAGCATGGGCTTCGTCACCAACGTGCTCAACCCCAAGGTGGCGATGTTCTACCTGTCCTTCTTCCCGCAGTTCCTGCATCCCGAGAAGGGCTCGGTGCTGCTGCAGAGCCTGCAGCTGGGCGTGGTGCAGATCGGCGTCAGCGGCGCGGTGAACTGCGCCCTGGTGATGGGCGCGGCGGGCATCACGGCCTTCCTGTCCAGGAGCGAGGCCTGGCTGCGCGCCCAGCGCTGGGTGATGGGCAGCGTGCTGGCCCTGCTGGCCCTGCGCATCGCCATGCCGGAGCGCAAGTGATGGCCGCGCCGATGACATTCGCCCGCGAGGAGATCGCCGACGCGCAGCGCACCGTCTATGCCGCCCTGCCGGCCACGCCGCAGTACGCCTGGCCGCTGCTGGCCGAGGCGCTGGGCGCGCAGGTGTGGGTCAAGCACGAGAACCACACGCCCGCCGGCGCCTTCAAGATCCGCGGCGGCCTGACCTACTTCGAGGCGCTGGCGCGGCTGCAGCCTGCGGTGCGCCACGTGATCAGCGCCACGCGCGGCAACCATGGCCAGTCGGTCGGCTTCGCGGCCCGGCGCCACGGCCTGGCGGCGACCATCGTGGTGCCGAACGGCAACTCGGTCGAGAAGAACGCCGCCATGCGCGCTCTGGGCGTGACGCTGGTGGAGCACGGCGAGGACTTCCAGGCCGCGGCCGACCACGCGGCGGCGCTGGCGGTGACGCACGGGCTGCACCGCGTGCCCTCCTTCCACCGCGACCTGGTGCGCGGCGTGGCGACGGCGTACGTCGAGTTCTTCGAGGCGCTGAAGCACGCGCCGCCCGAGGTGCTGTTCGTGCCCATCGGCCTGGGCTCGGGCTTCGCCGGCGCGGCCGCGGCGCGGGCGCACGTGGGCGTGAGGACGAAGCTGGTCGGCGTGGTGTCGGCGCATGCCACGGCGTACCTCGATTCCTGGCGCGCCGGCCGGCCGATGGATGCGCCGGCGGACACGCAGCTGGCCGACGGCATGGCCTGCCGCACGCCGGTGCCGGAGTCGCTGGAAGTGATCCGGCGCGAGGCCGAGGACGTGGTGGCCGTGACGGACGAGGAAGTGGCGTCGGCGATGCGCCTGCTCTTTCGCGCCACGCACAACGTCGCCGAGGGCGCCGGCGCCGCGGCGCTGGCCGCGGCCTGGCAGCAGCGCGGGCGCTGGGCCGGCCGGCGGATCGGCGTGGCGCTCACCGGCGGCAATGTCGACGCCGACGCGTTCAGCCGGGTGTTGCGGCCGCCGCCTGCAGCATCTGCGCCAGAAGCTGCGGCTGCACCGGCTTGAACACGACGGCCAGGCCGCTGTCGTAGGCGGCACGCACGCGCGCCGGCTCGGTGTCGCCGGTGATGAGGATCGCCGGCAGTTCGCGCCCGGCCGCGCGACGCAGGCGATGCACGGCCTCGATGCCGTTGACCGCGCCGGCGAGGCGGAAGTCCACCAGCATCACGTCCAGTGCAGCGCCCTCGCGGGCCACCACGGCCTGCGCCTCGGCCAGGGTGCGCGTGGCATGCACGGCGCTGCAGTACGGCTGCAGCCACAGGCGCATCGCATCGCCGACGGCACGCTCGTCGTCCAGCAGCAGCACGTTGGGCTGGCGCGAATGCAGGGTGTGCGTGTGCGTGTGGGAGTGCACGGGCTCCAGGTGCATCGGCGTGCTGGCTTCGGCCGCCATCGGTGCCAGCGTGCTCTCGCCGAAGCCCGAGACCGGCCCCTGCCCCGCGCTCAGCGGCAGGTCGACCCAGAAGGCGCTGCCCCGCCCCGGCACCGAATGCACGCCGGTGCGGCCCCCCAGCAGTGCCGCCAGCCGCCGCACGACGGCCAGGCCGATGCCCAGGCCGCGCGCGGCGTCGCGCTCCGGATTGCCCACCTGGTAGAACTCCTCGTACAGGCGCGGCAGGTGTTCGGCCGCCACGCCGGGCCCCTCGTCGCGCACGGCGATGCGCAGGCCGGCGCCGCGGCGCCGCGCCGTCACCAGGATGCGGCGGCCGCCCAGCGCTCGCGGCGCATGCTTGATGGCGTTGTCCACCAGGTTGGACAGGATGCGCAGCAGCAGCACCGCGTCGGTGTCGAGCGTGTGGCCGCTGGCCTGCACACGCAGGCTCAGGCCGGCCGCCTGCACGCGCGGCCCCTGCACCTGCGACAGGTGCGCGAAGACGTCCACCAGCGCCACGGGCTTGGCCACCGCCTGCACGGCGCCGGCATCGATGCGCGAGATGTCCAGCATGGCGTCGAGCAGGTGGCCGACGGAGGCCGTGGCGACGCCCACCTGCTCGGCCATGGGGCGGGCCGGGTGGTCGGCCAGCTCGCGGCGCATCGCGTCCGACAGGAGCGCCAACGCATGCACCGGCTGGCGCAGGTCGTGGCTGGCCGAGGCGAAGAAGCGCGTGCGCTCCTCGTTGAGCCGCTCCAGGTCGCCCTTCTGCGCGGCCAGCTGCTCGCTCAGCGCCTCCATCTCGAACTGCATGGCCACGCTGTTGGCGATCATCTGCCGCTGGGCCAGGGCCAGGCGTGCGATCCAGGCCGAGAAGAGCAGGATGCCCAGGCACAGGAACCAGCCCGCCGGACCGCCGTGCATCGCCCCGTACACGGCCATGCCCGCAGTGAGCGGGACCAGCCAGGCCGCGATGGCCGGCCGCCACAGCGCGACGGCGGGCACGGACCCCATGAGCATCGCGCACAGCGCCACGCCCAGCAGGGCCGCCAGCTCCACGTTCAACGGACCGGGCGGCAGCAGGAGGAAGGGCGAAAGCCCCCACACGATCGACAGCGCGAGCAAGGGCCCCAGGTAGGGCGCTTCGCCGCCGGGCGGGCCGTCGGGGTGCTCGGTCGCGGGATAGCGCCGCTCGTTGGCCAGGGCCACCGCGAGCCGGGCCACCAGCGCCACGGCCGCCAGCCCCAGCCACAGGAACACGGCCCGGCGATGGGTGAGCGACCAGTACACCCCGCCGACCAGCAGCGCCGACAGGGCATGGGGAGCGAAGGTCTTTCGGGCGAAGGACAGGAGCCGCCGCCGCATCCACCGCTCGACGCGCTCGGCCTGCGCCGGGAGAACGGGGGTCGCGCCAGCCGCCGGACGTGCACGGCTGCGGGAGAACATGGCGGCGGAGTCTAAGGCTCGGCCGCGCCGGCTCGCCAGGGCCGGCGACAGGAAAGCGATTGCAAGGGGCCGTCGGCGCAAGATGCGCACAACATTTCAGTGAATTAGTTCACGAATCTTGCGAAGGCATGGCCACAGGCCGACCACGGAGCCGCTATCGAATCCATAGC
>JAVHYA010000102.1 GCA_031119395.1 Pseudomonadota bacterium
TTCGAGTCGGGCCACGCCTACGGCAAGTCGCTGCGCACGGTCAAGAGCTGCGTGGGCAGCACCTGGTGCCGCTACGGCGTGGACGACTCGGTGGGCCTCGCGGTCGAACTGGAGAACCGCTACAAGGGCCTGCGTGCGCCGCACAAGATCAAGTTCGGCGTCTCGGGCTGCACGCGCGAATGCGCGGAGGCGCAGGGCAAGGACGTGGGCATCATCGCCACCGACAAGGGCTGGAACCTGTACGTCTGCGGCAACGGCGGCATGAAGCCGCGCCACGCCGAGCTCATCGCCTCGGACCTGTCCAAGGCCGAGCTGATCCGCCTCATCGACCGCTTCCTGATGTTCTACGTGCGCACCGCCGACCGGCTGCAGCGCACCAGCACCTGGCGCGAATCGCTCGAGGGCGGCCTGGACTACCTCAAGGACGTGCTGATCGGCGACAGCCTGGGCCTGGGCGCCGAGCTCGAGGCGCAGATGCAGCACGTGGTCGACACCTACCAGTGCGAATGGAAGACCGCCGTGACCACGCCCGAGGTGCGCCAGCGCTTCCGCAGCTTCGTCAACAGCGACAAGCCGGACGAGCACATCGTGTTCGTCAACGACCGCGGGCAGATCCGGCCCGCCCGCGCCGAAGAGCGCGCCGCCGGCGAAGCCACGCCGGCCTGAGCCCCGCCCCCGAAAGGACCCCACCATGAACATGCCTGCCCCCGAATGGACCCTCGATGCCGCCACGGGCTGGACGCCCGTGTGCCGCCTCGACGAGATCCTGCCCGACACCGGCGTCTGCGCCCGCGTGCACGGCCGCCACGTCGCGGTCTTCCGCGTCGGTGCCGACCGGCTCTACGCCATCGACAACGTCGACCCCAAGTCCGGCGCCAGCGTGCTGGCGCGCGGCCTGGTCGGCAACCTGGGCGAACGCATCGTCGTCGCCTCGCCGCTCTACAAGAACCACTTCGACCTCGCCACCGGCGAGTGCGTGGAAGCCGCCGAGCACTCGGTGCGCGCCCATGCCGTGCGTGCCGACGACGGCCGCGTCTTCGTCTGCCTCGCGCCGTCCGCCTGAACGCCGCCTCACCCTTCAAGGAAAGAAACCATGGCCTATCTCGCCCCTGCCGAATTCGTGACCAAGATGGTCGATGCCGGCGAATCCAAGCTCCTCATGTCCACCCGCGACACGCTGATCCGCGCCTACATGGCCGGCGCCATCCTCGCGCTCGCGGCCGCCTTCGCGGTCACCGTCACCGTCAACACCGGCAACGCGCTGGTCGGCGCGATGCTGTTCCCGGTCGGCTTCATCATGCTGTACCTGATGGGTTTCGACCTGCTCACCGGCGTGTTCACGCTGGCGCCGCTCGCGGTGATCGACAAGCGCCCCGGCGCCACCTGGCGCGGCGTGTGGCGCAACTGGGGCCTGGTGTTCGTGGGCAACTTCGCCGGCGCGCTCACCGTGGCCGTGTTCATGGCCATCATCTTCACCTTCGGCTTCTCCGAGGCGCCCAACGCCATCGGCCAGAAGCTGGGCCACATCGGCGAAGGCCGCACGCTGGGCTACTCGGCCCATGGCGCGGCCGGCATGCTCACGCTGTTCATCCGGGCCGTGATGTGCAACTGGATGGTGTCCACCGGCGTGGTCGCGGCCATGATGTCCACCAGCGTGTCGGGCAAGGCCATCGCGATGTGGATGCCGATCATGGTGTTCTTCTACATGGGCTTCGAACACTCGATCGTCAACATGTTCCTGTTCCCCACCGGCCTGATGCTGGGCGGCAACTTCACGCTGATGGACTACTTCATCTGGAACGAGCTGCCCACCGTGCTGGGCAACCTGGTCGGCGGCCTGACCTTCGTCGGCGCCACGCTCTACTCCACGCACTACAAGACCGCGCCCAAGCGCGTGGTGACGACCACCGCCCCGGCGGCCGCTCGCAGCACGGCTTCGCGCGCCACCGCCTGAGGCCGGCCAGGATGGCGGACAGCCCGCGCGTCGCCATCGGCCAGCACTCGGCCCCGGGGCATGCGGGGCCGAACCAGGACTTCCACGGCGCGGTGCTGCCCGAGGGCCACCTGCTGGCCACCAAGGGCGTGGCCCTGGCGCTGGCCGACGGCATCGGCTCCAGCGCCGTGAGCCAGATCGCGAGCGCCGCGGCGGTGCGCTGCTTCCTCGACGACTATTACGCCACCCCCGAGGCCTGGTCCACGCGCCGCTCGGCACGGCAGGTGCTCGATGCCACCAACGCCTGGCTGCACGCGCAGAACCAGCGCGGCGATGCCCGCTTCGACCGCGACCGCGGCCAGGTCTGCACCTTCAGCGCGCTGGTTCTCAAGGGCCGGCGGCTGCACCTGCTGCACGTGGGCGATGCGCGGGTGTACCGGGTCCATGCGCAGGCGCTCGAGCAGCTCACGCAGGACCACCGCGTCCACCTCTCGTCCGCCGAGTCGTACCTGGCCCGCGCGCTCGGCACCGGGCCGCACGTGGAGATCGACTACGACTGTTGGGAGGCCGAGGCCGGGGAGCTGTACCTGCTGGCCACCGACGGCGCGCATGCCGGCCTCGACGCGGCGGCCGTGCAGGCGGCGCTGGCGGGCTGCGGGGGTGCGCTCGATGCCGCGGCGCAGGCGCTGGTCGCGCAGGCCCGCGCGCACGGCAGCGAGGACGACGCCACCGTGCAGTTGCTGCGGGTCGACGCACTGCCGCCGCCCGACGCCACGCTGCACATCGCCGCGCGCGAGGGGCTGGCGTGGCCGCCCGCGCTGTCGGCCGGCCAGTCCTTCGAAGGCTTCACGCTCGTGCGCGAGCTGCACCACAGCGCGCGCAGCCAGGTGTGGCTGGCCACCGACGACACCACGGGCCAGGCCGCAGCCCTGAAGGTGCCGGCGTCGGACCTGCGCGATCAGCCGGCGCAGCTCGACCGTTTCGCGCTGGAGGAATGGGTGGCGCGGCGCATCGACAGCCCGCACGTGGTGCGTGCCGCGGCGGCCGAACGCCCGCGCCGCCACCTGTGCGTGGCGCTGGACTACATCGAGGGCATCACGCTGGCGCAGTGGCGAATCGACCATCCGCGGCCGGCGCTCGAGGCCGTGCGCGGCCTCGTCGCACAGATCGCCCAGGGCCTCCAGGCCCTGCATCGTCGCGAGATGCTGCACCAGGACCTGCGGCCGGAGAACGTGATGATCGACCGCGGCGGCACCGTCCGCCTGATCGACCTCGGCGGGGTGCATGTCGCAGGGCTGGCGGAGGCCGGCGGCAGCACGAGGGACGGCGAGGTCGCGGGCACGCTCCAGTACACGGCGCCCGAGTACTTCGTCGGCCCCGGCAGCAGCGAGCGCTCGGACCTGTTCGCGCTGGCCGTGCTCACCTACCACCTGCTGGGCGGCCAGCTGCCCTACGGCCTGGACGCCGCGCGCGTGCGCACGCCGGCCGACGTGCGCCGGCTGCGCTACGTGCCGCTGCGGCAGTTCCGGCCCGAGCTGCCGCCGTGGCTGGATGCGGTGCTGCACAAGGCCCTGCAGCCGGACCCGCTGCGGCGGCAGGAGACGGTGTCCGAGTTCGTGTTCGACCTGCACCAGCCGGGGCCCGCCTTCCTGCGCACCGGCACGCTGCCGCTGGTGGAGCGGCACCCGGTGCGCTTCTGGCAATGGAGCACGCTGCTGCTGGCCGTGGCGGTCGTGGTGCTGCTCGGCCTGCGCGCCTTCGGACGCTGAAGGCGAAAGTGCAATCGGCCCGCAGCGCCCGCCGCACGGGCGCTGCAGCCGAAGTCGTCACGTTCGTGACGATCCCGCGCCGGGAACCGCGCGGGCCCGGCCCGGCCCCTCAACCCGCCCGCTTGGTGCGGATCGCCTTCGAGGCGCGCGAGTTGGGTTCGCGGCCCAGGGCCTGGCTGATGAACACCCCCGTGTCGATCAGCGCATCGAGGTCGATGCCGGTGTCGATGCCCATGCCGTGCAGCATGTAGACCACGTCCTCCGTCGCGACGTTGCCCGTCGCCCCCTTGGCGTAGGGGCAGCCGCCCAGGCCGGCCACCGAGGACTGGTGGTTCCACACCCCCAGCTCCAGCGCGGCCAGCGTGTTCGACAGCGCCTGGCCGTAGGTGTCGTGGAAGTGGCCCGAAACCTCGTCGACGGCGAAGTGCGCCAGCGTGGCCTCCAGCGCCGCCTGCACCTTGCGCGGCGTGCCGACGCCGATGGTGTCCGCCACGTCCACGCGCGCCACGCCGATGCCCTTCATGAGCCCGGCCAGGTACTTCACCTTCTCCGGCGCGATGTCGCCTTCGTAGGGGCAGCCGACCGTGCAGCTCATCGCGCCGCGCACGGCGATGCCCTTGGCGCGCGCGGCCTCGACCACGGGCGCGAAGCGCTCGATGCTCTCGGCGATCGAGCAGTTGATGTTCTTCTGGCTGAAGGCCTCGCTGGCGGCGCCGAAGACGACGATCTCGTCCGGCCACTCGGCGCGCGGCGCGGCGATCGCGGCCTCGAAGCCCTTCATGTTGGGCGTGAGCACCGAGTAGCGCACGCCCTCGCGGCGGCGGATGCCGTGCATGACCTCTGCGTTGTCGCCCATCTGCGGCACCCACTTGGGGCTCACGAAGCTGGTGACCTCGATCTCGCGCAGGCCGGCGTCCTGCAGGCGCTGCACGAGTTCGATCTTCACGGCGGCGGGCACGGGCTGCTTCTCGTTCTGCAGGCCGTCGCGCGGGCCGACGTCGATGAGGCGGACGCGGGTGGGAAGGGGCATGGGCATGTCTCGCAGGTCGTGGGGACGTCGCCTGCACGGCCAGGGCCGCCGGCGCATGGGGAGCGAGCCTACGCCAAATGCCTTGCCATTGCCTGCCAAGTGGGTTGCAAATGCTGCCAGCGCGCCGGGTCAGAGAAAGCCGATCCAGCGCCCCGCCAGCAGCACCGAGAGCCACAGCACGCACGACGCCAGGGCCCGCAGCCGCATGCCGGTCGGCACCCGCCCCGACGCCGCCGCCGCCGCGAGCGCGCCGCCGCGGTGCTGCCAAACCACGTTCAGCAGCGCCAGCGCGAGCAGCAGCAGCTTGATGCGGAAGGCCGTGTTGACCCAGTAGTCCCCGGGCTTGACGGTGAAGAGCCAGAGGCCCGTGGTCAACGCCAGGGCCACGCCGACCGCCGCCGCACGCGCCAGGACATCGACCAGCGGTGCGAGCGGCACGCGGCGGAAGAACCCTGCCAGCCGCAGGTCCAGCGGCAGGATCGCGCCGACCAGCAGCCCGATGCCCAGGATGTGCAGCGCGTTGACCACCAGGTAGGCCGTGCCCGAGCCCTGCAGCCACTGCGCGCCGGGCCAGCGGCCAAGGGCCTCGACGAGAGGCGGCGCCATGCCCGGCCTTGCTAGGGACGCAGCGTGTTCGCGCGCGGCGCTCGACCAGCGCCCCGGACAGTCGTGATGCCGGGGCACGCGCGCAACTGGCTGGGCCAGGCCGCCGGGGAGGTCTTGCAGACCGCGCGAGGCCAGTGGCCTCGCCCTTCGCCAGTCTCGAAAGGTCCACCGGACCTTTCGAGTACGGGCTCAGCCCCCTTCGGGAACCGGAAGGGGGCGCCGCGAAGCGGCATGCGGAGGGTCACTCCTTGATCCTTTCCGGGTACATGTCGTAGTTCTTGCCGGCCAGGGTGATGCGCACCGCCTTCATGTGGCGCTGCTGGCGGTCCTTGTCGCGGTTGCCCAGCACCACGATCGCATCGCCGACCTTGCCGGTGGTGCCGGTGAAGCCGGAGCGCTCGGTCTGGGACGGATTGCCCAGGTCGACCTGCCACACCCCGTCGGCGGCCTTCACGTGCAGCGTGGGATGCGGCGGGGCCATCGAGATGCGCTCGATGTGGCCGTCGAGCGTCATCTGCTCGCTGTCGGCCCAGGACCAGCCATGGTGGGCCTGCGCCAGCGGCGCGACGGCCAGGCAGGCGGCGGCGGCGCAGGCGATGCCCACCCGGCGGCGCGACAGCCCGGGCATGGAAAGATCGTTCATGCGATGGCTCCTCGTGTCAGCGGAGTCGCCAGTGTGTGCGCGCCGGGGCCGCTTGCCCAGCCCGTGACGGGCGACCCCGGGCAAGCCAAGGGCTTTTGTCGGACCCGGCGCTCGGAACAACGCCGCGCCGCCCCCCGCTCTTCCCGTGCCCCGCGGGGTGGGCTCGGCGCAGCCGGCCCGGGGGCGCTCAGTAGCCGCGCACGAGGTCCACCACGCCCGCGATGGGCTCGCCGCGCGAGAGCGCAGCGATCTTGCCGGCGATCTGCGCGATGGTCTCGCGGCGCAGCGTGCGGGCCGAGGCATGCGGCGTCACGGTGATCTTCGGGTGGCGCCAGAAGGGGTGCTGCGCCGGCAGCGGCTCCTGCTGGAAGACGTCGAGCGTGGCGCCGGCCAGGTGGCCGCTGTCGATGAGCGGGATCAGGTCCTCCTCGACCAGGTGGCCGCCGCGCGCGATGTGGATCAGGTAGCCGCCCGGCCGCAGCGCCGACAGGGTCTGCCGGTTGAGGATGCCGCGCGTGGCGTCGGTCAGCGGCAGCAGGTTGACCAGCACGCGCGTGCCGACCAGGAAGTCGCCCAGCCGCGCCTCGCCCGCGAAGGTGCGCACGCCCTCGATGGCCTTGGGCGTTCGGCTCCAGCCCAGCACGGGGAACTCGAATTGCTGCACGGCCTTCGCGACGCGCTCGCCCAGCACGCCCAGCCCCAGGATGCCGACCGGAAAGTCGGCCCGCTCCAGCGGCCTGCGGTAGACCCAGCGGCCCTGCCGCGCCTCGGCCTCGTAGACGTCGAACTCGCGGAAGTGGCGGATCAGCGCATGGCACACGTACTCCGCCATCTGCACCGACATGCCGGCGTCGTCCAGGCGCACCACCTTCAGGGCGGGCGGCAGCTGCCGCGCCAGGATGGCGTCGACGCCGGCGCCGATGTTGAACATCGCCTTCAGCCCGCCGGCCTGTTCGTCGATGAATGCCTGCGGCGGCGCCCACACGATGGCGAAGTCGGCCTGCGGGGCGCCGGGCTGCCAGTCGGCGATGTCGGCATCGGGCAGCGCCGCGCGCAGGCCCTCGATCCAGGGGGCGGCCTTGATGTCGGTCAGGCAGAGAATGATCTTGGTCGTCATGCCCCGATTCTGCGGGCATGGCAATGCCACCGGCCGGCGCTGACGGGTGCCGCCAGGGCGCCGGCGGACGCGTCGGCGAAACGCCGATCCGCACGCGCCGCACGGGCGCGCGTCAACGCGGCAAGCCGCCGCCGACCGCCGCCGGAAAGCGCTCGACCAGCCAGTCGATGAACACGCGCAGCCGATGGGTCACATGCCGGTGGTGCGGATGGACCACATGGAAGGGGTACGGCGATGGCCGCCACCGGCGCAGGATCTCCACCAGCGTGCCTGCCCGAAGCGCTGGCCCGGCGGCATAGGCGAAGGTCTGGATGATGCCCAGCCCGGCGAGGCCGGCGGCCAGGTGTGCGTTGCTTTCGTTGACGCCGAAGCGGTGCTCGAGCTTGAGTTCGGACTTCTCGCCGCGATGCACGAAGCGAAAGGGCACGGCCCGCCCGTTGAGCGTCGAGACATAGCTGACGAGCCGGTGGCCGTTCTTGAGTTCCTCGGGGTAGGCCGGCACGCCGTACTGCTTCAGGTACTGCGGGCTGGCGCAGGTGACCATCACCGCCTCGCCCAGCGAGCGCGCCACGAGCGAGGAGCTGTCGAGCGGGCCGCCGCGGATCACGCAGTCGACGTTGTCGCCGACCAGGTCGACCGCACGGTCGGACACGCCCAGGTCGATGCGGATGTCCGGGTAGCGCGCCACGAAATCGGGCAGCAGCGGGATGAGCACGTCGCGCGCGGTCGAGCCGCCCACATCGATGCGCAGCGGTCCGCGCGGCTTGCCGCGGGCGAGGTTGAAGGAGGCGTCGATGTCGTCCAGGTCGCGCAGCACGCGCAGTGCCTTGGCGTAGTAGTCGTGCCCCTCGCGCGTGACGGTGAGCCTGCGCGTGGTCCGCTGCAGCAGCCGCGCGCCCAGGTGCGCCTCGAGGTCCTGCACCAGCTTGCTCACCGTGGCGTTGGGCATGTCCAGCGAGTCGGCGGCGCGCGTGAAGCTGCCCGCCTCGACGACGCGGGTGAAGGCGCGCATGGCCTGCAATTGATCCATCGATGCTCCTGACCGGCGTCGCGTCGATTATCCATGCACATGGATAGTCATTCCATTGCTTGCCATTTTTCTTCGAATGATCGATGCCTACATTCATGGCCATGGGCTGCACGCCGCCCCGCGCCGAACCGGCAGGCCATGCACGCGACACCTCGCATCAACGAAAGAAACACACCATCAACAAGCCACTCCACGGAAAGATCGCCCTGGTCACGGGCGGGAGCACGGGCATCGGCCTGGGCGCCGCACGGGAACTCGTGGCCCAGGGCGCCCGCGTCTTCATCACCGGCCGCAGGCAGGCGGAACTCGACGCCGCCGTGGCGGCGCTCGGCCCCGCCGCGACGGCCCTGCGCGCCGACGCCTCGGTGCTGGCCGATCTCGACGCCGTCTATGCGCAGATCGCCAAGAGCGCGGGCCGGCTCGACATCCTCTTCGCGAATGCGGGCGGCGGCGACATGCTGCCGCTGGGGGCGATCACCGAAGAGCACTTCGACCGCATCTTCGGCACCAACGTGCGCGGCGTGCTGTTCACGGTGCAGAAGGCGCTGCCGCTGCTGCGCGACGGGGCCTCGGTCATCCTGACCTCGTCCACCGCGGCCATCCAGGGCACGGCCGCCTTCAGCGTCTACAGCGCCAGCAAGGCGGCGGTGCGCAACTTCGCGCGCTCGTGGGCGCTGGACCTCAAGGACCGCCGCATCCGGGTCAACGCCGTGAGCCCCGGCCCGATTCGCACGCCCGGCCTGGGGGGCCTGGTGCCCGACGAGGCGCGCCAGGGCCTGTTCGACGCCCTGGCCTCGCAGATCCCGCTCGGCCGCCTGGGCGAGCCGGAGGAGGTCGGCAAGGCCGTCGCCTTCCTCGCCTCCGACGCGGCCAGCTTCGTCAACGGGATCGAGCTCTTCGTCGACGGCGGGATGGCGCAGGTCTGAGGCCGACGCCCGGCGTGCAGGCGATCAGGCGGCCAGGCGCAGCAGTTCCGCGCCCTCGGTCACCTGGTCGCCGGGCGCGAAGAGCAGCTCCTCCACCGTGCCGTCGGCCGGGGCGGCGATGGTGTGCTCCATCTTCATCGCCTCCATCACCGCCAGCGCCTGGCCCTTGGCGACCTTGTCGCCGGGTTTGACGGCGAAGGAGACGACCTTGCCCGGCATGGGTGCCGTGAGGCGGCCGCCCTCGGCCTGCGTGTCGCCCGCGTGGGCCAGCCGATCGACCGCGGTGATGCGGGTCGCGCCCTGGGCGCCGAAGATGTGGGCGACCGATTGCAGCCGGTACACCTCGAAGGTATGGCGGCCGCCGGCGAACTCGACTTCGATGCGGCCATCGGGAAGACGGCCGACGACCAGCGGGCCGGCCGTGTCCCCGACCGCGAGGTGCAGCCCGCCGTCGTGCGTGTAGGTCAGCAGCGCGCTCACGGGCTCGCCATGGAACTCGAACTCGAAGGGCCGCGTGTACGCGCCCAGCGCGCGCCAGCCATCGCGTCGCGCGAAGCCCGTGGCCGGCCCACCCTGCGTGCCCGGCCACTCGCCCAGGACCTGCTGCGTGACGGCCGCGGCCACCGCCAGCGGCAGCCCCAGCGGCTCGCGGTCGAACAGCACCGCGCGCTCGCGCTCGATGAGCGCCGTGTCGAGCTTCGCCTGCGAGAAGGACTCGGTGGCCAGCACGCCGCGCAGGAACTGCACGTTGGTCGCCACGCCGACGATGTGCACCTGCGCCAGCGCCGCGTCGAGCCGGGCCAGCGCCTCGGCACGCGTGGCGCCGTGCACGATGAGCTTGGCGATCATCGAGTCGTAGAAGGGCGAGATCTCCCCGCCCTCGCGCACGCCGTCGTCCACGCGAACGCGGCTGCGCTGGAAGGCCGTGTGCTGCGCCGGCTTGCGGTACACGTGCAGCGTGCCGGTGGCGGGCAGGAAGTTGTTGTCGGGGTTCTCGGCGCAGATGCGCGCCTCGATCGCGTGGCCGTGGATCTGCAACTGGTCCTGCCGCAGCGGCAGCGGCTCGCCGGCCGCGACGCGCAACTGCCATTCGACGAGGTCCAGGCCGGTGATCGCTTCGGTCACGGGATGCTCGACCTGCAGGCGCGTGTTCATCTCCATGAAGTAGAACTTCATGGCTTCCGGCGCGTCGTAGCCGCCCGTCTGCTCGACGATGAATTCGACGGTGCCCGCACCGACATAGTTGACGGCACGCGCGGCGTTGACGGCCGCCTCGCCCATCTGCTTGCGCATGGCCTCGGTCATGCCGGGTGCAGGCGCCTCCTCCAGCACCTTCTGGTGGCGGCGCTGCACCGAGCAGTCGCGCTCGAACAGGTAGACGCAGTGGCCCTGCGTGTCGCCGAAGACCTGGATCTCGATGTGGCGCGGGCGCTGCACGTATTTCTCGATCAGCACCGCATCGCTGCCGAAGCTGTTGATCGCCTCGCGCTGGCAGCTGGCCAGGGCCGCCGCGAAATCCTCGCTCTTCTCGACGATGCGCATGCCCTTGCCGCCGCCGCCGGCGCTGGCCTTGATGAGCGCGGGGTAGCCGATGCGGTCGGCCTCGCGCTGCAGCAGGGCCGGGTCCTGGTCGGCGCCGTGGTAGCCGGGCACCAGGGGCACGCCGGCCTGTTCCATCAGGCGCTTGGACTCGGCCTTCAGGCCCATGGCGAGGATGGCCTCGGCCGGCGGGCCGATGAACACCAGCCCCGCCTCGGCGCAGGCGCGCGCGAAATCCTCGTTCTCCGACAGGAAGCCGTAGCCCGGGTGGATGGCCTGGGCGCCCGTGGCCTTGGCGGCCGCGATGATCTTCTCCCAGCGCAGGTAGCTGTCCTTGGGCGCACTGCCGCCCAGGTGCACCGACTCGTCGCAGGCACGCACGTGGTTGGCATGCGCGTCGGCATCGGAATACACGGCGACCGTCCGGATGGCCATGCGACGTGCGGTGGCCGCGACACGGCAGGCGATCTCACCGCGGTTGGCGATCAGGATCTTCTTGAACATTCGGGGTGTCTCCCGTGGAGGATTTCTTGAGTCGGAAGGCGGGCTCGACACCCGGGTCGGGTCGGCCGCTGAAGATGCGCGTGAGCCGCGTGACCAGCCCGCGCAGGAAGCGCCAGCTCTTCCGGATCAGCCACACGCTGGACACCAGCAGCAGCACGAAGAGCACGAGGAACACCAGTGGATGCGCCACCGCCAGCCACAGCCCGGTGGGCACGGCGGCGTCTTCCACCAGCGAGGTGCCGATGTTGGAGAAGGGCTCGGGCGAGGTGTTGATGGCTGCCCGCGTGGTGGCCTTGGCCGCATGCGCCGTGGCCGCGAAGCCGCCTCCCAGCAGGGCCGCGACCACGGCCATGGCGGCATGGTCGGCGCCGAACACCGAGGCCGCGAGCGCGGCACCGGCCGGGATGCGGATGGCCGTGTGGACCATGTCCCACAGCGAATCGAGGCCCGGGATCTTGTCGGCGAAGAATTCGACGAACACCAGGAAGCCGCTCACGGCCAGCACGATCGGGTGCGCCAGCACGTGCAGCCCGCCGGGCAGCGGCACCCAGCCCAGGTAGCCGGCCAGCCCCACGAGCAGCACCACCAGGTACAGCCGCACGCCGCTCGCCCAGCCGAGGGCTGCGGCCAGGGCGACGAGCTGGGACATGTCGAAGCTGTTCATGGTCCGGTGGTCCTCGAACCCGAAGGTGCGTACGAGAAGGAACTGCCGAAGTCGCACGAAGGGCGCGAAAGACACCCAAGCACTTGGAATGAGTCTTGTCGCGTCCTTCGCGCCACTTTGGCGCCCTTCGCGTACGGATGTCCGTCTCTCATGGCTGCGTCAACCACGTCGGCTTGCGCTTCTCGAGGAAGGAGCGCAGCCCCTCGCGCGCCTCGTCGGTGGCGCGGATGGCGGCAATGCGGCGCACCGTCTCCTGCGTCAGTTCGTCGGTGATGGGCTGGCCGGTCACGTCGCGCAGCAGGCGCTTGCATTCGCCCAGCGCGGCGGGCGCGGCGCCCGAGAGCGACTTGACGATCTCGTCCACCTTCGCATCGAGCGCCTCGGCCGCCACCACCTCGTGCACGAGGCCGATGCGATGCGCCTCGGCCGCCGGGAAACGCTCGGCGGTGAGGAAGTAGCGCTGCGCCGCACGTGCACCCATCGCCCGGATCACGTACGGGCTGATCGTGGCGGGAATGAGGCCGATCTTGACTTCGCTGAGGCAGAAGTTCGCCGTGTCGACCGAGATCGCGATGTCGCAGGCCGAGACGATGCCCATGCCGCCCGCGTACACGTCGCCCTGGATGCGCGCGACCACCGGCTTGCTGCTGTGGTGCAGCGTGCGCAGCATGGTCGCCAGGCCCGCGGCGTCCTGCAGGTTCTGCGCCTGCGTGTACTCGGCGGCCTTCTTCATCCAGTTGAGGTTGGCGCCCGCGCAGAAGGCCGGCCCGCGGCCGCCGAGCACCACCACGCGCACCGCGGGGGCCGCCTCGGCCTGCGCGAAGGCGGCCGAGAGTTCGCGGATGAACACATCGTCGATGGCGTTGCGCATCTCCGGCCGGTTGAGCCAGATGCGCGCCACGGCGCCGTCCAGGTGCAGTTCGAGGGTGGTGAAGTCGCTCATGCTTTGGCTTTCGCGTCGAGTTGCAGGAAGCGGGACCAGTCCAGCGACGGGCCTTCGTGGCCCAGCGCCGTCACGCCGGCCGTGATCTGGCCGCGGTGGTGGGTCGCGTGGTTGAACACATGGCCCAGCGCGGGTGCGAAGGGGATGCGCGCCACCTGGCCGTCGGTGCGCGTGTAGGCCAGGTCGCCGTCGAGCCGCGAGGGATCCATGGCCTCGACCCACGGCGCCCAGCGGTCCGCGGCGGCACCCAGGGCGGCGACGAGTTCGGCGCGCTCGCGGTGCAGCTCGGCATCCAGCGCAAGCCGCAGCGAGGTGTTGTCCGCGAAGCGCGCGTACCAGAGGTGGTCGGCCACCAGCAGATGGTTGACGGTGCGATGCACCGAGCCGAAGAACAGGCGCAGGTCGCGGTGCCAGTCCTCGTCGCTGAGCCCTGCCAGGTCGTGCGTCAGCAGCTTGTGCGTGGCCCACGCGTGGTAGCGCGCAAGGGCGGCGAAGTAGGTCGCAAGTTGCACCGGCCGGGCCTCACATGCGGAAGACGCCGAACTTCGGTTCGGGGATCGGCGCATGCCGCGCAGCGGCCAGCCCCAGCGCCAGCACGCGACGCGTGTCGGCCGGGTCGATGATGCCGTCGTCCCACAGGCGCGCCGTCGCGTAGTAGGGGTGGCCCTGGTCCTCGTACTGCTGGCGGATGGGCGCCTTGAACGCTTCTTCTTCCTCCGCGCTCCACTGCCCGCCCCTGGCCTCGATGCCGTCGCGCTTGACGGTGGCCAGCACGCTCGCGGCCTGCTCGCCGCCCATCACGCTGATGCGGGCGTTGGGCCACATCCAGAGGAAGCGCGGCGAGTACGCGCGGCCGCACATGCCGTA
>JAVHYA010000040.1:0-31512 GCA_031119395.1 Pseudomonadota bacterium
TCATGCGCTCGCGCAGCTTCTTCTCGATGTAGAAGCACTCGGGCGCCTTGATGTCCTCGAGGTTGATGCCGCCGAGCGTGGGCTCCAGCGCCGCGATGATGTCGACCAGCTTGTCGGGGTCGCGCTCGGCCAGCTCGATGTCGAACACGTCGATGCCGGCGAACTTCTTGAACAGGCAGCCCTTGCCTTCCATCACCGGCTTGCCGGCCAGCGGGCCGATGTCGCCCAGGCCCAGCACGGCGGTGCCGTTGGTCACCACGCCGACGAGGTTGCCGCGCGCCGTGTACTCGGCCGCCTTGCTCGGGTCGGCCTGGATGTCCAGGCAGGGATAGGCCACGCCCGGCGAATAGGCCAGCGACAGGTCGCGCTGGTTCATCAGCGGCTTGGTGGGGGTCACCGAAATCTTGCCCTTGACGGGCGTGCGGTGGTACTCGCGTGCGGCGTCGCGCAGCGCTTCTTCGGCCGGTGACAGCTTCTGGGTCATCCAGACTCTCCTTGGTTCTTGGAACGGGACTTCTGCTTGCGGAAAAGCAGAAGGAGAGGCTACCGCAAAGCGGCACCTCTCCCGGGTGGTGAAACTACGAAAGCCTCTGTTTACCGATGCGTATCGGGCATCACCGGATGTTGCGCCAGGGCCTCCAGCGCGCGCACGAGGGCCGAATGGTCGTCCTGCCCGTGGCCCAGCGCGGCGCAGGCGTTCATGAGCTGGGCCGCGCCGGCCGTCTGCGGCAGCGCGACACCCAGGCTGCGGGCGCTCTGCATCGCGAGGTTGAGGTCCTTCTGGTGCAGCGCAATGCGAAAGCCGGGCGCGAACGTGCGGTTGATCATGCGTTCGCCATGCACCTCCAGGATGCGGCTGGACGCAAAGCCGCCCATCAGCGCCTGGCGCACCTTGGCGGGGTCGGCGCCGGCCTTGCTGGCGAACACCAGGGCTTCGCCCACGGCGGCGATGTTCAGCGCGACGATGATCTGGTTGGCGACCTTGGTGATCTGGCCGGCGCCCACGTCGCCCACGCGCGTCACGTTCCTGCCCATCGTCTCGAGCAGGGGGCGCACGGCCTCGAAGGTGGCTTCCTCGCCGCCGCACATGATGGTGAGGCTGGCCGCCCTGGCGCCCACCTCGCCGCCCGACACGGGGGCATCGACGTACCCGCAGCCCAGCGCGGCGATGCGGGCCGCGAAGTCCTGGGTGGCGATCGGGTCGATCGAGCTGCAGTCCACGACGGTCTTGCCGGCCGTGAGGGCCGCAGCGACCCCGTCCTCGCCGAAGAGCACCTTCTCCACGTCCGGGGTGTCGGGGACCATGATGAAGATCACGTCCGCATGGCGTGCCACCTCGGCCGCGTTGGCGCAGGCCTCGGCCCGGCCCGCAACGGCGTCGGGCACCGCGCCGCGCGTGTTCACGAAGAGGGTGTGCCCGGCGTCGATGAGGTGGCCGGCCATGGGCGTGCCCATGATGCCCAGGCCGATGAAGCCGATGCGGCGGGGGGTGTTCGTCGTGTTGCTCATGGTGGTCTTCCTCTTCAGGCGGTGAGGGCCTGGCGCCAGCCCAGGCCGTCGGCGGTGGCGGCGCGCGGCTTGTATTCGCAGCCGATCCAGCCCGTGTAGCCGATCGCGTCGATGTGCCGGAACAGCCACGGGTAGTTGATCTCGCCCGTGCCCGGCTCGCCGCGGCCCGGGTTGTCCGCGAGCTGGATGTGGCCGATGCGGGCCAGGTGCTTCGAGAGCGTGTTACCCAGTTCGCCCTCCATGCGCTGCGCGTGGTAGATGTCGTACTGGATGCGCAGGTTGTCCGAGCCCACCGCGTCCAGCAGCGCCAGCGCCTGGTCGGTGCGCGAGAGGAAGAAGCCGGGAATGTCGAAGGTGTTGATGGGCTCGACCAGCAGCCTCAGCCCGGCCTTCTCCAGCTCGCGCGCGGCGAAGCGCAGGTTGTCGACCAGGGTGGGCTGCACGTCCCGGTGGGTGGCGCCGGCAGGCAGCTTGCCGACCAGGCAGTTGAGCTGCGGGCAGCCCAGCGTCGTGGCGTACTCGATCGCCCGGCCCACGCCGTCCCGGAACTCGGCCACGCGGTCCGGGTGGCAGGCGATGCCGCGCTCGCCCGCATCCCAGTCGCCCGCGGGCAGGTTGTGCAGCACCTGCACCAGGCCATGGGCCTTGAGCGCAGCGGCCAGTTCGTGTTGGTCGAACGGATAGGGAAAGAGGTATTCCACCGCCTCGAAGCCGGCGCGCGCGGCGGCCTCGAATCGCTGCATGAAGGGCAGCTCGGTGAACAGCATGGTGAGGTTGGCGGCAAATCGGGGCATGGTGTGTCTCTTCAAGGGCGTGCAGAACGGACAGCCGAACGCAGAGGGCGCAGAGGCGTCGCAGAAGGCGCAGGAGACGACAGAAGGTTTTGGTATTTCTTCTGCGACCTCTGCGCAACCTTCGCGTCCTCTGCGTTCGGCTGCCCGATCCCGTATTCAGTCCAGCATCGCCGCGGCGATCGCCGTCGGCGCATCGGCCGTGCCTTCGGCCAGGGGTTCGAACTCGTTGATGGCGTCGATCTCGGTGCCCATCGCGATGTTGGTCACGCGCTCGAGCATCACCTCGATGACGACCGGCACCTGGTGCTCGGCCATGAGCGCCTCGGCGCGGCGGATGGCCGGCTGCATCTCTTCCTGCCGATGCACGCGGATCGCCTTGCAGCCCAGGCCCTCGACCACCTTCATGTGGTCGACGCCGTAGTTCCGCTCGACGCCCGCGTCGGGCCCGGCGTTGATGTTCTCGAACGCCAGCTGGACGCAGTAGTCCATGTCGAAGCCGCGCTGCGCCTGGCGGATCAGGCCGAGGTAGCTGTTGTTGACCACGATGTGGATGTAGGGCAGCTTGAACTGCGCGCCGACGGCCAGCTCCTCGATCATGAACTGGAAGTCGTAGTCGCCCGACAGGGCCACCAGCTTGCGCGTCGGGTCGGCGGCGCGCACGCCCAGGGCCGCGGGAATGGTCCAGCCCAGCGGGCCGGCCTGGCCGCAGTTGATCCAGTGGCGCGGCTGGTAGACGTGCAGGAACTGCGCCGCGGCGATCTGCGACAGCCCGATGGTGCTGACGTAGCAGGTGTCGCGGTCGAAGTGGTTGTTCATGCACTGGTACACGCGCTGCGGCTTCATCGGCACGGCGTCGAAGTTCGTCTTGCGCAGCATCGTGCGCTTGCGCTCGCGGCATTCGCCGGCCCACGCGCTGCGGTCGGGCAGGCGGCCGGCGGCCTTCATGGCCTCGGCCACCTCGACGAAGAGCGCCAGCGCCGCCCTGGCGTCCGAGACGATCCCGTAGTCGGGCGTGAAGACGCGGCCGATCTGCGTCGGTTCGATGTCCACGTGCACGAAGGTGCGGCCCCGGGTGTAGACGTCGACCGAGCCGGTGTGGCGGTTCGCCCAGCGGTTGCCGATGCCCAGCACGAAGTCGCTGGCCAGCATCGTGGCGTTGCCGTAGCGGTGGCTGGTCTGCAGGCCGCACATGCCGGCCATCAGCGGGTGGTCGTCGGCAATGGTGCCCCAGCCCATCAGCGTGGGAATGACCGGCACGCCCGTGGCCTCGGCGAAGCGCACCAGCAGGTCGCTCGCGTCGGCGTTGACGATGCCGCCGCCGGCCACGATCAGCGGGCGCTCTGCGGCATTGAGCATGGCCATGGCCTTCTCGACCTGCGCCCGGGTGGCGGCCGGCCTGTAGACCGGCAGCGGCTCGTAGGTGTCGATGTCGAACTCGATCTGGGCCATCTGCACGTCGAAGGGCAGGTCGACCAGCACCGGGCCGGGCCGGCCCGAGCGCATGAGGTGGAAGGCCTGCTGGAACACCTGCGGCACCTGCCCGGGCTCGCGCACCGTGACCGACCACTTGGTGACGGGCTTGGAGATGGTCTCGATGTCGACCGCCTGGAAGTCCTCCTTGTACAGGCGCGCCCGCGGCGCCTGGCCGGTGATGCACAGGATCGGGATCGAATCCGCCCAGGCCGAGTACAGCCCGGTGATCATGTCGGTGCCGGCCGGTCCGCTGGTGCCGATGCACACGCCGATGTTGCCGGCCACCGCGCGGGTGTAGCCCTCGGCCATGTGCGAGGCGCCCTCGACGTGGCGCGCCAGGATGTGGGCGATCGTGCCGTGGGTGCGCAACGCCGCATAGAGCGGGTTGATGGCGGCGCCGGGCACACCGAAGGCCTGCGTCACGCCCTCCTTCTCCATCACCAGCACGGCGGCCTGGGCCGCGGTCATCTTTGCCATGCACGTGTCTCCTTGAACATGGCTGCACTGTAGGAAAGGGCGGCCGGACGCAGAAGCGGCGCGCGGGCCATAAAAGCTATTCCTGCCTGGAATAAGTCGCTACGATGCCGTCCACGTACAAGGGGATGCGATGGACCGGCTGCAGGCCATGGAGATGTTCGTGCGCGTGGTGGAAACCGGCAGCTTCTCGAAGGCTGCGCGCGAGTTCGGCACCACCCAGCCCACCGTGACCAAGCAGGTGGCGGCCATCGAGGCGCGGCTGAAGGTGCGCCTGCTCAACCGCAACACGCGCGGCGTGAGCCTGACCGAGGCCGGCGCCCTGTACTACGACAAGTGCAAGGCGATCGTGCGCGATGTGGAAGAGGCCGATGGCGTGGTGCGCCTGCGGCAGACCCAGGCCCAGGGGCTGCTGCGCATCGGCACCTCGGTGGCCTTCGGCCGGCGCGTCGCGGTGCCGCTGGCGCTGGCCTTCATGAAGCGGCATCCGCAGGTGCAGGTGGACCTGAGCTTCGAGGACCGCTACGTCGACCTGGTGGCGCAGGGCATCGACGTGGCGATCCGCATGGGCAAGCTGGCCGACTCCTCGCTGGGCGCGCGCTTTCTCGGCACCAACCCCTGGGTGATGGTGGCTGCCCCGGCCTATCTGCGCCGCGCCGGCACGCCGCGCCGGGCACAGGACCTCAGCGGCCACACGGCGCTGATCTACAGCAGCGTGGTCGGCGACGACGTGTGGCGCCTGCGCACGCCGCGGGGCGAGGCGGTCAGCGTGCCCGTCACCGGGCGCCTGCGCTCGAACAACCTGTCGGCCGTGCTGGCTGCGGCACGCGACGGCATGGGCATCGCGCTGATGCCGCGCTACGTGGCCAGCGATTCCCTGGTGCATGGCAAGCTGGTGGAGGTGCTGCCGGACCACCCGCTGCCCGAGCAGGAGATCCACGCCGTGTTCCCGTCGCCCAAGCTCGTGCCGGGCAAGGTGTCGAGCTTCGTGGCCTTCCTGCAGGGCCACTTCGGCGAGGGCTGGTGGCAGCTGCGGGCCTGACGGCGGCCGGCAGGGCCTTCGCGCTCAGGGCAGCGGGGGGGCGTTGCCGTCCTCTTCGTTCGAGGCGGCGAACAGGCTCCACACGGCCATGAACAGCGCCGCGATCACCGGGCCGATGACGAAGCCGTTGATGCCGAAGATGGCCATCCCGCCGATGGTGGAGATGAGCACGATGTAGTCGGGCATCTGCGTGTCCTTGCCCACCAGCAGCGGGCGCAGGAGGTTGTCGACCAGGCCGATCACGAACACGCCGACGAAGATCAGCACCAGTCCCTTCCAGATCACGCCGGTGGCCAGGAACCAGATCGCCACCGGGGCCCAGATGAGTGCGGCGCCCACGGCCGGCAGCAGCGACAGGAAGGCCATCACCACGCCCCACAGCAAGGCGCCCTGCACGCCCAGGAATGCGAAGGCCATGCCGCCCAGCAGGCCCTGGGCGGCGGCCACCGCGACGTTGCCCTTGATGGTCGCGCGGATCACGGTCGTGAACTTGTTGAGCAGGTAGTGCGTGTGCGGCTTGGCCAGCGGGAGGGCGTTGCGGATCGTCTTGGACAGGTCGCTGCCGTCGCGCAGCAGGAAGAACAGCAGGTAGAGCATCACGAAGAAGCTCACGATGAAATCGAAGGTGTTCTGGCCGATCGACAGCGCCTGCTGCCCGATGGCCTGGCTGGCCTGGGCGGCGCCTGCCGAGAGCTTGGACAGCATCGCCTCCATGTTGCCCAGGCCGAAGCGGTCGAGCAGGCCGAGCAGCCACTTGGGCAGCGCGTTGACCACCTGCTGGAAGTAGGCCGCGAAATTCATGTCGCCCGAGCGCACGCGCTGAGCGATCTCGGCCACGTCCTGCACCAGCGAGGCGGCGATCATGGTCAGCGGCAGGATCACGATCACCAGCACGATGCCCAGGGTGGCCAGGGCGGCCAGGGTGCGCCGCTTGCCCATCTTGCCCAGGAACCAGCGGTACAGCGGGGTGAACAGGATCGCCAGCGCCATGCCCCAGAACACCGCGCCGAAGAAGGGCATCAGGATCCAGCAGAAGGCCGCCGTGACGGCGAAGAGCAGGGCGAGGAAGACGCCGCGCTGGAGCGAAGGGGAGTTCATGGTGGGCCGAATGTAGCCGAGGCCCGCGACGCCCTGCCGTCAGCGGACGCGCCGGGGCAGGGCAATCGGCGCGAGGGTGGACTGCAGCCGCGCCGCCGGTTCCGGCGTCGGCAGTTCGGTTTGCAGGGCCTCCTCGACGTGGCCGATGTGGTCGAGCATCAGCGTCCGCGCCCGTGCCATGTCGCCGGCTTCCAGCGCGCCGACGATGGCGGCGTGCTCGGCGCAGGACGCGCCGGCCTCGTGGCGCGACTGGTAGAGGGTGGCGGCGAGCGTGGTCCGCGCGGTCAGGTCGCGCAGCACGTCGCACAGCAGGCGGTGGCCCATCTGCTCGGCCAGGCAGACGTGGAAATCGGCCAGCAGGAAGGCACGGGTGGCGGCATCGGCGCCTTCGATCGCCCGCTGCTCGTCGGCGATGTGCGCGCGCAGCGCGCGGATCACCCGGGACAGGGGGCGGCCGGCGTCGGCCAGGATGCCGGCCTCGACGATGCGCCGGGCGGAGAAGGCGTCGCGCGCCTCCTCGGCCGAGGGCTGCACGACGAACCAGCCGCGCTTGGCCTGCACCTCGACGAAGCCCCGCGCCTGCAGCTGCATCAGCGCCTCGCGCACCATGGTGCGGCTGACGCCGAACAGGTCGGCCAGGTCCTGCTCGCCCAGGCGCTCGCCGGGTGCGAGCTTCTGGGCGAGGATCGACTCGACGACGCGCTCGGCGATCGAGGTGGGGCTGATGTCGGGCATGGCCTCAGTGTGCCGCAGCCGCGCGGGCTGGCGCCGGCAGCTGCGCCTCCGGCGCATCCTCCAGCGGCGGGAGGCGGCCGTCCAGCGCGGCATGGGCCTGCTCGCGGTCGATGTCGCCCTCCCAGGCGGCGATGGCCACCGTGGCGACACAGTTGCCGACGAGGTTGCCCAGGGCCCGCGCGATGCCCATGAACCAGTCCACCGACAGAACCAGCACCAGGCCGATCGCCGGGATGGCCGGGATGGCGTGGAGCGTGGCGGCGAGCACGACGATGGCCGAACCCGGCACGCCGTGCGCGCCCTTGGAGGTGACCAGTGCGATGGCCAGGATGGTCAGCAGGTCGGCCGTCGACACCGGCGTGTTGGTGGCCTGCGCGATGAACACCGCCGCCAGGGTGATGTAGATCGAGAAGGCGTCGAGGTTGAAGGAGTAGCCCGTCGGGATCACCAGGCCCACGGTGGAGTCGCGCACGCCCATGCGGCGCAGCTTGGCCATGACCTGCGGCAGCACGCTGTCGGAGGAGGTGGTGGCGAACACCACCATCAGTTCCTCGCGCAGGTAGCGCAGCAACTTCCACAGCGAGAAGCCCGAGATGCGCATCACCAGCCCGAGCACCACGAAGACGAAGAAGAGCACCGCGCCGTAGAACAGTGCCACCAGCATGCCGAGCTGCTTGAGCGAGCCGACACCGTAGCGGCCGACCGTGAAGGCGATGGCGCCCAGCACGCCCAGCGGCGCCAGCTTGATGAGGATGCCCATGATCTTGAACAGCACCAGCGAGGTGGCGTCGATCACCGCGGCGACCGGCTTGCCGCGCTCGCCCAGCAAGGTCAGCGCGCAGCCGAAGAGCACCGCGAAGAGCAGCACCTGGAGCACGTCGCCGGTGGCGAAGGCGTTCACCACCGTGGTGGGGATCAGCTTCATCAGGAAGTCGACCGTGCCGCCGCTGGTCAGCTTGTCGGCATTCGATGCGTAGGCGCTCATGGCCGAGGCGTCGAGCGTGCGCGGATCGACGTTCATGCCGGTGCCGGGCTGGAACACGTGGCCCAGCAGCAGCCCGAGCGCCAGGGCGACCGTGGTCAGCACCTCGAAGTAGATCAGCGCCTTGACGCCGACCCGCCCCACGCGCTTGAGGTCGCCCGCACCGGCGATGCCGTGCACCACCACGCAGAAGACCAGCACGGGGATGATCATCTTGATGAGCTTGATGAAGCCATCGCCCAGGGGCTTGAGCTTCACCGCAAAGTCGGGAAAGAACAGCCCGGCCACCACGCCGAGCACGAGGGCAATGACGACCTGCCCGAACAGGGATCTGACGAATCGGACCATGGCATGTCTCCTGGTTGTAGTTGCATGCAAGTTGCCGTATATCTTGCATGCAAGAAATGTAGTCAAGTCGCGGGTGATGGCATTTGCGGGTTTTCCCGGCGTCGGGCCTAACATGGGTCAAGCCTCGGAACGCCCCATGCCCGCCCACGACACATCGCAAGCCTTCTCCCTGCCCAGGATCGGCCTGGGCACCTGGCGCATGGGCGAGGACGCCTCCCGGCGCGGGGCCGAGGTCGCTGCCGTGCGCGAGGCGCTGGCGCTGGGCTACCGGCTGGTCGACACGGCCGAGATGTACGGGGAGGGCGGCGCCGAAAGCGTGCTGGGCGAGGCGCTGGCCGGCGCCCTGCGGGCGGGCGATGTGCGCCGCGACGAGCTGGTGGTCGTGAGCAAGGTCTACCCGCACAACGCCACGCGTCGCGGCACGCCGGCAGCCTGCACGCGCAGCCTGAAGCGCCTGGGACTCGAGCGCATCGACCTGTACCTGTTGCACTGGCGGGGTTCCGTGCCGCTCGCGGAGACGGTCGGGGCGCTGCAGGACCTGCAGGCGCGCGGCCTCGTCGGGCGCTGGGGCGTCAGCAACTTCGACGTCGACGACATGGAGGAGCTCTGGGCGCTCGAGGGCGGGGCCGACTGCGCCGCGAACCAGGTCTACTACTCGCTCGGCGAGCGCGGGCCGGCCCACAGCCTGCTGCCGTGGCTGCAGGCCCGCGGCGTGCCGCTGATGGCCTACAGCCCGATCGACCAGGGTGCGATCGCCCGCGACGCCCCGCTGGCCGCGCGTGCCGCGGAACTCGGCCTGACCGCCGCGCAACTGGCGCTGGCCTGGCTGGCGGCGCAGCCCGGGGTGGTGCCCATTCCGAAGGCGGTGCGATCGGCGCACCTGCGAGAGAACCTGGCGGCGGTCGAGCGGCCGCTGGACGAGGCCACGCGTGCCATGCTCGCCGAGCGCTACCCCATTCCCTCGCGCAAGACGCCGCTGGCGATCATCTGACCGTTCTCGCGGCGCGGGCCGGGGCCGCGCGCGTTCAGTGCGCCTCGGCCTGCTTGGCCGCCGCGATCGCGGCCTGCTCGTCGAACTTCGCGCCGTTGAGGAACATGTTCAGCAGCACCGCGCAGATCGAGGTGAGCAGGATGCCCGACTCGATCAGCGAATGGATGCCGTGCGGCATCCATTGCTTGAAGTTGGGGGCGAGCAGGGGAATCATCCCGACGCCGATGGACACGGCCACGATCATCGCGTTGTGGCGGTTGTTCTTGAAATCCACGCCGCCCAGGATGCGGATGCCGGTGGCGAGCACCATGCCGAACATGACGATGCCCGCGCCGCCCAGCACCACCGTCGGCAGCGACTCCACCAGGGCGGCCATCTTGGGCAGCAAGCCCAGCACGATGAGGATGATGCCGCCGGCCACACAGACGAAGCGGCTCTTCACGCCGGTCACCGCCACCAGCCCGACGTTCTGGGAGAAGCTGGTGTAGGGGAAGGTGTTGAACACGCCGCCGATGAGCGTGCCCAGGCCGTCGGTGCGCAGGCCGCGCGCCAGGTCCTGCTGGGTGATCTTGCGCTCGGTCATCTCGCCCAGTGCCAGGAACATGCCGGTGGACTCGATCATCACGACGATCATCACCAGCGTCATGGTCAGGATCAGGAAGGGGTCGAAGTGCGGCATGCCGAAGTGAAAGGGCAGCACCACGTCCACCCACGGCGCCTTGCCCACCTTCTCGAAGGTCATGAGGCCCATGGCCGCGGCCGCGACCGCGCCGATCACGATGCCCAGCAGCACCGAGATGTTGGCGACGAAGCCCTTGGCGAACTTCACGATCAGCAGGATCGACACCAGCACCAGGGCGGAGATGCCCACGCCGGTGAGGTCGGCGTACCTGGGGTTGGGGACGGTCGGCACGATCGCGAGGCCCTTGGGCGCGGGCGGCAACGAGGAGCCGGGCGAGGTCACTTCGGCCAGCCACTTCGCGTAGACCGGGTCGACCACCGCGGGGGCCGTCGGACCGACCGGGTTGCCGAAGATCCAGTTGATGCCCACGCGCATCAGCGTGATGCCGATCACCGCGATGATCGTGCCCGTCACCACCGGCGGAAAGAAGCGCAGCATGCGGCTGACCAGCGGCGCGATGAGGATCGAGACGATGCCTGCGCCGATGATCGAGCCGAACAGCAGCTGCGCGCCGGCCTGGCCCGGGTTGGCATTGGCGATGGCCACCATCGGCGCCACCGAGGCGAAGGTCACGCCCATCATCACCGGCAGCTTGATGCCGAACCACTGCGTGGCGCCCATCGCCTGGATCAGCGTGGCGATGCCGCAGCAGAACAGGTCGGCCGAGATCAGCAGGGCCACCTCGTCCGGGCTGAGCTTGAGCGCCCGGCCGACGATGAGCGGCACGGCCACCGCCCCGGCGTACATGACCAGCACGTGCTGCAGGCCGAGGGCCGTCACTCTGCCCAACGGCAGCCGCTGGTCGACGGGGTGGACGGGGGTGGACGCGGACGCACTCATGGCGACTCTCCTGGTCGGGGTGGAGCGGGATGCAGCAGGAAGCGGCCGCAAGAATAGGCTTTCGCCTCGGATCGAAAAAGAAGCACAATTCGATAAATCAATCGCTTCGATCGATCAATCACGGCGCTGTCATGAGCATCAAGTCCTCGCTGCCGGAGCTGCGCGTCTTCATGGCGCTGGCCGAGAGCGGGCATTTCACGCGCGCGGCCGAGCGCCTGGGCATGTCGCAGTCGTCGCTCAGCGCCGCGCTGGGCAAGCTCGAGCGCGTGCTCGGCGCGCGGCTCTTCGACCGTCACACGCGCGCCTGCCGCCTCACCGACGCCGGCACCGCGCTGCTGCCGGCGGCGCAGCGGCTGGTGGCCGACTGGGACCACCTGGTCGCTGACGCGCGGGACTTCGGGCGGTTCGCGCGCGGCCGCGTGGCCATCGCGGCGCCCAATGCCCAGTGCGCCCTGCTGCTGCCGCCGGTGATCCGCCGGTTTCGCGACAGCCATCCCGGCGTGCGCGTGGAACTGCACGACGTGCCTGAGCACGAAGTGCATGCGCTGGTGCGCGGCGGCACCGCGGACCTGGGCATCGCCACGCAGACCGACGCACGCAGCGACCTGGTGGCGACGCCGCTGAACGCCGACGAGTTCATCGCCGTGATGGCGCCCTCGCACCCGGTGGCGGCGCGCCGCACCCTCGAATGGGCGCAGGTCGCGCGCGAGGACGTGATCGGCTACCTGCCGGGCAATCCCGTGCGGCGGCTGCTGGAGGAAAAGCTGGCCGAGCGCGGCATCGTGCTCAACTACACCTTCGAGATCGCCCTGCCGTGGACCATGATGGGGCTGGCGCGCGAGGGACTGGGCGTGGCCGTGGTGACCATGGCGCTGCGCCCGCTGGCCCAGTGGCACGGGCTGGAGGTGCGCACCGTGGGGCGGCCCCAGTTCGCCCGCACCATGACGCTGCTGCGCGCGCCGGGCAACTCGATGTCGCCGGCGGTGGGGGCGTTCCGCGACCTGCTGATGTCCGTCGCGGGCTGAAGCCGCCGTGCGGCCGTCTCAGCCTGCAGGAGGCCGGAGCGCCGATTTCGGCCGGAAGGCCTTGCAGACCTGCTCGTCGGTCTGGAGATAGGGGCCGCCGATCAGGTCGATGCAGTAGGGGACGGCAGCGAAGATGCCCGGCACCGCCTGCGATCCGTCCGCATGCCTGAGCCCCTCGAGCGTTTCGGCGATCGCCTTGGGCTGCCCGGGCAGGTTGAGGATGAGGGCCTGGTCGCGGACCACGGCGACCTGCCGCGAGAGGATCGCCGTGGGCACGAAGCGCAGGCTGATCTGCCGCATCTGTTCGCCGAAGCCGGGCATCTCCTTGTGCGCCACGGCCAGGGTGGCCTCGGGTGTCACGTCGCGCGGGGCGGGCCCGGTACCGCCGGTCGTCAGCACGAGGGAGCAGCCGGCGTCCACCAGTTCGATCAGCGTCTGGCTGATGCGCGCCTGCTCGTCGGGGATGAGGCGTGCCTCGAACGTGATCGGGTTCTTCAGCGCCCGGGTGAGCCAGTCCTGCAGCGCCGGCAGGCCCTTGTCCTCGTAGACGCCGGTCGATGCCCGGTCGCTCACCGAGACGATGCCGATCTTCACGGGGTCGAAGGCGGTGGTCGCCGTGCTCATGCGTCCTCCTCGCGCGACTCGGCCGCCGCCTGCTCGCCGTGGTCGGCGTTGCCATGGGCAGCGAGGTGGCTGCGCACGATCTGGAACACCTCGCGGTAGGCCTTGCCCTGGCGCGGCGCCTCGCCGGGCCTGCCGGCCAGCAGGTCCTTGCGGGCCTGGCGCACCAGGGCGCGCAGTTGCTGCGCGTCGGTGGCGGGGTGGGTCTCGATCCAGCCGCCCAGCGCGTCGTCGTCGGCGATGAGGCGGTCGCGCCATTGCTCGGCCTCGTGCAGCAGGGCCGTGTCCTGCGCCGGGCCGCGGTTCTGTTCGTCCAGCGCGATGCGGGCGGCATCGAGCGTGGCGGCGTCGAGCTTGCGCATCAGCTTGCCGATGTATTGCATCTGCCGGCGCCGCCCCTCGAAGTTCGTGATGCGCCTGGCTTCCGCCAGGGCGTCGACCAGGCCGTCGGGCAGCTCCAGCCGCGCGAGCAGGTCGGCGCGCAAGGTCATGAGCGCCTCGCCCAGCGCCTGCAGGTCGGCGCTTTCGCGCTTGAGGTCGGTCTTGCTGACCTCGATGCCGCCCTTGAGCTCGCGCTTGAGTTCCTGGTCGAGTTCGCTGCCTTCGGCCACGAAATGGCCGCGGACGAAGTAGCCTTTTTTGGGTTTGCGGGGCATGTCGGGAATGGAATGGGCCGCCCGTCCTTCATTGGAGGGCGTCGCTATCATTGTCCCCCACATGACCTCTTCCTCTTCCCGTGCCGACAGCGGCTTCGCCTACAGCCGCGATTTCTTCGAAAACCTGGTCGACACCGCCCTGGCCCATGCCAAGAAGCTGGGTGCCACCGACGCGGGGGCCGAGGCCTCCGAAGGCTGCGGCCTGACGGTGTCGGTGCGCAAGGGCGAGCTGGAGAACGTCGAGCGCAACCGCGACAAGTCGCTGGGCGTGACGGTCTACGTCGGCCACCGGCGCGGCAACGCGAGCACCTCCGACTTCTCCGAGGCGGCGATCGCGCAGACGGTGCAGGCTGCCTACGACATCGCGCGCTTCACGGCCGAAGACCCGGTGGGCGGCCTGCCCGACGAAGCCGACATCGCCAGGGAACACCCCGAGCTCGACCTCTTCCATCCCTGGGCGGTGACGAGCGAGGAAGCCGCGAAACTGGCGCTCGAATGCGAGGCGGCCGCGCTCTCGACCGACAGGCGCATCACCAACAGCGAAGGCGCGGGTGTCTCGGCGCAGCAGAGCCACTTCTTCAGCGCCCACACGCACGGCTTCCGTGGCGGCTACGCCAGTTCGCGTCATTCGATCTCGGTGGCGCCCATTGCCGGCAAGGGCGACGACATGCAGCGCGATGCCTGGTACAGCTCCATGCGCTCGGCCGACGAACTGGCCAGCCCCGAGGCGGTGGGCCGCTACGCCGCCGAGCGGGCGCTCAGCCGCCTGAAGTCGCGCAAGATCAAGACCACCGAATGCCCCGTGCTCTTCGAGTCGCCACTGGCGGCCGGGCTGCTGGGCGGCCTGGTGCAGGCCACCAGCGGCGGCGCGCTGTACCGGCGCAGCACCTTCCTGCTCGATTCGCTGGGCAAGCCGGTGCTGCCCAAGCACATCGACGTGCTGGAAGACCCGCATGTGCCGCGTGGCAAGGGCAGCTCGCCCTTTGACGACGAGGGCGTGGTCACGCGCAAGCGCAAGGTGGTCGACGGCGGCCGGCTCGAGGGCTATTTCCTGTCGACCTACTCGGCGCGCAAGCTGGGGATGAAGACCACCGGCAATGCCGGCGGCTCCCACAACCTCACGCTCAGCTCGCGGCTCACGAAGCCCGGCGACGACCTGGACGAGATGCTGCGCAAGCTGGGCACGGGCCTGTTCGTCATCGAGCTCATGGGCCAGGGCGTGAACTACGTGACGGGCGATTACTCGCGCGGCGCGAGCGGCTTCTGGGTCGAGAACGGCCGCATCGCCTACCCGGTGCAGGAAATCACCATCGCCGGCAACCTGAAGGACATGCTCCTGGGCATCGAGGCGGTGGGCGCCGACGCGTACAACTACGGCGCCAAGACCACGGGTTCGCTGCTGGTCAACCGCATGAAGGTCGCGGGGTCTTGACGCCGGGCCGGGCCCGCGCGGTCCGGCGTGCGGGCAGGGGAGCGATTCAGCCCGCCAGGGCGGCGCGCACCCGTTCGATGGCCTGCCGGTAGGGCAGGGCGAAGCCGTCCAGCGGATCGCCGGCCGCCAGCCAGCGGAACGCGAAGACGAGGCCCTCCTCCTCGGGGCTGCCGACGGCCACGTGCTCGAAGCGCTCGGGCCAGGCGGCATCGCTGCGCATCAGGAACAGGTGCCAGCGCTGGTCGTGGTCGTGTCGGTTGCCTTCGATCCCGCCGGCGCAGAAGCGGTCCAGCGTGCCCAGGGGCTCGAGCGGGCCCTCGAAGCGGATCCCCGACTCCTCGAGCAGCTCGCGGCGCACGGCGTCCTCGGGATGTTCACCGGGTTCGATGGTGCCCTTGGGCAACTGCGTGCCGCCGTCGCCCGGATGGTCGAACACCAGCAGGCGTCCCCGCGCGTCCACGAGGCACGCGCAGGCCTTGCCGATCGGCTCGATGGCCCCGGCCATGGGGCGTTCAGCCGCCGGCCAGGGCGGCCTTGACGGCCGCGCTGACCTGTCCCATCTCGGCCTTGCCGGCCAGGCGGGTCTTGACCACGCCCATGACCTTGCCCATGTCGCCAGGGCCCTTGGCACCCAGCTCCGCCACGATGGCCTTGACCTCGGCGGCGACTTCCTCGGCGCTCATGCGCTGGGGCAGGTAGGCCTCGATGACCTTGATCTCGGCGGCCTCCTTGTCGGCGAGCTCGGTGCGGCCGGCCTGTGTGAAGGCGGCGATCGAATCCTTGCGCTGCTTGATCATCTTGTCGATCACGCCCACGATCGCGGCGTCATCCAGCTCGATGCGCTCGTCGACTTCCTTCTGCTTCATGGCGGCGAGCAGCAGGCGGATGGTGGCCAGCCGTTCGGATTCCTTGGCGCGCATCGCGGCCTTCATGTCGTCGCTGATCTGTTGCTTGAGGCTCATGGGTCTTCCTTCAGGGGGCCCGGATGACGGGCAAGAAACGAAAAGGCCGCGACAGGGCTTCCCGGCGCGGCCTTCAGGTCACTGGCGGGGCCAGTGCCGGCGTGATCAGTACAGCTTCTTGGGCAGCTGCATGCTGCGCACGCGCTTGTAGTGGCGCTTCACGGCCGCGGCCTTCTTGCGCTTGCGCTCTGCGGTCGGCTTTTCGTAGAACTCACGGGCACGCAGGTCGGTCAGCAGGCCGAGCTTCTCGATCGTGCGCTTGAAACGGCGCAGGGCGACGTCGAAGGGCTCGTTTTCTTTAACGCGGATGGTGGTCATGGATACAAACAGTCTGTTGAATGTGGCCGGGGAAGATCGGGCCCCGTACCGGGTGTCCTCAACTGAAAACGTGTGTGGCCCGCTGAGGGAAGGCCGAAGTTAGCCCGCGATTATAGCTTTTTTGCAGGGCCGTCCGGCCTCGCGCGTTTCACCCGGGCTGGAGCGCCTGCGCACAGGCATGCGCGCTCGCCCAGGCCCACTGGAAGTTGTAGCCGCCCAGCCAGCCGGTCACGTCGACCACCTCGCCGATGAAATGCAGGCCCGGCTGCCTCGTGGCCTCGAGCGTCTGCGACGAGAGCTCTCGCGTATCGACGCCGCCGGCCGTCACCTCGGCCTTCTTGTAGCCCTCGGTGCCGTCGGGCGTGATCTCCCACCGGGCGATGCGCTCGGCCAGCCGCGCCAGCGCCTTGTCCGCCGCTTCGTTGATCGGGCGCTGCAGGGCCGGGTCTTCGCCCACCCAGGCGTCGGCCAGGCGCGAGGGCACGAGCGCCGCCAGTTCGTTGGCGATGCGCCTGCGCGAGTCGCGCTTGGCGGCGTCCAGCGCGGCGCCCACGTCCACGCCGGGCGCGAAATCGATCGCGAGCGGCGTGCCGGGCTGCCAGTAGCTGGAGATCTGCAGCACGGCCGGGCCCGAGAGCCCGCGGTGGGTGAAGAGCAGGTCCTCCACGAAGGCCATGCGCGTCTTCTTCGAGCCGGTGGCGATTTCCACGGGCAAGGCCAGCCCGGCGAGACCGGCGTACGGCGCCCAGGCCTCGCCGCCGAAGGTCAGCGGCACCAGCGCCGGCCTCGGCTGGACCACGCGCAGGCCGAACTGCCTGGCGACGCGGTAGCCGAAATCGCTCGCGCCCAGTTGCGGGATCGACAGGCCACCGGTCGCGATCACCACCTGGCGCGCGACGACGGGCCCCCGATCGCTATCGATTTGATAGCTGCCCGCGCCCGTCCCGTCTGCGCTGGAGGCCGAAAAAGCCATCGAACGTACGGCGCAGGGCTGCCAGCGTTCGACGCCGCCGGCCGCGCATTCGGCCAACAGCATGTCGATGATCTGCTGCGAGGGGCCGTCGCAGAAGAGCTGGCCCTTGTGCTTCTCGTGCCAGGCGATGCCATGCCGGTCGACCAGTGCGATGAAGTGCTGCGGCGTGTAGCGCGCCAGCGCCGAGCGGCAGAAGTGCGGGTTGTCGCCGACGAAGTGCCGCTGCGGCGCGCGCGGGTCCAGGTCGCGGTTGGTGAAGTTGCAGCGCCCGCCGCCGGAGATGCGGATCTTTTCCGCCACCCGCTCGCTGTGGTCGACGACCAGGACCTTCAGCCCACGCTGGCCCGCCTGCGCGGCACAGAACAGGCCGGCGGCCCCGGCGCCGACGATCACGACGTCGAAGGAGGCGGCGGCAGGGTCGGGGTGCGGCATCGGCTGGGTTCGTGTCCTGGATGAAAAGGGGCGCGCGTCAGGCGAGCAGTGCCTTGGCGCCCGAGGTGGCGATCTGCAGCCCGACGCAGAAGATGAAGAAGGCCATCAGGCGGTTGAAGATCTGCTCGCCGCGCGAGCCCAGGTAGTGCTGGAGCCGCTGCGTGTTGAGGTAGAAGAAGTAGACCATGGCGCACATCGCGACGATCGCCAGTTGGATCGCGCCCAGGCTCAGCAGGGTGCGCTCCCAGGTCTCCGACGCGCCGTGTGCGCTCAGCGTCAGCAGCACCGAGACCGTGCCGGCGCCCGTGGTGAGCGGGAAGGTCAGCGGGTAGAAGAGCTGGTCGTCGATGTCGGCGCGCTGCGCCGGCGCGGTGGCGTCGTCGGCCGGCTCGCTCTTCTTCTTGTCGGAGGCCAGGAATTCCCAGCCCATCTTGCAGATCATGATGCCGCCGCCGAGCTGCACGACCGGGATCGACAGGCCGAAGAGCTTGAGGATCCAGCCGCCGGCCACGAGCGCCACGGTGCACAGGCAGAAGGCGTACAGCGTGATGAGGCCGACCGCGCGCCGCCGGCCGGCCGGGTCCAGCAGCGCGAGCGAAGGCATCACGACGAATGCCGTTCCCACCGGGTTGACCACGGGGAACAGCGCCACCACGCCGATGAACAGCAGGTGGATGAAGGTGTGGATGTCGGCGGTCATGGCGAGGGGCTTGGGAGTGTTCGTTCTGCGCGCCCGGCCTCGGTCGAGGTGATGTCGAAGCGATCGGCGCCGCCACTCAACGCGCGTCCGCCCCGTCGGCCGTGATGAGCGGCGGCGGGTTGTACTTGAGGTGGCCCACGTAGCGCAGCGGCCGGGTCGAGGGGATGGAGGGCACGTCGCCCTCGCGCATGTGCAGCAGGTCGGCCGGGCTCACCCAGCGCGGGTCGGCCGTGGTGATGGGCAGGCCGGCCTGCCGGTACGCCTCCAGCACGAACTGCGAGCAGAAGAACTGGTCGTCGCGGCTGGTGCCCAGCTGCACGCTGGCCATGCCGCTGACGCAGAAGTGGCGCACCGCGTCGGGCAACAGCGGCAACTCGCACACGCGCCGGTTGAGCACGAAGGGCGCCTGCAGCAACACGCCCCCGGTGTTGTAGCGCGTGCCGACCTGCGACAGCGCCCAGCCGTGCAGGCGATCGGCATGGGCGGGCGACACGCCGGGCAGGCGGAAGGCGACCACCATCTGCTCTTCGGCGACCACGGCCTCCAGCGGCCGCGCACGCACGCCGCTGCCCACCGCCTCGGCGACCTGCCCGTCGCCCAGGTAGAGCACCGCGTGGCTGACCGGGGAAAAGGTGCCCAGGCGGATGCCAAAGGAATTCACCGTCGCCACCGAGGTCAGCAGGATGTCGCCGGGCTCCAGCACCGCGGCGCTGACCAGTTCGCCGCCGTTGCCGGGCGCGATGCCGGAGTTCTGGAAGCGCACGCCCAGCGGCGCCTCGGCCGAGGGCGCCTGCAGGCGCGAGGCGCAGCCGGCGAGGCCGACGACCAGCACGGCCCACAGCGCCGCCGCACCCGCGCGTGCGCCCACGCAGCGGCGCATCTCAGCCCTTCCAGACAAAGGGGAACTTCAGCTGCTTGAAGAAGCCGTTGGGCACGTAGTCGCCCACCACGCCGTAGCGGTCGGGCCAGAGGCGGTCGCTCTTGACGGCCGTGCCGAAGAGGTAGTCGAGGAAGGCGTAGTGCGCCGCGTAGTTCTTGTCGATCGCCTCGTCGTCCTGGCTGTGGTGCCAGTGGTGGAAGTTGGGCGTGACGACGAGGTAGCGCAGCGGCCCGAGCCGCACGCTCACGTTGCAGTGGTTGAACACCGCCTGGAAGCCGACCACCACGATGTACGCGTCGATCACCTCCTTCGAGAAGCCCAGCACGTAGATCGGTGCCAGTACCAGCGTGCGGGTGATCAGCAGCTCCAGGATGTGCTGACGCGAGCCCGCCATCCAGTCCATGCTCTTGACGCTGTGGTGCACCGCGTGCAGGCGCCACAGCAGCGGCACCTCGTGGTAGGCGCGGTGCGTCCAGTACTGCACCAGGTCGGCCACCAGGATGATCAGCAGCAACCCGGCCCAGAAGGGCAGGTTGGCGATCCAGCCGCGGATGCCGTCGTTGGCCGCCCAGCCGAAGAACTTGTGCACCATCAGGTTGGTCGCCAGCAGCACGAAGCCGACGATCATGTGGTTCACGATGAAGTGGTGGAAGTCGGTCTGCCACTCGGCGCGGAAGATCGGCTGGTCCTTGCGGTGGGCGAACAGCTTCTCGATGAAGATGAAGATCAGCGACGAACCCAGCAGGTCGAGAATGAACCAGTCCAGCCCGATGTAGGGCGTGCCGTCGGGGAAGTTCGGGTCCACGTTCACCTTGTGGCCGCCCAGCAGGGCCGCCGCCGCCACCAGCAGGAAGGCGAAGGACGAGAGCCAGCGCGTGCGGTTGAAGATGATGTTCACCAGCGCCAGCCCGCCCGCAATGACCATGGCCGTGAGCAGCACGTAGCGCATCAGGTCCACGTTGTAGCTCTTGCGCAGCTCGGGCGTGGTGAGGTACTGCGGAAAGTGGAAGGCCAGCACGCCCAGGAAGCACAGGATCGCCAGGCTGAGCGCGATGACGCCGGTGACCAGCCCCTTGCCGCGTTCCAGCTCCCCGTGGCTCTCGGCCAGGTGGTTCAGTTTGTCGATGTCCAGCATCCCGATCCCTCTTCGTGTTGTCGTTCGAACGGGCCGGATTTTAGGCGGGCGAGGCCGTTCGCCTACACGACGAACGGCCTGTTCCGCACAGCAGGCGTTGGCGCTTCAGTCCACCTGGGCGCCGCTCAGGCGCACCAGTTCGCCCCACTTGGCCGCCTCGCGCGTGCCGAAGGCGCCGAGCGGCTCGCCCGCCGCGCCGACGGCTTCGAGGCCCTGCGCCGTCAGGCGCGCCTGCGTCTCGGGCGCGGCCAAGGCCGCCTGCGCCGCGTCGCGCAGCCGCGCCAGGATCGGTGCCGGCGTCGCGGCCGGTGCGTAGACCATGAACCACGCCACCAGGTCGAAGGGCTGGCCGGTCTGTGCCTGCAGCGTCGGCACCTCCGGCGCGGCCTGGCTGGGCTTGGCGCTCGACACGCCCAGCGCCCGCAGCTTGCCGGCCTTGATCTGCGGCAGCACGGCGGCCGGGTGGTAGAACATGAACTGCACCTGGCCGGCCATCACGTCCGACAGGCCGACCGCGCCGTCCTTGTAGGGCACGTGCACCATCTGGCCGCCCAGGGCGCGCCGCAGCAGGTCGCCCGCCAGATGGCCCGAGGTGCCGTTGCCGGCCGAGGCGAAGCTGACCCCCGGTGCGCGCGCCGCCGCGGCGCGCAGGTCCTGCAGCGACTGCAAGGGCGAACCGGCCGCGACCACCAGCAGCGTCGGCGTCTGGCCCACGAAGCCCAGCGGCGCGAAGTCGCGCGCCGCGTCGTAGGGCAGCTTGCGGTAGAGCGCCGGATTGATCGCGTGCGTGCCGACGGTGCCCATGACCAGGGTGTAGCCGTCGGCCGGTGCGCGCGCCACGGCCTCGGTACCGATCACGCCGCCGCTGCCGGCGCGGTTGTCGACCACCACGGTCTGGCCCAGCTGCCGGCCCATGGCCTCGGCCACCACGCGGGCCACGGTGTCGGTGGAGGTGCCGGGGCCGAAGGGCACGACCATGCGCAGCGGGCGCGTCGGGAAGTCGGCGGGTGTCTGGGCCGGCGCCCCCAGGGGCAGCAGGGTGGCCAGCGCCGGCCATGCGGCGCGCAGCAGCGTGCGCCGCGCCATTTGAAAACGCATCGGTGTCTCCTCGTGTTGTCGTTCAGGCCGGCCGGGGGGCACGCAGCGCCGGCAGCACCTGCGCCCAGCGCAGCAGCTCGTCGAGCATGGCGTGGCCGGCCGCGGCCGTGTCCTCGGCCACCATGAGGCGGCCGTCCTCGATCTGCCGCGCCACCCAGGGAAGGGCGATGCCTTCGAGGATGGGCACCATGCGGAAGGTGGTGACGATCTGCCTGGCGATCTGCACCCCGCGCACGCCGCCCGAGGCCCCGCCGTAGCTCACGAAGGCGGCCGGCTTGTACTGCCATTCGCGCACCAGGAAGGTCATGGCGTTGAGCCAGGCGGCCGGCGGCGCGTAGTTGTATTCCGGCATCACGAAGACGAAGGCGTCGGCCGCGTCGACGCTGCGGCTCCACCGCTGCGTGTGCGCGTGCACGTAGCGGCCCAGCCGGGGATGCTCGGGCTCGTCGAACACCGGCAGGCCCTGGTCGGCCAGTTCGAGCAGGCGGGCGTCGAAGCCGCCGTGCGCCTCCGCCAGGGACTGCGCCCAGCGGCCCACGCTGCTGCCGACGCGCCCCGGACGCGTGCTGCAGACCAGCGTGTGGAGAACAGGGCGAGACGTCGTGCGCATCGCCTCAGCCCCGTTGCGGCGCCAGGCGGAAGTCGTACTGCGCGGTCCAGTAGGGCCTGGTCATCGTGCGGCCGTCTTCCGCCGTGCCGGCCGGCTTCTTCCCGAAGGGCACGACCAGCGCGGGACGCACCCCGAACACCACGTCGGTGTCCAGGTACGGGCTGTCGGACACGAACAGGTGCGTGGTCACCGGCACGTGGCCCGGCGCCGAGACGATCATGTGGATGTGGCCGGGCCGGTTGGGGTCGCGGCCCAGGCGGTCGATCATGCGTCCCACCGGCCCGTCCATCGGGATCGGGTAGTAGCTCGGCCGGATCGACCAGAACCAGTAGCGGCCCTCGGCGTCGGTGCGGATGCGGCCGCGCGCGAGCATCTGGTCGTTGCCTTCCATCTGCATGTCGTAGACCCCTTCGCCGTCGCCCGACCAGATGTCCAGCAGCGCGCCGGCCAGCGGCCGGCCCTCGGTGTCGAGCACGCGGCCGCTGTAGAAGGCCGGCTCGCCCGGCACGCCTTCGCCCAGGTCGTCGCCCAGTGCACGCTCGGGCGCGCCCTCCCAGTAGTAGGGGCCCTGCACCGTGGCCTCGGTCGCCGGCGTCGCGCCGGTGGCGGATGCGCGCGACTGGGCCAGGGCCACCACCAGCATCGACACGCCCAGCGTGTCCGACAGCAGGATGAATTCCTGCCGCTTCGGGTCGCAGGCCTTGCCGGTGGCCGTGAGGAACTCGATGGCCTGGATCCATTCCTCGGGCTTGAGGTCGACCGCGCGCACGAAGTCGTGCAGGCGCGTGACCAGCTCGCTCATGATGTGCTTGAAGCGCGCGTCCGTGGCGCCTTCGAGGGTGGCGAGGACTTCGCGCGTGAGTTCGGGCGCGCAGGCCTGGGGCGTGTGGGTGCTCATGGTGGTCTCCGTCGTGGTCATGGGCGCGTTCGCGGGCCGGTAGCATCGGCGTCCCGTCCGCGCGCGCCGCGATCTTCATGGAACTGCGTCATCTCCGCTATTTCGCCGCCCTGGCCGAGTGCCTGAACTTCACGCGCGCCGCGCAGCGGATGCACGTCACGCAGTCCACGCTCTCGCACCAGATCCGCCAGCTCGAGGAGGAACTGGGGCAGCCGCTGTTCGACCGCATCGGCCGCAAGGTGCTGCTGACCGAGGCGGGCGAATCCTTTCTCGGCTATGCCGCCAAGGCGCTGCGCGAGGTGGACCAGGGCCTCAACGAGCTGCGCAGCGGCTCGGCGGCCCTCAGCGGCGAGCTGCGCATCGGCGCCACGCCCACCTTCAGCATGGAGTTCCTGCCCGAATGCCTGGCGCGCTTCATGGCCCGCCATCCGGAGGTCAAGATCGTGGCCGAGGAACTCTCGGCGCAGGACATCGCCAGCGGCCTGCTCGCCGAGCGGCTGGACCTGGGCGTGTCCTACCAGCCGGCCGAGACCGATGCGCTTTGGTTCGAGCCGCTGCGCAGCGAGGAGATGGTGCTGGTGGTCGGCCGTTCGCATCCCTTCGCGCAGCGCCGCCGGGTGCGCATGGTCGAACTGCACCGGCAGCCGCTGGTGCTGCTCACGCCGGGCTTCGCCACGCGGCGCCTGCTCGACGAGTGCTTTCGCCACAGCGGCGCCGAGCCGCTGGTGGCGGTGGAGATGAACGCGGTGATGCCGATGCTCGGCCTCGTGGCGCGCACGGGGCTGGCCACCATCGTGTCCGAACACGCCCTCCCGCTGCGTGGGGACCTCGTGGCCGTGCCGCTGGAGGAGCCCACGCCCGTGCGCACGCCCGGCCTGCTGTGGAAGCAGCGCCCGCGCCAGAGCGCCGCCCTGCGGGCGCTGGCGGCCGAGATCCGCCGCATGGCGCTGCGCCGCAGCCGCCGCACGGCGGACCCGGACGCCGCCGCCGGCGCGGCCTGAGCAACGGGCCATCGCCGCCTCAGTGCCCGGCCCGCAGGCGCTCGCGCACCGGGCCCAGCACCTCGTCGTTGTCCTGGCCCAGCAGCGGCGGGGCGCTCACCTCGAGGCTGCGCTCGCCGTCGAAGCTGACGGGCGAGCGCACCGTGCGCCAGCGCCCGCCCTCGGGGTGCGGCGCGTCGATGGTCAGCTGCAGGTGCCTGGCCTGCGGGTCCTCGAGCGCCTCGCTGGTGTCGTACATCGGCGCATGCGGCACGTCCAGCGCTTCCAGGCGCGCGCACCAGTGCGCCCGCGGGTGCTGCGCGAACGCCTCGCCCAGGATGCGGATCAGCTCGTCCTGGTGGGCGATGCGGCCCTCGCGGGTGGCGAAGCGCGGGTCCTTGAAGATGTCGGGCCGCTCGATCGCATCGGCCAGGCCCTGCCAGAACTTCTCGGGCGAGGACATGTGCAGCGCGATCCATTCGCCGCCCTGGCACTCCAGCACATAGGACTGCGACACGCTGGGCCGGCTGAAGGGGCCCATCACCTCGCCCTCGGAGAAGTAGTGGGTGAAGGCATCGAGGTTGAAGTGGCACATCGCCTCCAGCATCGACACCTCGACGCGGCGGCCGACGCCGGTGCGCTGGCGTTCCAGCAGCGCGCCGAGGATGCCGTAGGCCGCGTAGAAGCCGGTCATCGCATCGGCCAGCGCCGGGCCCACCACGCGCGGGTTGGCGGGGTTGATCAGCAGCCGCAGGTACGCGCTGGCCGCCTGCGCGACCGTGTCGTAGGCCGGACGCCCGGCGGCCGGGCCGTCCTGGCCGAAGCCGCTGATGGCGCAGTACACCAGGCGCGGGTTCAGACCGTGCAGGCGTTCCCAGCCGGCGCCCAGCCGATCGGCCGCGCCGGGCCGGAAGTTCTGCAGATAGACGTCGGCGCCGCGCACCAGCTCGTCGAAGGCGGCAGCGTCCTCGGCGTTCTTGGTGTTGAGCGTGATGCTCTTCTTGTTGCGGTTGTAGGTCTGGAAGTGCGGGCTGTACAGGCCGCCGCGGAAGGCGCGGAACGGGTCGCCGCTGCCCGGCTGTTCGATCTTGATCACTTCGGCGCCGAGGTCGGCGAGCAGCATGCCCGCCGCCGGGCCGGTGATGAAGGTGCCCTGTTCGAGCACCGTGATGCCTTCGAGTACTTTGGCCATGAACGATGTGTGTGAGTGCGCGAACGGGTCAGTCGAGCCGGATGTTGCGGGCCTTGACGATGCGGCCGTAGATGTCGGAATCGCGCCGGACCATGGCGGCCATCTCCTCGCGGCTCGCGCCCAGCGGCTCCGAATTGAGGTCGGTGATGCGCTTGCGCATCTCGGGGTCCTGGCTGGCGGCCAGGAAGGTGGCGTGCAGGCGCTCGACGACGGCCGGCGGCGTGGCGGCCGGCGCCCACAGGCCGTGCCAGGACATCATCGACAGCTGCGGCACCTGCTCGCCGAAGGTCGCGACGTTGGGCATGGCCGGGTGGCGCGCCGGGCCCGAATACGCCAGCGCCTTGACCTTGCCCGAGGCGATGAGCGGGTAGGCCGAGGCCATCGGCTCCAGCACCAGGTCCACCTGCCCGCCGATGAGCTCCGGCACGGGGGTCGTGCGGTAGGGCACGTGGATCATGTTGGTCTTGGTCTCGTCCTTGAACCATTCCATGATCAGGTGCGAGGGGCTGCCCGCGCCGTACGAGGCGTGGGTGATGGTGCCCGGCCTGGCGCGCGCCTGTTCCAGCAGCGCCTGCAGCGAGTCGGCCTTGAACGTCGGCCCGGCGATCAGCACCAGGCCCTGGCGCATGGTGGTGGCCAGCGGCACCAGGTCCTTCTCGGCGTCGAAGGGCAGCTTGCCGTAGATCGACGGGTTGATGGTGAAGGCCGTGGACACGTTGTAGAGCACCGTGTACCCGTCGGCCGGCGCCTTGGCCACGGCGTCGGTCGCGAGGTTGCCGGCCGAGCCGGGCTTGTTGTCGATCACGAAGGGCGTGTTGAGCTTGCGCGAGGCGTATTCGCCGTACATGCGCGCGAACACGTCGGGCGGCGTGCCGGCCGCGAAGCCGACCACGATGCGCACCGGCTTGCTGGGCCATGCCGCGGTCTGTGCATGCGACGGGGCGAGGGCGGCCAGGGCCAGGCCGGCGGCCGCGAGGGCTGCTGCGAATTTCATGGTTTGTCTCCTGTGGGGTCTGTCTTGCCGGGTGCGGTCTCGGTCAGCCGCCGCTGGCCGCGGGCGGCCCGTCGTACACCACCTCGCGCGTCGCCTGGTACGACAGCGCGAAGCCGATGCCCTGCTGCAGCTCCTCGTTGAGGTGCGCGATCAGTCCCGCGGTGCGCGCCAGGATGGGCACGCCCTTGAGGGCCGTGACCGGATAGCCGACGTCGAGCAGCACCGCCGGGATGGCCGCCGACACGTTGAGCTTCAGGTCGCGCCCGAGCACCGCCGGCAGCACCGCCTCCACGGCCTCGGCGATGGCGACGAAGCGCCCGCGCACGCCGTTCGCCTCGGCCACGCCGAACAGCGCGTCGACCCGGGCGTCGCGCGCCTTGTGCAGCGGGTGCCCATAGCCCGGCACTGGCTGGCCCTTCTCGCGCCAGGCGCGCACCACCGTCTCGGCGGCGGCGGCCAGGTCGCCGCCGCTGCCCGCGCGCTGGTCGACCTCCACGAACATGCGCCCGGCGGTCTCCGACGCGCCGAGGATCACCGAGCCGCAGCCCAGGATGCCGGCCGCCACCGCGCCCTGCAGCGCATCGGGCGCGGCGGCCAGCGTCATGCGGCTGGCCTGCACGCTGGGCACCAGCCCGTGCTCGGCGATCGCGACCAGCGTCGCGTTCAGCACGGCCGAGGCGGCGGGGCTGGGCATCTCGCCGGTGACCAGCAGGTGGAAGTAATCGGCGAAGCCGATGCGCCCGATGAGTTCCTTGCTCAGGTCGCGGCCGCGCACGGTGATGCTGTGCGCGTCCGAGGTGGAGATGGCGGTGCGAACCACCGTGGCCTTGCCGATCTTCATGTTCAGGTCCGTTGCGAATCGGCGCGAACGGTAGCCCATGGAGGCGGCGATAAGAAATGATGTTTTTCGATGCTTTCGATCGATGGCATCGATGCAACGGCGCGACCGGCCGCCAGGGTGGGGGCCGCGCCGCGCACAGCGGCGCCTGCCGGGCATCAGGTGCCGAAGTCGCGCGCGGATGCCGGCTCGGCCAGCGCCTGCACGCCCAGCAGCACGTCGCCCACCACGATGACCGAGGGGCTGCCCAGGCCCGAGGCGGCGAGGTCGTGGTCCAGCGCGCCCAGCGTGCTCAGCAACTGCTGCTGGTGCGCCAGCGTGGCGTGCTGCACCACCGCCACCGGCGTCGACGCCGGCAGGCCGCCTTCGAGCAGCGACGCGCGGATGTGCGCGGCGCCGGCCACGCCCATGTAGACCACCAGCGTCAGCCGGGCATCGCGCGCCGCGGCGGCGAGCTGGCGCCAGTCGGTCGCGTCGTGGCGGGCGCGCTCGCCGGCCTTGGCGTGGCCGGTCACGAACACCACGCCCTGCGCATGGTCGCGGTGCGTCAGCGGCACGCCCAGCGCCGTCACGGCGGCCAGCCCGGCCGTGATGCCGTTGACCACGCGGCATTCGATGCCGGCCTCGCGCAGGTGCTCCACCTCCTCGCCGCCGCGGCCGAAGATGAAGGGGTCGCCGCCCTTGAGGCGCACCACGTGCTCGCCCTCGCGCACGGCCGTGATCATCAGCTTCTCGATGAAGGCCTGCGGCGTGCTCTTGCATCCGCCCCGCTTGCCCACGTGCACGATGCGGGCGCCGGGGGGCGCCCAGGCGAGGATCTCGTCGTTGACCAGGTCGTCGACGAACAGCACGGTCGCGGCCTGGATCGCCTTGACGGCCTTGAGCGTGAGCAATTCAGGGTCGCCGGGCCCGGCGCCCACGAGGGTGCAGCTGCCGGCGTTCATCGAAGGGTTGGAGGAGGTCATGCGAGGCTCGCGAGGTGGACGATGTGCCGCACCTGGGCGGCGATGGGGTCGGGCACGGGCAGGTGGCCGGCCAGCACGCGGCGCGTGTAGTCGGCGGTGGCGTCGACGTCGATGGCCGCGGGCAGGCCCGGCACCTCGGCCTGCGTGCCGGGCGCCTGGGCCTGCAGCACGCAGGGCGCGCCGCGCACGAAGCCGTCGATCTGCGGCGTGCGGCGCGGGTCGCTCACCACCTCGCCTTCCAGCCCGCGCGAGAGCAGGGCGGTCATGCCCAGCAGTTCGAACAGCTCGGTCATCACGGTGGCGAAGGCCGGGTGCGTGTAGCTGCCCACGATCACCTGCGGGCCGTCGACCGGCTGCATGAGCTTGACCACGCTGTGCCCCGCGTTGCGCAGGCCGACCACGCGGCGCACGTCGAGCAGGCGCTTCAGGCCGGGGTTCAGCAGCGCCGTCTCGACCACCGCCACGTCGCCGTTTGCTATCTTTTCGATCGCTGTCCGCGCAGGCACATCGAGGGCGGCGAGCACATTCGATGCCAGAACACGGCTGGATTCGGTGGCGCTGCCGTGCACCAGCACCGGCAGGCCTTCGCGGGCCAGCAGCAGCGCGAGCAGCGGCGTGAGCACCGGCAGCTTGCGCGCGCCGTTGTAGCTGGGCAGCACGACCACGGGCCGGTCGCTCGCGGGCAGCCTGGCCAGGCGCTCGTGCGTGGCGTCGAGGAAGCCCGCCATCTCCTGCGTGGTTTCGCCCTTCACCCGCATGGCCAGGCAGAAGGCGCCCACCTCCAGGTCGGTGACCTGGCCGTCGAGGATCTGGCCGAAGAGGTCGGCCGCCTGCTCGCGCGCGAGCGGCTTGGCGCCGCGTGCGCCGCGGCCGATGTCCTTGATGTAATGCGCGATGCTGCCCATGGGGGTGCCGATTGTCCCGCAGGCCTTATGCCCGTTCGCGGGGCCGCTTATGCCGTCCGGCGGGGGAATGCGGGCATTCATGGCGCTGGCGTCCAGAGCTTCTCAGGCCGCTTCGGGCTGGGCGGCCGGCACGATGCGCACCATGCGCTGCAGTTCCGGCACGCAGGAGCCGCAGTTGGTGCCGCACTGGAGCGCGCCCTGCAGCTGCGCCAGCCGCGCCGCGTCGCTGCCGGCGCAGCGCGCCAGCGTGCCGGCGATGGCGGTCTCGCCCACGCCGAAGCAGCTGCACACCGTCCGGCCGCGCGCCGCGACCGCCACCGGCGCCGTCGGCTGGAAGGACAGCAGCTGGCGGCCGAAGTCCTGTGCGGGCAGCTGGTCCTGCAGCAGGGCCTTGATCCATGCTTCGGCGCGGGTGTCGCCGGCCAGCAGCAGGCCCACCACGTGGGCTGCGTCGCCGGCCGCCTGCCCGCGCTGCAGGCGCACCGCGCGGCGCTGCTGGCGCCTGGCATCGGCATAGCGCACGGTGTCGGTGCCGCCCAGGCCCAGCAGGCGTTCGATCTCGGCCAGGACGGCCTCGGGCGGCGACCCGTGCGCGGCGACCCGCAGCAGCACGCCGGTGGGCTGCGCGGCGCCGTCCTTCAGGGCGCCCGGTGCGCCGAAGGGCACGCAGCTGAAGAAGGGCAGCGATTCGACTTGTGCACGCAGCGCCTCGCGCACCGCGAGCGCCTGCCCCGGCGGCAGCCAGGCCATGCCCAGCATCGTCCAGGGCAGTTCGGCGCGTGCGATGCGCACGGCCGTGTGCTTGAGCTCGGGCTGCTTGGACACGGGGCAGTGCTCGGGCGTCGTGAGGCCGTTGACGCCGGCCATCGGCCGGCCGTCGCTGGCGCGGCCGCCGACGAACTCGGGGCCCCAGTGCATGGCCATGAAGGCCTGCGAGGGCGCCAGTTCGGCGCTGGCGGCCACCGGCACCACCAGGCGGCCGTGGCGCGAGACGATCTCCACCAGCTCGCCCTCGGCATGGCCGCGGCGCGCCATGTCCTGCGGGTGCATCTGCAGCACCGGCTCGGGCACGTGGCCGAAGAGACGCCCCAGCGTGCCGGTTCGGCTCATGCCGTGCCACTGGTCGCGCAGGCGGCCGGTGTTGAGCGAGAAGGGGTACCGGTCCTCGCGCGGCTCGGCCACCGGGCGGTAGGGCGTGGCGGCGAAGCGGGCGCGGCCGTCGGCGGTCGGAAAGACGCCGTCCTCGTAGAGGCGCGCACGGCCTTGCGGCGCGTGTTCCGGCCGGGGCCACTGCTGCGGCGCGGCTTCGAGCAGGCCATAGCTCAGGCCGGTGATGTCCAGGTCGCGCCCCCGCGTGGACTCGCGGTGTTCGTTCCAGACCTGCTCGGGCTGCTCGTAGGGAAAGAGCGTGCCGACGCCGAGCGCGCGCCGCGGCAGCCGCGCCTCCAGACGCCGCGCGAAGTCCACGCCGATGGCCCAGTCGTGCCGCGCCGCGCCGGCCGCGGGCACGGCCGCGCGCACGCGCGAGATGCGGCGCTCGCTGTTGGTCACGGTGCCTTCCTTCTCGCCCCAGGTGGTCGCGGGCAGCAGCAGGTCGGCGAAGGCGCAGGTGGCGGTGGTGGCGAAGGCCTCCTGCACGACCACGAACTCGGCGCGTTCGAGCGCGCGGCGCACCGTGGCCTGGTCCGGCATCGACTGCGCGGGGTTGGTGCAGGCGATCCACAGCGCCTTGATCTCGCCGTCGGCGGCGGCGCGGAACATCTCGATCGCGCTCCTGCCGGGCACGGAAGGGACGTCCTGCACGCCCCACATCGCGGCCACCTCGGCGCGGTGCGCGGCATTCGCCATGTCGCGGTGCGCGGGCAGCAGGTTCGACAGGCCGCCCACCTCGCGCCCGCCCATCGCGTTGGGCTGGCCCGTGAGCGAGAAGGGGCCGGCGCCGGGGCGGCCGATCTGTCCCGTCGCCAGGTGCAGGTTGATGAGCGCCGCGTTCTTCGCCGTGCCGCTGGAGGACTGGTTCAGCCCCATGCAGTACAGGCTCAGCGTGGCGGCGGAGGTGGCGAAGAGGCGCGTGGCCTGCAGCAGGTCGTCCACGGTGATCCCGCAGGTCTGCGCAACCTTGTCGGGCGTGCAGTCCGCGACCAGGGCGGCCAGCGCGTCGAAGCCGGTGGTGTGGGCGGCGATGTAGCCCGGATTCGTCCAGCCCTCGCGCAGCATGAGGTGCAGCATGCCGTGGAAGAGCATCACGTCGGTGCCCGGCTGCAGCGGCAGGTGCAGGTCGGCGATCTCGCAGGTGTCGGTGCGGCGCGGGTCGGCGACGACGATCTTCATCGCCGGGTTGGCGCGCCGGGCGTCCTCGATGCGGCGGAACAGGATCGGATGCGCCCAGGCCGTGTTGCTGCCGACGATGAAGAGGCAGTCGGCGTGCTTCACGTCGTCGTAGCAGGCGGGCGGCGCGTCGGCACCCAGCGTCTGCTTGTAGCCGGCCACCGCGCTGCTCATGCACAGGCGCGAGTTGGTGTCGAGGTTGTTGGTGCCGACCAGGCCCTTGGCCAGCTTGTTGAAGACGTAGTAGTCCTCGGTCAGCAGCTGGCCGGAGAGGTAGAAGCCCACGGCGTCGGGGCCGTGCGTGCGGACGATGTCGGCGAAGCGGTCGGCGGCGCGGTCCAGCGCTTCGTCCCAGCCGATGGGCGTGGGCGCGCTGCCGCGGGCGGTGCGCTGCATCGGCCGCAGCAGGCGCGTCTGGCGTGTCACCTCGGCCGGCGCCGTGAGGTGCAGCGTCGAGCCCTTGGTGCACAGCCGTCCGAAGTTGGCCGGGTGCTCCGGGTCGCCACGCACGCCGGTGATCTGGTCGCCTTGCGATTGGATGACCACGCCGCAGCCCACGCCGCAGTAGGGGCAGGTGGATTGGGTCTCACGCATGGTTCGCA
>JAVHYA010000040.1:31612-45833 GCA_031119395.1 Pseudomonadota bacterium
AGCGGACCGCCGCAGGCGCGTCCGCAGCCCACGCCGCAGTAGGGGCAGGTGGATTGGGTCTCACGCATGGTTCGCACGATGGAGGCTGCGGCGTTCATGTGCACCGCGAAGCGGACCGCCGCAGGCGCGTCCGCAGCCCACGCCGCAGTAGGGGCAGGTGGATTTGGTTTCGGTGGTGTTCGTCATGGCCGGAATCACGTTTCGCATTCGGCCGCCAGCGCACGCGGTGCCTGGGCTGGCGCCAAACTCGTCACGTTCGTTACGATCTCCCCCACGGGTGGAATCGGTTGCGCCGGCGGGCCGAACATGAGCTGGTCGCGCAACGCCGCCACCGGCCGGCGTTCGCGCATCAGGTCCAGGTACCAGCTGCCCTCGCCCGCGTCGCCGTACAGGCACACGCCCACCAGCCGGTCGTCCTGCAGCACCAGCTTGCGGTAGATGCCGCCGGCCGGGTCGCGCAGGACGATCGTGTCGGTGCCGTCGCCGCCCATGAAGTTGCCGGCCGAGAAGAGCTCGATGCCGGTCACCTTCAGCCGCAGCGGCGTGAGCGAGCCGCCGTAGCGGCCGATGCCCATCCGCGCCAGGTGGGTGGCCGCGACCCGGCCCTGCTCGTAGAGCGGCGCCACCAGGCCGTAGGCGATGCCGCGGTGCTGCGCGCATTCGCCCACGGCGTAGATGCGCGGGTCGGTCACGGTCTGCAGCGTGTCGTCGACCACGATGCCGCGCTCGCAGTGCAGGCGCATCTGCCTGGCCAATGCCACGTTGGGGCGGATGCCGACGGCCATCACCACCAGGTCCGCCGGAATGTCCTGGGGCCCCCAGGCGCGGGTTTCGCCCGCATCGCCCCCCGAGGCGGGCAGAAAAGCTTGGGACGGCCCTGCGCTTCTCTCGCCGCCATCGCCGAAGCGCACGGCCCCCACGCGGCCGGTGCCGTCGTCCTGCAAGGATGCGGTGTGCGTGCGCAGGCGGAAGGCGATGCCGCGCGCCTCCAGCGCGCGCTGCAGCAGCGCGCCGGCCTCGGCGTCGAGCTGCTTGTCCATCGGCCACGCGTTGGTGTGCACCACCGTCACCTGCATCCCGCGCTGCGCGAGGCCATTGGCGGCCTCGAGCCCGAGCACGCCGCCGCCGATCACCACCGCGTGGCGGTGCGTGCGGGCGGCGGCGATCATGGCCTCGGTGTCGGCGATGTCGCGGTAGGCGATCACGCCCTGCAGGCCGGCGCCGGGCACGGGCAGCATGAAGGGGTCGGAGCCGGTGGCCAGCAGCAGGCGGTCGTAGGCCGCGTCGACGACGCGCCCGTCCGCGGCCTCGGCCCGCACGGTGCGGCGCGTGCGGTCCACCGCGGTGACGCGGCAGCCCGTGTGCAGCGTGATGCCATGCCGCACGTACCACTCACGCGGGTGCAGCACGATCTCCTCCACCGTCTTCTCGCCCGCCAGCACCGGCGACAGCATGATGCGGTTGTAGTTGGGATGGGGCTCGGCGCCGAAGACGGTGATCTCGTACAGGTCCGGTGCAAGGCGCAGCAGTTCCTCGACCGTGCGCATGCCGGCCATGCCGTTGCCGACGACGACGAGCTTCATTCTCCGCATGGCCGATGGCGCGCGCTGCTGGGGGTCAGGCCGCCTGCTTCTCGACGTGCGCCTGGCGCGTGTAGAGGAAGTCGATCACGGCCTTGCGGTAGTGGACGTAGTCGCGGTCCTCGGCCAGCTCGACGCGGTTGCGCGGGCGCGGCAGGTCCACGCGCAGCACCTCGCCGATGGTGGCGGCCGGGCCGTTGGTCATCATCACGATCTTGTCCGAGAGCAGCACGGCCTCGTCCACGTCGTGCGTGACCATGACCACGGTGCTGTGCGTCTTCTGCACGATGGCGAGCAGCTCGTCCTGCAGCTTGGCGCGCGTGAGCGCGTCCAGCGCACCGAAGGGCTCGTCCATCAGCAGCACCTTGGGTTCCATGGCCAGCGCACGGGCGATGCCCACGCGCTGCTTCATGCCGCCGGAGATCTCGCCGGGGCGCTTGTGCGTGGCATGCGTGAGGCCCACCAGGGCCAGCGCCTCGTCGGTGCGCTGCTTGAGCTGTGCCTTGCTCTCGCTGCCGCCGAAGACGCGCTCGACGCCCAGGTAGATGTTCTCGAAGCAGGTCAGCCAGGGCAGCAGCGAGTGGTTCTGGAACACCACGGCGCGCTCGGGGCCCGGGCCCGAGATCTCCTTGTTGGCGCACAGCAGCACGCCCTGCGTGGGCCGGGTCAGTCCGGCGATCAGGTTCAGCAGCGTGCTCTTGCCGCAGCCCGAGTGGCCGATCAGCGCCACGAACTCGCCCTTGGCCACGTCGAGCTGGATGTCGCGCAGCGCGACGAAGCGGCCCTTGGGCGTCTTGAACGCCTGCTCGACGTTTTGGATCTGGATGTACTTGGAATCGGTCATGGTGTGCGTGCTCTTGAAATGCGGGAATCGAACGCGAAGGGCGCAAAGATTCCGCGAAGGTCGCGAAAAAGACAGAAGAAATCTTGAAGGGTTTCCTTTTGCGTTCTTCGCGAAACCTTCGCGACCTTCGCGTATGGAAGCCCGTGTTCTTGTTCTTTCAGGCCTTCACTTCCTCGAAGGTGAACGCCGATGCGAGCTTGATCAGCGCGTACTCGAGCACGAGGCCGACGATGCCGATGACGAAGATCGCGATGATGATGTTCTTGACGTTGAGGTTGTTCCACTCGTCCCACACCCAGAAGCCGATGCCCACGCCGCCGGTCAGCATCTCGGCGGCGACGATCACCAGCCAGGCGGTGCCGACGGCCAGGCGCACGCCGGTGAGCATGTAGGGCAGCACGGCGGGGAAGAGGATCTTGGTGACGATCTTCCATTCGGAGAGGTTGAGCACGCGCGCCACGTTCATGTAGTCGCTGGGCACGCGCTGCACGCCGACGGCCGTGTTGATGACCATGGGCCAGATCGAGCAGATGAAGATGGTCCAGATGGCGGCCGGGTTGGCGCCCTTGAACACCAGCAGGCCGATGGGCAGCCAGGCCAGCGGCGAGACCGGCCGCAGCAGGCTGATGAGCGGGTTGAACATGCGCGAGAGGAACGAGAAGCGCCCGATGGCAAAGCCCGCCGGAATGCCCACCAGCGCCGCCAGCCCGAAGCCCAGCGCCACCCGCTTGAGCGAGGACAGCACGTTCCAGCCCACGCCCTGGTCGTTCGGACCGTTGCTGTAGAACGGGTCGCTGAACACGGTCACCGCCTGCTTCCAGGTCTCGGCCGGGCCGGGGATGGCCCCTCCGCTCTGGAGCGACACGGCCTCCCAGATCAGCAGCAGCAGGCCGAAGCCCATGGCCGGCGGCAGCACGCGCAGCCAGAGGCCGCTGAAGTCGCGTGCGACCTTCGGCGCAGGCGCGGCGTCGGGGGTGGGCACGGCCTTGAGCGACGGCTTGGCCGAAGCGGTAGCAGGCACATCGGTGCGGGTGTCCGCATCGAGCGGCAGGTGGAAGACGGCGGCGACCATGGCGGGCTCCGTGAGGGTTGAGGGGTGGAAGAGGGCGCTCAGCCCATCTGGACCTTGAAGGACTCGGCGTACTTCTTCGGGTCCTTGCCGTCCCAGACGATGCCGTCCATCAGCTTGCTGCTGCGCATCGGGCTGGCGGGCACGGGGGTCTTGGTGGCGGCGGCGGCCTGCTTGTACAGGTCGATGCGGTTGATCTCGGTGGCGACCTTGAGGTAGTCGGGATGCTCCTTGAGCAGGCCCCAGCGCTTGTGCTGCGTGAGGAACCACATGCCGTCGGAGAGGTACGGGAAGGTGACGGCGCCGTCGGCGTAGAACTTCATGTGGTTGGGGTCGTCCCAGCTCTTGCCCAGGCCGTTGGTGTAGCGGCCCAGGATGCGCTGGTTGATCGCGTCGACGCTGGTGTTGACGTAGCTCTTGTCGGCGATGGTCTCGGCCATCTTGTTCTTGTTCTGCAGGCCGGCGTCGATCCACTTGCCGGCCTCCAGGATGGCGGCCGTCACGGCGCGCGCCGTGTTGGGGTACTTCTTCGTGAACTCGGCGGTGGTGCCCAGCACCTTCTCCGGGTGGTCCTTCCAGATGTCCTGGGTGGTGATGGCCGTGATGCCGATGCCGTCCATGATGGCGCGCTGGCCCCAGGGCTCGCCCACGCAGAAGCCGTCCATGTTGCCCACGCGCATGTTGGCCACCATCTGCGGCGGGGGCACCACGATCGCCTTGGCGTCCTTCAGCGGGTTGATGCCGCTGGCGGCCAGCCAGTAGTAGAGCCACATGGCGTGCGTGCCGGTGGGGAAGGTCTGCGCGAAGGTGTATTCGCGCTTGTCGCTGGCCATCAGCTTGGCGAGCGAGGGGCCGTCCACCGCGCCCTTGTCGGCGAGCTTCTTCGACAGGGTGATGGCCTGGCCGTTGTTGTTGAGGGTCATCAGGACGGCCATGTCCTTCTTGGGGCCGCCGACGCCCAGGTGCACGCCGTAGACCAGGCCGTAGAGCACGTGGGCGAAGTCCAGTTCGCCGTTGACCAGCTTGTCGCGCACGCCGGCCCAGCTCGCCTCCTTGCTGGGCACGATCTTCACGCCGTACTTCTTGTCGATGCCCAGCACCGAGGCCATGACGACGCTGGCGCAGTCGGTCAGGGGGATGAAGCCGATCTTCACCTCCTCCTTCTCGGGCTTGTCGGAGCCCTGCGCCCAGACGGCGGCGCGCAGGGCGGGGTCGATGCCGACGGCGCCGGCGGCCGCGGCCTTGAGCACGGTGCGGCGGCTGAGCTTGCCGGGGATGAGGGATTCGGTCATGGGGCCAACTCCAGTCGAGGAAGGAAAAGGGGCGAAGCGCAAGACGAAAACAAAAAAGGCGTCCTCAGCCCGCAGGAGCCGTCGCATGTCGCGAGCAGCCCTTGCGGGTCGAGGACGCCTTTGTCCGTGTCGGTGGGCCGCACCCGCCTTTGGATGCCGCCTGCCTGGGACCGTCGCCGGTCCATGGACGTTGTTGATTGCAAACGCCGTGCCAGGGTTCGATGACCGCGGCGCGCTATGAAATCAATAGCTGCTCACGCAAGCGTGGCGGGCGCTGCAGGCCGATTTGGCTTGAAGTTCTGCCGGGCGGGGTCGCAGCACGCAAGTTGTGCGGCGCACCAATGAGGCGCCGCCCCTCAGTGCCCGGGCAGGAACTCGGCCATCGCGAGCACCGATTCGGCGACCTCCACGAGGCGCCGGTTCTGGTTCATCGCGGTCTGTCGCAGCATCTTGTGGGCCTCTTCCTCGCTCAGGCGGCGATGGGCCATCAGCAGGCCCTTGGCGCGCTCGACCACCTTGCGTTCGTTGAGGCTGGCGCGCACCGTGGCCAGCTCGTCGCTCATCGCCTGCAGGCGGCGCGACTGCTCCTGCACCATGTCGAGCACCGAGCGCTCCAGGTGCCGGCCATAGCGCGAGCCGGTGGCGCCCGAGGCATCGGCGAGTTCGTTGCCGCCCGGCGCCGGCGCCGCATCGAAGAAGCCGGCCGGCATCGGCGTATCGGCATCCGCGCCCTGGGCCTGCACCGTGGCCAGCAGTGCCTCGTACTGTGCGAGCTCCGTGCGCGCCTGCGCGGTCTTGCGTTCGCACAGGCTGCGCAGTTCGTCGGCGAGGCGGTCCTCCACCAGGCGCATGGCGTCGATGCGGCGCGTGCAGCAGTCGAACCACACGGGGCCGAGGTCGGGCACCAGCGTGCCGCCGGGCGCTGCGCAGCCGATGCGCCGCAGGCGTTCCAGCTCGGCCGTGCCGGTACCGTCCTGCAACTGCTGCCAGTGCGCACGCAGCGCCGCGTCGGCGAAGTCGGTGAAGACCTCGAAGCACCGTTCCTGCGACTCGATCAGGTGCAGCCACTGCTGGCGTTGGGCGTCGTCGTTGCGCCCGCGCGTGAAGGCGGCGGCACCGAAGGCACGCTCCTGGCCGGCGAACTCCTTGCCCTGCATGAAATTGAACATCGCGACCAGCCAGCGCGAGATCTGCGGGTCGGTCGCGCCGTCGGCGGCCTCGAAGACCAGCGCCAGCAGCCCGGCGATCAGCTTGACGAAGGCGGCGGTGGCCTCGGCGGGCGGCATCTTCAGGGTCGCGATGCGCCCGCGCAGCGCGGGCAGGCCGTCCAGCCCCGGCAGCACCCAGGCCACGCGGCTGAACAGGCGTGCGCCGTTGCCCAGATGCTGCGGCTCGTGCTGCAGCGCGTCCAGCGCCGTGCGCACTTCCTGCGTGACGGCCTCGCAGGCCGCGATCTGCTGCAGCCGCTGTTCTGCGAAGCGCGTGCCGCCGGAGCCGATGAACACGTTGGAGATGCCGCGCTCCCGCTGCAGCGCATGCACCAGGCGGCCGATGGTGCCGACCAGCGCGCTGGTGCGGCTGAGCTGGTCGAGCTCGTCGATCTCGCAACGGCGGGCGGCGACGAGGAAGGTGAGGCCGGAGGTCATGGGGGATTGTGCGATCGTGAAGCGCGCCGCCCGTCGCGCGGCGGCCCTCATTGCCGTGCAAATTCCATGCCCCGAGTTGGGGCAGGCACGGCTCCCTACACTCGGCGGATGCGAATCCTGGGCATCGAATCCTCCTGCGACGAAACCGGCGTGGCGCTGGTGGACAGTGGCGCCACCGGCGTGCCGCGGCTCGTCGCGCATGCCCTGCACAGCCAGATCGCCATGCATCAGGCCTACGGCGGCGTGGTGCCCGAGCTGGCCAGCCGCGACCACATCCGCCGCGTGCTGCCCCTGACCGAGCAGGTGCTGGGCGAAGCGGGCGTCGCCCGCGACGCGATCGACGTGGTGGCCTATACGCGCGGGCCCGGCCTGGCCGGCGCGCTGCTGGTGGGCGCGGGCGTGGCCTGCGCGCTGGGCGCGGCGCTCGAGCGGCCGGTGCTGGGCGTGCATCACCTCGAGGGGCACCTGCTGTCGCCCTTCCTCAGCGTCGACCCGCCCGAGTTCCCGTTCGTCGCGCTCCTGGTGTCGGGCGGCCACACCCAGCTCATGCGCGTGGAAGGGGTGGGGCGCTACGAGATCCTGGGCGAAACCATCGACGACGCGGCCGGGGAGGCCTTCGACAAGAGCGCCAAGCTGATGGGTTTGCCCTACCCGGGCGGGCCCTGGCTGGCCAGGCTCGCCGAAGGCGGCGATGCCGAGGCCTTCAAGCTGCCGCGCCCGCTGCTGCACAGCGGCGATCTGGACTTTTCCTTCGCCGGCCTGAAGACCGCCGTCCTCACCCAGGCGAAGAAGCTGGGCGACCAGCTGGAGGCCCGCAAGGCCGACCTGGCGGCCTCGACCCAGGCCGCGATCGTGGACGTGCTGGTGCGCAAATCGCTGGCCGCGCTGGACCAGACCGGCATGAAGCGCCTGGTGGTGGCCGGCGGCGTGGGGGCCAACCGGCTGCTGCGCAGCCAGCTCGACGCGGCCTGCGGCCGGCGCCGGGTGCGCGTGCACTACCCCGAGCTGCACCTGTGCACCGACAACGGCGCCATGATCGCCATGGCCGCGGCGATGCGGCTGCAGGCGGGGCTGGAGCGGGCGAGCGCCCGCTACGCCTTCGACGTCAGGCCGCGCTGGGCACTGGACTCGCTGCCAGCGGCGTAGCGGCAGCGCGCACGCCGGCGGGCAGCGGCAGCACGTCGAGCATCTTGCGCCACAGGCGCGACCATTGCGGCCAGTCGTGGCCGCCCTCGGTGGTGAACACGCGGCCCTCGGGCAGGGCATCGGCCAACAGCTGGTGGTTGGACGCGAAGCGGTCGGCCAGGCCGAAGCCCAAGTACAGGGGCGGCAGTTCCTTGGGCGGCATCGCGTGCGCGTACTGCTGCAGCCAGGGCCACAGGCGCCGGTCGACCTCCTCGTCGGGCAGCGGGCCGGTGGGGGCCTTCCAGGCACGCAGGCCGCCGGCCTTGTGGATCTCGGCCGCCAGCGGGCGCCGTCCCAGGTAGGGCGCCAGGGCCACGATGCCCTGCACCGAGCCCGGTTGCGACAGCTGATGGATCAGGGCGCCGAAGCCGCCGATCGAGATGCCGACCAGCCAGATCGATTCGTAGCCGAGCGCGCGTGCCGGCTCGATCACGTCCTTCTGCATGTGCTCCGTGAAGGTCTGGTCGTAGTAGTAGGACACGTTGGCGTCCACCAGCATCACGTCGGCGGCGACATCGCGTTCCTGGATCGCGCTGACGAAACCCTCACGCTCGAACTCTTCCGGTGCGAGGAAGGCACCCGGAAGGAAAACCATTAAGACATCGGAGCGCTGGCCGTCCGCGCGCGTCACCTTGAGATGTGTATCCATAGGTATCCTGACCGGCGTGGATACCTTTGTTTGCAGTCAAGCAAAACCATCGTCCGAACGCCGAAAGTGGTGGGCAAATGTGAGAAACCGCCGCGATGATGTGACGGATTTCTCACTAATTTTGCGTTCGGAAAACAAAAAGGCCGGAAACGACGTGTTACCGGCCTGAATGAACTCGAAAGTTTTCAGCTGATCGCGAGGTTCACCACTTTGCTCACGGGTTCGAGCTTGGCCAGGCGCAGGGTGAGCACGCCGTTCTCGAGCTTGGCTTCGCTCGCGGCGGTGTCGATGTCCAGCGGCAGCTCGTAGGCCGCCTTGAACTGGCGCGGGGCCTCGGCACGGGTCTCGATGCGGACCACGGCACCTTCGATGCCGATGTTGAGGTCGTCGCGGGCGACGCCGGGCACGTCCAGGCGCAGCGTCCAGCTCTTGTCGTCCTGCTCGACATTCAGCGAACGGCGTGCGCCGTCGAAAGTGTCGTTGACGAAGCGTTCGAAGCTGCGGTCGAAGGCGCGGGGCGAGACGAAGGCGCGGCTGCGCAGGGTGGGGGCGAAGAACATGGTGGCAATCTCCTGGAATGAACACGGAGGGGACATGGAATGTGTGTCCCTTACACTGCGCGGCCTTTCAAATCGTGAGCGCCGCTTGAGCACCATCTAGGGCGTGCCGCGCGGCGTTTCAAGAGAATGACTCCTCGCTTTATTTCGCGCCGCGCGCTCTTGAAAACAGGCGCCGCGGCGCTATGCGCGCCGGCCCTGGGCCATGCCGCCACGAAGGGTTCGCAGCCGCCCATCCAGTTGGCACTCGTCGAGAGCCTCAGCGGTCCCTTCGCCAACACCGGCGAGGCGGTCTTCCGCAACCTGCTGTGGGCCACGGAACGCGTGAACCAGCGCGGTGGCGTGCCGCTGCCCGGCGGGGCGCGACCCCTGCGCATCGACCGCTACGACAGCAAGGGCCAGACGGAAGAGGCGCTCTCGGCGCTGCGCTCGGCCATCGACGATGGCGCGAGCGTGGTGATGCAGGGCAATTCCTCCGCGACGGCTGCCGCCATCCTCGATGCGCTGGCCAAGCACAACGAACGCAGCCCCCGCGCACGCCAGGCGCTGTTCCTCAACTACTCGGCGGTGGACCCGATCCTCACCAACGAGCGCTGCAGCTACTGGCACTTCCGTTTCGACGCGCATGCCGACATGCGCGTCACCGCCCTGATGGCGGTGCTCAAGGACGACCGCGCGGTGCAGCGTGCCTACCTCATCGGCCAGGACTACAGCTTCGGCCAGGCCGTGCTGCGCGAGAGCAAGCGCCAGATGGGCCAACTGCGCCCCGACATCCAGGTCGTGGGCGAGGAGTTGCACCCGATGGGCCGGGTGAAGGACTTCGCGCCCTATGCGGTGAAGATCAAGGCCAGCGGTGCGCAGGCGGTGATCACGGGCAACTGGGGCAACGACCTCACCTTGCTCGTGAAGGCCGCGCGCGAGGTCGGTTTCGACGGCAAGTTCTACACCTTCTACGGCAACGCGCTGGGCGCCCCGGCCGCCCTCGGCGAGGCCGGTGTGGGCAAGGTGATCGCGGTGGCCGACTGGCTGCCGAATGTGCCGACGCCGGAGTCGGCGGCCTTCTACCGCGCCTTCCGCCAGCGCTTTGCGCAGCCCGCGGACGATTACGTGCACATGCGCATGCAGCTCATGGTCGAGGCGCTGGCGCAGGCCATCGCCCAGGCGCGCACGACGGATGCGCAGGATGTGGCATCGCGGCTCGAGCACGTGCGCGTCAGCCTGGGCGGGCGCAGTGGGCACATGCGCGCGTCGGATCACCAGTTCCAGCAGCCGCTGGTGGTGGGCGTGATGGACCGCCAGGGCACGCCGGGCGTGCCCTTCGATGTCGAGGGGTCGGGCTACGGCTTCCGTGTCGTCAAGGACATTCCCGCCGATCTGACCGAGATGCCGACGAGCTGCCGCATGCAGCGGCCCGGCTGACGGCTTTCCTCGCCCATTTTTCGAATCCTTTTGTTTCAAAAAACCCCTGCCGTCTGTCGCGCTGCCGCCTCATCCTGGCTTGCCGACCCGTCGACAGCCTCGTGAATCCGTCCTTGCCGGGATCCCTTGACCATGCGCCCTGCCGTCGAACAACTCGAAGCCTCCAAGATCCGCGAGGTGGCCAACGCCGGCCTCGGGCGTGATGACGTGCTGGCCTTCTGGTTCGGCGAAAGCGACGAGGTCACGCCGGAGCCGATCCGTCGCGCGGCCATCGAGTCGCTGGAGCGGGGCGAGACCTTCTATGCCCACAACCTGGGCCTGCCGGAACTGCGCGCCGCCATCGCCCGGTACATGTCGGGCCTGCATCCGGCCATGGGCGCCGAGCGCATCGCGGTCACCTCGGGCGGCGTGAGCGCACTGATGCTGGCCGTCCAGGCGCTGGTGGACGCCGGCGACGAGGTGGTGGCAGTGACGCCCGTGTGGCCCAACCTGACGGCGCAGCCGGCCATCCTGGGAGCCCGGGTGCACTGCGTGCCGCTGCGGCCCGTGGACGGCCAATGGACGCTGGACCTGCAGGCGCTGCGCGCGGCGGTGACGCCCGCGACGCGCCTGCTGATCGTCAATGCCCCGAACAACCCCACGGGCTGGACGCTCACGCGCGAGGAGCAGGCCGCGATCCTCGCGCACTGCCGCCGGACGGGCACCTGGATCCTGGCGGACGAGGTCTACGAACGCCTCTACTACGAACCGACGCCCAGGGCCTGTGCGCCGAGCTTCCTCGACGTCGCGGCGCCGGACGACCGTCTGGTGGTGGCGCACAGCTTCTCCAAGAGCTTCCTCATGACCGGCTGGCGCCTGGGCTGGCTGGTGCTGCCGCCGTCGCTGATGGACGCGATGGGCAAGCTGATCGAGTTCAACACCTCCTGCACCAGCGTGTTCACGCAGCGTGCCGGCCTCGCCGCGCTGGCGCACGAGGCCGAGATCACGCCGCGTGTCGTGGCCCACCTCAAGGCCTGCCGCGACACGCTGTTGCCCTTGCTGGCCGCACTCCCCGGCGTGGAGGTGGCGCCCGCGCGCGGCGGCATGTACGCCTTCTTCCGGCTGGCGGGCTTCTCCGATTCGCTGGACGTCGCCAAGCGCCTGGTGGCGGAGGCCGGCCTGGGCCTGGCGCCCGGCAACGCCTTTGCGCCCGAGGCGCAGGGCTGGCTGCGCTGGTGCTTCGCCTCGCGCGACCCGCAGCGGCTGGTGGACGGGGTCGAGCGGCTCAAGGCCTGGCTGGCGGCGCAACGGCAGGGCTGAGCACGGCGCCGGGCACGGGTGCGGGCGCGGGTGCCGGGGCGGGCGGCTGCGGCGAGGTGCGTCGGGCGCCGCGGGGTGGCGCCAGCGGGCGCAGAAAACCGAGCGAGGGCAAGGGCATGGCGTGCACCCTAATATCTCAACCAATGTTGAGGTCAAGCGGGCGCATGCGCCGTGTCACCGAGGGGTTGCGATGGACCGTCTGTCCGGCGAGATGAGCGTCGGCGAACTCGCCGAGCGAAGCGGGGTGAACGTCTCCGCACTGCATTTCTACGAGCGGCAGGGCCTGATCGCGAGCCGGCGCACGGCCGGCAACCAGCGCCGCTATGGCCGAGAGATGCTGCGGCGCGTCGCCGTGATCCGCGTGGCGCAGCGGGTCGGGGTGCCGCTGGCCGATGTGGGCGAGGCGCTGGCCACGCTGCCCCAGGGCCGCACGCCCACGCGCGAGGATTGGGCGGCCATGTCGACGCGCTGGCGCGCCGCGCTGGACGAGCGCATCGCCCAGCTCGAGCGGCTGCGCGATTCGCTGTCGGACTGCATCGGCTGCGGCTGCCTGTCGCTGGACCGGTGCGTGCTGCGCAACCCGGCGGACGAGATGGCCGCACTCGGCCCGGGGGCGCACCGGTTGGGTCCATGCCAGGTGGGGAAGGGCGCCGGTATATAATTCCAAGGCTTTGCATGCCGCAAGGCGCACGGCGCGTTCAGTTCCAGCGCGCGCCGCAAGTCAAACATCTTTGGAACGGGAAACTTTCAAAATGATCGCAGCCGACAAGAAGGCGGACATCGTCAAGGACAACGCACGCGCCGCCAACGACACGGGCAGCCCCGAAGTGCAAGTGGCCATCCTGACCGCCCGCATCAACGAACTCACCCCCCATTTCAAGACGCACGCCAAGGACCACCATGGTCGCCGTGGCCTGCTGCGCATGGTGAGCCGCCGCCGCAAGCTCCTGGACTACCTCAAGTCCAAGGACGCCGACCGCTACACCGCCCTGATCGCCAAGCTGGGTCTGCGCAAGTAAGACCTGCCTTTGCAAAAACGCCTGAGTTAGTCCGCTAGCTCAGGCGTTTTCTACTTCGGAGACCGCAAAACAGAGCGAAGCTGTGTCATTCCAAGGGGGTCCGGGCCGGGCCCCGCTGGAATGGCATCGTGTTCTGGATTGCGCTCCAACGCCCGCGGGCCCTGAGTGGCCTGCTATCAATAAAGGAGCAACCATGAGCCTCTTCAACAAGATCACGAAGTCCTTCCAGTGGGGCGACAAGACCGTCGTCATGGAAACGGGCGAAATCGCCCGCCAGGCCACCGGCGCCGTGCTGGTCGACATCGACGGGACCGTCGTGCTGGCCACCGTGGTGGCGTCCAAGTCCGCCAAGCCCGGCCAGGACTTCTTCCCGCTGACGGTCGACTACATCGAGAAGACCTACGCCGCCGGCAAGATCCCCGGCAGCTTCTTCAAGCGCGAAGCCAAGCCCAGCGAGCTCGAAACGCTGACCTCGCGCCTGATCGACCGCCCGATCCGCCCGCTGTTCCCCGAAGGCTTCCTGAACGAAGTGCACGTGGTGATCCACACCGTGTCGCTGAACCCCGAGGTCGATGCCGACATCGCCGCCATGATCGCCGTGAGCGCCGCGCTCTCGATCTCCGGCATCCCCTTCAACGGCCCGATCGGTGCCGCGCGCGTGGGCTACATCAACGGCCAGTACGTGCTGAACCCGGGCAAGACCGCCCGGGCCGATTCGCAGATGGACCTGGTCGTCGCCGGCACCGAAGCCGCCGTGCTGATGGTCGAGTCCGAAGCGCTGCAGCTGCCCGAGGACGTGATGCTGGGCGCCGTGGTCTTCGGCCACGAGCAGGGCAAGATCGCCATCAACGCCATCCACGAGCTGACCCGCGACGCCGGCAAGCCGCTGTGGATCGAGAACGGCACCTGGGCGCCCGAAGCCAAGGACGAGGCCTTCGAAGCCAAGATCAAGGGCCTGGCCGAAGAGAAGCTGCGCGCCGTCTACCAGATCCGCAGCAAGCAGGCCCGCACGCAAGCCCTGCGTGAAGCCAACGCCAGCGTCTTCGAAGCGCTGAAGGCCGAGGGCGCCGAGTACGACGCCGGCAAGGTCAGCGACCTGCTGTTCGCCATCGAAGCCAACATCGTGCGCAGCCAGATCCTCGAAGGCGAGCCGCGCATCGACGGTCGCGACACGCGCACCGTGCGCCCGATCGAGATCCGCAATTCCGTGCTGCCCCGCACCCACGGCTCGGCCCTGTTCACGCGCGGCGAGACGCAGGCGCTGGTGGTGACCACGCTGGGCACCGAACGCGACGCGCAGCGCATCGACGCGCTGGCCGGCGAGTTCGAGGACCGCTTCCTGTTCCACTACAACATGCCTCCCTTCGCCACCGGCGAAGTGGGCCGCATGGGCTCCACCAAGCGCCGCGAAGTCGGCCATGGTCGCCTCGCCAAGCGTGCGCTGGTCGCCTGCCTGCCGAGCAAGGAAGAGTTCCCGTACACCGTGCGCGTGGTGTCGGAAATCACCGAGTCGAACGGCTCCTCGTCGATGGCTTCGGTCTGCGGCGGCTGCCTGTCGATGATGGACGCCGGCGTGCCGATGAAGGCGCACGTGGCCGGCATCGCCATGGGCCTGATCAAGGACGGCAACAAGTTCGCCGTGCTGACCGACATCCTGGGTGA
>JAVHYA010000160.1 GCA_031119395.1 Pseudomonadota bacterium
TTCATCGACCACGTGCAGATCGACGTGCCCGAGACGCTGGGCCTGGGCAAGCGATCGGGCTTCTACGAGCAGACCGGCGCGTACCGCGACATGGTGGTCACGCACCTGTTCCAGATCCTCGGCTTCATGGCCATGGAGCCGCCCACCTCGCTCGACCCCGAGCACATCGGCGAGGAGAAGAACAAGGTCTTCCGCAGCATGCTGCCCATCCTGCCCGGCGACGTGGTACGCGGCCAGTACAGCGGCTACCGCAGCGAGGAAGGCGTGGACCCCGACTCGGACACCGAGACCTTCATCGCCCTGAAGTGCCACATCGACAACTGGCGCTGGGCCGGCGTGCCCTTCTACCTGCGCACCGGCAAGCGCATGGCCGAGGGGCAGCGCATCATCTCGATCGCCTTTCGCGAGCCGCCCAAGAGCATGTTCCCGCCCGGCAGCGGCGTGGGTGCACAGGGGCCCGACCACCTCACCTTCGACCTGGCCGACGCGTCGAAGATGTCGCTGTCCTTCTACGGCAAGCGCCCCGGCCCCGGCATGCGGCTGGACAAGCTGAGCCTGCAGTTCGCGATGACCGACACCGGCCTGGCCGGCGAGGTGCTCGAGGCCTACGAGCGCCTGATCCTCGACGCCATGCGCGGCGACCGCACGCTGTTCACGACCGCGGAGGGCATCGAGCGGCTGTGGGAGGTGTCGCAGCCCCTGCTGGACGCACCGCCGCCCGTGCGGCTGTACGAGCCCGGCTCGTGGGGGCCCAAGCCCGTGCACCAGCTGATCGCGCCGCATGCGTGGCGGCTGCCCTTCGAGCGTGCCTGGCGCAATCCGAACAAGACGGGCAGCTGAAGAAGGCGACGCCCAAAAAAAACGGGTCCCTGGGGACCCGCGCAACGCCGTCACGGTGAACGACGAGGAGACAAACCCCGCTCCGTCAGAGTTTGCAGCCTCAATGTACGGCGCGGTCCATCGATCGCCAACGACCGAGTGGTGATATGCGTCTGACGCAAACGTCTATGGCGCACGGCGCGGCGTGGTCGCCGCGCGCCGTGCGGGCGGCGGCGCCGGCCGCTGCACGGGCAGCATCACCAGCACCACGCTGCGCTCGCCGTCGAGTCCCTCGGCCTCCACGCGCAGGCCGAAGTGCAGGTCGCCCGAGGCGCGCGCATCCGCGCCGATCGCCGGCACCGTGCACCGGCGATAGCCTGCGATGCCGCCGCCGCAGTCGATGCGCACCGGCAACCCATGCACCTGCACTTCGCCCGCCGCGCCGCTGCGCGTGAAGGTGCTCACCTCCACGCGCGACAGCGCATCCACCGCCACGTAGCTCAGCGATACCTGCGAGACGCCGCGTGCCGCGTCCTCTGCCGACAGGCTGCGCGGGCTGACGTCGAAGACGACGAAGGGCGCGTCGTTGGCGAGGTACTCGACCTGCGCCGGCTGCATGCCCAGCGCAGCCATCGACGCGCGGGCGCCCGGCCCCGGGGGCGCGGCCATGGCAGGCAGCACGGCGCCGAGCAGCCACAGCGCGAGGACGGGAAGGCGTTGCATGACACCCGCCATTGCAGCGAGCCCGATCTGTCGGCGCAAGCGGGAAAACGCCGCGTGTGCAGGCCGGTCGCCGGCGTGCGCGATGCCGGCCCGACGCACCCCGGCAGGCGCCGGCGCGTGCAGGCGACGCAGGCGGCCTCAGCGCCCGACCCAGCCCCCGCAGACGGGGAAGACCTGGCCCACGAAGCAATCCGCGGCCGCGCTGCACAGGTAGGCCGCGAACTGCGCGTCCTCCCGCGCACCGACCAGCCGGCCCAGTGGCACCTCGCGCCGCAGCCGTTCCTGGAAGCGGGGGTTGGCCTGCACCTCGGCCGGGAAGTAGGTCGGGTTGTCGACGAAGTTCTGCGCGATCGCATTGACCTGCACGCCCTGCGGCGCGAACTCCACGCCCACCGCCTGGGCATAGGCCAGCTGGGCACCGCGCGCCGCGCTGTAGGTCGACGCGCGCTTCATGCCGCGCAGCGCCGAGGCGCTGCCCATGACCAGGATCTTGCCGGCGCCGCGGGCCAGCATCGCCGGCGCCGCCGCACGCACCAGGCGCGGCAAGGGGTCGACCAGGGCCGCGAAAACCGTCCGCCACTCGTCCTCGTCCACCTCGTGCGCGAGCGTCGTCGGGGCCGTGAAGGCGAGATTCGCCACCAGCACATCGATGGGGCCGGCCGCGCGCACGACGCGCTCGGCCGCATCGGGTGCCGAGAGCGCCTCGGGGCTGGCGACCACCGTCGCGCCCTGCTCCTCGAACACCTCGCACAGCACCGGGCCCATGAATTCGGTGGACTGGGTGACGAGCACGCGCCGGCCGGTGAGCAGATCCTTCATGGTGGTCTCCTGGGTTGCGAATCGGGGCAGCTGGCGCAGCACCGCGTGGCCCCACGCCCGCATGCAGCGGGCCGCGGTGCCGACCTGTCATTTCTTCTGCGCGAGGTGCCAGGCGACCAGCGCGTTGGCGTGCCCGTGGCCCATCCGGTGCTGGTTCTTGAGGTGCGTGACCAGTTCCATGTGCTTGAGCGGCCCGGCCTCCTGGAGCACCTGCATCCAGTGGGCGATGGGCTGGCCGTACTTCTTCTCGATCGACGGGAAATACGAAGCGGGTCCGTGGACGGGTGCGGGTGCCGATGCGGCCATGGGTCGGTTCCTTTCGATGTGCCGAATGCGGTGGCGGGGCTGCGAGGGATCAGGCCGCGCGGCCCGCCTGCCCGGCGAAGTCCTGGCGTGTCTGCACCATGTACAGCGCCGGGCCGTCCGGTGTGTCGATGGTCTCGAGCGGCACGAAGCCGGCCTTTTCATAGCAGCGGATGGCGCGCAGATTCTCCGGCGACGGGTCGGTCTGGATCTTGGTGACCGCGGGGTCTTCGAACAGCCTGGCCACCAGCGCGCGGACCAGCAGCGTGCCCAGGCCTTGGCCCAAGCGCGATGCGTCGGCCAGCGACTGGTCGATGCCGCGCACGCCGGGGTCGGTCTCGTCGCCCCACCAGCCGCCACCGCTGCCCAGGGCGACGTACGACTGCGCGTAGCCGATCGGCTCGCCGCCCAGCATGGCGATGTAGGGCGTGACGCCCTCCGTCGCCATGGCGCTCGGCCGGTATTGCGCCTGCACGTCGGCCCACGACGGGCGCGCCGCCTCGCCGCCCCACCACTGCACGATGTGCGGGCGGTTCAGCCAGTCGTGCAGCATGGGCAGGTCCTGCTCGGTCATG
>JAVHYA010000003.1:0-94931 GCA_031119395.1 Pseudomonadota bacterium
CGACGACATCATCGTGTTCGTCGGCGGCGTCATCCCGCGGCAGGACTACGAGTTCTTGTACGACGCGGGCGTCAAGGGCATCTACGGGCCCGGCACGCCGATCCCCGCGAGCGCGAAGGACGTGCTGGAGCAGATCCGCGCGGCGGTGTCGGCCTGACGTCCCTCCGATTGCCGGACGCCCTTTCCACCGTTCGGGCTGAGCTTGTCGAAGCCCTTCCCCTTGTGAGCCATTTGAAACCGTTCTTCGTTGATCTGCTGCGCTGCTCGGATGGCTCGTACTACGTGGGGCAGACCGATGATTTGGGCGAGCGCCTGCGGCAGCACGGCGACGGCCTGATCGGCTACACAGCGACGCGCAAGCCGATCGAGTGGCGGTGGCAAGGTGAGTTCGAATCGCGTGAAAGCGCGATTGCCCTCGAGCGGCGAATCAAGGGTTGGTCGCGGGCGAGGAAGGAAGCCCTGATTCGTGGCGATTGGCCCGCGATTCAACAACTTGCTCGGTCTCGTGCAGGTCCAAACGTCCAAGCCGTTGGCCCTGAGCTTGCCGAGGGGCGTGATGGGGCGCAGGCATCGCTTGCGTCCCGGCTTCGACAGGCTCAGCCCGAGCGGGCGGGGGGCAAGCCGATGGGAGAGGCGCCGTGAGCACGTTGCAGGCCAGCCACCTCGACGGCATCCTGCACGCCGCCACGCCCATGGCCCAGCGCCGCGCCATCGCCAAGACCATCACCCTGCTCGAATCCACCCGCGCCGACCACCGCGCGCAGGCCGACGAACTGCTCACCGCACTGCTGCCGCACACGGGCAAGAGCTTTCGTCTCGGCATCTCGGGCGTGCCCGGCGTGGGCAAGTCCACCTTCATCGAGGCGCTGGGCCTGTTCCTGATCGGGCAGGGGCTGCGCGTGGCGGTGCTCACCATCGACCCGTCCTCCACCGTTTCGGGCGGCTCGATCCTGGGCGACAAGACGCGCATGGAGAAGCTCTCGGTGCACGAGAGCGCCTACATCCGCCCCAGCCCCTCGTCGGGCACGCTGGGCGGCGTGGCCGAGAAGACGCGCGAGGCGATGCTGGTGTGCGAGGCCGCGGGCTACGACGTCGTGATCGTCGAGACGGTCGGCGTGGGCCAGTCCGAGACGGCCGTGGCCGGCATGACCGACATGTTCGTGCTGCTGCAACTGCCCAATGCCGGCGACGACCTGCAGGCGATCAAGAAGGGCGTGATGGAGATCGCCGACCTGGTGGTCATCAACAAGGCCGACCTCGACCAGGCCGCCGCCACGCGCGCGCAGGCCCAGATCACCTCGGCGCTGCGCCTGTTCGGCCACCAGGGCAACCCGGACCATGCGCATGCGATGCACGACGCGCACGCCGGCACCGAGGTGCGCTTCTGGCTGCCGAAGGTGATGCAGCTGAGCGCACTGACCGGCGCCGGTGTCGACCGTTTCTGGGCCGCGGTGAGCGAATTCCGAACGCTGCAGACCGCCAACGGCCGGCTGGCCGCGCGCCGCGAGAAGCAGGCGCTGGCCTGGATGTGGGAGCGCATCGAGGCCGGCCTGCGCCAGGCCTTCCGCCAGCACCCGGGCGTGCGCGAGCAGTTGCCGCGCCTGACCGACGAGGTGCGCAGCGGACGGCTCCCGGCGTCCACCGCAGCGCGGCAACTCCTGGAAACTTCAAGGCAAATCGTGCCGCAACGCCCACCGGACGGGCGCGAGCAGCTATCGAATTCATAGCAGATCGCCGCAACGAACAAGAACCTCAACCGAGTCGAAGCACCATGAAAGAAATCCTCGAAGACCTCGAACGCCGCCGCGAGCAGGCGCGCCAGGGCGGCGGCCAGAAGCGCATCGACGCGCAGCACAAGAAGGGCAAGCTCACGGCGCGCGAGCGCATCGAGCTGCTGCTGGACGACGACACCTTCGAGGAATGGGACATGTTCGTCGAGCACCGCTCGGTGGACTTCGGCATGGCCGAGCAGAAGATCCCGGGCGACGGCGTGGTCACCGGCTACGGGATGATCAACGGGCGGCTGGTCTTCGTCTTCAGCCAGGACTTCACCGTCTTCGGCGGCGCGCTCAGCGAAGCGCATGCCGAGAAGATCTGCAAGGTGATGGACCAGGCCATGAAGGTCGGCGCGCCGGTCATCGGCCTGAACGATTCGGGCGGCGCCCGCATCCAGGAAGGCGTGGCCTCGCTCGGCGGGTATGCCGACGTGTTCCAGCGCAACGTGATGGCCTCGGGCGTGGTGCCGCAGATCAGCATGATCATGGGCCCCTGCGCCGGCGGCGCGGTGTACTCGCCGGCGATGACCGACTTCATCTTCATGGTGAAGGACTCCAGCTACATGTTCGTCACCGGCCCCGAGGTGGTGAAGACGGTGACGCACGAGTCCGTCACGGCCGAGGAACTGGGCGGCGCCATCACCCACACCACGCGCAGCGGCGTGGCCGACATGGCCTTCGAGAACGACGTCGAGGCGCTGATGATGCTGCGGCGCCTGTACAACTACCTGCCGCTGAACAACCGCGAGAAGCCGCCGGTGCGCCTGGGCAACGACGGCAAGGGCGACCCGGCCGACCGCGCCGACCCCTCGCTCGACACCCTGGTGCCCGACAACCCGAACAAGCCCTACGACATGAAGGAGCTGATCGTGAAGGTGGTCGACGACGGCGACTTCTTCGAGCTGCAGCCCGACTACGCGAAGAACATCGTCATCGGCTTCGCGCGCATGGAAGGGCAGACCGTGGGCATCGTCGCCAACCAGCCGCTGGTGCTGGCCGGCTGCCTGGACATCAAGTCGAGCATCAAGGCGGCGCGCTTCGTGCGCTTTTGCGATGCCTTCAACATCCCGGTCGTCACCTTCGTCGACGTGCCCGGCTTCATGCCCGGCACCAGCCAGGAGTACGGCGGCATCATCAAGCACGGCGCCAAGCTGCTCTACGCGTACGCCGAATGCACGGTGCCCAAGATCACCGTCATCACGCGTAAGGCCTACGGGGGCGCCTACGACGTGATGGCCTCCAAGCACCTGCGTGGCGACGTCAACCTGGCCTGGCCGCGTGCCGAGATCGCGGTGATGGGCGCCAAGGGCGCGGTGGAGATCATCTTCCGCGAGGACAAGAACGACCCCGAGAAGCTCGCCGCGCGCGAGGCCGAATACAAGGCCCGCTTCGCCAACCCCTTCGTGGCGGGCGCCCGCGGCTACATCGACGACGTCATCCTGCCGAGCGAGACGCGCAAGCGCATCTGCCGCAGCCTGGTGATGCTGCGCGAGAAGAAGCTCGAGAACCCGTGGCGCAAGCACGGGAACATCCCGTTGTGAGTCCGGCCACAAGGAGCACCGCCATGTCCCTCAGCCTCTACTACCACCCGTACTCGCGCGCCGCGGGCACGATCTGGGCACTGGAAGAAGCCGGTGTCGACTACGACCTGAAGGTGACCGACATCATGAAGGGCGAGCAGAAGGGCCCGGAGCTGATCGCGAAGAACCCGATGGGCAAGCTGCCGACGCTGGTGGACGGTGACATCGTCGTCACCGAGGCGGCCGCCATCGCGCTGTACCTGGCCGACCGCTATGCGCCCGCGCTCGCGCCGGCGCAGGGCGACCCGCAGCGCGGCACCTACCTGCGCTGGTCGCTCTTCGCACCCAGCGTGATCGAGCCGGCCGTGATGGCCAAGCATTCGGGCTGGGATGTGAAGGAGGTGTCGGCCGGATGGGGCACCTTCGCGGCCATGCTCGCCGCCGCCGAAAGCGCGATTGCCGGCAAGTCTTTCGTCCTGGGCGACACCTTCTCCATGGCCGACGTGGTGTTCGGCGGCACGCTGCGCTTCATGATCGGCTTCAAGCAGATCGAGCCGACGCCCGTGTTCGAGGACTACGTCCAGCGCCTCGAAGCGCGGCCGGCGTTGCAGCGCGCCGACGCGAGGAACGCGGCCATGCGCAAGGAACTGGGCCTGCAGTGAGCGGCGCCCGATCCAGACACCCCACATCGGAGCAGACGTGTTCAAGAAAATCCTGATCGCCAACCGCGGCGAAATCGCCTGCCGCGTCATCAAGACCGCCCGCAAGATGGGCATCAAGACGGTGGCCGTGTATTCGGACGCCGACAAGGACGCGCGCCACGTCGAGCTGGCCGACGAGGCCGTGCACATCGGCGCCGCGCCCTCGCGCGAGTCCTACCTGCAGGCCGACCGCATCATCGCGGCCTGCAAGAAGACCGGCGCCGAGGCGGTCCACCCGGGCTACGGCTTCCTGTCGGAGAACGAGGCCTTCGCCAAGAAGGTGGAAGAAGAGGGCATCGCCTTCATCGGGCCCAAGCACTATTCCATCGCGGCCATGGGCGACAAGATCGCCTCGAAGAAGCTGGCCAACGATGCCAAGGTCAACACCATCCCGGGGTGGAACGACGCCATCGAGTCGGCCGAGCGCGCGGTGCAGATCGCGAAGGACATCGGCTACCCGGTGATGATCAAGGCCAGCGCGGGCGGCGGCGGCAAGGGCCTGCGCGTGGCCTACAACGACAAGGAGGCGCTCGAAGGCTTCACGGCCTGCCAGAACGAGGCGCGCAACTCCTTCGGCGACGACCGCATCTTCATCGAGAAGTTCGTGCAGGAGCCGCGCCACATCGAGATCCAGGTGCTGGGCGACGCGCACGGCAACGTGATCTACCTGAACGAGCGCGAGTGCTCCATCCAGCGCCGGCACCAGAAGGTCATCGAAGAAGCGCCGTCCCCCTTCATCAGCGAGGCGACGCGCAAGGCCATGGGCGAGCAGGCCGTGGCGCTGGCCAAGGCGGTGAAGTACCAGTCGGCCGGCACGGTGGAGTTCGTGGTCGGCAAGGACCAGGACTTCTACTTCCTGGAGATGAACACGCGGCTGCAGGTCGAGCACCCGGTCACCGAGTGCATCACCGGCCTGGACCTGGTGGAGCTCATGATCCGCGTGGCGGCCGGCGAGAAGCTGCCGCTCACGCAGGCCGACGTGAGGCGCGACGGCTGGGCCATCGAGTGCCGCATCAACGCCGAGGACCCGTTCCGCAACTTCCTGCCCTCCACGGGCCGGCTGGTGAAGTTCCAGCCGCCGGTGGAATCGCTCACCGCCTCGCAGCCCAACGCCGCCGACGACTACGGCGTGCGCGTGGACACCGGCGTGTACGAGGGCGGCGAGATCCCGATGTACTACGACTCGATGATCGCCAAGCTGATCGTGCACGGGCGCGACCGGCAACACGCCATCGCGCTGATGCGCGAGGCGCTCAACGGCTTCGTCATCCGCGGCATCCACAGCAACATCCCGTTCCAGGCGGCGCTGCTGGCGCACCCGAAGTTCGTCGCGGGCGACTTCAACACCGGCTTCATCGCCGAACACTACGGCCACGGCTTCCGCGCGGAAGACGTTCCGCATGGCGACCCGGACTTCCTCGTCGCGCTGGCGGCCTACGTGCACCGCCGCTACCGCGCGCGGGCCTCGGGCATCAGCGGGCAGCTCGAGGGCCATGGCGTGAAGGTGCGCGAGCAGTTCGTCGTCGTCACGCTGGCGGCCGATGGGCGGCACGTGCACACGCCGGTGTCGGTCACCGACTTCCAAGGAAAAACAGGCTCCAGCGCAGTCACCGTGGGCGCGAACAGCTATCAAATCGATAGCAGATCGCCCCTGGGCAGCATTCGCTTCGAGGGCCGCGTGGACAAGGGGCAGGGCAGCGTGCCCTTCACCGCCCAGGTGGAGCGCGGCGCGGGCAAGAACCCGCTGGCCCTGCGGGTGCAGCACAACGGCACGCAGATCGAGGCGATGGTGCTCTCGCCGCTGGGCGCGCGCCTGCTCGGCCTCATGCCCTACAAGGCACCGCCCGACCTGAGCAAGTTCCTCATGTCGCCGATGCCCGGCCTGCTGGTGGACGTGACCGTCAAGGAAGGCCAGCAGGTGCAGGCCGGCGAGAAGCTGGCCGTCATCGAGGCGATGAAGATGGAGAACGTGCTCTTCGCCACGCAGGACGGCGTGGTCGGCAAGATCTCGGCCGGCAAGGGCGAGTCGCTGGCCGTGGACCAGGTGATCCTGGAGTTCGTCTGATGGGTGCGAACGATCTGGCCACCGTCACCCTGCACCGGCGTCCCGAGCCGACGGCCGCGTCCGGGCGCTGGTCGGTCGAGGCGGTGCAGGCGCTGCTCGACCTGCCATTCGACGACCTGCTGTTCCAGGCGCAGACCGTGCACCGGGCCCACTGGCCGGCGCGCGACATCGAACTCGCGACGCTGCTGTCGGTGAAGACCGGCGGCTGTCCGGAGAACTGCGGTTACTGCCCGCAGTCGGCCGAGTTCGACACCGGCGTGCAGGCGCAGAAGCTGATGAGCGTGGAGGAGGTCACGCGTGCTGCCCAGGCCGCCAAGGACGCGGGCGCGACACGCTTCTGCATGGGCGCCGCCTGGCGCGCACCCAAGGACCGCGACATCGAGAAGGTGGCCGAGCTGATCGGCGCGGTGAAGGGCCTGGGCCTGCAGTCCTGTGCCACGCTGGGCATGCTGGAGGCACACCAGGCCCGTGCATTGCGCGACGCGGGCCTGGACTACTACAACCACAACCTCGACACCGCGCCGGAGTACTACGGCGACATCGTCGACACCCGCAGCTACCAGGACCGGCTCGACACGCTCGCCCACGTGCGCGCGGCCGGCATCAGCGTGTGCTGCGGCGGCATCGTGGGCATGGGCGAGGCGCCGGTGCACCGCGCGGGACTGATCGCGCAGATCGCCAACCTCGATCCCTACCCGGAGTCGGTGCCCATCAACAGCCTGGTGCGCGTGCCCGGCACGCCGCTGGCCGACGCGCCGCCCATCGACCCGCTGGACTTCGTGCGCGTCATCGCCGTGGCGCGCATCACCATGCCGAAGGCGCGCGTGCGTCTGTCGGCGGGCCGGCAGCAGCTCGGCGAGGCGGTGCAGGCGCTGTGCTTCCTGGCCGGGGCCAATTCCATCTTCTACGGCGACAAGCTGCTCGTCACGGGCAACCCCGACGTGGAGGCCGACCGTGCGCTGCTGCACAAGCTGGGCTACGCGACGCGTGCCGTCCAGGTTCAACCGGGAGAGCACGAATGAATGCACCGAACCGTCCCTTCAAGGTGCTGGGCGTCCAGCAGATCGCCATCGGCGGGCCCGACAAGCTGCGCCTGCAGAAGCTGTGGGTCGACATGCTGGGCCTCTCGGTGACCGGCACCTTCCGCAGCGAACGCGAGAACGTCGACGAGGACATCTGCGCCATCGGGGAGGGCCCGTTCAAGGTCGAGGTCGACCTGATGCAGCCGCTCGACCCCGAGAAGAAACCGGCCGTGCACACCACCCCGCTCAACCACATCGGGCTGTGGATCGACGATCTGCCCCGGGCCGTCGAGTGGCTCACGGCACAGGGCGTGCGCTTCGCACCGGGCGGCATCCGCCAGGGTGCGGCGGGCTTCGACATCTGCTTCCTGCATCCCAAGGCCAGCGACGAGTTCCCGATCGCGGGGGAGGGCGTGCTGATCGAGCTGGTGCAGGCGCCCCCGGAGGTGGTGAAAGCCTTCGGGGCCCTGGCGGGGGCGCGTTGATTCGCGGCCTTCGGGCCGGGACCGCGCAGTCGCCGCACGCCGCCGATCCTGCGCCCGGCGGTCGTTGCCCCGGTCCCTGAGCGGGCTGCGCCTCATGCGGGCTTCGCCACCGCGCCCCCTTGCCAACTGGCTCGTTCCCACGGTGCTGGCCGGCCTGATGCTGGCCCTGCAGGCGGGCGGCGAGCCGGTGTACCACGCGCTGCGCTACGAGCGCGCGGCCGTGCTCGGCGGACAGCTGTGGCGGCTGCTGACGGCGCATGTGGTGCATCTCGGCTGGGCGCACTGCCTGTTGAACGTCGGCGGCCTGGCGCTGTGCGCCGCGCTTGCCGCAGGGACGCGCAGCTGGCGCGCCTGGGCCGCTGCCATCGGCGTGTTGGCCCTCGGTGTGGGCCTCCTGCTGCTGGCCGCACCGCCTCGGGCCATGAACTACGCGGGCCTCTCGGGCGTGCTCTACGGGCTGTTCATCTGGGTGCTGGCACCACGTGCCTGGCGCGGCGATCGCGTGGCCTGGGTGGTCCTCGCCGCGGTCGTCGCACGCATCGGCTGGCAGATGCTCCACCCGCCGTCATCTGCGCAGCGTGCGCTGATCGGCGGCGAGGTGCTGGTCGAGGCACACCTGTACGGCGCGTTGTGCGCAGGGGTGCTCTGTGTTTGCCAGGGTGTCTGGCCGCGCGTGCGGCGGGGCTGAACCGCCGCCGGGTTCGGCCCCGGCGGCGGCTCCTTCGCTTCAGCGCCGGCGGCGGGCGAGGGCGAGCGCCCCGAGGCCGGCCAGCACCAGCAACAGATCGCCCGCGTCCAGCGATCCGCCGCTTCGCGTGAACGGGAAGGCGATCGGCATCGCCGGTTCCGTCGTGGGCGGCGTCGCCGGGTCCGTCGGGGTCGTGGGCGCCGTCGGGTTCGCCGGGTTCGTCGGCGTGTCCGGCTCGGCCTGTGCCGCGTAAGGCTCGACGTCGTAGGCGTACAGCTTCACGCTGGTGCCTTCCTTGGGACTCTGCGCCTGCAGGGCGACGAAGCCGCCGACGGAACCCTGGCGCTGGCTGATGGCGTTCCCCGCGTCCCGGTTCGGCGTCTCGCCGTCGGCCACTTCCTTCAGGACATGGTGTTGCTTCACGCCGTCCTTGTCCGTGTACAGGAACAACTTCATCTCGCCGGTCTTGGGGTCGATGGGCGTGTTGAACCACACCGCCTGGTCCAGCGCCCGGTCGGCGATCTGCGAACCCTCCTGGCCGTTGGTCTGTCGCGTGATCAGCGAGTTCTGGCCCGCCACGACCGTGCCGGTGGCGCCATTGCCCCTGAACACCACATGCGGGTAGACGTTGGTGCCGTGGATGTAGCTGATCATGGTGTGCCCTTCCTCGGCCGCGTACGGTCCCGGCGTCGGGCTCTTCGCCTCCTCGAACATGAACTTGAGGTTGTCCTGGGCCAGGGCCGGCTCGCTCTCGGGCGCATTGGCGTTGCGCGACGGCCAGAGGACGCCGCCACGCAGCATGACGGGCGTACGCGACAGCGATTCCGGCGAGGTGGTCGTCGCCGGCTTGCTTCTGTTGGTCAAGGCCGTGGCCTGCGCCTGTCCATTGGACGCCGATTCATCCGACACGACCATGTACGTCCGACCCGGTTCGAAGCGCGTGACGGGTCGCCAGGCTTTCTCCGTGGCCGCCTGCTTCTGCAACCGCAGTCCGAACGGGCTGTTCACCGGGTCCCGGCCTGACAGGATGAGCGTGCTGCGGCCATGTTTGGGCACGGCCGTCATCTCCGTGACGCCGGTCGCCCTGGCCATGCCGTCGCCGGCATACGAGGTCTTGTACTGCTTGAACTGGGTCACGCCGTCGCTGAAGCGCACGTCCGCATAGGACAGGGGCGTCTCCAGCGCGTTGGCGGCATCCATCCAGCCGACGGTCATCTTGCCGAAGGACAGCACGAAGGTCGCCGTGTTCTCCGCATGGGCGGTCTTCGGTGCAGGGCCCCGGGCGGTCACCGTCACATGGCAGGGCTTGCCGGGTATCACCGCGCAATCGGGCGGGTTGAACTTCATGCTCTCGACGGCAAAGCCCGGAGGCAGCGACACGTTGTCGGCGGTGAAGGCGACGTTCTTCGTCGCGGCCGGCACGTGGATGTCGAGCATCGCCTGGGCGTTCCTGCCGCCCCAGGTCCTGGCCTTGAAGCTCTCACCGCCATAGTGGAAGGTCGCGGTGACGCCGTTCGGCGGCAGGCCGGCGTCGATGAGGTATTGCTCCGGGTCGGTCGTGGCCCAGTACGCCTCCTTCGGCTTGCCGACTGCGGACCACGGATACCCGTTGGTGTGGTAGCCCGGGTCCGTCATCCCCCACCAGGTGACGCGGTGCACGCCTCCCTTGTACTCGGGGTGGCGGCCCGCGGGGCCGGCCGCGTATTCCCTGAGCAGGCTGAACAGCTTCGCATACTGGATGCCCTGTTCCATGAACAGCGCATCCATCTCGGGGCCGTTCTGAATGCGCTGGCCCTTGTCCAGCCCCAGGAGTGGCGCGAGATCCAGTTCCGTCAGGTCGACGTTCGCGCCGGTCTCGAGGTAGGTCCTGATGGTTCGCTCGAAGGCGTCCAGGTTGAGCCGCATGTCCCAGTGGCCCTGCGTGCCGATGACGTCGACCAGCGGCCGGGGCTTGCCCTTGTCGTCCAGAAGAATCCGGCCCTTGCCCGCGGCGGACTCGGCGGCGTAGCGCTCGTTGAATTCCTTGACCATCGAGGCGATCGCGGTGGCCTTCGAGGCGCGCTCGTTGTCGTTGAAGTCGTTGTAGTTCAGGATCGCCGTCGTGTTCTGGCGCGCGAAGAAGAACGCGTCGTACATGTAGTCCCAGCTCTTGCCGCCCTTGGCGTAGGCCTGCGCCCAGCGGGACGGTCGCTCCTCGGGGCTGTAGCCGGTCCGCAGGGCGTTGCGCCAGTCGGCGGGGTTGTCGGGGTTGTCCTTGAAGGCTTCGTTGACCACGTCCCAGGCGTAGGCCTTGAAGGGCTCCTTGTCGAAGTGCCCGGCGACGGTGCGGACGTAGTACTCCAGGTTCGTCTTGGCCGTGGCGTAGTCCCACGGGGTCTCCCATCCGCCGTTCGCGGTCAGGACATTGGCGGCCGGCCATTGCCCCGACTGGTTGTGCCAGACCAGCACGTGGCCGGTGACCTTGACGCCCCGCGCGTTGGCCGCGCTGATGTCGGCATTGATGCCCGTGGTGAGGTTGGTGAGGAAGGTCGGGTTGGGGTTGCTGCTGCCGCCGTTCCAGAAGTCCGGCTTCAGCGCGTTGCTCGGCGTGACCGCGTTGAAGTGCTTCACGGTCATGGCAGCGGTCGAGTTCTCGCCCGGCACCACGTCGGCGGCGAAGTTGCGCGCGTCCAGGTTCGTGCTGCCGATGAGGAAGTGGTTCTTGTACACGTCCTTCAGCGCGGGCCACTGGGCCGGGTCCGTCGGCCGCTCGGCGGCCAAGGCGCTGTGCGCGATCATCAGTCCGGTCGGCAGCGCCAGCAGGAGGCGCCCGAGTTCAGGTCTGCTGAACATCATGCGGTCCTCCTAGCGGTGCAAAGGCCTGCAGGGGTGTCGTGGCGGGGCGCCGCGGCAGGCGCCTGGGCGCCCTGCCTCGGGTCGAGGTTCGATGGTCAGATGCATGCTTGTCTCCTTGGGTTGGACGGAATCACTCCCGGGGGGATGCGCTCGGCACGTCGATGGCGCCGCGGCAGGTCTTCGAACCCGGGCCGCTGCGGTGCGCACCCGGCGATGGAAGTTCGTATTCGGGGATGTGGCCGCTGGGCGTGCGCACGCGCCGTCACAGCGGCGTGCCCTGGAGCAGCCCGCGCTCGGCCAGGTTGCGGATGAAATCGCGCAGGCCGAAGCGCCAGGGCGGCGCGGTCTCGCAATGCGTCACGCGGTTCCTCAGGGTGCCCAGCCAGTGGCTGTGGATGGTGACCACGTCGCCCAGCTTGTGGGTGAAGCCGCCACCGGGTTCGTCCCGGTCTTCGGTGGGCGCGAACAGCGTGCCGAGGAACAGCATGAAGCCGTCGGGGTACTGGTGGCAGGCCAGCGTCTGCGCCACCAGGTCCAGCGGGTCGCGGCTGATGCTGGCCATGGTGTTGACGCCCCGCAGCGTGTAGCCGTCGTCGCCGGCCACGTGCAGGTGCACGGTCTCGCGGCGCAGGTGGTCCAGGCCGAAATGGCCATCGAACAATCGGATGAAGGGGCCGATGGCACAGGACGCGTTGTTGTCCTTGGCCTTGCCCAGCAGCAGCGCGCTGCGGCCTTCGATGTCGCGCAGGTTGACGTCGTTGCCCAATGCGGCGCCCACGATGTCGCCGCGGCTGTTGACGGCCAGCACCACCTCGGGCTCCGGGTTGTTCCACGCCGAGTCGGCACGGATGCCGATGTCCTGGCCGTGCCCCACCGACGCCAGCACCGGCGCCTTGGTGAAGACCTCGGCATCGGGGCCGATGCCGACCTCCAGGTATTGCGACCACAGCTTCTGCTGCTGCAGCAGCTTCTTCAGCGCGAGCGCCTGGGCCGAGCCGGGGCGGATGTCGGACAGGTTGGCGCCGATCAGTGCCGTGACCTGGCTGCGCAGCCCCTGTGCGCGGCTGGGGTCGCCGCCGGCCTGTTCCTCGATCACGCGCTCGATCATGCTGGCGGCGAAGGTCACACCGGCAGCCTTGACGACCTGCAGGTCACAGGGCGCCAGCAGCCAGGGCAGGGCGGGGTCACGCGCTGTCGCCTCGCTGTTGTGCAGCAGCGCATCGATGCCGCACAGGAACTCGCCGGCCACCGAATGCACGGCCTGCGCGGGCTGCTCGGCCTCCAGCAGCGTGCTCATGGTGGGGAAGTGCCGGCTCAGATCGAACACGCCGTCAGGGCGCAGCGCCACGACGGCGGGGCCGGCGGGCGCACCGGGGCGCCAGACACGGCCCACGAGCGCGCCGGCCAGGCCGTCCTGTGGCAGCGCGGGGTGCAGACCGTCGGCGCGCGCTGGCATGGGCGCGGCCGTTCCCGCATCCAGTGATGTGCTTTTCATGATGTCTCCGGAATGGGGCGCGTTCGGGGCGGACTTGCCTCGACGCGCTGGCTCTCTGCGGAGCTCGACCCGATCTGACCCGCAGGCTAGGTGACGGTCCTCTGCTGGTCCACTGACTTTTTCGCTAGCATCCATTCCAAATGGTGATGAGTACAGGCAACACGGTTGCCAAACCCCTGATGCTTGCCCAGGTCTCCCGCCTGCGTTTCCGGCACCTGCAATTCCTCGACATCCTGGGACGCACGCGCAATCTGCGCCTGACGGCCGAGCAGATGTACATCACGCAGCCGGCCGCCACGAAGGTGCTGATGGACATCGAGGCGATGCTGCAGGCGCGCCTGTTCGATCGCCTGCCGCGCGGCATGCAGCCGAACGAGCTGGGACTCTTCACCTTGCGCTATGCGCATGCGGCACTGGACGGCCACCGCAAGTTCGTGGACGAGTTCAGTGCCCTGAAACAGGGCGGGCACGGCCACCTGACGATCGGCGCGATCACGGGTTCGGCCGCGCATCTGCTGATTGCCGCGGTGGCCGAGTTGCAGCGCCTGCGGCCGCTGCTGGTGGTGAAGGTGCTCGAACAGAGCAGCGACCAGCTCATCGTGTGGCTGGCCGAGCGCAAGATCGACGTGATGATCGGCCGTTTCACCGAGGACTCGCAGCGCGACCAGTTCCACTACGAGAACCTCAGCGGCGAGAGCCTGGTGATCACCGCAGGCGTGCACCATCCGCTGCGCGGACCGAAAGCCCCTGGGCTGAGGGAGCTGTCGAACTGGCCCTGGATCGTGTATCCGGCCTCCACGGCGCTGCGCAAGGTGTCCGACGACATCTTCAGCAGCACGGGGCTGTCGCTCGCCTCGGGCATCGTCGAGACGCCGTCGTTCCTGTTCGCGCTGGAGCTGATGCAGAGCACGACCATGCTGTCGTTGCAGCCCGCCGCGCTGGTGGACAAGTACGTGCGGCGCGGCTTGCTCATGCGCATCGCGGCCGAGCTTCCCCACCGCATGCCCGACTTCGGCCTGATCACCCTGCAGGGTGAGCCCCCGAGCACGGCGGTGCGGGCCTTCGTGGAGGTGATCCGCGACATGGCGCAGCAGCAGGTCGAGCCGGCATCGGCCGACCGAGCGGCGCCCGCCCCGAACCCCAGGGCGCGGGGGCGCGCAGCGTCCCGCCGGTGACCGCGCGGTCCTGGCGCCGCGGGCTTCGACAGCTGCTTCTCCGAATCCCTGCATCGTCCGGGGCCCGGGCGTCGCGAGAGCGAACGCTTCGGTTCGGCTGCGTCCATTATGTTGACATCTAAACTAATGCAAAGTAATGTTTATGGCAGGTCCGGGCGCGTCCGTCCGGCCGACCTTGCCAGGAGCAGCCATGCGTATTGCGGTGTTGGGTGGTGGTCACGGTTGCTATGCGGCCGCAGCGGACCTGTCGGAGGCCGGACATGAGGTCAGGCTCTGGCGCCGCGATGCGCAGGCGCTGCGCCCTGTCATGGACGCCGGCGCGATCACGCTGAAGGACGCCGCCGGGACGCGGGAAGTCCCGATCGCGCTGGCCACGCCCGACATCCGGCTCGCGATGCTGGACGCCGAGTTGATCGTCGCCCCCGTGCCCGCCACCGCGCAGTTGGACATGGCGCGCGCCATGGGGCCGCACCTCGTGGACGGGCAGGTGGTGTTCCTGCCGCCGGGCACGTTCGGCAGCTACGTGATGGCACAGGCGGTGCGCGATGCGGGTCATCACGCCGAGGTGGCCTGGGCGGAAACGGGCACCTTGCCCTATCTGGCGCGCAAGCACGGGCCGCGCGAAGTGAACCTGACGGTGCGTGCCATCCGGCTGCCGACCGGCGTCTACCCGCGCCGCGCCTCGGCGCACGCGCTCGCGGTGATCCGGCAGGCCTACCCCGCCGTGCACGACTGCGGCGACGCGCTCTCCGGTGCGCTGATGAACGCCGGCCCTGTGATTCACCCGCCCCTCATGGTGATGAACGCCGCGCCCCTGCAGCACTTCGAGCGCTGGGACATCCACAACGAGGGCACGCAGCGCGCCGTGCGCGACGTGACGGACCGGCTCGACCGAGAGCGGATCGCCGTGCGCGAGGCATTCGGCTACGGCGGCCCGCACTATCCGCTGGCCGACCACTACGACAACGACCAGTGGATGTACGGCGATGCGCACAAGCAACTGGTGAAGTCGGGCGACTGGCGCGAGCACATCGATCTTTACGGCCACCGCTACATCGCCGAGGACACCGAGCTGGGGCTGGCCCTGCTCGCCTCGGCAGCGCGACAGGTCGGCGTGGATGCACCCGTCGCGCACGGGCTGCTGGCCATCGTCGGCGGCTTCCTGGGGCGCGACCTGCGTACGGGGCCCCGGAGCTTCGAGGCCTTGGGGCTCGCGGGCCTCGGGCGCGACGCGCTGGCGCGGAGGCTGCACGATGGCCGCTGAGCAGCGCGCCCGCATCACGGATGCGCTGCCTCGCTTTGCCGCCGCCGGCGCCGGCCGCATGGGGCGAGGCATTGCCATCGCCTTCGCCTATGCCGGCCACCGCATCTCCCTGATCGACCTGCGACACCGTGCGCGCGCGGCAAGGGACGCGCTGGCGGCCGAGGTGCGCAACGAGGTCGAGGGCGCATTGCGCGGCCTCGTGCAGCAGGGCGTGGTGCGCGACGACCAGGTGGCGACGATCGCGGCACGCGTGGAGCTGGTCGATGCCGAGGATGCCCCGGCCGCACTCGCGGCGGCCGAGCTGGTGTTCGAGGGGGTCCCCGAAACGCTGGAAGCCAAGCGGGACGCCTTCGCTTGGCTCACTGCGCATTGCACGCCCGACGCGATCCTGACCTCGACCACGAGCAGCATGCTGGTGACGGATCTGGCCGCGCTGGTCGACCGGCCGGAGCGCTTCCTGAACATCCACTGGCTCAACCCGGCCTATGTCATCCCCGTGGTGGAGCTGAGCTGCCACGCAGGCACCTCTGCCGAGGTGGTGTCCAGGGCGCGGGCGCTCATGGCGTCGATCGGCAAGCTGCCGGTGGTGTGCGGCGCTTCGCCGGGCTACATCGTGCCGCGGCTGCAGGCGCTCGTCATGAACGAGGCGGCCCGCATGATCGAGGAGGGCGCGGCGACCGCCGAGGAGATCGACAAGGCGACGCGTTACGGGCTGGGGCTGCGCTTCGCGGCGCTCGGCGTGGTGGAGTTCATCGACTTCGGCGGCTGCGACATCCTGCACCACGCGAGCCGCGAGATGTCCCGCTCGATCGATGCGGCCCGTTATGCGGCGCCTGCGATCGTCGGCGACATGGTCGCGCAGGGGCGGCTCGGGCTGAAGACCGGCAGCGGCTTCTACGGCTACGAGGGCCGTGACCTGCAGGCCTACCGCGACGACGTGCTGGCGCGCACGCTCGGCATGCTCCGGCATGCGCAGCTGCTGCGTCCGCCCAGCGACACGACCCTGTCATGAGCCGCATCCGGCGCGCCTTCGCCGACCTGAGCGTCGGACAAGTGCACTACGCCGCCTGCGGCGATCCGCAGGCGCGGGCGGTGCTGCTGCTGCACCAGTCGCCGCGCAGTTGGCGCGAATACCGGGCCGTGCTGCCGCTGCTGGGCGTGCGCTGGCATGCGATCGCCATGGACACGGCCGGCTTCGGGGATTCCGAAGGCGGTGGGCCGGCATCGATCGCGCACTATGCGCAGGTCGCGCTCGAACTCGTGGAGCATCTGGGCGTCGCGCCGGTGCACGTGGTGGGGCACCACACGGGCGGCGTGATCGCGGTGGAGCTCGCGGCCGCGGCACCGCAGCGGGTGGCGTCGCTGACCTTGTCGTCCACGCCGTTCACGGACGCGGCCTTCCGCGCCGAACGTGCGACCCGTCCGCCCATCGACGAGGTGCCGTCCAGCGCCGACGGCGCTCATCTGACGGCGTTGTGGCAGCGGCGGCAGAGCTTCTACCCCGCCGACAGGCCGGACCTGCTGCAGGCCTTCGTGCGCGACGCGCTCGCGGTCGACGACCCCGAGGCGGGCCATCGCGCCGTTGCGAGCTATCGCATGGAGGAGCGCGTCGGACACATCCGGCAGCCGGTGTGCATCCTGCGGGCGACGCACGATCCCTTTGCGGCGCCTCACGCGGCGGATTGGGTGCACCGGCTGCCGCAGGCCCGGCTCGTCGAGATCGAGGGCGGGATGGTTCCGCTGCCGGACCAGATGCCGCAGCAGTTCGCCGAGGCCGTGGACCGCTTCCTGTCGGGGCTGTCCGGATGAAGGCGTGGCGCGTTTGCGCCTGGGGCGCGGCGCCGCAACTGCACGAGCTTGCACCTCCGGCGCGTCGGCCCGGCCGCAGCATCGTGCGCATGGCCGCGGCCACGGTGGGTCACATCGACCGCACCGTGATGGCGGGCCAGTTCATGGGGCCACCGCCGCTGCCGTACACGCCAGGGGTGGAGGCGGCCGGCACGGTCGTCCATTCGGACCGGTTCGCGGCCGGCACGCGCGTGTGGCTGCGCGGTGGGGGCCTGGGCACGCGCAACGACGGCACCTGGTGCGAACTGATCGATGCGCCGGACGAGGCCCTCGGGCCGTTGCCCGAGGGCGTGTCGATGGCCTGGGGCTCGGCGTTCTTCTCGCCGTCCACCTCGGCGTGGGTGGCCTTGCATGAGGTCGGCGCCCTGCGGCCCGGCGAGCGGGTGGCCGTCACGGGCGCCAGCGGTGCCGTGGGCTCGATGGCCGTGCAGCTTGCGCGGCAGGCGGGCGCCACGGTCGTGGACACGCCCGAGGCTTCGTCACCGGTCGATCTTCTGGTCGATACCGTGGGCGGCCCGGTCCTGGAGCACGGCATCCGGACGGTGGCGCCGGGCGGGCGCGTCGTGCTCGTGGGCTACACGGCCGGCGAGCAGGTCAGCCTGTTCCTGCCGGAGCTGCTCCAGCGCGACGTTCGGCTCCTGCCGCTGAACATGTACCGCCGCGAGGCGCAGGGCCGTGCGGCCGCGCCGGCACTGCTGGAGCAACTGGCCGACGGGCGGTTGCAACTGGCCACCCGGAGTTTCGCGTTCGCGCAGGCGCCGCAGGCCCTGCGCTGGATCGCCGAGCGCGGACACCGCGGGCGGGCCGTGCTGGTGGCCGACACCGAAGCCCCGCGTCCCTAGTCCTCGTCGTCGGGGTCCTCGCCGGGTCCTTCGCCCCCGGCGTGCAGTTCGACCAGTCGTCGCAACGTTCTCTTCAGCTCCTCGGCGCGGGCGAGGCCGAAGGGCTCGAGCACGCGGCGTTCGTGCTCGCGGGCCAGGGCGATCAGGTGCTCCACGGCCTTCGCACCTTTGCGGGTGATGCGCACCAGCGTGATGCGTCGATCGCTGTCATGGGGCAGGCGCTGGACCTGCCCCTTGGCCTCCATGCGATCGAGCAGGCGCGTCACGGTGGGCTGCTTGGTGACCGTGACCTGCGCGAGATCGGTGATGCTGATCGGCTCGCCGTCGGCCAGCGAGGCCATGACGCGCCACTCGGACACGGAGAAGCCGTGCTGGCGCGCCACCTTGTGGAACTCGCCCGAGATGAGCTGGCTCGCCTGGGCGAGCAGGGCAGGCAGGTAGTCGTCGACGAAGTGACGCGAATTCGGCTCGTGAAGGGTCATAGCAGCATCCATCGTACAGATGGCACAGCGATTGCTTCGGTAGGGTAATACATGATTGTGAATAGATTTAGGTCTAAACAGAATCATCCAGCCGATCCCCAATGGATGCCGCCCCCCACGGCGGCTCTGGAGCACGTAGACCGATGGCCGAGCGATCTTTCGTCGAAGAAGTGAAGAAGCTGCGTCTTGCCGAGGGCGAGACCTTCCGCGGCGAAGGCATCCTGGCCGTCACCAAGGCGCTGCTGGAATCGGGCGTCTCCTACGTGGCCGGCTACCAGGGGGCGCCGATCTCGCACCTGATGGACGTGCTGGCCGACGCGCAGGACATCCTGGCCGACCATGGCATCCGCTTCGAGAACAGCGCGAGCGAGGCGACGGCCGCGGCCACGCTGGCCGCGTCGGTCAACTACCCGCTGCGCGGCGCCGTGACCTTCAAGGCCACGGTGGGCACCAACGTGGCGTCGGACGCCCTGGCCAACCTGGCCTCCGGCGGCGTCACGGGCGGGGCGCTCGTCATCGTCGGCGAGGACTATGGCGAGGGCTCGTCGATCATGCAGGAGCGCAGCCACGCGTTCGCGATGAAGTCGCAGATCTGGCTGCTCGACCCGCGTCCCAACCTGCCGAGCATCGTGCAGGCGGTGAAGACGGGCTTCGAGCTCTCGGAAGCCAGCAACACGCCGGTGATGCTGCAACTGCGCATCCGCGCCTGCCACGTGCACGGCCAGTTCACCGCCTCGGACAACCGCCGCGCCAGCTTCACCCTGAAGGAGGCGCTCGAGCAGCCCCGGCGCGATGTCAGCCGCATCGTGCTGCCGCCGGCGAGCTTCGTGCACGAGCAGGAGAAGATCAGGCAGCGCTGGCCCGCGGCCGTGCGCTTCATCGAGGAGCGGGCGCTCAACGAGTTCTTCGCCGAGGGTGCCGACGACATCGGGATCATCGTGCAGGGCGGCTGCTACAACACGCAGGTGCGCGCGCTGGAGCGCCTGGGCCTGGCCGACGTTTACGGCCGCTCCAAGGTGCCGCTCTACGTGATGAACGTGGCCTATCCGGTCATCGACAGCGAAGTGCTGCGCTTCTGCGAGGGCAAGCGCGCCGTGCTCGTGGTGGAAGAGGGCCAGCCGAACTTCGTCGAGCAGAACATCGCCACCATCCTGCGACAGGCGGGCAGCACCACGGCGCTGCACGGCAAGGACGTCCTGCCGCTGGCCGGCGAATACACCGCGCAGGCGGTGATGGCGGGCACCCGTGCCTTCTGCGAACGCTACGGCCGCCTCGCGCCCGGCACCGCACCGGCCGCGCCGCTGCCCACCCCGCCGCGCAAGGTCATTCCGCTCATCAGCGAGGCGCAGCTCATGCCGCTGGAGCGCAGCGTGCACGCGCGTCCGCCGGGTTTCTGCACCGGCTGCCCGGAGCGTCCCATCTTCAGCGCCATGAAGCTGGTGCAGCGCGAGCTGGGCGAACACCACGTGTCGGCCGACATCGGCTGCCACCTGTTCTCGATCCTGCCGCCCTTCAACATCGGCAACACCACCATGGGCTACGGCCTGGGCGCGGCCGGGGCCGCGGCCTTGAACACGCGGGCCGACAAGCGCGCCATCGCCGTGATGGGCGACGGCGGCTTCTGGCACAACGGGTTGACCAGCGGCATCGCCAACGCGGTGTTCAACCAGAGCGACAACCTCACGGTGGTGGTCGACAACAACTACACCTCGGCCACCGGCGGGCAGGACATCCTTTCGTCGAAGGCCGCCAACGCGACGCGCAGCACCGGGCACGAGATCGAGCAGGCAGTGCGCGGCGTGGGCGTCAAATGGGTCAAGACCCTGCGCCGCACCTACGACGTCGCGGGCATGCGCGACACGCTCAAGGAGGCGCTGACGACGAAGGACAAGGGCCCGAAGGTCATCATTGCCCAGTCCGAATGCATGCTCAACCGCCAGCGGCGCGAAAGGCCGCTGGTGCGCAAGGCCATCGCCGACGGCAAGCGGATGGTGCGCGAGAAGTTCGGCGTCGACCCCGACACCTGCACCGGTGACCATTCCTGCATCCGCCTGTCGGGCTGTCCGTCGCTGTCGATCAAGCCCAACCCCGATCCGTTGCGGCAGGAGCCCGTTGCCGCCGTGATGGACAGCTGCGTGGGCTGCGGCGTGTGCGGCGAGGTGTCGCATGCGGCGGTGCTGTGCCCGTCCTTCTACAAGGCGCAGGTGGTGAGCAACCCGACGGGCTGGGACCGCCTGCGCGAGCGGGTGCGCGGCGCCGTCATTGGCTGGCTGCAGCGCCGCGACGCCCAGCGCCGTGCGCGCCTGGCCTTCTGATGCCGTTGGAGAGCACGACATGACACGCCAACAACCCATCAAGATCGCCATTCTCGCCATGGGCGGCGAGGGCGGCGGCGTGCTGGCCGACTGGCTGGTGGACCTGGGCGAGGCCAATGGCTGGATCGCACAGACCACCTCGGTGCCGGGCGTGGCGCAACGCACCGGCGCCACCATCTACTACGTGGAGATGTACCCCGAGGCGCAGGCCCAGGCCGATGGCGGCCAGCCCGTGCTGGCGCTGATGCCGCTGCCGGGCGACGTGGACGTGGTGCTGTGCTCCGAGCTGATGGAGGCCGGCCGCGCCGTGCAGCGCGGGTTGGTCACGCCCGAGCGCACCACGCTGGTCGCCTCGACGCACCGCGTCTATTCCATCGCCGAGAAGAGCGCCATGGGCGACGGCCGGGTCGACAGCGCGCAGCTGCTGGTCCATGCCGAGCAGGCAGCGCGGCGCTTCGTGCGCTTCGACATGGCCGAGGCGGCGGCGCAGACCGGCAGCGTCATCAGCGCCGTGCTCTTCGGCGCGCTGGCGGGCACCGGCGTGCTGCCCTTTGCCCGCGAGCAGTTCGAGGCCACCATCGAGCGGGGCGGGGTCGGCGTGAAGCCCAGCCTCAAGGCCTTCGGCGCGGCTTTCGTGCGGGCGCAGGACGGCGAGTCACCGGTGCAGACCGAGGCCGTCGCGCCTGCGATGCCGCGCGCCACGTCGGCCGAACCGGCCGTTCAGGCCCTGCTGACGCGCCTGTACGGCGAGTTTCCGTCTCCAGCCCAACCCCTGATGCTCGAAGGCCTGCGCCGCCTGGTCGACTACCAGGACGTGGCCTATGCCGCGCTCTATCTGGACCGCATGGCCGAGGTCTGCAAGCTCCCCGACGACGCAGCCCGCACGCTGGCCTGCGAGGCGGCGCGGCACCTGGCGCTGTGGATGAGCTACGAGGACACCGCCCGGGTCGCACAGCTCAAGACGCGCTCCAGCCGCTTCGACCGCGTCAAGCAGGAGACGGGCGTCAACGCCGACCAGGTCATCGCCATCAACGAGTACATGCACCCGGGCCTGCGCGAGATCTGCGAGACGCTGCCGGGCGGCCTGGGCCGGTGGCTGATGGGCTCGGCTGCGCCGCGCCGGCTGGTGGAGGGCATGACGAGGAAGGGCCGCGTGGTGCAGACCAGTTCGGTGCACGGCTTCCTGCTGCTGTCGGCCGTGGCCTTCGCCCGCCGCTGGCGGCGCGGCACCATCCGCTACGCGGAGGAGAACGGCCGCATCGAGCAATGGCTGCAGGACCTGCACCATGCGGCAGCGGCCTCGCCGGAGCTGGCGGTGGAGCTTGCGCGCTGCCAGAAGCTGGTGAAGGGCTACAGCGATACCCACGAGCGCGGCGTGCGCAACTACGACACGGTCATGGCCGCCTGGCGCGAGGCCGGCCCCGCGCTGGCGCCTGCCACGCTGCGCGCGTGGCGCGAGGCGGCGCTGGCCGACGAGCACGGCCATGCACTGAAGGCCGCGCTGTCGCAGCACGCGGGCACCGGCACGGCGCCGGGCACGGCCATGGCGCTGCCGGCCTGAGCGGGACGCGAACCATGACCGCATCGCCCGCCATCGCGACCCTGCCGCTGCGTGTGGCCGAGACCCGCTCGCTCAACCCGCTGATCCGCCTGTTGCGCCTGGAGCATGCCGAGGGCATCGCGCTGCCCGGCTGGGCGCCCGGCGCCCATATCCAGGTCCAGGTGCGATTGCCGGACGGCCAGGCCGACTGGCGTCACTATTCGCTGGTCGATCTGGAAGGCGTTGCCGGCACGCCTGGCTTCGCCCCTGGGACCTACACGATCGCCGTGCGGCTGGAGGAGGGCGGCCGCGGCGGCTCGCGCTTCATGCACCAGGGCCTGGCGCCTGGCGACCGCGTCACCGTGCAGCCGCCGCGCAACGACTTTCCGCTGGAGGATGGCCAGTCGCGCGCCGTGCTGCTGGCCGGCGGCATCGGCATCACGCCGCTGGCGAGCATGGCCGCGCGCTGCCGGGCCGAGGGCAGGCCGGTGGACCTGCATTACGCCGGCCGCAGCCGTTCGCTGCTGGCCTTCGCCGACGAGTTGAAGGTGCTGCTCGGCAGCGGCCTGCGCCTGCACGCGGACGACGAGGCCGGCGGCGCGGGCCTGGACATCGGCGCGCTGCTGGACGGCATGACGGAGGGCGAACCGCTCTACGTCTGCGGCCCCAAGCCGCTGCTCGATGCCGTGCTGGCCGCCACGCAGGCGCGCGGCTGGGCGCCCGGCCGCGTGCACTTCGAACTGTTCAGCGCCCCGGTGGTGGAGGCGGGCGACCAGCCATTCGAGGTCGAGTTGGCGCAGTCGGGCCGGCGCTTCACCGTGCCGGCCGACCAGACGGTGCTGGACTGCCTGATCGACCATGGCTGCGACCCGCTCTACGACTGCAAGCGCGGCGAATGCGGCGTGTGCGCCGTGCCGGTGATCGAGGGCGAGGTGGACCACCGCGACTATGTGCTCTCGCAGGCCGAGAAGGACGGCGGGCAGGTGATGCAGATCTGCATCTCCCGCGCGAAGGGCCCGCGCCTGGTGCTCGACCTGTAGAGAGCGGGATCCCGCAAGAGAAGGCATGCCATGACACGCTACCGAGACAATCCCGACGCCATCCGCGCGCTGGTGCAGCCGCAGCAGGTGCACCGCGACCTCTACATCGACCCCGAGCTGTTCGCGCTGGAGCAGGAGCATTTCTTCGCCAACACCTGGAACTACGTCGGCCACGACAGCCAGGTGCCCCAGCCGGGCGACTACATCACCGTCGACATTGCCGGCCGGCCGCTGATCGTGGTGCGCCACACCGACGGCACGGTCAAGGTGCTGATGAACCGCTGCGCCCACAAGGGCTCGCGCGTGGTCAACGGCGCCTGCGGCAACACGGGCAAGTTCTTCCGCTGCCCCTACCACGCCTGGACCTTCAAGACCGACGGCGCGCCGCTCGCGATTCCGCTCAAGAACGGCTACGAGGGCACCGGCCTGAAGGACTGCGACGCGTCCAAGGGGCTGGTGCCCGTGCGGCATGTGCGGCTCTACCGCGGCTTCGTCTTCGTCAAGCTCAACGACGTGGGGCAGGACTTCGAGGAGTACTTCGGCGATTCGCTCTCGTCCATCGACAACATGGCCGACCGCTCGCCCGAGGGCGAGCTGGAAGTGGCCGGCGGCTGCCTGCGCTTCATGCACCAGTGCAACTGGAAGATGTTCGTCGAGAACCTCAACGACACCATGCACCCGATGGTGGCGCACGAGTCCTCGGCCGGCACGGCCAAGGCCATGTGGGCGGGCCAGCCGGCCGACGCGCCCCAGCCCATGGCGATCGAGCAGTTCGTGCCCTTCATGTCCGACTACCAGTTCTTCGACGGCATGGGCGTGCGCGTGTACGACAACGGCCACAGCTTCTCGGGCGTGCACTTCAGCATCCACAGCAAGTATTCGGGCATCCCGGGCTACGAGGCGGCGATGAAGGCACGCTACGGCGAGGAGCGCACGGCGCAGATCCTGGGCATGGCGCGGCACAACACCGTGTACTACCCCAACCTCACGATCAAGGGTGCCATCCAGGCGATTCGCGTGGCGCGGCCGCTCGCGGTGGACCGCACGCTGGTCGAGAGCTGGACCTTCCGCCTCAAGGGCGCGCCCGACGAGCTGCTGCAACGCACCACCACCTACAGCCGCCTCATCAATTCGCCCTTCTCGGTGGTGGGCCACGACGACCTGCAGGCCTACCGCGGCATCCAGGCCGGCCTGCATGCCAGCGGCAACGACTGGGTCAGCCTGCACCGCAACTACGACGCCAACGAGGGCGGCGAGCGCGAAGTGACCAGCAACGGCACCAACGAGCTGCCCATGCGCAACCAGTACCGGTCGTGGCTGAGGCACATGACCCTGACGATGGACGCATGACCATGGCCGAACTCACGCCCGCCACCGTCACCCGCGACCACCTGGTCGACTTCGTCCTGCACGAGGCCCGGCTGCTCGACGAGAAGCGCTTCGACGAATGGAATGCACTGTTCACGGACGACGCCATTTACTGGGTGCCGCTCACGCCCGGCCAGCCCGACGGCCTGAACCACACCTCGCACCTGTACGAGGACAAGCTGCTGCGCGAGTTGCGCATCCAGCGTTTCAAGAGTCCGCGCGCCTTCTCGCAGCAACCGCCCAGCCGCTGCCAGCACGTGCTGCAGCTGCCCGGGCTCGAGTCGCGCGACGAGGCCGCCAACCGCTTCGTGCTGCGCACGCCCTTCCACTACAGCGAGGCGCAGGCGGACGAGATGCTCTTTCTCGCCGGCGTGGCCTGGCATCACCTGTGCGTGCAGGATGGCGCGCTGCGCATGGTGCTCAAGCGCGTGGACCTGATCAACAGCGATGCCGCGCTGCCGGCGGTGCAGCTCTTTCCGTGAGGCAGGCATCGGCATGACCCACCGCACGATCCATGACGCCTTCACGGCCAGCGCCGCACGCACGCCGCGGGCCGACTTCCTCTACACCGAGCCCGTGACGGCCGGGGTCTATGGCATTCCGGCCGGCGCCACGCCCTGGGCCGACGCCGCGACCGAGGTCGAGCGCCTGCGCCTGGCCTATGCCCGGGCCGGTTGGGGCCATGGCCACCGCGTCGGCCTGCTGCTGGAGAACCGCCCGGCCTTCCTGTATCACTGGTTCGCGCTCAATGCGCTGGGCGTGAGCGTGGTGCCCATCAACGCCGAGATGCGATCGGCCGAGCTGGCCTACCTGATCGGCCACAGCGAGATCGGCCTGGCCGTGACGCTGCCACAGCGCGCCAGCGACCTGGAGGCCGCCGCGGCCCAGGCCGGCCGGCGCCTGCACACCATGGCCGCCGACGCCACCGATGTGCCGGCACCCACCGAGCCGGCGCCGCGCGCCGGCGAGGGCGTCGGCCTGGGCACCGAATGCGCACTGCTCTACACCTCCGGCACCACCGGCCGGCCCAAGGGCTGCATGCTGAGCAATGCCTACTTCCTGCGCGCGGGCGAGTGGTATGCGGGCCTGGACGGCGTCTGCACCTTCCGCCGCGACCGGGAGCGGCTGATGACGCCGCTGCCGCTGAACCACGTCAATGCGATGGCCTTCTCGACCATGGTGGTGCTCGTGGCCGGTGGCTGCCTGGTGCAGCTGGACCGCTTCCATCCCCGCAGCTGGCTGCAGAGCGCGCGCGACAGCGGCGCCACCATCGTCCACTACCTGGGCGTGATGCCCGCCATGCTGCTGGCCGCGGCCGAGACTCCCGCCGACCGCGACCATGCCATCCGCTGGGCCTTCGGTGCCGGCGTGGACCGCAAGAACCACGCGTCCTTCGAGGCCCGCTTCGCTTTTCCGCTGGTGGAGGCTTGGGCCATGACGGAGACCGGTGCGGCGGCCTGCATCATGGCCAATCACGAGCCGCGCCACGTGGGCACCAGCTGCTTCGGCCGGCCCGAGGACTTCGTCGAGTTCCGCCTGGTGGACGACGAGGGCCAGGACGTGCGTGCCGGCACGCCTGGGGAACTGCTGGTGCGCTCCAGCGGCGACGACCCGCGGCGCCACTTCTTCGGCGGCTACCTGAAGGACGCGGCCGCCACCGACGAAGCCTGGCAGGGCGGCTGGTTCCACACCGGCGACATGGTGCGGCGTGACGAGGCGGGCAGCCTCTTCTTCGTGGACCGCAAGAAGAACGTCATCCGCCGCAGCGGCGAGAACATCTCGGCGGTGGAGGTGGAGAGCGTGCTCAACCAGCACCCTGCCGTGAAGGTGTCGGCCGTGGCCGCCACGCCCGATGCGGTGCGCGGCGACGAGGTGCTGGCCTGCATCGTCCTCGACCCCGAGGCGGCGTCCGCGCCCGACGCGGCGCTGGCCGCGGACATCGTGCGCCATGCGCTCGCCCAGCTGGCCTACTACAAGGCGCCGGGCCACGTGGCCTTCGTCGACGCGCTGCCGCTGACGGCTTCGCAGAAGATCCAGCGCGGCGAACTGCGGCAGATGGCGCAGGCGTTGCCCGGCACCGGCGGCTGCTTCGACACCCGCGCGATGAAGAAGAGGCAGGACTGATGGCACGGCGCCGCAGCAACTACGAGGGCGTGGCCGTGGCCGTGCCGGTCACCGTGCCCTACCAGCGCTATTCCACCGAGGGTGCGCACTGGTTCCTGGGCAAGGCGGTGCGCGCACTGGTCGAGTCCAGCGGCGTCGCCAAGGACGACATCGACGGCCTGTGCCTGTCGAGCTTCTCGCTGGCGCCCGACACCGCCGTGGGGGTGACCCAGCACCTGGGTCTGTCGCCGCGCTGGCTGGACCATGTGCCCACCGGCGGCGCCTCCGGCGTGATGTGCCTGCGGCGCGCCGCGCGCGCGGTGCAGAGCGGCGATGCCGACGTGGTGGCCTGCGTGGCGGCCGACACCAACCATGTCGACTCCTTCCGCCAGACGCTGGGCGCCTTCAGCAACTTCGCGCGCGATGCGACCTACCCGTACGGCTCGGGCGGACCGAACTCCATCTTCGCGATGATCACCGCGCACTACATGCGCCGGTTCGGCGCGCGCCGTGAGGATTTCGGCCGCATCTGCGTGGCCCAGCGGCAGAACGCGCTGGGCAATCCCAACGCCATGTTCAAGAAGGCCCTGACACTGGACGAGTACATGGCGGCGCGGCCGATCTCGGACCCGCTGCATCTGTTCGACTGCGTCATGCCTTGCGCCGGCGCCGAGGCCTTCCTGGTGATGACGTCCGAGCGGGCCCGCGACCTGGGCCTGCCCTTTGCCACGCTGCGCGGCGGCATCGAGCGCCACAACGCCTTCGCCGACGACCCGATCATGGTCCGCGGCGGCTGGGCCCGTGACCGCGACGACCTGTATGCGCAGGCCGGCGTGCAGCCGAAGGACATCGACTTCATCCAGACCTACGACGACTACCCGGTCATCGTGATGATGCATTTCGAGGACCTGGGCTTCTGCGAGAAGGGCGAGGGCGCTGCCTTCGTGCAGTCGCACACGCTCACGCACGACGGCAGCTTTCCCAACAACACCAGCGGCGGCCAGCTCTCGGCCGGGCAGGCGGGCGCCGCGGGCGGCTTCCTGGGCATGACGGAGACGCTGCGGCAACTCACCGGCCAGGCCGGGCCGCGCACCGTGCCCGGTGCGAAGCTGGGCCTGGTGGCCGGCTTCGGCATGGTCACCTACGACCGTTGCCTGTGCACCGGCGCCGTGATCCTGGGGACAAGCGAATGACCATGCCCCTGATGCGCCCCAAGCGCAAGAACCCCGTCCTGCGCACCCGCCAGATGAACCTGCCGCCCTGGGCGCGCGGGCGGGAGGCCCTGGGCATCACCGCCGCCGCGGCCGAGGGCCGCTTCGAGCTGCAGGTGTGCGAGGAATGCGGCACCGTGCAGTACCCGCCGCGCGGCGCGTGCAGGCAGTGCCTGTCGACCGACCTGCGCTGGCGCCCCCAGACCGGCGAGGGCGAACTGCTCAGCGCCACCACGCTGCACCACAGCAACGACCTCTTCTTCCGCGAGCGCCTGCCCTGGCGCCTGGGCATGGTCCGGCTGGACAGCGGCCCCTCCCTCATGGTCCACCTGCATGGCGAGGTGGGCGAGGCACCGCAGCGTGTGCGCGTGGGTGCCCGGCTCGACCGCGCCGGACAGGCGGTACTGATCGGATTTCCCTTCGAAGGAACTGCACACATGGCCGACGACCCGATGCTGCGCGAAATGACCAGCGACCCCAAGTTCCGCAAGGTGCTGGTGACCGACGGCAAGACGCCCGCCGGCCAGGCCCTGGTGCGCGCCCTCGTCAAGGCCGGCGCCGACATCGTCTGGGTCGGCCACGCCGAACCCTGGAAACAGCTGGGCGGCCTGGAAGACATCACGGCCCTGCCACAGGTGACGCTGGTGCCGCTGGACCTGACCAACGGCCGCGCGGTGACCGAGCTGGCCGGCGAGATCGGCGGCAAGGTGGACATCGTCATCAACAACGCCGAGGTGCACCGCACCTTCGGCATCGGCGCGCGGCGCGGCACCGACGTGGCCAAGCTGGAGATGGACATCAACTATTTCGGCCTGCTGCGCCTGGCGCAGGAATTCGGGCCCGCGCTCAAGGGCCGCTCGGCCGACGGCGCGACCGGGGCCACGGCCTGGGTCAACCTGCTGTCGATCTACGCGCTGTCCAACTTTCCGCCGCACGGCACCTTCAGCGCCAGCAAGGCCGCGGCCTATTCGCTGGCCCAGTGCCTGCGCGCCGAGATGCGGCCGGCCGGCATCCGCGTCATCAACGTGTTCCCCGGCCCCATCGACGACGAATGGAACCAGCACATGCCACCGCCCAAGCTGGGCCCCGACGCGCTGGCCAATGCCATCGTGAAGGCGCTGCGCGATGGGGTGGAGGACGTCTACCCCGGCGACGTGGCGCAGGAATGGCTGCAGCGCTGGCGCGACAACCCCAAGGTGCTCGAACGCGAGCTGGCGACCCACGGTAGCTGAGGCCGATGGCGAGGAAACACCCATGAGCAACGCACCCATGAGCCCCACCGCTGCACCCACCGGCCTCGAAGCCCTCGCCGGCCTGGTGGGCGCACTCGCCGCCGGCCGCATCCGCGTGATCGACCTGACGCAGACGCTGACGCCCGAGTTCCCGCAGATCGCGCTGCCGCCCGAGATGGGGCAGTGCTGGCCCTTCCGCATCGAGGAGGTGTCGCGCTACGACGAGCGCGGCCCGGGCTGGTACTGGAACAACTTCTCCTGCGGCGAGCACACGGGCACGCACTTCGACGCGCCCATTCACTGGATTTCTGGACGCGACCTGCCCAACAACGCGGTGGACACCATCCCCGTGCAGAACTTCGTGGCACCGGCCTGCGTGATCGACTGCTCGCCGCAGGTCAAGGACGACCCGGACTACCTGCTCACGCTGGAGGACATCACCGGGTGGGAGGCCGCGCACGGCCGCATCCCCGCCGGCGCGTGGGTGCTGATGCGCACAGACTGGTCCAAGCGCACCGACCCCGCGGAGTACCAGAACTTCGACGAGACCGGCCAGCACACGCCCGGTCCCAGCACCGCAGCGGTGCGCTTCCTGGTGGAAGAACGCGGCGTTCTGGGCTTCGGCTCGGAAGCCATCGGCACCGATGCCGGCCAGGGTTACCACCTGCGCCCGCCCTATCCATGCCACTACTACATGCACGGCGCAGGACGCTACGGCCTGCAATGCCTGTGCAACCTGGACCTGCTGCCGCCGGCGGGCGCGGTGCTGATCTGCCCGCCGCTGAAGATCGAGAAGGGCAGCGGCAGCCCGCTGCGCGTGCTGGCGCTGGTGGGCTCGGCATGAGCGGGATGGGCCTCGACCGGGGCGTCGCCGTCGTCACCGGCGGGAGCGCCGGCATCGGCAAGGCCATCTGCCAGGATCTGCTGGACGGCGGCTGGGAGGTGGTGAGCCTGGCCCGACGGTCCGCGGACATCGCGCATGCACGCCTGCACAGCGTCGAGGTGGACCTGAGCGACCGCGCCGCCACGGCGCAGGCCGCGGCGGAGGTGGCATCGCGCTGGCAAGTCACCACCGTCGTCCACAACGCCGGCGTGATCCGCGCCGCGCTGTTGCCGCAGGTGCAACTCACGGACCTCGATGCACTGGTGGACCTGCACCTGGGCTGCGCCGTGCAGTTGGTGCAGGCCGCGCTGCCGGCCATGCGCGCCGCGGGCTTCGGGCGCGTGGTGCTGCTGTCCTCGCGTGCGGCGCTGGGCCTGGCGACGCGCACCAGCTATTCGGCCACCAAGGCCGGCATGCTGGGCATGGCCCGCACCTGGGCCCTGGAGCTCGGCGGCGAGGGCATCACCGTCAACGTCGTCGCGCCCGGACCCATCCGCACCGACATGTTCTACGACGTGGTCGACGCCGGGAGCGAGAAGGAGAGGGCGCTCGCGGCCAGCGTGCCCGTCAAGCGACTGGGCGAGGCGGGCGATGTGGCACGGGCCGTGCGTTTCTTCGTGGAGCCGGCCAACAGTTTCGTGACTGGGCAGGTGCTCTATGTGTGCGGAGGCACCAGCGTGGGCAGTCTCGCGCTGTGAACGTGCGTCCACGCACCAGTTCGCAACCGCAACCCACGTGAGGACAGTCCCCTTGTCACACCCGTTTCGCGTCGCTAGGATTGTTTAGGACTAAATAATTGATAAGTCATGTGCTGAGGCGGGATGCCGTGAGATGCGGCGCATCCGCGTTGGCCCTGTTCCGTGCGTTTTCACCCATCAGATGGAGTTCGCCATGATGAAATCTCGACGTCCCCTGCGCAGCCTCGCTGCCTTGGCCTGTGCCACGCTGCTGGGTGCCGCCGCTCCCGCGGCAACGGCCGCCGACTACAAGGTCGGCTTCATCACTTCGCTGTCGGGCCCGGTTTCCTCCCTGGGGATCCCCTACCAGAAGGGGATGGCTGCGGCCCAGGCCTTCAAGGGCGACATCGACGGCAAGAAGGTGCAGGTCATCCAGCTCGACGACGCGTCGGACCCGAGCACGGCCGCGCGCAACGCACGCAAGTTGATCGACGAAGACAAGGTCGACGTCATCATCGGAACGGCCGGCTCGCCCGGGGCGCTGGCCATTGCCGCCGTGGCGCGCGAGACCCGCACGCCGCTGATCTCCATCGCCAATGCCAACCTGCCGGGCGAGGAGGGGGCGTGGATGGTCACGCTGCCCCAGCCAGCGCCCTTGATGGTCAGTGCGGTGGTCGATCGCATGAAGAAGTCCGGCGTGAAGACGGTCGGCTACATCGGCTTCTCCGACGCCTGGGGTGACCTCGTGTACGACGCGCTGCAGAAGAGCGCCGAGCCGGCCGGCATCAAGGTGGTGTCCAACGAGCGCTATGCGCGCGCCGACGCGTCGGTGACGGGCCAGGTGCTCAAGATCGTGGCGCTGAGGCCGGACGCGGTGCTCACGGGAACCTCGGGCACGCCTGGCGCGTTGCCCTACCTGGCGCTGGCCGAGCGCGGCTACAAGGGCCAGATCTACGGCATGCATGCACTGATCAACCCCGACTTCGTGCGCGTGGGCGGCGCCTCGGTCGAAGGCTTGCTGGCACCCACCGGCCCGGTGATCGTGGCCGAGCAGCTGCCGGCGGACAACCCGATCCGAAAGGTGTCGATGGACTTCCGCGCCGCCTACCAGAAGGCCAACGGTGCCGCGCCCACCGATGCGTTCTCGGCCTACAGCTTCGATGCCTGGCTGATCTTCCTGGACGCGGCCAAACGCGCCTCGGCCAAGGCCGAGCCGGGCACGCCGCAGTTCCGTGTGGCGCTGCGTGATGCGATCAACAGCACCAAGGAGCTGCCCGGGACGCACAGCATCTACAACTTCAAGCCCACCGACCGCTACGGCTCCGACGAGCGGTCGCGGGTGGTGGTGCGGCTCGAGAAGGGCCAGTGGAAGCTCGTTCCCTGAGCACCTGAGCACCTGCGCCCCGTCGCCGTAAGTCCTGCCGCGCCGTGAGTACCCGGCATGTCGTGACCGCGCCCTTCCTCTTTCGTTTCCCTTTCCTTTCTGGAGTCCCGTCGATGGCCTCTCTGCTGCTCCGTCCCTTCGTCCTGCTGGCCGTCTCGGCCGTTGCCGTCGGCGCCTTCGCCGCCGACCTCAAGGTGGGCGTCATCAGCTCGCTGTCCGGCCCGGTGTCGGCGCTGGGCATTCCCTACGAGAAGGGCATCCGCGCCGCGCATGCGCAGATGCCCACCATCGCCGGCCGCAAGGTCGAACTGATCGTGCTGGACGATGCCTCCGACCCCACGACGGCCGGCCGCAATGCCCGCAAGCTGGCCACCGAGGACAAGGTGGACGTGCTCATCGGCACCTCGGGCGTGCCCGGCGCCATGGCCATCGCCGCCGTGGCGCGCGAGCTGAACGTGCCGCTGATCTCGCCCACGCCGGTGTCGCTGCCGGGCGCCGAGAACGGCTGGACGGTGTCGGTGTCGCAGCCCTTCGAGTTGATGGTCGCCGCCGTGGTGGACAAGATGAAGGCCGCCGGTGTGAAGACGGTGGCCTTCATCGGCTTCTCCGACGCGCTGGGCGACCTGGCCTACGACTCGCTGGTCAAGAGCGCCGATGCCGCCGGCATCAAGGTGGTGGCCAACGAGCGCTATGCGCGCACCGACAGCTCGGTGGCGGGGCAGGTGCTCAAGATCGTGGCCCAGCGACCCGACGCGGTGTTCGCCGGCAACTCCGGCACACCCGGCGCGCTGCCCTACCTGGCGCTGGCGGAGCGCAACTACAAGGGCCGCATCTACGGCACGCACGGCCTGATCAACGCCGACTTCGTGCGCGTGGGCGGCAAGGCCATCGAGGGCCTGGAGGTGCCCAGCGGCCCGGTGCTGGTGGCCGAGCAGCTGCCGGCCGACAACCCGATCCGCAAGGTGTCGATGGACTTCCGGGCCGCATACCAGAAGGCCAACGGCGCGCCGCCGGTCGACGCCTTCTCGTCGTACACCTACGACGCCTACCTGCTGCTGGCCAATGCCGCAGGGCGTGCGAAGGGTGAGCCCGGCACGCCGGCGTACCGCCAGTCGCTCAAGGAGGCCATCGTCGCCACGCGCGAGCTGGTGGGCACGCACGGGATCTACAACTTCACCCCCGACAGCCGCTACGGCTCCGACAAGCGCGCGGTCGTGATCGTGCGCATGGACAAGGGCCAGTGGAAGCTGGTGCCCTGAACGCCCGCACGCGCGACCCGCTGCACGGCCCGACGCCATGAACACGCGCTACCGCGACGACCCGGACGCCATCCAGGCGCTGGTGCAGGAACAGCGGGTGCACCGCGACCTGTACCTGAGCCAGGAACTCTTCGCGCTGGAGCAGGAACGCTTCTTCGCCCGCACCTGGCAGTTCGCCGGCCATGCGAGCGAGATTCCTGCCGCGGGCGACTACTGCACGCGGGAGATCGCCGGCCGGCCGCTGTTGATGGTGCGCCAGGCCGACGGCGGCGTGGGCGTGTTCTACAACCGCTGCGCGCACAAGGGCGCGCAACTGGTCACCGAGGCGCACGGCAGCACGGGCCGCTTCTTCCGCTGCCCCTACCACGCCTGGACCTACAGGCTGGATGGCGCGCCGCTCGCCCTGCCGCTGAAGGCGGGCTACGAAGGCACGGGCCTGGCGCAATGCGAGTCGGGCCAGGGGCTTCAGCCGGTGGCCGGCGTGGCCGTGTACCGCGACTTCGTCTTCGTGCGGCTGGCCAACGACGGCCCGGGCTTCGCCGACTACTTCGGCGACGTTCTGCATGTGATCGACAACATGGTCGACCGCTCGCCCGAGGGGCGCCTCACCGTGGCAGGCGGCGTGCTGCGCAACGTCATCCACTGCAACTGGAAGATGTACCTGGAGAACATCAACGACACGGTGCACCCCATGTCCACCCACGAGTCGGCCACGCAGGCGGCCGATGCGCTGTGGAAGGACCAGCCGGCCGGTGCCCCCAAGCCCATGGCGATGGAGCAGATCCTGCCCTTCGGCTCCGGCTACGACTTCTTCGACCGCATGGGCGGGCGCGTGTACCCCAATGGCCACAGCGTGCTGGGCACGCGCTTCAGCATCCATTCCAGCTACGCGCAGTTGCAGGACTACGAGGAGGCGCTGCGGGGCGCGTTGGGCGAGGAGCGCGCCAACGAGGTGCTGCAACGTTCCCCGCAGAACGCGGTGCTGTTTCCCAGCCTCTCGGTGAAAGGCTCGCCGCAGGCCATCCGCGTGATCCGGCCCCTGGCAGCCGACCGCACGCTGGTGGAGGCATGGAGCCTCCGTGCCGAGGGCGCGCCCGAGCTGATGCTGCAGCGGTCGATGAGCTACAACCGCCTGGTCTTCTCGCCCATGTCCGTCGTGGCGCATGACGACGTGCACCTGTTCGAGAGCATGCAGCAGGGCCTGCGCGGCGAGGGCAACGAATGGGTCAGCCTGCACCGCGGCTTCGCGCCCGGCGAGCGCAGCGACGCGGTGGAAGAGACCAGCGGCACCGACGAGCGCCTGATGCGCAATCAGTTCCGCGCCTGGGCGCGCTGGATGCGGGAGGCCGCGTGACGCCGTCTGCCGAAGACTTTGTCGTCCACGAGGCCGAGCTCATCGACGACCGGCGCTGGGACGAGTGGCTGGCGCTCTTCGCCCCGGACGGCAGGTACTGGATCCCGCTGCAGGGTGCCGCACAGGCCGATGCCGAAAGCCACAACGCGCTCGCACTGGAAGACCGCCTGCTGCTCGAGCTGCGCGTCAGGCGGCTGCACAGCCCGCGCGCCCATTCGCAGCATCCGGCGAGCCGCTGCCAGCATGTGCTGCAGGCCTCGCGCCGCCTGGCGGCGGGGCCGGGCGACGGCGAGATCGTGCGCCTGCGCACCGCCTTCCTCTACGTCGAGTCGCGCGGCCAGCAGCAAGTGCAGCTGGCCGGCCACTGCGTCCACACGCTCGTCGCCGGTGGGCCGCAGGGCTGGCTGATCCGCGAGAAGCGCGTGAACCTGCTCGATGCGGACCAGCCGCTGCCGGCCATCCAGTTGTTCGTCTAGTTGATCGTCCCTGCTTTCCTCCAACCAGGAGCTTCCTCATGAAAAAGATGCTGATGTCCCTCGGCCGTGGTGCGCTGGCCGCCGGCGCGCTGGCCGCGGCCGCCGTGGCTGCCCAGGCAGCCGACCTCAAGGTGGGCCTGAGCGTGTCGCTGTCCGGCCCGAACTCCTCGCTGGGCGTGCCCTACGCGAAGGGCATGCAGGCCGCGCTGGCCTACAAGGGCGAGATCGCGGGCCGCAAGGTGCAGCTCATCGTGCTGGACGACGGCTCCGACCCGACGACTGCGGGCCGCAATGCCCGCAAGCTGGTCGAGGAAGACAAGGTCGACGTGCTGATGGGCACCTCGGGCGTCCCCGCCGCCATCGCCATGGCGCAGGTGGGCCGCGATGCGAAGGTGCCGATGATCGGCCTCACGCCCATCCTGCTGAATCCGGCCGACAACGCCTGGGTGATGACGGTGGCGCAGCCCACGCAGCTGATGATCGACGCCGTGGTGCAGCGCATGAAGAAGGACGGGGTGCGCACCGTGGGCTACATCGGCTTCTCCGATGCCTGGGGCGACCTGGTCTACACGGCGCTCAACAAGGCCGCGGCCGACGCCGGCATCCAGGTGCTGGGCAACGAGCGCTATGCGCGTTCCGACCAGTCGGTCACCGGTCAGGTGCTCAAGCTGCTGGCCATGCGCCCTGACGCGGTGATGACCGGCGGCGCCGGCACGCCGGGCGCCTTGCCCTTTCTGGCCCTGGCCGACCGTGGCTTCAAGGGCAAGGTCTATGGGCAGCACGGCCTGATCAACCCCGACTTCGTGCGCGTCGTGGGCACGGCAGGGCAGGGCGCACTCATGCCGACCGGCCCGGTCATCGTGGCCGAGCAGCTGCCGGCCGACCACCCCACCCGCAAGATGGGCCTGGCCTTCCGGGAGGTCTTCCAGAAGGTCAACAGCGCACCCACGAGCGATGCCTTCTCGGCCTATTCCTTCGACGGCTGGCTGGTGTTCGCCGATGCCGCCCAGCGCGTGCTGTCCGCCGGCAAGACCGAGCCGGGCACGCCCGAGTTCAGGCAGGCACTGCGAGACGCCATCTTCAGCACGCGGGAGGTGGTGGGTACGCACGGCGTCTACAACTTCAAGCCCGGCGACCTGTACGGCGTGGACGAGCGCGCCCGCGTGATCGTCACCCTCGACAAGGGCCAGTGGAAGCTGGCTCCCTGAGTACCGCGACGGGAGCACGACGCATGATCCAGAACGCCGCCACCGAACGAAGGACCCCCCGACCATGACCTGGGACGTCGCCCTCATCCTGGGCATCGACGGCTTGGCCAACGGCGCCATCTACCTGCTGGCCGGCCTCGGGCTGGTGCTGATCTTCTCGGTCACGCGGGTGGTGTTCGTGCCTTTCGGCGACATCGCGGCCTTCGCCGCGCTGACGCTGGCCGCCTTCGAGACCAACAAGCTGCCGCCCACCATCGGCATGGTGATCTTCCTGACGGCGCTGGCGCTGCTGACCGAGCTGGGCAGCCTGCTGCGCAAGGGGGAGGCGCGGCGTGTGCCCAAGGCGCTGCTGATGTGGGGCGTGCTGCCGCTGGTGCCCTGCGCCATCGCCTGGGCGGCGGCCCGGGCCGGGGTTCCGGTGGCAGTGCAGATCGTGGCTTCGGTGCTCCTGGTGGTGCCGGTGGCGCCGTTGCTGGCGCGCGTGGTGTTCCAGCCCATCGCCGATGCCTCGGCGCTCGTGCTGCTGATCGTGTCGCTGGCGCTGCACTTCCTGCTGTCGGGCCTGGGGCTGCTGTTCTTCGGGCCGGAAGGCTCTCGCACCGGTGCGCTGACCTCGGCCACCCTGACCCTGGGCGACGGCTTCAGCGTCAGCGGGCAGGTGGTGCTGATGGTGAGCGCCGCGGTCGTGCTGAGCGGGCTGTTCTTCCTGGTGTTCGAGCGCACGGTCACCGGCAAGGCGCTGCGCGCCACGGCGGTCAACCGCACGGGCGCGCGGCTGGTGGGGATCAGGCCGGCGCGCACGGCGCTGCTGGCCTATGGCTGCGCCTCGCTGCTGGCGGGGCTGATCGGCGTGCTGATCGCGCCGGTGACCACCATGTACTACGACTCGGGCTTCATCATCGGGCTCAAGGCCTTCGTGGCGGCCATCATCGGCGGGCTCGTGAGCTACCCGGTCACGGCGCTGGGCGCGCTGGCGGTGGGAATCATCGAGAGCTTCGCATCCTTCTGGAGCGGGGCGCTCAAGGACGTCATCGTGTTCAGCCTGCTGATCCCGGTGCTGATGGCGCGCTCGTACATGGCGCGCCACCATGAAGAAGAAGCCGAGGAGATCGACCAATGAAGCGCGGCACTGGCGCATTCCTGCTCGGGGCGGTGGCCCTCGTGCTGGCCCTGGTGCCGGCGGTGGCCGGCAGCTTCACCGTGTCGCTGCTCAACGACATCGGCATCGGCGCCCTGGTCGCCCTCGGCCTGGTGCTGCTCACCGGCGTGGGGGGTGCCACGTCCTTCGGGCAGGCGGCCTTCGTGGGCATCGCAGCCTATTCGACGGCGTGGCTCACCACGGCACAGGGCTTCTCGCCCTGGCTGGGGCTGCCCTTCGCGCTCCTGCTCACGGGCCTGTCGGCGCTGGCCATCGGCGCGCTCACGCTGCGGCTGGGCGGGCACTTCCTGCCGCTGTCGACCATCGCCTGGGGCCTGTCGATCGCGCTGCTCTTCGGCAACGTGGACGGACTCGGGCGGCACACGGGGCTGTCCAACATCCCGCCATTGCGCATCGGCGGCTGGGTGCTGTCGGACCCGCGCTCCATCTACTACCTCATCTGGGCCATCGTGGGCCTGGCCTGCCTGTTCAGCCACAACCTGCTGAACTCGCGCCCGGGGCGCGCCATCCGGGGGCTGCGCGGAGGCGCCACCCTGCTGGCCAGCGTGGGCGCCGATGCCTACCGCGTGAAGCTCACGCTGTTCGTGACGGCGGCCCTGTTCGCCGGCCTGGCAGGCTGGCTGTATGCGCACATGAACCGCTTCGTCAGCCCTTCGCCCTTCGACGTGCGCGCCAGCATCGAGTACCTGCTGATGGCCGTGGCCGGCGGCCTGGGCAGCCTGGCGGGCGCATTGGTGGGGGCGGCGCTGGTGCTGGTGCTCAAGAACGTGCTGCAGGATGTGCTGCCGTTGGTCACGCAGTGGGCGGGCCAGCTGGAGGCGGTGACCTTCGCCGCGCTCTTCATCGCCCTGCTGCACTTCGCCCGCGGCGGGGTGATGGGCTTCGTGCGGCGCTGGCGGCTGCGCGGTGGCGCGGCGCCGCGCGGCGCGGCGGGGGCGCCCGCCGCGCCGGTCGAGCCGCTGCCGCAGCGCGCCATGCCCGCCCGCGGCACGCCGCTGCTGTCGGTGCAAGGCGCGGTCAAGCGCTTCGGCGGGCTGGTGGCCGTCAACGACGTGAGCTTCGACGTGCAGGCCGGCGAGATCGTCGGACTGATCGGCCCCAACGGCGCCGGCAAGTCGACCATGTTCAACCTGCTCACACGGACCGCACCGATGACTGCCGGCCGGGTGCAGTTCCTCGGCCAGGACATCACCGGCATGCGCCAGCGCGACGTGGCGCGGCTCGGGCTGGCGCGGACCTTCCAGCATGTGAAGCTGCGGCCGCACATGAGCCTGCTGGACAACGTGGCCCTGGGCGCCCACGCGCGCGCAGGCGCCGGGGTGCTGCGGGCCGGCCTGCGCCTGGACCGGCAGGAGGAGCGCCAGATCCTGCAGGAGGCCCAGCGCCAGCTGGAGCGCATCGGCCTGGGCGATCGCGCCCACGAGATGGCCGGGGCGCTGCCGCTGGGCACCCAGCGGATCCTGGAGATCGCCCGCGCGCTGGCGGCCGATCCCGTGCTGCTGGTGCTGGACGAGCCTGCCGCGGGCCTGCGGCGCAAGGAGAAGATGGCCCTGGGCGAGCTGCTGCGCAAGCTGCAGGGCGAGGGCGTGACCATCCTCATCGTGGAGCACGACATGGACTTCGTGATGAAGCTGGTGGACCGGCTCGTGGTGATGAATTTCGGCGCCAAGCTGGTCGAGGGCGTGCCCGCCGCGGTGCGCGCCGATGCGCGGGTGCAGGCCGCCTACCTGGGGAGCACCGTATGAGCGCGACGGTTCCCATGCTGGAGATCGCCGACCTGCACGTCGGCTACGGCCAGGTCGAGGCCGTGCGCGGCGTGTCGCTCGCGCTGCAGCCGGGCCAGATCATCTCGGTCATCGGCCCCAACGGCGCCGGCAAGACCACGCTGCTGGGTGCCGCCATGGGGCTGCTGCCCTCGCGCGGCTCGATCCGCTTCGAGGGCGAAGACCTGGCCGCGCTGGACGTCGAGGCCCGCGTGGAGCGCGGCCTGTGCCTGGTGCCGGAGAAGCGCGAGCTGTTCGGCGAGCTCTCGGTGCTGGACAACCTGCGCCTGGGTGCGTATTCGCGCCGGCTGCGCACCGACGCATTGCGCCAGCGTCTGGACGGGGTGTACGCGCGCTTTCCGCGCCTGGCCGAACGGCGCGGCCAGCGCGCCGACACGCTCTCGGGTGGCGAGCGGCAGATGCTGGCGGTGGGCCGCGCGCTCATGTCGGCGCCACGCCTGCTGATGCTGGACGAGCCCAGCCTGGGCCTGGCGCCGCTGATCGTGCAGGAGATCCTGGCCATCGTCCGGCAGCTGCGCGAGGAGGGCGTCTCGATCCTGCTGGTGGAGCAGAACGCCCGCGCCGCGCTGGAGAGCTCGGATTACGGCTACGTGCTCGAGACGGGCGAAGTGGCGCTGTCGGGCGACTCGGCCGCGCTCGCCGACGACGAGCGGGTGCGCGCCACCTACCTGGGGGGTGGCACCCATGACGACGACTGAAGCGGCGCTGCTGGCGCCGCCGCAGCGCACGCTGCCGCGGATGCTCGCGCGACAGGCGGCGCAGTTCGGTGATCGGCCGGCCGTTCGCATCGGCGGGCACCGGTGGCGCCATGCGGACCTGCCCGCCCGTGCGTCGGGCCGCGCCGGCGCGCTGCAGGCGGCTGGCGTACGGCGTGGCGACCGCGTGGCGATCCTGGCGGGCAACCGGCCGGAGTTCCTCGAGGCCTTCCTCGGCTGCGGCTGGATGGGCGCCGTGGCCGTGCCGATCAACACCGCCTCGATGGGGCCCCAGATCGAGTACTTCCTGGCCGACAGCCAGGCCGCGCTGCTCGTCATCGAAGGCCAGTACCTGGCGCGGCTGGCCACCGCGGACCTCTCGCGCACCGCGCTGCAACGCATCTGGGTCGTGGCGCACGAGGAAGGGACGGCCACCTTGCAGGTGCAGGGCCTGGAGGCCACGCCCTGGCCGGCGGCCGGCGACGAAATGCCGCCGGCCGAAGTCGGCCCCGCCGACACGCTGGGCATCCTCTACACCTCGGGCACCACCGGGCCGTCGAAGGGCGTGCTGTGTCCGCATGCGCAGTACTACTGGTGGGGCGTGAACAGCCTGCGGGTGCTGGGTGTGCGCGCGGATGACGTGCTGTGCACCACGCTGCCGCTGTTCCACATCAATGCGCTCAACACCTTCGCCCAGGCCTGCCTGGCGGGCTGCGAGGTGGTGTTCGAGCCGCGTTTTTCCGCCTCCGGCTTCTGGCCCGCCATGCACGCCTGCGGCGCCACCGTGGTCTACCTGCTGGGGGCCATGGTGCCGATCCTGCTCGCGCAGCCGCCGGGCGAGGCCGAGCGCGGGCACCGCGTGCGCATCGGCCTGGGGCCGGGCGTGCCGGGCCAGGCGGGCGAGGCCTTCGCGGCCCGCACCGGTGTGCGCCTGCTCGAAGGCTATGGCTCGACCGAGACCAACTTCGTCATCGCCACGGCGACCGACTCGCCGCGGGGGGGCGTCATGGGCTGGGTTCTTCCCGGCTTCGAGGCCCGGGTGGCGGACGAGCACGACGCCGAGCTGCCCGATGGCGAAGCCGGCGAACTGCTGCTGCGCGCCCGGGAGCCGCACGCCTTCGCGAGCGGCTACTTCAACATGCCCGACAAGACGGTGGAGGCGTGGCGCAACCTGTGGTTCCACACCGGCGACCGGGTGGTGCGCGAGCCCGACGGCGCCCTGCGCTTCGTGGACCGCATCAAGGACGCGATCCGCCGCCGTGGAGAGAACATCTCCTCCTTCGAGGTGGAACAGGTGCTGCAGAGCCACCCGGCCGTGGCGACGGTGGCCGTGTACCCGGTGCGCTCCGAACTGGCCGAGGACGAGGTGATGGCCGCGCTCATCCTGCGCGAAGGGCTGGCGCCGCCGCCGCTGGAGCTCGCCGCCTGGTGCGAGGCGCGGCTGCCGTACTTCGCGGTGCCGCGCTGGTTCGACATCGTGGACGACCTCCCGCGCACGGAGAACGGCAAGGTCCAGAAGTACAAGCTGCGCGAGCGTGGCGTGACGGCGTCCGCGTGGGAGCGCACGCCGCCCCCGCGCGCGCGGCGGGGATAGCGTTGGACGCGGGCGGGATGCTCCGGTCCGCCGTGCCGCCGGGCGCATTGCAGGGGCGCGTGGCCATCGTGACCGGCGCTGCCCAGGGCTTGGGGGCGTCGATCGCCCGGACCCTGGCGGCGGCGGGTGCGCAGGTGGTCCTGGCCGACGCGAACGCCGAAGTCCTTCAGTTGGCGCAGCGCCTGTCCGACGGGGGCGCCGGCAGCCTCGGCGTGGTGGCAGACGTCGCGATCGAGGCGCACTGGGAGGGCCTGCTGCGCGATGCCGTGGACGCTTTCGGATGCGTGGATGTGCTGGTCAACAATGCCGCGCGGACCGCGTCGACCTCCCTGTGGGACATCACGCAGGACGAATGGGACGCGGTGATGGCCGTGAACCTGCGCGGCTGCTTCCTGGGATGCAGAACGGTCGGCCGCCACATGCGCGAACGCGGACGCGGCGGGCGCATCGTGAATCTCTCGTCGCTGGCGGGCCAGCAGGCGAGCCCGGCCACGGGGGTGCACTATGCGGCCTCCAAGGCCGGGATCCTGGCGCTCACGCGCAGCTTCGCGGCGGAGTTCGCGCCCGATGCGATCACCGTGAATGCGGTGGCGCCGGCGGCGATCGAAGGGCCCATGCTGGACGCCCTGGCTGCCGATCGCAGGGATTCGCTCCTCGCGCGCATCCCGCTCGGCCGCTTCGGGCAGCCGGACGAGGTGGGCGGCGCGGTGCTCTTCCTGGCGTCCGATGCGGCGGGCTTCGTCACCGGGGCGACGCTGGACGTCAACGGCGGGCGGCTGATGCGCTGAGACTACGCCCGGACAACACCCTGCCAGGAATCAAATGCAAGAGGTCGGACGATGAACATGGACAGCAGGACGAATGGCCGGCGGCACGCCCTCGTGACCGGTGGCGGCACCGGCATCGGTGCCGCGGTGGCACGGCGCCTCGCGGCCGACGGCATGCACGTGACGGTGCTGGGGCGCCGGCGCGAGAAGCTGGCAGCGCTGGTCGCGGAAGACCCCGCGCACCTTCACGCCGTGGCGGCCGATGTATCGGACGCCGCCCAGGTGGCCGCGGCGCTCGCCGAGGCCACGCGTCGCTTCGGCGCCGTGCAGGTGCTGGTCAACAACGCGGGGGCGGCCGAGAGCGCGCCGTTCCTGAAGATGGATGCGTCGCTGTGGCGGCGCATGCTCGACGTCAACCTCACCGGAACGATGGTCTGCACCCAGGCCGTCTTGCCCGGCATGCTCGAATCGGGCTGGGGCCGTGTCGTCAACGTCGCCAGCACGGCCGGGCAGGTGGGCTATGCCTACGTGTCGGCCTACTGCGCCGCCAAGCACGGCGTGATCGGCCTCACGCGCGCCCTGGCGCTCGAGCTGGCAACGAAGGGCGTGACCGTCAACGCCGTGTGCCCCGGCTACACCGAGACCGACATCGTGCGCGAGAGCATCGAGCGGGTGGTGGCCAAGACCGACCGCACCGCCGAGCAGGCGCGCGCCGAATTCGTCAAGTCCAACCCGCAGGGCCGCCTCGTGCAGCCGCTGGAGGTGGCCGATGCGGTGGCGTGGCTCTGCGGCGAGCGTGCGGGCGCTGTCACCGGCCAGTCCGTGTCGGTGAGCGGCGGTGAAGTCACCTGAAGCCGGACCCGCACACCACCATGGCCACACACGCCAAGAATTTCAAGCTCGTCCAGGCCCTGGGCGACGCGCACATCGGCCTGGAAGCGCGCGCGCAGGCCGGCGACCACCTGGACACCAAGATCTGGCTGCGCCTGCTGGCCTGCAGCACGCAGATCGAGCGCCAGATCCGCCAGATGCTGCGGGCGCGCTTTTCGACCACGCTGCCGCGCTTCGACTACCTGGCGCAGCTGGACCGCCACCCGGACGGGCTGCGCATGAGCGTGCTGTCGCGCTTCCTGATGGTCACCGGCGGCAACGTCACCGGCCTCACGGACCAGCTGGTGAAGGAGGGCCTGGTGCAGCGCATCGACGACCCGGAGGACCGCCGCTCCTGGCGCGTGAGCCTGACGGCGCAAGGGCGAAAGGAATTCTCGGCGATGGCCGTCGAGCACGAGCGCTGGCTGGCCGCGCTGTTCCAGGGGCTGCCCCAGGGCAGCAAGGACGCGCTCTACGAGCAGCTCGGGCAGCTGCGGGTCCACCTGGTGCGGCGTGCGGAGACGCTCGGTCTCGCGCCGGCCGATTCCGCCGGGCGCGCACGATGAACGCCCCGGTCAGTGCCGACGTGCCGACGAAGCAGCCTTTCGTGCGGCAGGTGCCGATCCGCTTCTCGCACTGCGATCCGGCGGGCATCGTCTTCTTTCCGCAGTACCTCGTCATGTTCAACCAGCTGGTGGAGGACTGGTTCAACGAGGGTCTCCAGGTGCCTTATGCGCACATGATCGAGCGGCGCCGCATCGGCCTGCCGATCGTTCGTCTGGAGTGCGACTTCAAGGCCGTCAGCCGCATGGGCGAGCAGGTCGCCATGTCGCTGGTGGTGGAGCGCGCGGGCACCCGGTCGATCACCTTGGCCCTCGCGTGCAGGGGCGGGCAGGAACTGCGCGTCGCGTCGCGCCAGGTGCTGGTGTTCACCGACCTGCAGACCCATCGCGCCATCGACATCCCGGCCGACGTGCGCAGCCGCCTCTAGGGCCGGCCGCGCGCCTCAGGCATTGAGCACCTTGCGGATCGGCGGCTTCACGTCCTCCCGCTGCGGCGGCAGCATCGGCTGGTGTTCGCGCGCGGGATTCAGGATGATCGATGTGGCCGTCTCGGTGAGGATGCAGAACTTCGTCACCACGGCGTCGAGGTGCGCCACGTCGATGACGGCGATCTCCAGGATCCAGCTGTCGTCGCCGGTCACGTTGTACGCATTCACGCATTCCGGTGTCTGCTGGATCAGCTTGACCACGCGCGCATAGTCGGCGCGGCCCACGCGGATGATGGCGCGGATGCCATAGCCCAGGCGGCCCAGGTCGACGGTGGCGCGGTAGCCGCTGATGACGCCGGCCGCTTCGAGCTTCTTCACCCGTTCGGTCACGGCCGGCTGGCTGAGGTGCACGCGACGGCCCAGTTCGGCCATCGAGAGCCGTGCATCGGCCTGCAGCTCGGCCAGGATGCGGGTGTCGTAGCTGTCCAGCGGCGGGTTCAAGGTCGGGTTCACGAAAGTCCTTCGATTCGACGGCGAAACCGCGCCATGAAAATGAGATGCGCATGGCTGGCGGCCGGGGGCCTTCATACCATGGAGTGCCCGATTCCCGAATACGACCCGAAAGCCGCGCCCATGTCCAGCCTCGCCTCACCCGCCTCGCACGCGCCTGCCTCCGCACGGGGCGGCCTGCCGCCTTGGATCTGGCTGTGCCTGGCCGCCACGTGGCTGGTCTGGGGCTCCACCTACCTGGCCATCAAGTACGCGCTGATCAGCTTTCCGCCCTTCCTGCAGATGGGCTCGCGCTTTCTCTTCGCGGGGGTCGTGCTGGCCGTGTGGATGCGCTGGCGCGGCGCTCCCTGGCCGACTTGGCGGCAGTGGCGGCACGCGCTGGTCGTGGGCGCGTTGATGCTGGGTGGCGGCATGGGCGGGACGGCGCATGCCGAGGTGTCGGTGGGCTCGGGGCTGGTGGTGGCCTTCATCGCCGTGGTGCCGCTGCTGATCGCGCTGCTCAACCTGCTGTGGGGCATCCGGCCGGCGCCGCTGGAGTGGCTGGGCATCGCGCTCGGCCTGGTGGGTGTGCTGATGCTCACGCAGGGCAGCGGGTTCCGGTCTTCGCCGGCGGGCCTGGCGGCCATTGCGATCGCGTGCGTCTGCTGGTCGCTGGGCAGCGTGCTGAGCCAGCGTGCGCTGCCGCTGGCGCCGGGTGCGATGGGCTTTGCAAGCGAGATGGTGTGCGGCGGCCTGGTGCTGATGGGCCTGGCCGCGCTGTCGGGCGAGCGCGCGCTGTGGCCGCCGCAACCAGTGGCGGTGGCGGCCTGGACCTACCTGGTGGTGTTCGGCTCGCTGGTCGCCTTCAATGCCTACATGCTGCTGCTGGCCAAGGCGCCGGCGGCCCTCGCGTCCAGCTACACCTTCGTCAACCCGGTGATCGCGATGCTGCTGGGCGTGTGGATCGCGCACGAGACGGTCACGCGCTTCGAGTGGTATGCCGTGGGGGTCGTGCTGGCGGGCGTTCTGCTGCTGCTGGTGCAGCACGGCAGGCCCCGGCGCTGAAGCGCGGGGGGGCACGCAGGGCGCTGCCGGCTACGGCTTGCCGGCCCGTGCCGCGGCCGCCTGCCGGGCACGCGCGAGCGCGGCCTCGACCACGCTGCGCTTGCGTTCGGTGGCACCGACGTCCACGTCCGCCCCGCCTTCAGATGAAATCGATGCCTCGCGCCCGCCCAGCCTGCGCCGGGCGCTATGAATTTCGTAGCGTTTGCGTGCGCTATCGGCCTGCTCGGACGACCATGCCTCCCAACCCGTGCGGCCGGGCGTGGCGGGCTCCAGCGCGATGCAGTCCACGGGGCACACGGGAATGCACAGCTCGCAGCCGGTGCAATGGGGCTCGATGACGGTGTGCATGCGCTTGTTCACGCCGACGATGGCGTCGGTCGGGCAGGCATCCAGGCACAGCGTGCAGCCGATGCACCAGGCTTCGTCGATCACGGCCAGCATGCGCGGGCCCTCGGTGCCGAAGGCGGGGTTCAGCGGCACGGCCGGCCGGCCCGTGAGCGCCGCGAGCCGGCGCACACCCTCGTCGCCGCCCGGGGGGCACTGGTCGATGCCGGCCTCGCCGGCGGCGATGGCCTCGGCGTAACCCGCGCAGTCGGGGTACCCGCAGCGTGTGCACTGCGTCTGCGGCAGGGCGTCGAGCAGTCGGGTGGCGAGCGGAGACATAGGAAGGAATGAAACCATGAAAAACGCCGGCAGGCGCCGGCGTGATTCTCGGGGCCGGCGGCGCGTCAGGCGCGTGGCTTGCGCGACGGCGCCGAGGCCTTGCGCGACGCCGTGGGGGCCAGCTTGCGTGAACCGGCGGCCTTGCGGGCCGGTGCGGCGCTGGCGACCGGCGCAGCCGACGGCGTGACCTTGCGGGAGGCGGTGCGCGGGCGGGCGGCGGTCGGTGCGGCCTTGATCGTGTCTTCCGATGTGAGGTCCCGCGGCGTGGCGACGCGGCGTGCGCGCACCTGCGGCTCGTCATGGGCCGCGACGAAGGCCTGCACGCGCGGGTAGACCAGGTCACGCCAGCGGCGGCCGCTGAAGATGCCGTAGTGGCCGGCGCCCTTGACCTCGTAGTGCTCGCCTCCGGGGATCTGCGTGCACAACTCGTGCGCCGCCTGCGTCTGGCCCGAGCCGGAGATGTCGTCCAGCTCGCCCTCGACCGTGAGCAGGGCGGTGGTGCGGATGTCCTGGGGCCGCACGCGCTCGACCTGGCCGTCGGGGTTCTTCACGTCCCAGGTGCCGTTGACGAGATCGAATTCCTGGAACACCGTCTTGATGGTCTCCAGGTAGTAGTCCGCATCCATGTCGAGGACGGCGTTGTACTCGTCGTAGAACTTGCGGTGTGCCTCGGCGCTCGCGTCGTCGCCCTTGATGAGGTCCTTGAAGTAGTCGTAGTGGCTGCTGGCGTGGCGGTCGGGGTTCATGGCCACGAATCCGGTGTGCTGCAGGAAGCCCGGATACACCCGGCGGCCTTCACCGGGGAAGCCCTGGGGCACGCGGTAGATGACGTTGTTCTCGAACCACTCGAAGCTCTTGTTCATCGCCAGGTTGTTCACCGCGGTGGGCGACTTGCGGGCGTCGATGGGGCCGCCCATCATGGTCATCGACAGCGGCGTGGTCTCGCCGCGGCTGGCCATGAGCGAGATGGCGGCCAGCACCGGCACGGTGGGCTGGCACACGCTCATCACGTGGCAGTTGCCGTACTCGGCCTGCAGGTGGCGGATGAAGTCCTGCACGTAGTTGATGTAGTCGTCGAGGTGGAACTCGCCGTCCGACAGGGGCACCAGGCGGGCGTTCTTCCAGTCGGTGATGTAGACCTTGTGGCCCTGCAGCATGGTGCGGACCGTGTCGCGCAGCAGCGTGGCGTAGTGGCCCGACAGCGGCGCCACGATCAGCACCACGGGCTGGGCCTTCAGCGTCTCCAGCACCTGCTCGTCGTCGGTGAAGCGCTTGAAGCGGCGCAACTGGCAGAAGGGCTTGTCGATCTCCACGATCTCGTGGATGACGACGTCGCTGCCGTTGACCTTGACGGTCTTGATGTCGAACTCGGGTTTCTCGTAGTCCTTGCCCAGCCGGTAGATCAGGTCATAGCTGGCCGCCACGCGCTGCGACATCGGCATCTGGCTGAACATCGCGCCGGAACTGAACAGCTTGGAGGCAGCCTGCGCGAAGTCGGCGAACGGCTCCATGAGGGAGCGTTGCGCTTCGTAGAGTTGGTACAGCATGGGGACCGCTAGAGTTTTGCTGCGGTGCAATATAGCAGTGGGCGTGCCGGCGTTCTATCCGCAAAACTACCGTCCCATCGGCACAAGCGCACATCCGGACGCGCCGGCTGGAGGCCGGAGTCGCGCAGGCGACGCTGTGGCGCTCAGGTGCCGGCGTAGCGACCGGGCTTGTGGTTGACCCACAGGAAGCCGCCCATGACCACCGCGCCCAGGACCGACCAGCCCACCCGCGCCGGCTCCACCACCAGGAGCGCCAGCGCCACCACCGTGCAGTCGATGGCCAGTTGCACCTTGCCCGCGCGCCAGCCGCGCCTGTCCTGCAGGTACAGCGCCAGGATGGTCGCGCCGCCCAGGCTCGCGCGGTGCCGCGCCAGGAACAGGCAGCCCGTGCCCAGCATCAGCCCGCCGAAGACGGCCGCGAAGGCCGGGTGCAGCGACTGGATGGCGATGAAGCGCGGTGCCAGCGTGGTCATGACCGACAGCAGCGCAATGGCCGCGAAGGTCTTGAGCGTGAACTCCCGCCCCATCTGGCGCCAGGCGAACCAGTAGAAGGGCAGGTTGACCACGAAGAAGAGCGGGCCGAAGCCGATGCCGGTGGCGTAGTGCAGCAGGAACGCGGCCCCCGCCGTGCCGCCCGTCAGCAGGCCGGCCTGGCCGAACACCACCATCGCCATGGCGACGAAGAGCGTGCCGGCGAGCACGGCCTGCACGTCTTCGAAGCGGCTGTGGCTCAACGTGGGGCGCACGGCGGGGTGAGGGGTGTCCATCGACACCGACGAATGCAAGAGCCGCGCCACACGCCGGGCGCGGCCGAGGCGCCGAGCGCTATCGAATCGATAGCTGCTCGCGCCCGTCCGGCGGGCGCTGGAGGCCGATTCGGTGCACGAGCAATGGGCGTGCGGGTGCCTGGCTTTCGGTGTCGAGCACGGTGAGCCAGGGCCAGCGGCGCCGGTAGTCGGCGGCCTTGGCGGCGTACAGGCGGGGATCGGGGCTGCGCCGGTTGGGCCGCAGCACCCCGCCCATCAGGCCGGCGAGCCCGTCGGACGCATACAGGGTGAGGCCGTCGGCACGCGCCTGCAGGCCGATGCAGGTGCCTTCGACCAGGAAGCGGTCGATGCCGTCCATGGCGTTCTTCAGCGGGCTGTAGGGGGCGCCGAAATGCGCCTCGTACCAGGTGTGGACGCGGGCCTGGTTCTTGACTTCCAGCGTCACCGGCAGGTCGGCACAGGCCGCCTCCACGCGCCGGGCCACGGCGTGCTCGGCCTCGACCGAGAGATCGCCGCCGTCGAAGTAGAAGAGGTCGTAGTCGCGGATGCCGTCCATGGGCGGCCGGCCGGTGCGCAGGTTCCACACGGTCTGGAACAGGCAGCCGGCGACCAGCCACGCATCGGGCAGCCCGAGCGCGGGCAGCCGCTCCAGGATGGCGCGGTTCGCGGGATTGGCCAGCGCCTGGTCGACAAAAAGCCGGGCCAGCGCCTCGGCGCTGCCCGGAGATGCTGGCGCGTTGAAGTGCGAGGTCATCGAGCGTAGAAAACGCGTTGCGCGCTGCGCTCGAACTCGTCAGGGCACCCGCGGAACTGGCTTTGCCAGGCCGCTGGGTGCGCCCCCTTCGCGAAGCAGAAGGGGGAGCGGCGAAGCCGCATGGGGGATGTCAGACCACTTTCGCAATGGCCTGGCAGACGTAGTCGATGTTCTTGCTGTTCAGCGCCGCCACGCACATGCGGCCGGTGTCGGTGCCGTACACGCCGAACTCGCTGCGCAGGCGGACCATCTGGTCCTTGGACAGGCCCGAGTAGCTGAACATGCCGATCTGGCTGGTGATGAAGCCCATGTCCTGCTTCACGCCGGCGGCCTTCAGGCCGTCGACCAGCTTCTGGCGCATGGCCTTGATGCGCACGCGCATCTCGCCCAGTTCCTTCTCCCACAGGGCGCGCAGCTCGGGGTTGCCCAGCACGGCCGCCACCACGGCCCCGCCGTGCGTCGGCGGGTTGCTGTAGTTGGTGCGGATCATGATCTTGAGCTGCGACAGCACGCGCGCGGCCTCGTCCTTGTCGGCGCACAGCACCGACAGGGCGCCCACGCGCTCGCCATACAGGCTGAAGCTCTTGGAGAACGAGGTGGCGACGAAGAAGTTCAGGCCGGCGGCGACGAACTTGCCGATCACGGCGCCGTCTTCCTGGATGCCGTTGCCGAAGCCCTGGTAGGCCATGTCCAGGAAAGGCGTGAGGTTCTTCGCCTTGACGGCGGCAACGACCTGGTCCCACTGGGCGGGAGTGATGTCGTAGCCGGTCGGGTTGTGGCAGCAGGCGTGCAGCACGACGATGGTGCCGGCGGGCGCGGCGTTCAGCGCGGCCAGCATGCCCTCGAAGTTCACCCCGCGCTTCTCGGCGTCGTAGTAGGGATGCGTCTCGACGGTGAAGCCGGCCTGGGTGAACAGGGCGCGGTGGTTCTCCCAGCTCGGGTCGCTGATGAGCACCTTGGCGTTCGGGCTGAGCTTCTTGAGGAAGTCGGCGCCGATCTTCAGGCCGCCGGTGCCGCCCAGGCCCTGGACGGTGGCGACACGGCCCGACTTGACCGGCTCGCTGTCGGCGCCGAAGACCAGCGACTTGACGGCCGCGTCATAGGCGGCGATGCCGTCGATCGGCAGGTAGCCGCGGGCGCTGGGCGCCTTCATCATGTCGGCTTCGGCCTTCTTCACGCACTCCAGCAGGGGCAGCTTGCCGTTGTCGTCGTAGTACACGCCCACGCCCAGGTTGACCTTGTTGGGGTTGGTGTCGGCGGCAAATTGTTCGTTGAGACCCAGGATCGGGTCGCGCGGCGCCATTTCGACGGCGGTGAACAGAGACATTTGGAGAAAGTCCTTCGGATGGTGGGCTGCCCGGCGCAGAAGGCAGGGCTTTCGGCGATCCCGCGGCTGCGCTAGCCTTGCGGGTTCGCTTGAATTTTACCGGGCCGGTCTGCAGCTGTAGCGCAACACCGTCTCCCGACCACCGTCCCCATCTGTAGCGCACGATGCCTTCTGCCCCCGATACCCCCGAAGCCGTCCTGGACACGCCCCGCCAGGGCGAGTTCGTCAGCTTCCCCGATTCCCCGTTCCAGCTGTTCCAGCCCTACCCGCCGGCGGGTGATCAGCCCAACGCCATCGCCAAACTGGTCGAGGGCGTGCAGGACGGCGAGGTTTTCCAGACCCTGCTGGGCGTGACCGGCTCGGGCAAGACCTTCACCATGGCCAACGTGATCGCGCGGCTGGGCAAGCCGGCGATCGTGTTCGCGCCCAACAAGACGCTGGCGGCCCAGCTGTACAGCGAGTTCCGCGAGTTCTTCCCGAAGAACGCCGTGGAGTACTTCGTCAGCTACTACGACTACTACCAGCCCGAGGCCTACGTGCCGCAGCGCGACCTGTTCATCGAGAAGGACTCCTCGATCAACGAACACATCGAGCAGATGCGCCTGTCGGCCACCAAGAGCGTGCTGGAGCGGCGCGACGTGGTGATCGTGGCGACCGTGAGCGCCATCTACGGCATCGGCACGCCCGAGGACTACATGGAGATGCGGCTGATCATGCGCGTGGGCGACAAGGTCGGCCAGCGCGACCTGATCGGGCGGCTGATCCGCATGCAGTACACCCGCAACGAGCAGGATTTCGCCCGCGGCACCTTCCGGGTGCGCGGCGACACCATCGACGTGTTCCCGGCCGAGCACAGCGAACTGGCGATCCGCATCGAGCTCTTCGACGACGAGATCGAGACGCTGTCGCTGTTCGACCCGCTCACCGGCCGCATCCGGCAGAAGGTGCCGCGCTTCACCATCTACCCGTCGAGCCACTACGTCACGCCGCGCGACAAGACGCTGCGCGCCGTCGACACCATCAAGGCGGAACTGGCCGACCGGCTCAAGGAACTGGTCGGCGCCGGCAAGCTGGTCGAAGCCCAGCGCCTGGAGCAGCGCACCCGCTTCGACCTGGAGATGCTGGCCGAGATCGGGCACTGCAAGGGCATCGAGAACTACACGCGCCACCTCTCCGGCGCGGCCCCGGGGCAGCCGCCGGCCACGCTGACGGACTACATGCCCAAGGACGCGATCATGTTCCTGGACGAGAGCCACCAGATGATCGGCCAGCTGGGCGCCATGTACAACGGCGACCGGGCGCGCAAGACGACGCTGGTGGAATACGGCTTCCGGCTCCCTTCTGCGCTGGACAACCGGCCCCTGAAGTTCGAGGAGTTCGAGACGCGCATGCGGCAGTGCGTCTTCGTCTCGGCCACGCCGGCCGACTACGAGAAGACGCACACCGGCCAGGTGGTCGAGCAGCTGGTGCGGCCCACGGGCCTGATCGATCCCGAGGTGGAAGTGCGCCCGGCGACGCACCAGGTCGACGACGTGCTGCAGGAGATCCGCATCCGGGTCGAGAAGAACGAGCGCGTGCTCATCACCACGCTGACCAAGCGCATGGCCGAGCAGCTCACCGACTACCTGGGCGACAACGGCGTGAAGGTGCGCTACCTGCACAGCGACGTGGACACGGTGGAGCGGGTGGAGATCCTGCGCGACCTGCGCCTGGGCACCTTCGACGTGCTGGTGGGCATCAACCTGCTGCGCGAGGGCCTGGACATTCCCGAGGTGTCGCTCGTGGCGATCCTCGATGCCGACAAGGAAGGCTTCCTGCGGGCCGAGCGCAGCCTGATCCAGACCATCGGCCGGGCGGCGCGCAACCTGCACGGCAAGGCCATCCTGTACGCCGACAACATGACCGCGTCGATGAAGAAGGCGATCGACGAGACCGAGCGTCGGCGGGCCAAGCAGATCGCGTTCAACGAGGCCCACGGCATCACGCCGCGCAGCATCGTCAAGCAGGTGCGCGAGCTGATCGACGGCGTCTACAGCGAGAAATCGGGCAAGGAGGCGGCCAAGCGCGAGCTGGACCGGGCCAAGGTCGAGGACATGTCCGAGAAGGACATCGCCAGGGAGATCAAGCGGCTGGAAAAGCAGATGCTCGAGCACGCCAGGAACCTGGAGTTCGAGAAGGCGGCGCGGGTGCGCGACCAGCTCGCCTTGCTGCGCGAGCAGGCCTTCGGCGCGGCCGGGGGCGACAACATCGCGGTGCTGCCGGCCGGCGGCTCCTGATCGCCGGGACCGGCGCGCCGTCGCCATCCGCCTGCTTCCGGCGGGCTGGAACCGGTTTCAGCGGGTTTACCCGAGCAGAACCCAGGGCTTTCTGGTAAACTTGAGCGAAACACTCAACAAAAGTCTGAACTTCGCGATGAAGGGCCGTCTCTGATCCCTGGATGGGCATGAGGCGGGCAGGGGCGGAGACGACGCCACCCGGGCTCTGTTCCAGGTGTCATTTCAACGGTAAGCACTTCGAAGGAGCTTGCGATGCGTCTCACAACCAAGGGCCGTTTTGCGGTCACGGCCATGATCGATCTGGCACTGCGCCAGAACACCGGCCCGGTCACGCTGGCGGCCATCAGCCAGCGGCAGCAGATCTCGCTGTCGTACCTCGAGCAGCTGTTCGGCAAGCTGCGCCGCCACGAGCTCGTCGAATCGACCCGCGGCCCGGGCGGCGGTTATTCGCTGGGCCGCAAGGCGTCGGACATCACCGTGGCCGACATCATCGTCTCGGTGGATGAGCCGATCGACGCGACCCAGTGCGGCGGCAAGGAAAACTGCCTGGGCGAAGCCGGCCGCTGCATGACGCACGAGCTGTGGGCATCGCTGAACCAGAAGATGGTCGAGTTCCTGGATTCGGTCACGCTGCAGAAGCTGGTCGACGACCAGATCGCCAAGGGCGTGCAGATCGAGAACAAGCCGGCGGTCAAGCGGGCCATCTCGAGCCAGCCGGTGGTCAAGCCGATCCGCGTGAACGCGCCGAATTCGGTCTTTGCCCTCGGCAACGCCTTCGCCAAATCCTGATTCCCCCGGGCAGTCGCCGGCGGCTTCGGCCCCGGCCGGCCCACGCGCATTGTTTGACCCACGCCAGCACGAGCAAGCCATGGATGTGACTCCCCATTTCCCGATCTACCTGGACTACGGCGCCACCACGCCGGTCGACCCGCGCGTGGTCGACGCGATGATCCCCTGGCTGCGGGAGCATTTCGGCAACCCCGCGTCGCGCAGCCACGCCTGGGGCTGGGAGGCCGAGGAGGCCGTCGAGAAGGCCCGGGCGCAGGTGGCCGACCTGATCGGCGCCGACCCGCGCGAGATCGTGTGGACCTCCGGCGCCACCGAGTCCGACAACCTGGCCATCAAGGGGGCGGCACACTTCTACAAGGGCAAGGGCAAGCACCTCATCACCGTCAAGACCGAGCACAAGGCGGTGCTGGACGTGATGCGCGAGCTGGAACGCCAGGGCTTCGAGGTGACCTACCTCGACGTCGAGGAGAACGGCCTGCTCGACCTGGAGAAGTTCAAGGCGGCGATCCGGCCCGACACCATCCTTGCGAGCGTCATGTACGTGAACAACGAGATCGGCGTCGTCCAGGACGTGGTCGCGCTGGGCAACCTGTGCCGTGAGAAGGGCGTGATCTTCCATGTCGATGCCGCACAGGCCACGGGCAAGCTGGAGATCGACGTCGCCAAGCTGCCCATCGACCTGATGAGCCTGGCCTCGCACAAGACCTACGGCCCGAAGGGCATCGGTGCGCTGTACGTGCGCCGCAAGCCGCGCGTGCGGCTGGAGGCCCAGATGCACGGTGGCGGCCACGAGCGCGGCATGCGTTCGGGCACCTTGCCGACGCACCAGATCGTCGGCATGGGCGAGGCCTTCCGCATCGCCAAGGCCGAGATGAAGGACGACATCGCCAAAGCCCAGCGCCTGCAGAAGCGCCTGCTCGACGGCCTGAAGGACGTCGAACAGGTCTTCATCAACGGCGACCTCGAGCACCGCGTGCCGCACAACCTGAACATGAGCTTCAACTTCGTCGAAGGCGAGTCGCTGATCATGGGCATCAAGGGCCTGGCGGTGTCGTCGGGCTCGGCCTGCACCTCGGCCAGCCTGGAGCCGAGCTATGTGCTGCGCGCCCTGGGCCGCAGCGACGAGCTCGCGCACAGCAGCCTGCGCATGACCATCGGCCGTTTCACGACCGAGGAAGAAATCGACTACGCCATCGCCACCATCAAGCACAACGTGAGCAAGCTGCGCGAGCTCAGCCCGCTGTGGGAGATGTACCAGGACGGCGTCGACCTGAGCACCATCCAGTGGGCGGCGCACTGAGCGCCGCCGACCGAAGAACTCCACGATTGAAGAGGTAACACCATGGCTTATTCCGAGAAGGTCATCGACCACTACGAGAACCCGCGCAACGTCGGCTCCTTCGACAAGGGCGACGACTCGGTCGGCACCGGCATGGTCGGGGCACCGGCCTGCGGCGACGTGATGAAGCTGCAGATCAAGGTCAATGCCGAAACCGGCGTGATCGAGGATGCACGCTTCAAGACCTATGGCTGCGGCTCGGCGATCGCGTCCTCGTCGCTGGTGACCGAATGGGTCAAGGGCAAGACGCTGGACGAGGCGGCCGCGCTCAAGAACGCGCAGATCGCCGAGGAACTGGCGCTGCCGCCGGTGAAGATCCACTGCTCGATCCTGGCCGAAGACGCGATCAAGGCCGCCGTGAACGACTACAAGGCCAAGCACGGCGCCAAGGCCCCGGCTGGCGAAGAAGCCGTCCACTGATCCCTCCTTTTCGTCGTTGTTCGTTCGTCCCCGCACCATGTCCGTCACATTGACCGAAGCCGCTGCCCGCCACGTGAACCGCTACCTGACCAAGCGGGGCAAGGGGGTGGGCGTGCGGCTCGGCGTCAAGACGACGGGGTGCTCGGGCCTGGCCTACAAGCTCGAGTACGTGGACGAGATGTCTCCCGAGGACGTGGTCTTCGAAGATCACGGCGTGAAGGTGCTCGTGGACCCGAAGAGCCTGGCCTACATCGACGGCACGCAGCTGGATTTCGTGCGCGAGGGCCTGAACGAAGGCTTCAAGTTCAACAACCCGAACGAACGCGACCGCTGCGGCTGCGGCGAGAGCTTCCGGATCTAGCCACTCGCTGCGGCGAGGGCGATTGCAAGAGCCGCCGCCCGAGGCGGCTTTTTGTCGCCGGGCCGCCCCAAGACAGAAAGCACCCCCACGGAGGGGCGCGAACCACGCGGCTGCGGGGAGCGTGGGGGCCTTTTTTGTTGGCCGTCCTGCGATCGACATGAACCTCAACGACACCGACTTCGAACTCTTCGCCGTGCCGCCGACCTTCGCGCAGGAGCGTGCGGCGCTGGACGCACGCTGGAAGGAACTGCAGCGCGAGGCCCACCCTGACCGCTTCGCGGCCCAGGGCGCAGCCGCGCAGCGCGTCGCGATGCAGTGGTCGGTGCGCATCAACGAGGCCTACCAGCGCCTGAAGGACCCGCTGCGGCGTGCCACGTACCTGTGCGAGCTCAACGGTGCACCGGTGCAGGCCGAGACCAACACCGCCATGCCGCCGGAGTTCCTGATGCAGCAGATGGAGTGGCGCGAGGCGCTCGACGAGGCGGCCGACGAAGCCGCGCTCGATGTGCTGAAGGCCCAGGTGGATGAGGCGCGTGCGCGCGCCTTGTCTTCGCTGGACTGGCTCATCGACGAGAAGGGCGACTACCTGGCCGCAGCCGCGCAGGTCAGAGCCCTCATGTTCATCGAGCGCTTTGCCTCCGAGGTCGACCAGCGTTTCGATCGGCTAGGACAATAGCGCTTCGCTCCCCAGTTTTCATGGCATTACTCCAGATCTCCGAACCCGGCCAGGCGCCCGATCCGCACCAGCGCCGCATCGCCGTCGGCATCGACCTCGGCACCACGCATTCGCTCGTCGCTGCCGTGCGCCACGGCGTGGCCGAATGCCTGCCCGACGATCAGGGCCGCGTCCTCCTGCCCTCGGCCGTGCGCTACCTCGACAAGGACCGGCGCCAGATCGGCTTCGATGCGTTGGCTGCGCGCGCGCAGGACCCGGCCAACACCATCACCTCGGTCAAGCGCCTCATGGGCCGCGGCCTGGCTGACGTGGCGAATCGCGATGCGATGTCCTATGGCCTGGTCGACGAGGGCGGCATGGTGCAGGTCCGCACGGCGGCCGGCCTGAAGTCGCCGGTCGAGGTGAGCGCCGAAATCCTGGCGACGCTGCGCTACCGCGCCGAGGACACCTTCGACGACGAGCTCTACGGTGCCGTGATCACCGTGCCGGCGTACTTCGACGAGGGGCAGCGCCAGGCCACCAAGGACGCCGCCCAGCTCGCGGGCCTGAACGTGCTGCGCCTGATCAGCGAACCCACGGCGGCCGCCATCGCCTACGGCCTGGACAACGCGTCCGAGGGCGTCTACGCGGTCTACGACCTCGGCGGCGGCACCTTCGACATCTCCATCCTGCGGCTCACGCAGGGCGTGTTCGAGGTCATCGCCACCGGCGGCGACTCCGCGCTGGGCGGCGACGACTATGACCACGCCCTGGCCGACTTCGTCGTCGCGCGCACCGGTGCCCAACCCGCGAGCGACACCGACCGTGCCGCGCTGCTGGTGGCCGCGCGCGCCGCCAAGGAGGCGCTGACTGCTACGGAATCGATAGCGTTCAGCGCAGATGTGGCGGGCGCTGTGGTCCGATTCGACCTGAATCGCAGCGATTTCGACGCGGCGACGCGCCACCTCACCGACCGCACGCTCGCGGCCGTGCGCAAGGCGCTGCGCGATGCGAAGCTCAAGCCCGACGACCTGCAGGGCATCGTGCTGGTCGGCGGTTCCACGCGCATGCCGCAGGTGCGGCGCGCGGTGGCCGAGTTCTTCGGCCGCGAGCCGCTGATCAACCTCAACCCCGACGAGGTGGTGGCGCTGGGCGCCGCCATCCAGGCCAATCAGCTGGCGGGCAACGACGGCGCCGGCGACCTGCTGCTGCTGGACGTGATCCCGCTGTCGCTCGGCCTGGAGACCATGGGTGGCCTGGTGGAGCGCATCGTGCCGCGCAACCAGACCATCCCGACGGCGATGGCGCAGGACTTCACCACCTACCAGGACGGCCAGACGGCGCTCGCCCTGCACGTGGTGCAGGGCGAGCGTGATCTGGTGGCGGACTGCCGCAGCCTCGCGCGCTTCACGTTGCGCGGCATTCCGCCGATGGCGGCGGGCGCGGCGCGCATCCGCGTCACCTTCACGGTCGATGCCGACGGGCTCCTGTCGGTCAGCGCGAAGGAGCAGACCAGCGGCGTGGAAGCGAGCGTCGCGGTCAAGCCTTCGTACGGCCTGTCGGACGAGCAGATCGCGACCATGCTGCAGGAGAGCTTTTCGACGGCCCAGCAGGACATGCAGTCGCGCGCGTTGATCGAGGCGCGCGTCGACGCCGAGCGCATGCTGCTCGCGACCCGCAGTGCCCTGGAGGCCGACGGCGCGCTGCTCGCTGCCCAGGAGCGTGCCGCCATCGATCGCCTCGTGGCCGAACTCGAAGCGGCGCGTTCGCTGCAGGACGCTGCCGCGGTCGAAGCCGCGACGAAGGCGCTGGCCGACGGCACCGAGGCTTTCGCCGCGCAGCGCATGAACCAGGGCATTGCCAAGGCGCTGGCCGGCCGCAAGCTCGAATCCATCTAGAACAACGACGCCACGATGCCCGTCATCAAGATCCTTCCCCACGCCGAGTACTGCCCGCAGGGCGCCGAGATCACGGCGCCGGCCGGCACGTCGATCTGCGAGGCGCTGCTGGACAACCACATCAACATCGAGCATGCCTGCGACATGAGCTGCGCCTGCACGACCTGCCACGTGATCGTGCGCGAGGGCTACAACTCGCTGAACGAGGCCGACGAGGCCGAGGAAGACCTGCTCGACCGGGCATGGGGCCTGGAGCCGCAGTCGCGACTGTCCTGCCAGGCGATCCTGGCGCAGCAGGACGTGACGGTCGAGATCCCGAAGTACTCGATCAACCACGCCAAAGAGAATCACTGACCCCGTGCTGCGCCGTTCCACGGGTCGCTGCCCCCCGAAGGGGCCGATGCGGCTGGGGGCGGCCCGGCGCCGGATCGCCACTGGGAGATTGCCATCATGAGCCGCCAGATCGTCCTCGACACAGAAACCACCGGCCTCTCGGCCGAGAACGGCGACCGCATCATCGAGCTGGGCTGCGTGGAGCTGTTCAACCGCAAGCTCACCGGCAACGACCTGCACATCTACTTCAACCCCGAGCGCGAGAGCCACGAGGATGCGCTGCGCGTGCACGGGCTGACGACCGAGTTCCTGAGCGACAAGCCGAAGTTCGCCACCATGGCGCAGGAGATCGTCGAGTACCTGCGAGGCGCCGAGCTCATCATCCACAACGCGGCCTTCGACGTCGGTTTCCTCAACAAGGAATTCGAGCTGGCGGGCCTGGCGCCGCTGCGGGAGTTCGTGGCCGAGGTGACCGACACCCTGGCCATGGCCAAGCAGGTCTACCCGGGCAAGCGCAACTCGCTCGACGCACTGTGCGACCGTTTCGGCGTCGACCGCTCCAACCGCACCTTCCATGGCGCCAAGCTCGACGCGCAGCTGCTGGCCGATGTCTACATCAACCTCACGCGCGGCCAGGACGCGCTGCTGATCGAGGTGGAAAGCCGCAGCGAGGAGCGGGGCACCGTCGTGGCGGTCGACCTGCGCAGCTTCACGTTGCCGGTGCTGATGGCGTCGGACGACGAGGTGAGCGCGCACGAGAAGGTGCTGGCCGACCTGGACAAGGCCAGTGGCGGCAAGACGTTGTTCAAGCTGATGGCCGAAAAATCTGTGGCATAATCGCGGGCTTCGCAGCGCACGAGAGTGCAGCGCGAAGCACCCAACCAGGGCGGTTAGCTCAGGGGTAGAGCACAGCATTCACACTGCTGGGGTCGGGGGTTCAAAGCCCTCACCGCCCACCACATACCTCACGTCACGGCACCTTCGGGTGCCGTTTTCGTTGGTGCGTCGCGAACGGCTGGTGCGGGCGTGTCGGCCGCTGCCGACGCGCGGGCCACCTGTGCGCCGGTACGCAGGGCGGCGAGCGGGCGTAGAAATCGGCTCAACCAGACTTGACCGAGGGTCGACCATGCAGCCGATGTCTTCCGGGCTTACCACGCCCATCACGCCGTCCGGGCCGGAGCTTCCCGTCGAGCCGGACCGCGGGCCCGCCGCGCCGACTCTGCCTCCGTCGGACGCATCGATCCCGGCACCGGGAAAGGCACCCCATCCGCCCACGATGCTCGCGTGGCGGGCGCGTGCCAACCGGCACTTCATGCGCGCGGCCGCATTCCGCTGGCGCGGCTTCTGAACGCGACCTGCAGTCCCGCCACCTGCCGCTAAGCTCGCGGCATGGATGAATTCGATTGCGCCGTGATCGGCGCGGGTGTGGTGGGGCTGGCGGTGGCCCGTGAAATGGCCCTTGCCGGACGCGAGGTCGTCGTGCTGGAGGCCGAGGGCGCCGTGGGTTCGGGCACCAGTTCGCGCAACAGCGAGGTCATCCACGCCGGCATCTATTACGCTGCAGGTTCCCTCAAGGCGCGCCTGTGCGTGGAAGGCAAGCAACTCCTGTACGACTATGCCCAGGCCCGGGGCGTGCCGCACCGTCGGTGTGGCAAGCTGATCGTGGCGACCTCGGCTGCCGAAGCCGATGAGCTTCACCGCATCGTCGCCAGGGGTGCCGCCAATGGCGTCGACGACTTGGTGCTGCTCGACGCGCAACAGGCTGCCGCCCTGGAGCCCGCACTCTCGTGCGTTGCTGCCATCCATTCGCCCTCCACAGGCATCGTGGACAGCCATGCGCTGATGCTGAGCCTTCAGGGCGACATGGAGCACGCCGGCGGTGTGCTTGCGCTCAAGTCGGCGGTGCGCGCCGCGCGCTGCACGGCTGCCGGCATCGAACTGGAGATGCTCGACGGCACGGCGCTGCGTTGCCGCACCGTGGTCAACGCGGCGGGATTGCACGCCCCGGCGCTGGCCGCACGCTTCCAGGGGCTGGATCCATCGCACGTGCCGCAGGCGCACTGGGCCAAGGGCAGCTACTTCGTGCTCGGCGGCCGAGCGCCCTTCAGCCGCTTGATCTATCCCGTCCCGGAGGCGGGCGGCCTGGGCGTGCACCTGACGCTGGACCTGGGCGGCCAGGCCAAGTTCGGGCCCGACGTCGAATGGGTCACGAGCCCGACGGACCTGCAGGTGGACCCGCGCCGCGGCGATGGCTTCTACGCCGAAGTCCGCAAGTATTGGCCAGGCCTGCCGGACCATGCGCTGCAGCCTGGGTATGCGGGCATCCGTCCCAAGATTTCGGGGCCCGGAGAAGCCGCGCGGGACTTCCTGATCCAGGGCCCGGAGGTCCACGGCGTGACTGGGTTGGTCAATCTCTTCGGCATCGAGTCGCCCGGTCTGACAAGCAGTCTGGCCATTGGCCGACATGTATGTGAATTGCCGGGAATTGCCGCGTGATTGCGCTTCATGTCGCTGTAATATGGCCAGCACGCCAGTTGCTGGCGTATCCATTGCCGGCGCTCCCGCCGGTGCCCAGACTCCACTGAGGGAAGGTGTTCCTATGTCCGTATCCAACAATCTCGAAGCGGCTGCCAACGCGGTGGTCGAGGACCTCGCCAACGACGTGAAGGGCGTGCTCTCGAACAAGGACCTCGAATCGGTGCCCCAGATCAAGGCGCTCAAGCAGCGTGTCGAGGCCAAGCTGGCCATCGCACGCGAGCTCGCGTCCGAGAAGAGCAAGATTGCGGCAAAGAAGGCGAAGGATGCGGCGCAGACGGCCAATGCCTATGCGCATGACGAGCCCTGGCAGATCGCCGGTGCCGCATTGGCCGTGGGCGTGCTGGTGGGCCTGGTGCTTGGCAGCCGTCGCTGATCGCGTGCCCGCCGGATTCGTGCCGGTGCGCCGGCCTCGTTCGCGAGCCGCAAGGGTGGCGGTGTCATGAAGCGCCTGCTGTCCCTGTTCGGTATCGATGAGCGCATTCGCCGCCTCCGAGGGGCGTTGAGCGAAGGCGCCATGGCCGCCGAAGACCGGGCCCAGTTGCTCGGCATGGCGTGGGAAGAGGAGAAGGGCCACCTCAAGCGCCTGATGGTGCTGGTCGTCGCCCTGATCGGCCTGACCATCGTGATGGCATCGCTGCTGTCGGTGGCGGTGGTGGTGCACTTCTGGGACACGCCGCATCGCACGACTGCGGCCTGGCTGGTCGCGGCGCTGTGGGTCGTCCTGTGGGTCGCCGCACTGGTGGGGCTGATGTCGAGCCTGCGTGGCGCCTCCAACGCGATGGAGCCTGCGCGGCGCGAACTGGAGCGTGACTGGGCCTACCTCCAGACGCGCTTCGGCGACGACGAGGACGACAAGCCGCGCGAGCCGCGCCCGGCCACGCGCCAGGCGCTGCTGGACCGCATCGAGCGCCAGCGCCAGCGGTTGATGCTCGAAGAGCGCATGGAGGCGGCCGCCGAGGCCGCCGCTGCGCAGGAGGCCGCGGCCTACGAGCCGCCGGCCGACAAGGCGATGCGGCTGGCACGCGAGCATCCGATCGCGACCGGCGCCGCGGCGGCCGTGGTGATGGCCGTGGTCGGCCCGCGCCGGCTCCTGCGCGTCACCGGCTGGCTCTTCCCGATTCTCTGGAAGCTGCGCTGAGCCCGCGCCACCGGGCCCCCTGAACGCCGCCGCGGCCCCGTGCTCCGGCGGCGTTCTTTCGGGAACGCCGCACGCTCAGCGCTGGCGCAGGGCTTGCGCCACCTCGCGCACCAGCGACGGCCCACGGTAGATCAGCCCGGTGTAGACCTGCACCACGTCGGCGCCCGCCGCCAGCTTCGCGCGCGCATCGTCCCCGCTCATCACGCCGCCCACGCCGATGATGGGAAAGCCCGGTCCCAGGGCGGCGCGCAGCTGCGCGATCACGCGGTTGCTGGCCTCGCGGACCGGGGCACCCGACAGGCCCCCGGTCTCGCTGCCGTGCGGCAGGCCGGCGACCGCGTCGCGTGCCAGGGTGGTGTTGGTGGCGATCACGCCGTCCAGGCCGTGGCGCTGCAGCGTTGCGGCGATGACGGCGACCTGCGCCTCGTCCAGGTCGGGGGCGATCTTGAGGAACACCGGCACGCGCCGTTGCTGCGTGGCCGCGAGCAGGTGGCGCCGCTCGGCGATGGCCCCGAGGAGTGCGTCCAGCGCCTCGTCGCTCTGCAGGCTGCGCAAGTTGGCGGTGTTGGGGCTGGAGATGTTGACCGTCACGTAGTCGGCGTGCGGGTACACGCCTTCCAGGCCGAGCAGGTAGTCGTCGACGGCGCGTTCGATCGGGGTGCTGGCGTTCTTGCCGATGTTCAGGCCCAGCAGCATCGGCTTGCGGCCGGCTGCGGCCGCCTGCTGCCGGAAGCGCGCCCGCTGCACGTTGGCGATGAAGGCGTCGAGCCCTTCATTGTTGAAACCCAGGCGGTTGATGAGTGCGTCGGCCTTGGGCAGGCGAAACATGCGCGGCTTGGGATTGCCCGGCTGCGCCTTCGGCGTGACGGTGCCGACCTCCACGAAGCCGAAGCCCATGGCCGAGAAGGCGTCGATGCAGCGCGCGTTCTTGTCCAGCCCGGCGGCCAGGCCCACGCGGTTCGGGAAGGGGAGGCCGGCCAGGATCAGCGGGTCTTCCACGCGCGCCGAGGCGTAGAAGCACGCCAGCGGCGTGTTCTGCGTGCGCGCCAGGCTGTCGAGCGTCAGTTCATGGGCGGCCTCCGGGTCCATGCCGAAGAGGAAGGGGCGGGCGAGGCCGTACAGCGCGGGGAGCGAGGCGAGCATTGGATAATTTGCAGCGTGTGTTTCTTCAGACGAACCGAGGATTTTCCGCGATGAGCGACCCCGCATCCGCCGCCCCCACCCAGGACGAACTCAAGGCCCTCGTGGGCCGCGCCGCACTCGACTACGTGGTGCGAGGCGAGATCGTCGGCGTGGGCACCGGCTCGACGGTGAACAAGTTCATCGAGGCGCTGGCCACCATCAGGAACGAGATCAAGGGCGCCGTCTCCAGTTCGGTCGCCTCGACCGAGCGGCTGCGCGCGCTGGGCATCGAGGTTTTCGACAGCAATGCCGTCGACGAGCTCGCGGTCTACATCGACGGTGCCGACGAAATCGACGGCCGCGGCCACATGATCAAGGGCGGCGGTGCGGCGCTCACGCGCGAGAAGATCGTTGCCGCCCAGTCGCGGCGCTTCGTGTGCATCGCCGACGCCTCCAAGCGCGTCGAAGTGCTCGGCGCCTTCCCGTTGCCGGTGGAGATCATCCCCATGGCAGCGCGGCGCCTCATGCGCCAGTTCGCGGCGCTCGGCGGCCTGGCGCAGGTTCGCGAGAAGGACGGCCTGCCGCTGGTGACCGACAACGGTCAGCACATCCTCGACGTGACCGGCCTGAAGATCGCCGACCCGCTGGCCTTCGAGAGCGAGGTGAACCAGTGGCCGGGCGTGGTGACGGTCGGCGTGTTCGCGCATCAGAAGGCGCAGGTCTGCCTGCTGGCCACGCCCGAGGGCGTTCAGACCCTGCGCTACGACTGAGCAGCGGCCGCTGATTCAGAAGAAAACGGGCTGCAGCGCCCGTCCCGCCTGCGTGAGCCGCTATCGATTCAGTAGCAAATCAAGGCCGCCTGCGCAGGTGGGGTCAGAACCGGATACCGGCCGGGTTGGACGGCGTGGGCGCGTCGGGCGCCGGCGTCGCAGGGGGTGGCTGCACCCCCGCCGGTGCGGGCGCCTGCGCGGCGGGCGCGGCCTGTTGCGCCACCAGCGGCTGCGCCGGCGGGTTGCGGTAGCCCGCGGGCAGCTGCACGCTCTTGGGGTAGCCGGCCGCGTCCAGGTACTGCGACCACTCGGTGTCCGAGTAGCCCTTGAGCTGCTGGCTCCCGATGGTCAGCAGGGGCAGCCCGTTGCGACCGCTCAGCCGTTCGAGTGCGGCGATGTCCTCGCTGCTCTTGACCGTGCGTTCGTCGAAGGGAATGCCGCGCGTCTGCAGCAGCTGCCGGCCGGTCGTGCACGGTGCGCAATCGTCCCCCGTGTAGAGCGTCACCGGGTAGCGCTGCACGATCTGCCGAAGCTCGAAGGGCAGCTGGGCGCTGGCCCCGGCGGTACCGCTGCCGCTGCGGCCCACCGGTGCGGGCTGCGCATTCGCCGCCGGCGGGCGGTCGGTGTAGGTCACGCGGCCATTGGCGTCGACGTTGCGGTACAGGCTCTGGGCCGAGGCCGCACCGGCGGCGAGGAGCAGGGCGCAGGAGCAGAAAAGGCGGGCGGTGGCAGGCGTCATGGCGGTGCAGCAGGTGAACGGCGGGCGGCGCGCCCGCAGGCGAAGGCCCGAGCGTACCGCAGCCGGCCGCGCCCGCAGCCGGCGGGCCGCTTCGCGCCCGCTCAGGCCGTCAGCGCTTCTTCGGCCATGCCCTGGTGGCGCAGCAGGGCGTCGAGCTGCGGCTCGCGGCCGCGGAAGGCCTTGAACGATTCCATCGCCGTGCGGCTGCCGCCGGCCTCGAGGATGGCCTGACGGTAGCGCCGGCCCGTGTCGACGCTCGGTTCGCCGTTCGCGCCCGCGCTCTCCTCGAAGGCCGCATACGCGTCGGCCGAGAGCACCTCGGCCCACTTGTAGCTGTAGTAGCCGGCCGCATAGCCGCCCGAGAAGATGTGGGTGAAGGTGTTCGGTGTGCGGCTGAAGGGCGGCGCAGGCAGCACGGCGACTTCGTCGCGCACCTGTCCCAGCAGGGCCATGACTGCGCCCGGCGCCGCACTTGCAGCATGGAATTCGGTGTGCAGCAGCATGTCGAAGAGCGAGAACTCGATCTGGCGCAGCGTCTGCATGCCGCTCTGGAAGTTCTTCGCCGCGATCATCTTGTCGAAGAGCGCGCGCGGCAGCGGCTCGCCGCTGTCGGCGTGGGCCGTCATGTGCTTGAGCACGTCCCACTCCCAGCAGAAGTTCTCCATGAACTGGCTGGGCAGTTCGACCGCATCCCACTCGACACCGCTGATGCCCGAGACGTCGCGCTCGTTCACCTGCGTGAGCATGTGGTGCAGCCCGTGCCCGAACTCGTGGAAGAGGGTGATGACATCGTCGTGCGTGAGCAGCGGCGGCTTTCCGTCCACACCTTCGGCGAAGTTGCACACCAGTTGGGCGACCGGCGTCTGCAGCGTGCCGGTGTCGGGCCGCAGCCAGCGCGCGCGCACGTCGTCCATCCAGGCGCCGCCACGCTTGCCGACGCGGGCCGAGGGGTCGAGGTAGAACTGCCCGACCTTCTGGCCGTCGCGCTCGATGCGGTAGAACTCGACCGTGGGGTGCCACACGGGCGCGCTGTCGCGGCGGATGTTCACCTCGAACAGGGTCTCGACGATCTTGAAGAGGCCCGCCAGCACCTTGGGCGCCGGGAAGTACTGCTTCACCTCCTGCTCGCTGAAGGCGTAGCGCGCCTCCTTGAGCTTCTCGCCGATGTAGCTCCAATCCCAGGGCTGCGGATCGGCCAGGCCGAGCTCCTTGGCCGCGAACTCGCGCAGTTCGGCCACGTCGCGCTCACCGTAGGGACGGGCCTTGGCGGCCAGGTCGCGCAGGAACTTCACGACCTGCTCGGGCGATTCGGCCATCTTGGGCACGACGGACAGTTCGCCGAAGTTGGCGTAGCCCAGCAGCTTGGCTTCTTCTTCGCGCAGGGCGAGGATCTCGGTGATGAGGGCGGTGTTGTCGAAGGCCGGGTCGCCGAACTCGCTGGCACGCGTGACGTAGGCGCGGTAGAGGCGCTCGCGCAGGGCGCTGCTCCTGGCGAACTGCATCACCGGCAGGTAGCAGGGCATCTTGAGCGTGAGCTTGTAGCCGTCCTTGCCTTCGGCCTCGGCGGCCGCACGGGCGGCGGCGATCACGTCCCCGGGCAGGCCATCGAGGTCGGCCAGCTCGGCATACCAGGCGAAGGCGTCGGTCGCGTCCAGGGCGTGCTCGCTGAACTTCTGGCTGAGTTCGGCCTGGCGTTCCTGGATTTCGGCGTAGCGCTTCTTGGCTTCGCCCTGCAGTTCGGCGCCGCCCAGCACGAAGTTGCGCACGGCGTTCTTGTGGGCCTGGGCCTGCTCGGGGTTCAGCGTGGCCGGGTCGATGGCCTTGTACTTGGCGTACAGGCGCTCGTCGGAGCCCAACTGCGTCCAGAACGCGGTCACGCGCGGCATCGCTTCGTTGTAGGCGGCGCGCAGCTCGGGCGTGTCGGCCACGGCGTTCAGGTGGCCGACGGCGCCCCAGGCACGGGAGAAGCGCTCGGTGGCGACGTCGAGCACCTTGGCGATGGCATCCCAGCGGGCCGGGAATTCGGGCGCGGTGACCTCCTCGAGCGCGACCTCGGCCTGCTGGAGCAGCGCGTCGACCGCCGGCGCCACATGCTCGGGGCGGATCTGGTCGAAAAGGGGCAGGTCGTCGAAGTCGAGCAGGGGATTGGTCATGGATGGCATTTTGTGGCGGGGCCGGTGGCTTCAAGCCATCGGCGTTTGCATGGCGCCGATGAAGACGCGCTATGGTGGCTGGTTGGAGCGCGTCAGCCGGCTGCGCGTTCCGCGGCTTCGAGGGTGTTGGCCAGCAGCATGGCGCGCGTCATCGGGCCCACGCCGCCGGGCACGGGGGTGATCCAGCCCGCCACTTCCTTGACACCGGCGAAGTCCACGTCGCCGCACAGCTTGCCTTCCGCGTTGCGGTTCATGCCCACGTCGATCACCACGGCGCCGGGCTTGACCATGTCGGCGGTGAGCAGGTTCGCCTTGCCCACGGCCGCGACCACGACGTCGGCCTGCCGCGTCATTGCGCCGAGGTCGGCCGTGGCGCTGTGGCAGATGGTGACGGTGGCGTTCTGCGCCAGCAGCATCATGGCCATCGGCTTGCCCACGATGTTGCTGCGGCCGATGACGACGGCATGCTTGCCGCGCAGGTCGTAGCCGATGGACTCGAGCATCTTCATGCAGCCGTGCGGCGTGCAGGGCCAGAAGCCCGGCTGGCCCACCATCAGCGCGCCGGCGCTGGCGACGTGGAAGCCGTCGACGTCCTTGGCGGGCGAGATGGCCTCGATCACCTTGTGGCTGTCCATGTGTCTGGGCAGCGGCAACTGCACCAGGATGCCGTGCACGGCCGGGTCGTCGTTGAGTGCGTGGATGCGGGCCAGCAGATCGGCCTCGGCCATGTCGGCCGGGTAGCGTTCGAGGTTGGCGACCAGGCCGGTCTCGCTGCTGTCGTTGACCTTGTGCTTCACGTAGACCTGGCTGGCGGGATCGTCGCCCACGAGCACGATGGCCAGCGTGGGCTGGATGCCGCGCGCCTTGAGGGCGGCGGTGCGGCCGGAGACGTCGGCGCGGATCTGGCGGGCGAGGGCGTTGCCGTCGATGAGCTGGGCGGTCATGGCGGGAGGAGTTTCCGGTTCTTGCAAATGAAAACGCCCGCTCACGCAGGTGGGGCGGGCGCTGGTAGCTATGAAATCCGTAGCGTCAGGGTGTCGCGGCCTTGGCAGCAGGGGCGGGCGTCTGGCCCAGCGCGATCTTCAGCAGGTCGGCCACGGTGTTGGCGTTGAGCTTTTCCATGATGTTGGCGCGATGCGCCTCCACCGTCTTGATGCTGATGCCCAGGTCGTCGGCGATCTGCTTGTTCAGGCGGCCGGCGACGATGCGCTCGAGCACCTGCGCCTCGCGGCCGGTGAGCTTGGACAGCAGCGCATCGCGGCTGGCCGACTGCTGGTGCTGCGCGAAGGCGCTGCGGGCATGGTCGAGCATGCGTTCGACCAGCGTGACCAGGGCCTCCTCGTTGAAGGGCTTCTGGATGAAGTCCATGGCGCCCTTCTTCATCGAGTCGACCGCCATCGGCACGTCGCCATGGCCGGTGATGACCACGATGGGCAGGGGGGACTTGCGCTCGATGAGCTTGTCCTGCAGCTCCAGACCGGTCATGCCGCCCATGCGGATGTCGACGATCAGGCAGGCCACCTCGCGCGGGTCGTAGCGGGAGAGGAAGGATTCGGCGGAATCGAAGCAGCGGACGCGGTAGTCCTTGCCTTCGAGCAGCCACTGCAGCGAGTCGCGCACCGCTTCGTCGTCATCCACCACATAGACCGTGCCTTTCTTGGGGATCAAACTCATGCAGGTACCTTTGCCTCGTCGCTTGCTACGGAATCGATAGCGCCGGACACCGGAATCCAGAAGGAAAAACGGCAGCCGACCACATCCGGACCATTGTAGAGGTTCTCCGCCTGCATCCGGCCGCGGTGCGACTCGACGATGGTGCGGCACAGGTTCAGGCCGATGCCCATCCCCTCGGGCTTGGTGGAGAAGAAGGCCTCGTACAGCCGCTCCATCACCTCCGGTGCCAGGCCCATGCCGGTGTCCTGGACCGAGAACTCGACGGCCTTCTGTCCGTCGACCACCTTCGGCACGACCCGCAGCTCCACGCTGCGCCGCGCCACCGGCCGGTCGGCCAGGTCGATCGACTCGGCCGCGTTCTTCATCAGGTTGACCAGGACCTGCTCGATCAGGATGCGGTCCACGCGCAGGATGGGCAGGCGCGCGGCGACGTAGTGGTTCAGCCGCACGTTGCGTCGGCGCAGCTCGATGCCCGCCAGCTCGACGGCCTCGCTCACCATCGTCGACACCTCGGCCGGCGTGCGGTTGGGTTCGCTGCGCTTCACGAAGGTGCGGATGCGCTGGATGATCTGGCCCGCCCGCTGCGCCTGCTTGGAGGTCTTGTCGAGGGCGGCCAGCAGCGCCTCCTCGTCGATCTGATGGCTGCGGATGCGCGAGGCCATCCCGTTGCAGTAGTTGCTGATGGCCGTCAACGGCTGGTTGAGCTCGTGCGCGACGCTGGAGGCCATTTCGCCCATGGTGATCAGGCGACTCGCGGCCTGGGCCTTGTCGGCCTGGGCGGCGGCCTGCTCCTCGGCGTCGCGGCGCGGCGTGATGTCGGTGGCGATCACCAGTTGGGCCAGGCGGCCGTCGACCCAGGTGAGGTAGCGCGAGCGCACCTCCAGCCACTTGCCGAGTTCCGGCAGGAAGATCTCGTTGTTGGCGGCCTGTGCGGCGGTGAGCGTGTCCACCGGCAGGCCCGCGAGCGCGTCCACGTCGTCGAAGGCGGAATCCTGCGTCGGCGTGTTCGGCACGCCCGCCTGCGCGACCATGTCGAGGTGCCCCTCGGTGTCGGAGCCGAACCAGGAGCGGTACATCTTGTTGGCGAACAGCAGTTCCTGGCTGCCCAGGGGCGCCACCGACACCGACGCATCGAGCGCCTCGAGCACCGTGGTGAAGCGTTCGTACGAGGCCGACAGCTGCTCGCGGATGCGCGTGGGCTCGGTGATGTCGGTCATCGAGGTCATCCAGCCGGCCTGATGCCCGTGGGCGTCGATCAGCGGCGAGACGTACAGCCGCGCGTTGAAGACACTGCCGTTCTTGCGCTTGACGCGCACCTGGAAGCCGCCGGGCAGCGACCGGCCGTGGATCTCTTCCTCGAGCCGCTCGCTCATGATCTCGTGGTCCGCCTCGAGCCAGTAGGGAAAGGGCGGCGTCTGGCCGACCAGTTCCTGCTCGCTCCAGCCGGTCATGGCGCAGAAGGCGGCGTTGACGTAGGTGATGCGCCCCGACAGGTCGAGCACCCGCATGCCGGTCAGCATCGAGTTCTCCATGGCGCGGCGGAAGTTGGTCTCGGCCACGAGCGCCTGCTGGGCCGCCAGGCGGCGGCGGGTGTGGCCCCACATGCCGATCAGTGTCCAGCTCGTGAGCACGCTGAGCGCCGCGACCAGCCAGAACAGTCCGTTGCCCACCAGGCCCTGCGAGGTGCGGTAGGCCTGCGCGCGCAGCACCAGGCCGTTGCCCACCGGTGAGACGGGGACCTCGAACTGGTTGGTCTGTTCCGCCCAGGGCAGCAGGCGCACCGGCGAGCCGTCGCGGGGGTTCACCGTGTTGCCGGCCAACAGGCCTTCCTTGCCGTCGAGCAGCGCCACTGCGTAGCGGGCCGACACCTCGGGCGGCACACCGTAGCGCAGCAGGCCGTCGATGGAGAACTCGCCGAGCACCACCCCGGCGAACAGCCCCTGGTCGTACAGGGGGATGTGCAGCTGGAGCATGGACGGCGGCTCGCGGCCGGCACCGGGTTGCGAGAACACCGGCTGGCGCAGCTCGCGTGCGAGCGCGTAGTTGCTCTCGATCTCGCCGGGCCTCAGGACCTCACCCAGCGGATGCTGCTGCGATGGGTGCACGCTCGGCGCTGCATAGCTGGCGCGCACGGCGCGGCGGTCGTCGATCCAGCTGATCACCTGCAGCTCGGGGTACTGGCTCACCAGCGACTCGGAGCGGCTGGTGAACTCGCCGGGGTCGATTTCCCGGTTGCCGGCATCGCGCGCCAGCCGCATCAGTTGCTCCTGGCGCTCGAGCAGCCGCAGGCGCAGGCGCTGCTGGGCGTACTCCACGTCGCGCTTGACCGATTCCTGCTCGCGCTCCATTTCCTCGGCGCGCAGGTAATAGAACGCGGCCACCAGCGCGGCGAGGAAGAGCAGCACCGCCACCAGCGGCATGAGCATGGCGACGCTGTCCTGGATCACCGGCGTCTGGCGTCGCCACCACCTGCGCCACCACGACAAGGGCGATGCGGGGACCGCAGCGCGTGTGGCGGGTGGGCTCGGGACGGACATCGATCCAGTGTAGAGGCTCGGGTGGGGCGAGCGGGGATTGGGCCCATGCAGGTCCCCGCTGGCTGCTGACAATATTTCACATAAAGAAATCAATGCGCACCATTTGGAATGCGCAAATTTTTGTGAGACACTGCCGCGGCCGCAGGTAGCGGCACTAAATTACTGCCCACACACATCGAATCAAGGAGACACAGGATGTCGGCGAATCCCGAGAACCACTTCGGCGCTGCCGCGAACGACGCGGACGCGCAGGAAACCAAGGAGTGGAGGGATGCCCTCTCCGCCGTCATCCAGGCCGAGGGGCCCGAGCGCGCGCACTTCCTGCTCGAGGAACTGCTCGAGCACGCGCGCCAGAACAGTGTGGACATGCCGTTCTCGGCCAACACCGGCTACGTGAACACCATCGAGCCCGAGGCCGAAGCCCGCAGCCCCGGCAACCTCGAGATCGAGCAGCGCCTGCGCGCCTACATGCGCTGGAACGCCATGGCCATGGTGGTCAAGGCCAACCGCCACCACCCGCCCGAGGGCGGCGACCTGGGCGGCCACATCGGTTCGTTCGCCTCGCTGGCCAGCATGTTCGGCGCCGGCTTCAACCACTTCTGGCAGGCCGAGAGCGAGAAGCATGGCGGCGACCTGCTCTACATCCAGGGCCACGTCTCGCCCGGCATCTACGCCCGCGCCTACCTCGAAGGCCGCCTGACCGAAGAGCAGCTGCTCAACTTCCGCCAGGAAGTCGACGGCAAGGGCCTGTCGAGCTACCCGCACCCCAAGCTCATGCCCGAGTTCTGGCAGTTCCCGACCGTCTCGATGGGCCTGGGCCCGCTGATGGCGATCTACCAGGCGCGCTTCCTCAAGTACCTGCACGCCCGCGGCATCGCCGACACCAGCAACCGCAAGGTCTGGGTCTTCTGCGGCGACGGCGAAATGGACGAGGTCGAGTCGCTCGGCGCCATCGGCCTGGCCGCGCGCGAGAACCTGGACAACCTGATCTTCGTCATCAACTGCAACCTGCAGCGCCTGGACGGGCCGGTGCGCGGCAACGGCAAGATCATCCAGGAGCTGGAAGGGGAATTCCGCGGCTCCGGCTGGAACGTCATCAAGCTGATCTGGGGCAAGGGCTGGGACGCGCTGCTCGCCAAGGACCATGACGGCGCCCTGCGCGAGCTGATGATGAAGACCAACGACGGCGACTACCAGGCCATGAAGGCCAACGACGGCGCCTACGTCCGCAAGCACTTCTTCGGCCGCGACCCGCGCACCGCGAAGATGGTCGAGCACATGACGGACGACGAGATCTGGAACCTGCAGCGCGGGGGCCACGACTCGCAGAAGGTGTACGCCGCCTTCCACGCCGCGCAGAACCACGCCGGCCAGCCCACCGTGCTGCTCGTGAAGACCGTCAAGGGCTTCGGCATGGGCAAGATCGGCGAAGGCAAGAACACCGTCCACCAGACCAAGAAGCTCAGCGACGAGGACATCAAGGCCTTCCGCGACCGCTTCAACATCCCGATTCCGGACAGCCAGATCGCCGAGCTGCCCTTCTACAAGCCGGCCGACGACACGCCGGAGATGAAGTACCTGCACGAGCGCCGCAAGGCGCTGGGCGGCTACCTGCCGCACCGCCGCACGAAGGCCGACGAGAGCTTCACCGTGCCGGCGCTCGAGACCTTCAAGGCGGTGCTGGAGCCGACGGCCGAGGGCCGCGAGATCAGCACCACGCAGGCCTACGTGCGCTTCCTCACGCAGCTGCTGCGCGACCAGGCCCTGGGCCCGCGCGTGGTGCCCATCCTGGTCGACGAGGCCCGCACCTTCGGCATGGAAGGGCTGTTCCGCCAGGTCGGCATCTACAACCCGCACGGTCAGCAGTACACCCCGGTCGACAAGGACCAGGTCATGTACTACAAGGAAGACAAGGCCGGCCAGATCCTGCAGGAAGGCATCAACGAGGCCGGCGGCATGTCCAGCTGGATCGCGGCGGCCACCAGCTACAGCACGAACAACCGCATCATGGTGCCGTTCTACGTGTACTACTCGATGTTCGGTTTCCAGCGCATCGGCGACCTGGCCTGGGCGGCCGGCGACATGCAGGCCCGCGGTTTCCTGCTGGGCGGCACCTCCGGGCGCACGACGCTGAACGGCGAAGGCCTCCAGCACGAGGACGGGCACAGCCACATCCTGGCCGGCACGATCCCCAACTGCGTGAGCTACGACCCGACCTTCGCGCACGAAGTCGGCGTCATCCTGCACCACGGCCTCAAGCGCATGGTCGAGAAGCAGGAGAACGTGTACTACTACCTCACGCTGCTCAACGAGAACTACGCCATGCCCGGCCTGCAGCCCGGCACCGAGGAGCAGATCATCAAGGGCATGTACCTGTCGAAGCAGGCGCCGGCCATCAAGGGCAAGAACGTGCCCACGGTGCAGCTGCTGGGCAGCGGCACCATCCTGCGCGAATCCTTCTTCGCGCAGGAACTGCTCGAGAAGGACTGGGGCGTGGCCGCGAGCGTGTGGAGCTGCCCGAGCTTCAACGAGCTGGCGCGCGACGGCCAGGACGTCGACCGCTGGAACCTGCTGCACCCGACCGACGAGCAGCGCGTGCCCTTCGTGGCGCAGCAGCTGGGCGCCACGACCGGCCCGGTGGTCGCGTCGACCGACTACATGAAGGCCTACGCCGAGCAGATCCGCCCCTTCATCCCCAAGGGACGCAGCTACCGCGTGCTGGGCACCGACGGCTTCGGTCGCAGCGACTTCCGCAGCAAGCTGCGCGAGCATTTCGAGATCAACCGCCACTACATCGTGGTCGCCGCGCTGCGCGCGCTGGCCGACGACGGGGCGGTGCCCGCCGCCAAGGTGGCCGAGGCCATCAAGAAGTACGCCATCAAGGCCGACAAGATCAACCCGCTGTACGCGTAAACCACAACCAGAACACACACGCCTGACGGCGGGAGACACAGAACATGGCAGCCATTGAAGTGAAGGTGCCGGACATCGGCGATTTCGACGAAGTCGCGGTGATCGAGGTGCTGGTGAAAGTGGGCGACACGGTCAAGGCCGAGCAGTCGCTGATCACGGTGGAGTCGGACAAGGCATCGATGGAGATCCCGTCGTCCGCCGCCGGCGTGGTGAAGGAACTGAAGGTCGACGTCGGCTCGAAGGTGAGCGAAGGCTCGGTCGTGCTGGTCCTCGAGGCCGAAGGGGCGGGCGCTGCGGCCCCCGCACCGGCCCCCGCGGCGGCGCCGGCTTCCGAGCCGAAAGCGGCCGCAGCGCCCGCTGCGCCTGCGCAGCCTGCTACGGATTCAGGAGCAAGTGCGTCGGCCGGCCCGGTCGAGGTCAAGGTGCCCGACATCGGCGACTTCAAGGATGTCGCGGTGATCGAGGTGCTGGTCAAGCCCGGCGACGCGATCAAGGAAGAGCAGTCGCTCATCACCGTCGAGTCCGACAAGGCGTCGATGGAGATCCCGTCGTCCGCGGCCGGCACGCTCAAGGAACTGAAGGTCAAGGTCGGCGACACGGTCAACATCGGCGACCTGATCGCGGTGCTCGAAGGGGCCGCGGGCTCTGCGGCGCCCGCACCCGCGCCGGCAGCTGCGGCCGCAGCGGCGCCTGCGCCCGCCGCATCGGCGTCGTCGTCCGCACCTGCGCCCGCCGCTGCAGCCCCTGCGGCGTCCGCGCCGGCACACGACCCCACCAAGGCGCCCACCGGCAGCCTGCCGCATGCCTCGCCCTCGGTGCGCAAGTTCGCGCGCGAGCTCGGCGTGCCGCTCGAAGAGGTCAAGGGTTCCGGGCCCAAGGGCCGCATCACCGAAGCCGACGTCCAGGCCTTCACCAAGGCCGTGATGAGCGGCGCCACGCAGACCAGGGCATCGGCCGCGAAGGCGCCGGCCGGCGGTGGCGGCGCCGATGGCGCGGCGCTGGGCCTCATCCCCTGGCCGAAGGTGGACTTCACCAAGTTCGGCGCGGTCGAGCGCAAGGACCTCTCGCGCATCAAGAAGCTCAGCGGCGCCAACCTGCACCGCAACTGGGTGATGATCCCGCACGTCACCAACAACGACGAGGCGGACATCACCGAGCTGGAAGCCTTCCGCGTCTCCACCAACAAGGAGAACGAGAAGTCCGGCGTGAAGGTGACCATGCTGGCCTTCGTCATCAAGGCGGTGGTGGCGGCGCTGAAGAAGTACCCCGAGTTCAACACCAGCCTGGACGGCGACACGCTGGTCTACAAGCAGTACTTCAACATCGGCTTCGCGGCGGACACGCCCAACGGCCTGGTGGTGCCGGTGCTCAAGGACGCCGACAAGAAGGGCATCCTGCAGATCAGCCAGGAAATGGGCGACCTCGCCAAGAAGGCGCGCGACGGCAAGCTCGGCTCGGCCGACATGCAGGGCGGCTGCTTCTCGATCAGCTCGCTCGGCGGCATCGGCGGCACGCACTTCACGCCCATCATCAATGCGCCCGAAGTCGCCATCCTCGGCCTGTCGAAGGGCCAGATGAAGCCGGTGTGGGACGGCAAGCAGTTCGTGCCGCGTCTCACGCTGCCGCTGTCGCTGTCGTACGACCACCGCGTGATCGACGGGGCCGCCGCTGCGCGCTTCAACGCGTACCTGGGCCAGTTGCTGGCGGACTACCGCCGCATCGTCCTCTGACGCTCTCCGCGGGCCACAACCGATGACAACCGTGGTGGCCGTTCGCAAGGGCGGCCAGGTGGCGATCGGTGCCGACACGCTCGTGACCTTCGGGGACACGCGGCTGTCGCACCGCTCCGAGGACAACCGCAAGCTGTTCACCATCGACGGTGCCAACGGCCGCAACGTGTTCGCGGCCTCGGGCTCGATCGCGCACTTTCCGGTACTGCGGCATGCGCTGGCAGCCATGCCCAGGGCAGACATCCGGCTGGGCAGCAAGGACGAGGTGTTCCTCACCTTCACCAAGCTGCACCCGGTGCTCAAGGAATCGTTCTTCCTGCAGACGAAGGAGGAGGACCACGACCCCTATGAGTCGAGCCAGTTCAGCCTGCTGCTGGCCAACGCGAGCGGCATCTACGGCGTCTACAGCTACCGCGAGGTCTTCGAGTTCAAGGAATTCTGGAGCATCGGCTCGGGCCGCAGCTTCGCGCTCGGTGCCATGCACGCCGCCTACGGCCGCGCCAAGGGCGCGCGCGAGGTGGCCGAGGCCGGGCTGGCCGCAGGTTGCGAATTCGACCGCAGCACGGCGGGCCCGCTCGAAATCATCACTCTCAAACTCAAGGGCGGCTGAACCGCGCGTTCGGCGCCCGCACACGGACCACTGATAGGGGACAGCACATGAGCGAACAACAAGTCAAGGTGCCGGACATCGGCGATTTCAGCGAAGTCGCGGTGATCGAGGTGCTGGTCAAGCCCGGCGACACGATCAAGGTCGAGCAGTCGCTGATCACCGTCGAATCCGACAAGGCCTCGATGGAGATCCCGTCGAGCCACGCCGGCGTCGTCAAGTCGGTGGCCGTGAAGGTCGGCGACAAGGTGAGCGAAGGCTCGGTGGTGCTGACGGTGGAGGCCGCCGAGGGCGCTGCCGTGGCACCCGCTCCCGCGCCCGCCCCGGCGTCGGCGCCTTCCGAGCCACAAGCGGCTCCAGCGCCCGCCCCATCTGCGGCGCATGCTATCAAATCCGTAGCATCCACCTACACGGGCAAGGTCGACGTCGAGTGCGACACGCTGGTGCTCGGCGCCGGCCCCGGCGGCTATTCGGCCGCCTTCCGCTCGGCCGACCTGGGCATGAAGACGGTGCTGGTCGAGCGCTACGCGACGCTCGGCGGCGTGTGCCTGAACGTGGGCTGCATCCCCTCCAAGGCGCTGCTGCACGTCGCGGCCGTGATGGACGAGGTCAAGCACTTCGCCGACCTGGGCGTGGAGTTCGGCGCACCCAAGATCGACCGCGCCAAGCTGCTCGCGCACAAGAACAAGGTCGTGGGCAAGCTCACGGGCGGCCTCACGGCGATGGCGAAGATGCGCAAGGTGACCACCGTGCGCGGCCTGGGCACCTTCCTCGATGCCTACCACCTCGAGGTCGACGAGACCACGGGCAGCGGCTCGGAAACGACCGGCAGCAAGAAGGTCGTCAAGTTCCGCAACGCCATCATCGCGGCCGGCTCGCAGGCCGTGAGCCTGCCCTTCATGCCCAAGGACGATCCGCGCGTGGTCGACTCCACCGGCGCGCTCGAACTGGGCACCGACCCCAAGCGCATGCTGATCCTGGGCGGCGGCATCATCGGCCTGGAGATGGGCACGGTGTACTCCACGCTGGGCGCCCGCCTGGACGTGGTCGAGATGCTCGACGGCCTCATGCAGGGCGCGGACCGCGACCTGGTGAAGGTCTGGCAGAAGATGAACGCGCCGCGCTTCGACAACATCATGACCGGCACCAAGACCGTCGGCGCCGAGGCGACCCGGGACGGCATCAAGGTCATGTTCGAGGGCGCCAACGCGCCGAAGGATCCGCAGGTCTACGACCTGGTGCTGCAGGCCGTGGGCCGCAGCCCCAACGGCAAGAAGATCGGCGCCGACAAGGCCGGCGTGACGGTGAGCGACCGCGGTTTCATCCCGGTCGACATCCAGATGCGCACCAACGTGCCGAACATCTTCGCCATCGGCGACATCGTCGGCCAGCCCATGCTGGCCCACAAGGCGGTGCACGAGGCGCACGTCGCGGCCGAGGTCATTGCCGGCGAACAGCAGGGCAACAAGGAACTGGCGGCCGCCGCCTTCAACGCCCGCGTGATCCCCAGCGTGGCCTACACCGACCCCGAAGTGGCCTGGGTGGGCCTGACCGAGGACCAGGCCAAGGCCGAGGGCATCAAGGTCAAGAAGGGGCACTTCCCCTGGACCGCCTCGGGCCGCGCCATCGCCAACACGCGCGACGAAGGCTTCACCAAGCTGCTCTTCGACGCCGAGACGCACCGCATCCTGGGCGGCGGCATCGTCGGCACGCACGCCGGCGACATGATCGGCGAGATCGCGCTGGCCATCGAGATGGGCGCCGACGAGATCGACATCGGCAAGACCATCCACCCGCACCCCACGCTGGGCGAATCGATCGGCATGGCGGCGGAAGTGGCGCACGGCACCTGCACGGACCTGCCGCCGCAGAAGAAGGCTGGCTGAGGCGCCCCTCGACCGCTATTCTTTCGATAGCTGGCCGCGCAATCCCGATGCGGGTTGCGCGGCTTTTTCATTCACGACTTTCGACATGCAAGCCCTGCTCGACGCCATCGCCCGCATGGAGCGGCCCACCGAGGCCACCCGCCTCTTCCACGGCCGCGGAGGGCTGCATCCGGGCTGCGAGCACTGGGCGCTCGACGCGTACCCGCCGGTGCTGCTGCTCACCAGCTTTCGCACGATGGCCCAGGCCGAGATCGACGCCGTCGGCGATGCGCTGGCCGAGCGTTGGCGGCAGCTCGATGCGGGACCGCTGAACTGGGTGCTGCAGGTGCGCGAGGGCGGCGGCCGCACCGAGACGCGCCTCGTGGCCGGTGCGGTGCCCGAACCGCACGAGGTGACCGAAGACGGGCTGCGCTACCGCGTGCACGTGCTGCGCGGCCAGAACCATGGCCTCTTCCTCGACATGGCGGCGGGCCGGCGCTGGGTGCGCGAGCACATCGCCGGGCGCGTGGCCGCCGATGCCGCGTCGCGCACCGGCGGCGGCTGGGCGCCGCGCCTGAAGGTGCTGAACCTGTTCGCCTACACCTGCGCGTTCTCGGTGGCGGCGCTGCACGCCGGCGCCGACCAGGTGCTGAACATGGACATGAGCAGCGGTGCGCTGGCGGTCGGGCAGCAGAACCACCGGCTCAACGGCCTGGAGGGTGGGGCGAGCTTCCTGGGGCACGACATCTTCAAGTCCTGGGGTCGCATCGGCCGCGAGGGGCCGTATGCGCTGGCCATCGTCGATCCGCCGAGCTTCCAGAAAGGCAGCTTCGTCGCCACGAAGGACTACGCGCGCATCGTGCGTCGGCTGCCGGAGTTGCTGGCGCCAGGCGGGCACGCGATGCTGTGCCTCAACGCGCCGGAACTGGGGCCGGAGTTCCTGCAGGCGCTGGTGCAGGCCGAGGCGCCGGCGCTGCGCTTCGTCGAGCGGCTGGCCAATCCGCCCGCCTTTGCGGATGCGGCGCCCGAGCGGGCGCTCAAGGTGCTGATCTACCGCGCTGACTGAGGCTGACGGCGGACGAAAAAAATCCCGCGGCGTGCGGGATTCCTTCCGGCGTCGGGCCGGGCGCTCATTCGCCGGCCGTCTTGTTGTCTTCGATGACGCGGCGGGCGCCGTTGAAGCGGCGCTGCCAGTAGCTGCCGTTCATGTCTTCGACGCGGACTTCGGAGCCGCTGCGAGGGGAATGGATGAACTTGCCGTCGCCGATGTAGATGCCCACGTGGCTGAAGGCGCGGCGCATGGTGTTGAAGAAGACGAGGTCGCCGGGCTTGAGGTCGCTGCGGTCGATCTTCTCGGTGGCGGCGGCCTGCTCCTCGGCACGGCGCGGCAGCAGCAGGCCGACCGACTTGTTGTACATGGCGCGGACGAAGCCGCTGCAGTCGAATCCCGTCTCGGCGCTGTTGCCGCCGCGGCGGTAGGGCACGCCCAGGAAGCCCATGGCGCTGACCACCAGTTCGGAGGTGCGGTCGGTCACCGCGTGGCGCACGTTGTCGATGTGGCCCATCAGGCCGCGATCGGCGAGCGCCTTGTCCATGTCATCGGTCTGGTTCTGTTGCGGGGCTGCATAGGCAGAGGCGGCAAGAGCGAGGGCCAGAGCGGTGAGGACAATTTGACGCATGGGCGCGTAGGATATTGATGACACTGAACGATGTCAATTTGGAATATTGATTCAAAAAGTAGTGTAACCCATTGATTTTGCTGAATTTATTGCACTGCAACAAAATTAAAGTTGTAACAGGTGCGGTTTTCATTGCCTGGGGTCATTGAAGAGCGTCCGCCTATTTGCCACTAAGTTAAAGACAAAGTTTTCTTTTACGACGGAAGAGGTGCGCATATGAAGTCAAAACACGTCATGTGGCTCGGACTTGCCTGGGCTGGGATGGCGGTGGCCCAGGCCCCCGTGCGCACCGAGGTGGTGACTTCCGGGCTGGAGAACCCCTGGGCGCTCGCCTTCCTGCCGGGCGGGCGCTTCCTCGTGACCGAAAAGCCCGGCCGAATGCGCGTGGTCGAGCCGGGCGGGCGCTTGAACGAGGCGCTGCAGGGCCTGCCGCCGATCGCGGCGGGCGGGCAGGGCGGCCTGCTCGATGTGGTCACGGATTCGGCCTTCGCCAGCAACCGCACGGTCTACTTCTGCTACTCGGAGCCCGACGCCGGCGGCAGCGCCAACAGCACGGCGCTGGCGAAGGCGCAGCTGTCGACCGATCGCACGCGGCTGGAGAACGTCCAGGTCCTGTTCAGCCAGAAGCCGAAGGTGGCCAGCCGCCACCACTTCGGCTGCCGCATCGTGGAGATGCCCGACGGCACGTTGTTCATGACCCTGGGCGACCGCTTCAGCCGCAAGGAAGACGCCCAGACGCTGGACAACCACCTGGGCAAGGTGATCCGCATCCAGAAGGACGGCAAGGCGCCCGCGGACAACCCCTTCGTCCACCGGGCCGGCGCGCTGCCGGAGATCTGGAGCTACGGCCACCGCAACGGCCAGGGCGCCACCCTGGGGCCGGACGGCAAGTTCTGGATGCACGAGCACGGTCCGCAGGGGGGTGACGAGATCAACGTGCCGCAGGGCGGCCGCAACTACGGCTGGCCGGTCATCACCTACGGCGAGAACTACGGCGGGGGCAAGATCGGCGACGGCCTCACGGCCAAGGCCGGCATGGAGCAGCCGCTCAAGTACTGGGTGCCGTCGATCGCGCCCTCGGGCATGGCCTTCCTCACCAGCGACCGCTATGGCGCTGCGTGGAAGGGCAACCTCTTCGTGGGTTCGCTCAAGTTCGGCTACCTCGATCGGATCGAACTCAAGGATGGAAAAGTCGTGGCCGAGCACAAGCTGCTGGAAGACGGCCGCGAGCGCATCCGCGATGTGCGCCAAGGCCCCGACGGGCTGCTCTACGTGCTGACCGACGCCCAGGACGGCAAGCTCATCCGCCTGCAGCCGCGCTAGAAAGAAGCGGGGGGCCCGCCCTCAGGAGGTTCGAGACCCGCTCGGGCCGAGCCAGCCGAAGCCTTTGCGCAGCGCGCCGACGGTTCGGCGTGAGCGGGCTGGATGCAGACGGCGTCCTCGAGCCGGATCGGCATTTGGCGCCCACCCCGCTTGCGCCGGTAGCTATGAAATCGATAGCACGCGACGTCGTCAGCCCGCGCAGCGCGGCAGCGGTGCAGCGGCCAGCAGCCGCGCCCACAGGCCGCGCCACGGGTCCCAGTCGTGACCGCCCGGGGCGGTGAAGACGCGCTCCGGCGGCAGCGCACCCGCGAGCACGGCATGGCTGGCGGCCAGCCGGTCCTGCAGGCCGTAGCCCAGGAAGACCGGCGACGTCGCCGTGCGGTCGGGCCGAAGCCGGGCCTGGAGGGCGCGCCACAGTCGGCGGTCGAAGGCCGTGTCGGGCAACTCGCCCGAGGGCGCGGTCCACCGTCGCAGGCCACCCGCGGCCGCGATCTCTGCGGTCGCATCGGGCTCGCCCAGGTAGGGCGCCAGCAGCAGCGTGCCGGCGAGGTCGGCGGGATGTTCCTCGGCATACAGCAACGCACCGAAGCCGCCCAGCGAGATGCCCGCGAGCCAGACCTGCCGGTAGCCCTGCGCGAGCGCCGGCGCGACGACGTCGTCGTGCCGCCGGTCCACGACCGTTCTGGCCTTGAAGTAACCCAGGTGGGCGTCGGCCAGCCAGACGTCAACGGCCAGTCGCTGCGCGCGCACCGCGTCGACGAAGCCTTCGCGCTCCAGTTCGCCCAGCGTCATGCCGCGGCCCGGCAGCAGCACCAGCAGCGTGTCGGTGGGCGGCCCGCAGGCGGCTGCAAAGCGCCGCACGGGCATCGGCACCGCCGGCTCGCGCGGCAGCCAGCCGCAGCCCGGGATTCCTGCCGCAGCAAGCGCGGCGGCAGCGGCGGAGATCAACGCGAAGCGGCGGCGTGGCGGCATCGGTGCAGTATCGGCCGCCGGTCGGCCGCCCGCGTCAGCGCGGGTCGCGATGTGGCGCGGGCAGGTCCACCATCACAGGCTGGCCCGGCGGCGCGCAGCCGGTGTCGCAGCACCGGCCCGGCTGGCGGTTGCGCGTGACGGCGCGGGCCGGGTCGTGCGGCGCGGCGGCGGCCGACCCGTCGCTGGCAATGCCGCGCTCCAGCAGCCGCTCCACCAGTTCGACCTTGGAGCCGACGGGGTAGTGGCGCCAGATCTCCTGCTTCATCGCCGCGGGCGAGCCGCCGCCGTGCAGGCTGATGGTGCTGTACCAGCCGCCCTGGTAGCCGGCCGTGAGGTCCTCGATGAAGCGGGCGGTCTCGATGCGCTGTTCGTAGGGCACCTCGGGGTTGGCGCGCAGCAGGTCCGCCAGGCGTCCGGCCGTCTCGGGGTTGTGGTCCTCGTCGGGGCCGGGCAGGGTGACGATGAGCCCGCCGCTCACGTAGTGCGCGATGCGGTGCATGTCGTAGATCTTCGTGGCCAGCAGCAGCTTGCCGATGTTGGCGAACACCGGCTCGGGCATGAAGACGGCGCAGTTCGGGTCGGCCTTGGCATACACGCTGGCGGCCACGCCGCAGGCGAAGAAGCTTTCGGTGATGGTGATGAGCTCGACCATCTGCTCGCGCAGATGCGTCTCCTGGCCCGGGTCGAAGCCGTTGGCCTCGCACATCAGCGCGCCGGCGCCGATCAGCAGGTCGCCGAAGCCGGCGCGCGCGCCGATGCAGCTGTGTCGGTGGTGCGTGGCGTAGCTGTAGGTGAGGTGGCTGCTGTGCTCCCAGCTGCCGTCGCTGCCGTCGTAGAAGACGCGCTCTTCGGGCACGAACACGCGGTCGAAGATGCACACGCCGGTGCTCTGGCCGTACTTGCGGCTGAAGAGCGCGTCGCCGTGCTCGAGCTTCTCGCCGGGCCGGCCGGCGGGCCGGGCCACGATGGTGAGGCCGGGTGCGTCCAGCGGCACGGCGCAGCAGACGGCGAAGTCCGCGTCTTCGCGGCCCATCGCACGGCAGGGCATGACCAGCAGCTCGTGCACGTAGGGGGCGCCGGTCACGATGGCCTTGGTGCCGCTGATGACGATGCCGCGTTGGCCGTTGCGCATCGCGTTGCGCTCCACCACGTGCACGTAGCTGTCGGCGTTGGCCTGCTGGTGCGGGCGGCGGCTGCGGTCGCCCTTGGCGTCGGTCATGGCCACGCCGAGCGTGAGGTCCTGGTCCTGCACGCGGTGCAGGTACTCGATGAAGCGCTCGGCGTGGGCGCGGCCGCCGGCGGCATCGTCGAGCCGGGCCGACACCTGGGCGATGGCGTTGAGCGCGTCGTGCGTGAGGTAGCGCTGCGCGCAGCCGGTTTCCTGGCAGATCAGCCGCACCGCCTCCAGCTTGTTGAGCAGGTCGCCGCTGCCGGTGTCGATGTGGGTCATGCGGTTGACCCGCCGGCCGCTGGTGTGCTGCACCGCCGTCATCAGCGGCGCGTACTCGGGGCGGTGCGCGAAGTCGTAGGTGAGGGCGATGGCGTTGATGCCAGGCTGCAGCGCCGGCGCGTCGGCGACGGATTCGATGCGCCGGCCGTCGACGTAGACGGTGGGGTTCAGGCGCCGCAGCGATTCGCGGTAGTCCTCGCCCGTCATGAGCGCGGCCGTGGCGTGGGGAGCGTTCAAGCGTGTCTCCTGCTGTTGTCGGGGCATTTCAGCATCGAAGCGCGTTCACACCAAGTCCGCCCGGCGCAACGCGGGTTCGGTGGTAGGGTGCCGGTTTCGCTCCGCTTTTTCCCTGGATCGCCATGCTGCTCGACGCCTCCCAATCCCAACTCGTCCTGGTCGACTACCAGGCCCGCCTGATGCCCGCCATCTTCGAATCCGAGGCGGTGCTTCGCAACGCGACGCGCCTGGCGCAGCTCGCGAAGCTGCTGGACGTGCCGGCCTGGGGCACCGAGCAGAACCCGTCCAAGCTGGGCGAGAACCCGCCCGACATCCGCGGCCTGTGCCGCAAGACCCTGGCCAAGATGCACTTCAGCGGCGTGGAGGAGGGCCTGGGCGAGTGGCTGCGCACGCCCGCGCCGCAGGCGCCGCGCGGCAACGCGCGCAGCCTGCCCAAGCACCTGCAGAAGCCCGCCGCGCCGGCCGAGGAGCGCAACACCCTCGTCGTGGCCGGCTGCGAGGCGCATGTGTGCCTGCTGCAGACCGCGCTCGATCTGCTCGAGGAAGAGTTCGACGTGTGGGTCGTGACCGACGCCTGCAGCTCGCGCACCGAGCGCAACCGCGACGCCGCCTTCGACCGCCTGGCCGGCGCCGGCGCCGAGCTGGTGACGACCGAAATGGTCGGCTTCGAGTGGCTGCGCACGGCGGAGCACCCGGCGTTCAGGGAATGGCAGGCCCTGATCCGCTGATGCCCTGCGCGGCAGGCGCCGTGCGATTCAGCGCTGCGGCACGTCGCGCGCGAACAGCGGCATGCCCAGCGCCTGCAGCGCCTGCTGGATCTGCGCCACCGGCACCTTGCGCACGCTGACGCCGGTTTCCACGGCGATCGCCGCCGCCACGCCGGCCGCCTGCCCGGTGGCCATGCAGGCCGGCATGTTGCGCGAGCGGGCGTGGGCGTCGTGGTCGGCCGAGATGCAGCGACCGGCCACCAGCAACTGCTCGACCTGTCGCGGCAGCAGGCAGCGGTACGGAATCTCGTAGGGCGGCATGCTCTGGAAGTCGACGTCGCCGCCCTTGGGGTCGTGGATGTCGAGGGCCGACGCGTCGGCACCGATGCTGTCCTCGAAATGCGTTTCGCCGCGCGAATCGGCGCCGGTCAGGGTGTACTCGCCCTCGATGTGCCGGGTCTCGCGCACGCCCAGGATGGGCGACACCTGGCCCAGCCGCGCCTGCTCGAAGCCCGGCACGCGCTCGCGCAGGAAGCGGCACACGCCTTCGATCTGGCGGTAGCACTCCAGGATCGCGCCCGTGAACTCCGCCGGCGAGAACACGTTCACGCCCAGCACGCGGGTGGCGTTCACGTACATCTGGCCGTCGGCCGTCTTGAGCGTGATGTTGTCGCGCTGCAGCTTGACGCCGGTCTCTTCCTGGAAGCGCCGCAGCATGCCGTTGAAGCCGGTCAGCCACAGGCCGTAGGCCAGGCCCTGCGCATCGGGCGGGATGGCGCGGGCCGGCACGTCGTCGCAGTCGCGAGCCCAATCGGCCAGCCGCACCAGGTCGACGTTCTTCATGATGAAGTACATCGACACCGGCTGCATGCGCGCCTCGGCCTCGCCCGAGCCCATGACGAAGGGGGCGCCGGCCTTGGCCGCCATGTCGGCGTCGGCGGAGCAGTCGATGAGCACCTTGGCCGCCACGAACTGGCGCCCGGCCTTGCTCTCGACGAACACGCCCTTGACGGTGCCGTCCTCGACCTGGGGCGAGGAGACGAAGGTCTCGAACAGGATCTGCACGCCCGCTTCCACGCACAAGCGCGTGAGCAGCATCTTCATGATCTCCGGGTCGGTCGGCGAAGCGATGCGCACGCCGCCCGTCTTGGTCGTGGCCATGTAGTCGTCGCCCGCGCCGCCGGCGGCGCGCGCCAGGTTCCAGATCTCCAGCGGGATGCCGCCGATCAGCGCGCCCGAGGGCTTGGTGTTCAGGCCCAGCGTGAGGATGCCGCCGAGCGAACCGAAGCGCTCGATCAGCACCACCTTGCGGCCGCGGCGCGCGGCGGCGATGGCGGCGATCGGACCGGTCGTGCCGCCGCCGACGATGACCACGTCGGCCTCCGTCAGCACGGGGACCTGTCGGCTGGGTTCCTGGATCATGGTGAGGCTCACGGGGATGTTCCTTGTGGTGTCTGGGGAATGGAGAAGGAAGAAGGGCGAGGGACGGGGGTCAGTCCAGCTTGGCGCCCGACTGCTTGACGGCCTGCGCCCACTTGGCGATCTCGGCCTCGTTCCAGCGGGCGAATTCCTGCCGGCTGTTGCCGACCACGATGGCGCCGGCCGAGGCGAGCTGGCGCCGCAGATCGGGGTCGCGCAGCACCGCCACCATGTCGGTGTGGATCTTGTCGGCGATGGGTTCGGGCGTGGCGGCGGGCACGAGCGCACCGATCCACGACACGGCTTCGAAGCCCGGCAGGCCCGACTCGGCCAGCGTGGGCACGTCGGGCAGCGTCTCGACGCGCTCCTTGCTGCTGACGGCGATGGGGCGCAGGCGCTCCGACTTCACGTGCGGCGTGGCCGCCACGATGTTGTCGAACATCAGCGCGATCTGGCCGCTGAACATGTCGTTGTAGGCCGCCGGCGTGCCCTTGTACGCGACGTGCACGAGGTCGGTGTCGGTCGCGCGCTTGAACATCTCGCCCGCCAGGTGGTTGGAGGTGCCCACGCCGCCCGAACCGAAGTTCAGCTTGCCCGGGTTCGCGCGCGCATGGGCGATCAGCTCCTTGACGTTGCGGAACGGCACCGAGGGGTTGGCGACCAGCACCAGCGGCGTGATCGACACCAGGGTGATCGGCTTGAAATCCTTCAGGTAGTCGTAGTTCAGCTTGGTGTAGAGCGTGGTGCTGATCGCATTGGCCACCGTGCCGAAGAAGATGGTGTAGCCGTCGCCCGGCGCGCGGGCGGCCAGTTCGGTGCCCAGGTTGCCGCCGGCACCCGGGCGGTTTTCGATCACCACCGGCTGGCCCCACTTCTCCGACAGCTTCTGCCCCACGGCCCGTGCGATCACGTCGGTGGCGCTGGCGGCCGGGAAGCCGAACAGGATGCGCACCGGCTTGGTCGGCCAGGCCGGGTCCGCGGCGGCGGCGGGCGCCGCCAGTGCCAGAAGGGCGGTGCCGAGGGCCGCGGCCACCAGCTGTCGTCGTGCTTGCATGCTTGTCTCCGTCGGGCATCCGCCTGGCGGCGCGCCCCGTGTTCTGAACTCAAGAGCTTGGATGCTATGGTGCTATAGAGCACTTGTCAAACATGAAGCGACGTTAGCATCCGGCCACGCCCGCCATGAATGCACGCCTCACCTCCTCCACCGACGATCCGCTCGGTCCCTTCACGCAGCCTCCGGCCGCGGGCCTGGCCAAATATGCGCAGCTGCGCGCCACCCTGGCGTCGGCCATTCGCGGGGGCCACTGGAAGCCGGGCAGCCAGTTGCCCGCCGAACGGGAACTGGCCCGCATGACGAACTACAGCCTGGGCACGGTGCAGCGTGCGCTGCGCGAACTGGCCGACGAGGGCATCGTGGTTCGCACCCACGGCAGCGGCACCTATGTGGCGGAGGGCCGTGGCGCCATCGATGCGCCCCTGCACCTGCGTTTCCTGGGGCGCGAGGGCGAGCCGGCCTTCCTGCCGCTCTACCCCAAGATGCTCGACCGGCAGCGCGTGAATGCGCCCGGCCCCTGGTCCGACTGGCTGCATCCCGCCGACGGCGAGGTGGTGCGCATCTCGCGCCGCATCAGCGTCAACGGGGAATTCGACGTGTTCAACCGTCTTTATTTCAGCGCCCGTGCTTTTCCCGGCTTGGCCTCTGCGCCGCTTTCATCGCTGGACGGCGCCAATCTCAAGCAGATGCTCGGCAGCGAGAGCAGCATGCCGGTGACCGAGGTGTCGCAGCGCGTGGCCTTCGTGGCCCTGTCGCCCGAAGCGGCCACCGCGGTGGGCGTGCCGGCCGGTTCGCTCGGCATGCTGCTGGAGAGCGGAGCGATGGCGGGACGCGAGCCGCTGTACTTCTTCGAATCCTTCATCCCGCCCAACGCGCGGCGCCTCGACGTGTCATGAAGGCACGGGCGGCTCGTGGGCGGCCGCGTCAGCTTCGCGAAAGCGCCGCCGCTCACGATGCCCGCGCGCATCGCAGCCGCGGGTTGGCGCGACACAAGAACGACAGGAGACCGCATGTCCAGCTACGCCGAATTCCATTGCCGCTCCCTGGAGCATCCCGAGGCCTTCTGGGCCGAGCAGGCCCGCCTCATCGACTGGCACCGGGCGCCCACGCAGATCCTGGACGCCAGCCGGCCGCCGTTTTGCCGCTGGTTCGTGGGCGGCCAGACCAACCTGTGCCACAACGCGGTCGACCGGCACCTGGCCGAGCGCGGTGACCAGGCCGCGCTCATCGCGATTTCCACCGAAACCGGCACCGAGCGCAGCTACACCTTCCGCGAACTGCACGCCGAGGTGCAGCGCACGGCGGCGATGCTGCTCGACCTGGGCGTGCAGCGCGGCGACCGGGTGCTCATCTACATGCCCATGATCGCGCAGGCCGCCTTCGCGATGCTGGCCTGCGCGCGCATCGGCGCCATCCACTGCGTGGTGTTCGGCGGCTTCGCCAGCGGCTCGCTGGCCTCGCGCATCGAGGACGCGCAGCCCAAGGTGGTCGTGAGTGCCGACGCCGGCTCGCGCGGCGGCAAGGTGGTGCCGTACAAGCCGCTGCTGGACGAGGCGATCCGGCTGTCGGCCCACAAGCCCGCGGCCGTTCTCCTGTACGACCGGGGGCTGGCTGCTATGGATCTGATAGCTGGTCGCGACCATCTGGCGGGCGCTGAAGGCCCAAAACATGCCCAGACCCACGTGCCCTGCACCTGGCTGGATGCGACGGACATCAGCTACACCATCTACACCAGCGGCACCACCGGCAAGCCCAAGGGCGTGCAGCGCGACGTCGGCGGCTATGCGGTCGCGCTGGCGGCCAGCATGCAGCACATCTTCGACGGCCGGGCGGGGGAGACGTACTTCTCCACCAGCGACATCGGCTGGGTCGTAGGGCACAGCTACATCGTCTACGGGCCGCTGATCGCGGGCATGGCGACCATCATGTACGAGGGCCTGCCCACCCAGGGCCTGGACCGCCAGCCCGACGGCGGCATCTGGTGGCGCCTGGTCGAGAAGTACAAGGTCACGGTGATGTTCAGCGCGCCCACGGCGGTGCGCGTGCTCAAGAAGCAGGACCCGGCGCTGCTCAGGAAATACGACCTGTCGAGCCTGCGGGCGCTGTTCCTGGCCGGCGAGCCGCTGGACGAACCCACGGCGCGCTGGATCAGCGAGGGCCTGGGCGTGCCGATCATCGACAACTACTGGCAGACCGAATCGGGCTGGCCCATCATCACGCTGCCGGTCGGCGTGGAGCGCCGGCCGGCGAAGTTCGGCAGCCCGGGCATCGCGATGTACGGCTACAAGGTCAAGATCGTGCACGAGAGCACGGGGGAGGAACTCACTGCGCCGAACGAGAAGGGCGTGGTCGTCATCGAGGGCCCGACGCCGCCGGGCTTCATGCAGACCGTGTGGCGCGACGACCAGCGCTTCGTCGACACCTATTGGAAGAGCATCCCGGGCCAACTCGTGTATTCGACCTTCGACTGGGGCATCCGCGACGAGGACGGCTACTACTACATCCTGGGCCGCACCGACGACGTGATCAACGTGGCCGGCCATCGCCTGGGCACGCGCGAGATCGAGGAAGCGATCTCCGGCCACGCCAACGTGGCCGAGGTCGCGGTGGTGGGCGTGGCCGACGCGCTCAAGGGCCAGGTGGCGATGGCGTTCGTGGTGCCCAAGACCGGCAACGCGGCGACCGACAACGCCGATGCCATGAAGCTCGAAGGCGAGATCATGAAGCGGGTGGCCGACGACCTCGGCGCGCTGGCGCGGCCGGCGCGCGTGCGCTTCGTGCCCGGCCTGCCCAAGACGCGCAGCGGCAAGCTGCTGCGCCGTGCGATCCAGGCCGTGTGCGAGCAACGCGATCCGGGCGACCTGACGACCCTCGACGACCCCGCCACGCTGCAGGCGGTGCGCGCCGCCGTGGCGGCGGGTTGAAGGCGGGCCGGGTCATCCCGGTTGCCGCATCGGGGCCAAGTGCCAAGAATTGCCGCTCTTGCGCGCTCGGATGACTGCACTGCCGACCCTTGTATTGGGCACGGTCCGGTGTCACATGGTTGACGTGGCACAATGCGAGGGTACTCAGGCCCTTCCCCAGCCACAGTCGCATCCGCCAATCGGTTCAGCCGTGTCGCGGAAGGTTTTCAAACCAGCTAATGCTTCCTTCAGGGAAGCGGAGGTCAGCGGAACATGAGCGATTCTTCGTCTCCATCGTCGGTCTACACGGCCTATCAAGGCAACTCCTACCTCTTCGGCGGCAACGCGCCCTATGTCGAAGAGATGTACGAGAACTACCTCGCCAACCCGGGCAGCGTGCCCGACAACTGGCGCTCCTACTTCGACGCCCTCCAGCACGTGCCTGCCACCGACGGCAGCAACACGAAGGACGTCCCCCACCTCCCGGTCATCAACGCCTTCGCCGAGCGTGCCAAGCAAGGCACCACGAAGGTGGTGCAGGCCAGTGGCGCCGATTCCGAACTGGGCCGCCAGCGCACGGCCGTCCAGCAGCTCATCGCCGCGTACCGCAATGTCGGCGCCCGCTGGGCCGACCTCGATCCGCTCAAGCGCACCGAGCGCCCGGCCATTCCCGAACTCGAGCCGTCCTTCTACGGCTTCTCGGACGCCGACCTCGAAACCGTCTTCAACACCAGCAACACCTTCTTCGGCAAGGACACGATGTCCCTGCGCGAGCTGCTGAACGCGCTGCGTGAAACCTACTGCGGCACCATCGGCGCCGAGTACATGTACATCACCGACCAGGCGCAGAAGCGCTGGTGGCAGGAAAAGCTGGAAAGCGCCCGCACGAATCCCAAGCTGAGCAACGAGCAGAAGAAGCGCGTGCTCGACCGCCTCACGGCCGCCGAAGGCCTGGAGCGCTTCCTGCACACCAAGTACGTCGGCCAGAAGCGCTTCTCGCTCGAGGGCGGCGAGAGCTTCATCGTCTCGATGGACGAGCTCATCAACCGCGCCGGCGAGAAGGGCGTGCAGGAGATCGTGATCGGCATGGCCCACCGCGGCCGCCTGAACGTGCTGGTGAACACCCTGGGCAAGATGCCCAAGGACCTGTTCGCCGAGTTCGACCACACCGCGCCCGAGGACCTGCCCAGCGGCGACGTGAAGTACCACCAGGGCTTCAGCTCCGACGTCAGCACCCCTGGCGGCCCGGTGCACCTGTCGCTGGCCTTCAACCCCTCGCACCTCGAGATCGTGAACCCGGTCGTCGAAGGTTCCGTGCGCGCCCGCATGGACCGCCGCGGCGACAAGGAAGGCGACCAGGTCCTGCCCGTGCTGGTGCACGGCGACGCGGCCTTCGCCGGCCAGGGCGTCGTGATGGAAACGCTGGCGCTGGCCGAGACCCGCGGCTACTACACCGGCGGCACGGTCCACATCGTCATCAACAACCAGATCGGCTTCACCACCAGCGATCCGCGCGACAGCCGCTCGACGCTCTACTGCACCGACGTGGTCAAGATGATCGACGCGCCGGTGCTGCACGTGAACGGCGACGACCCCGAAGCCGTGGTGCTGTGCACGCAGCTCGCGCTCGAGTACCGCCAGGAGTTCAACAAGGACGTGGTGGTCGACATCGTCTGCTTCCGCAAGCTGGGCCACAACGAGCAGGACACGCCCTCGCTCACCCAGCCGCTGATGTACAAGAAGATCGCGGCTCACCCCGGCACCCGCAAGCTGTACGCCGACAAGCTGGCAGCGCAAGGCCTGGGCGACACGCTCGGCGACGACATGGTCAAGGCGCAGCGCGCCGCCTTCGACGCCGGCAAGAACACCTCCGACCCGGTGCTGACCAACTTCAAGAGCAAGTACGCGGTCGACTGGAGCCCCTACCTCAACAAGAAGTGGACCGATGCCGCCGACACGGCAATCCCGCTGGCCGAGTGGAAGCGCCTGGCCGAGAAGATCACCACGGTGCCCGCCGGCTTCACCGTGCATCCGCTGGTGAAGAAGGTGCTGGACGACCGCGCCGCCATGGGCCGCGGCGACGTCAACGTCGACTGGGGCATGGGCGAGCACATGGCCTTCGCCTCGCTGGTGGCCAGCGGCTATCCGGTGCGCCTGTCGGGCGAGGATTCGGGCCGCGGCACCTTCACGCACCGCCATGCGGTGCTGCACGACCAGAACCGCGAGAAGTTCGACGAGGGCACCTACGTGCCGCTGCAGAACGTGGCCGAGAACCAGGCGCCGTTCGTCGTCATCGACTCGATCCTGTCCGAAGAGGCGGTGCTGGCCTTCGAATACGGCTACGCCTCCAACGACCCGAGCACGCTGGTGGTCTGGGAAGCGCAGTTCGGCGACTTCGTCAACGGTGCCCAGGTCGTGATCGACCAGTTCATCGCCTCGGGCGAAGTGAAGTGGGGCCGCGTGAACGGCCTGACGCTGATGCTGCCGCACGGCTACGAAGGGCAGGGCCCCGAGCACAGCTCGGCGCGCCTGGAGCGCTTCATGCAGCTCGCGGCCGACACCAACATGCAGGTCGTGCAGCCGACCACCGCCAGCCAGATCTTCCATGTGCTGCGCCGCCAGCAGATCCGCAACCTGCGCAAGCCGCTGGTCATCATGACGCCGAAGTCGCTGCTGCGGAACAAGGATGCGACCTCGCCGCTGTCGGAGTTCATCAAGGGCGGCTTCCAGACCGTCATCCCGGACAGCAAGGAGCTCAAGGCCGACAAGGTCAAGCGCATCGTCGCCTGCTCGGGCAAGGTGTACTACGACCTGGCGAAGAAGCGCGAGGAGAAGGGCACCGACGATGTGGCCCTGCTGCGCGTCGAACAGCTCTACCCCTTCCCGCACAAGGCCTTCGCGGCCGAGATCAAGAAGTACGCCAACGCGACCGAGATCGTGTGGTGCCAGGACGAGCCCCAGAACCAGGGTGCCTGGTTCTTCGTGCAGCACTACATCCACGAGAACATGCTCGACGGGCAGAAGCTGGGCTATGCCGGCCGTGCCGCGTCGGCCTCGCCGGCGGTGGGCTATTCGCACCTGCACCAGGAGCAGCAGAAGGCGCTGGTCGACGGCGCCTTCGGCAAGTTGAAGGGTTTCGTGCTGACCAAGTAAGACGGGCAACGGGCCGGCGCACTGCGCGCCGGCCCGCGTCCAGGTGCACCGAGCCCCGCGCCGGTACCGCTCCCCAGAACATGAACAGACAGAGATAAAAAATGTCCATCGTTGAAGTCAAGGTTCCCCAGTTGTCCGAATCCGTGGCCGAAGCCACGATGCTGCAGTGGAAGAAGAAGGCCGGCGAAGCTGTCGCGGCCGATGAAATCCTGATCGAGATCGAGACCGACAAGGTCGTGCTCGAAGTGCCGGCGCCCGCCGCCGGCGTGCTGGCCGAGATCGTCCAGGGCGACGGCGCCACCGTGGTCGCCGACCAGCTGATCGCCAAGATCGACACCGAAGGCAAGGCCGGTGCCGCTGCGCCCGCGCCCGCTGCAGCGGCGCCGGCACCTGCGGCCGCTGCGCCCGCACCCGCCGCTGCGGCTGCGCCGGCCGGCGGCGCCAAGTCGGATGTCGCCATGCCCTCGGCCGCCAAGCTGCTGGCCGACAACAACCTCACCGTGAACGACGTGGCCGGCACCGGCAAGGACGGCCGCGTGACCAAGGGCGACGTGCTCTCGGCCGTGGCCCGCGGCGCCGGCGCACCCGCCGCCACGCCGGCCGTGCAGATCCCCACCGGCGCGCCCAAGACCGCGCTGCCGCAAGTGTCCGCGCCCAAGGGCCAGGACCTGGGCGACCGCCCCGAAGAGCGCGTGCCGATGAGCCGCCTGCGCGCGCGCATCGCCGAGCGCCTGCTGCAGTCGCAGTCCACCAACGCCATCCTGACCACCTTCAACGAGGTCAACATGGCCCCGGTGATGGACCTGCGCAAGAAGTTCCAGGATGCCTTCACCAAGGAACACGGCACCAAGCTCGGCTTCATGAGCTTCTTCGTCAAGGCGGCCGTGCACGCCCTCAAGAAGTACCCGGTGCTCAACGCCTCGGTCGACGGCAACGACATCGTCTACCACGGCTACTTCGACATCGGCATCGCCGTCGGTTCGCCGCGCGGCCTGGTGGTGCCCATCCTTCGCAATGCCGATCAGATGAGCTTCGCCGACATCGAGAAGAAGATTGCCGAGTTCGGCAAGAAGGCCCAGGAAGGCAAGCTCGGCATCGAAGAGATGACCGGCGGCACCTTCTCCATCTCCAACGGCGGCACCTTCGGCTCGATGCTGTCGACCCCGATCATCAACCCGCCGCAGTCGGCGATCCTGGGCGTGCACGCCACCAAGGACCGTGCCGTGGTCGAGAACGGCCAGATCGTCATCCGCCCGATGAACTATCTGGCAATGAGCTACGACCACCGCATCATCGACGGCCGCGAAGCCGTGCTGGGCCTGGTGGCGATGAAGGACGCGCTGGAAGATCCCTCGCGCCTCCTGTTCGACATCTAAGGAACGAGGCAGATGGCTGATACCAAGCAATTCGACGTCATCGTCATCGGCGGCGGCCCCGGCGGCTACATCGCCGCCATCC